>JBEBGM010000048.1:0-34420 GCA_040081455.1 Bryobacteraceae bacterium
CGGCGACGCCTTCATTACCCTTGCCGCCCAGACCAACCGGCCATTTCACCGAAGTACCGCGGCCGACCTTCGTTTCCCATTCCTTGCTCACCTTGCTGAGGTAATCGACCCAAACATACGTGGTGCCGCTGCCGTCCGAGCGGTGTACCACAACAATGTCCGTTGCCGGGAGTTTTGCACCCGGATTTGCTTTCGCAAGTTCAGGATCGTTCCACTTTGTGATCTTGCCCAGGAAAATCCCCGCCAGAGATTCCGGCGTGAAGTTGAGCGGCTGCGTCAGGCCCGGGAGGTTATATACGGGCACGTCCGCGCCCAAAACCGTGGGGAAGTGCAAAATGCCTGAACCGCGTTTGGTGCGGAATTCTTGAATCTGCGGATCCGTCATCGGCCCGTCGCTGGCGCCGAAATCCACGGTCGCTTCCGTGACCTGCTTGATGCCGCCGCCGGAGCCGATCGATTGATAATTGAATTGCAGGTTGGGGAACTTCTTGTGGTAGTCGTCAAACCACTTTGAATAAATAGGATAGGGAAACGTCGCGCCCGCTCCATTGATTAAAATCTGTTGTGCGCTCGCGGAGCCCGCCAGGGTCACCAGAGCCAGAGCAAGCCATGTCTTTTTCATCGTCGTTCTCATCTCGATTGTGGCATTCACGTGTTACAGGATCGTTACAATTCTTCTGTTACAACTGTAACTGATTGATAGGGCGCGGAATTCCCCGGAGGGAAGACCCGTCACCGGCTAATAGTTCAACTGCAGTTGCAGGCGGAGAATGTTCCCGATTTGCCGGTTGTCCGGGAGCCGTCCGTCTTCAAATGTCCGATCGCCATGGACATACTCAGCGGTCCATTCGATGAAGGGATTCGGCTGCCATTCCAGTCCGGCTTCCAGGCTCTTCACGAGGAAGCTTCTGGCATCCGTTTCGGCCTTTTTTCCGCCGTCATAGTATTGATAGCGGGCGAAAGGTGTGAAGACTTGGCCGTGACGTTTGTACATGTACATGGCCTGTACATAACCACCCCGCAGCCGCCGCTGCTCGGTACGAAGTGTCGCGGGATTGAACTGCGGTCCCGTGCCAAAGTTGTATTCAGCCTGCAAGCCGAACGGTTGCGGGTACAAAACAAAGCTGGCTGCGGTGCGGCGGTCGGCAAAGTTGATGGGGCCGTTGTTGGTGGCGGTTCGCTGATCGGCGGTGACTGCGTAGCGGCCCGTGTATGTTTGAATACCGGCTTCAATGATCTGCTTGTTCTTCATTTCGAAGGGATAGCTGAGACGCGTCACAAAATGCAGATTATTGTTCGCCTCCGGCCGATTCAGGGTTTGGCCGTTATAGAGACCGGCCGCGAACACGCCGTAATCGCCCGATCCCTTCAAGCCCGAAGCAGTCAGGTAGGCGAAACGCTTGCGAATCTTGTCCGGTGCCCAATAGAAGAACGCACCCATGTCGCGCTCCGAAGGGACTCCACTATTAATGGGATCGCTGCGATCCAGCGCAAGACGGTTTTGGCTTGATTGCATGTTCTCAAAGCCAAAGGGAACCTTCGACTGGCCGACGCGGAACCGGTATTCCTTCTTTTTGTCCAAGAAGACGTCGAAATAGAGGTCGCGGAGCTGACCGAAGTGCAAATTGCCACTGCTCGAAGCGAAGTCAGGCTGAAAGTAGATTGAGAGATGGTCGTTTACGTCGCCACTCAGAATCACTCGAGCGCGCCGGATGAAGAAGTTGTTGTTGTTTCCGATAGATTTATCGCACAACTCACATACAAGGCGCGAGTTATCGGTTAGCAGGCGGTTCGTGCGGATCTGGGTATATCCGCGGATCGAATACTTTTCATACCAGTGTTTGGGCGCTTCCTGTTTCGGTGCGGCGGCAACCGTCGGCGTCGTGGAGACACTTGCCGGGGCAGGGGCAAGCGGCTGTTGGAACAAAGCCGCCGCGGTTGCCGCCAGCAACTTGGGGCCGTCGGCGGCGCTATCCTTCCTTTCACTGATGACTGGCGCTGTGTTTCCGGCGAGCACCGGTGCAGACGTCGTCTGGCCGGACTTGGCCTCCATCAGTTCCAACTTGCGATCCATGGTGTCCAACTGTTCCTGCAGGCGTGCGATGTGGTGGCGCTGCTCTTGAATCACACGCCGGAACTCAGCGAGATCTTGGGAGTCCTCGGAACTCTGTCCATACAGGAAATTCGATGTGAGCAGCAGCGCAGCGCTCAAAATGTAAACGAACCGACACGAACTTGTCATTGAGTTTCTGTTACAAGTTTGTCCCCGAATTGTTAGTGGAAGTTTTCAATGATGTTACAGTTGCGTGAATTTTGTGCCGTTCGGCATAACGTCTATCGGCTACCAGAGCCGGCATAACGGACCTGGCCCATTCCTGTCTAGCGAATGTGCCTGGCACAGCACAAACGGAAAGGGACAATAGGTGTTGCGGGAAAATTAAGCTACATTCAAAAATGGCAATCCGGAGCGGATTTGCCATACTTGCGAATCCAGATGCTACCCACTGTGCAGCCTCAAGCAAACACGTTTCTGGCCGGGAGAGGCAGGCGATACCTCCGATTGATCACTCTTGCGCTTGCGGGTACGGTTTCATTGGCAACCGCTCAAACAACGCAGAGAATTCGCGATGTAAATTCGAACTCCTGGTTGGTGTATGCGGGCGACCATCCTATTGGGAACGGGCGATGGGGTGTGTATATCGAGTCGCAGGTCCGGCGTTCTGATTTCGCCTCCATTTGGCAGCAGATGCAAACAAGAGACGCGGTCACCTACCGATTCTCGCCGAGTATTCAAATTGCGGCTGGTTATGTGTACACCCGCACCGCTCGCTACGGTGATTTCCCCGTGGTGAAGGCATTCGGGGAACATCGCCCATATGAGCAACTGACCCTGAGACACGCAGCCGGGAAGTTAGCTTTTGAACACCGCTACCGTGTAGAGCAGCGCTTCATTGCAACGCCGAATGGTGATTCCAGCTACTATCGCTATCAAAATCGATTCCGCTACCAGTTCCGCACGGCTTACCCTATTGGTCCGGCCAAAGCATGGGGACAGCCGTGGTATCTGTTTGCCGGCGACGAACTGCATATCGCATTTGGACCGAACCACGGGCCGAGCCCTTTCGATCAGAATCGGGCGTTTGTGGGTGTTGGCTACAAAGTGAATCCGTTCCATGCCGTGGAGGTGTCATATCTGAACCAGTTTCTGGTCCAGCGCAACGGGCGGATTGAGGAATCCAACCACACCTTTCGCGTGCAGTGGAGTTCAACGGTAAGGTTGTTCGGAAAGAAGTAGCGCGCGGGCGTACAAGGGCCGCGCGAGGTGGGTGGGTCTTTTAGCCCTTGGCGACTTCCGCTTCCGCAGCTTCGAATGTCGCGAAGTTCGGGAGCACGGTGTGGACGTGGGTTACCTTGAACAGCGTCATCAGCCGGTCACTCAGGCCGCAGATCGCGAAGCGGCGGCCGTGGTTTTGACAATGAGTGAACACCGAAAGCACCGAACCTAATGCCGCGGAATCCATGTAGGGGACTCCCGACAGGTCGATAATGACGTTCTTATCGGCCTCCTGACGAGAGATCGCCTGGAAGTCGAACAGTGTGCGGATGTTCATGGGACCCACGGGACTCAACACCCGAGCGCCAGAGTTGGAATAGCTGACATTGACTTGTAATGTTTCACCGGCCATATCTCCATACTGTAGCGAAGACGGATGCCGGTTGCGTCACTGTTTGGTTACAGACTGGTAACACTCATGCGGCCGGGCGGGCTTTGGGAAGACGAATAATAAATGTTGTGCCTTTGCCCAATTGGCTTTCAACGTGGATGACTCCGTTCATCCTTTCGACCACATGCTTCACGATGGAGAGGCCAAGACCCGTGCCACCCACCTGGCGTGACCTGGCCTTGTCGACACGGTAGAAGCGTTCGAAGATTCGCGGGAGGTCCGCGGAAGGGATGCCGACGCCTGTATCAGAAATGACGATCTCCACAAGTCCTGAATCCGTTGTACCGGTGCGGACGCGCACCTCGCCGCCGGGCTTATTGAACTTCACGGCATTGGCGACCAGATTCAGGATCGCCTGTTCCAAACGAAGACGGCTTCCGGCAACGGAAACGTCGGCAATGGCCTCGCGCACCAAGTTCACTTCCCGTTGGCGGGCCTCGCTCTGCAATGTGGTGAGCACGCCATCGATCACGTCGCGAACGGTGATTAGGTCCTGCTCGCCGGGTTCGACGCCGGACTCAAGATCGGAAAGTACCAGCAAATCGGCTGTAATGCTGCCCAATCGCACCGCGTTGGAGCGGATAATTTCCACGAAGCGCCTGCGGTTCGGCTCGTCATCCAGGGCCCCGTCGAGTAGTGTGTCGGCGTAGCCGATGATGCCGGTGAGCGGTGTCCGCAATTCATGGGACACGTTGGCGACGAAATCCTTGCGAACCTGTTCCAAGCGCTCGAGATCCGTCGTGTCGTGGAACAACGCGATGGCACCCCGGCCCGAGGACATCGCGAATGGTGTCACTTCCACTTCGTAGGTGCGAGGAGTTTCGTCCACCAGCCTCAAACGGATTTTCCCGGGCATTCCGCCCGCGAGAATTGACCTGGTTAATGCAACCAGCGCCGGATCGCGTACGATTTCCAGCAAGGTGGCTCCTTCAAACTTCGTGCTGCGGAAGTGAAGGGCCTGCAGCAGCGCGCGGTTACAAAAAGTGACGCGCTCATCGTGGTCAACCGCCAGCACGCCTTCCGCCATATTCGAGAGAATTGTCTCCCGGCGCGCGTATTCCAGACGCAAGCGTTCCACCAACTTGCGATGCTCGGCGGACACCGCATGGATCGCCTGCTCCAAAGCCGCGAAGTCATCGGACTCCTGTCCGAAACCACCAGCGGCGGCAGTGTCGAGGAGTTCCTCCGTCGCTATTTTCACTCGCGCCAACCGCATCTGCAGGAAGCGGAAAAGTGCCAGCCAGGCAATCGCGGCCACAACGAACGCCGCCAGTGCCGCACCCTGGATCCAAAGCCGCACTTCCCGGTCCACTGGCGATCCCGTTTGCGCCACGGCGTAGGTAGTTAATCCGTAGTGAAAAATGGCTAGCGTTGCTGCTACCAGGAGCAGTGCGCCGATCGCCGCCTTCTTGAAAAAGGGACTCACCATGGACGAGATTCCAAATCGTTCTTCAGGCTAACAGGTCTCAAGCCGTTTTGGATCATTGTGTTACAGAATTCAAACAAGATTTACCTCGTTGTCATCGATCCGTAATCGATCGATTGTTATCGTGAGGTCGATGAAACAACTGCTTCTCTCTCTAGTTTTGCTGAGTTGCGCCGCTTGGGCGCAAGATTCAGCGCGGCTTGTGGGAACCGTCACCGATCCAACCGGAGCGGTGATTCCTAAAGCGACCATTTCGGTGGTGAATGAAAAGACCGGCGTGAAGCGTGAGGTCAGCGCGGATGACAGAGGGTATTTCATTGTCACCAACCTCGCCGCCTCCCTCTATACTGTTACCGCCAACAGCACGAATCTGGGGCCGAGCGAGGTGAAAGACGTGAACCTTGCCGTGGGCCAGGAACGAACCTTGAATGTGATACTGCAACCCGCGTCCGTGACAACCGAAGTCACCGTATCGGGCGGGGAACTGACCCAGGTGGACACGAGCTCCGCTTCCGTTGGCACGAATGTGAACTCCCGCGAAGTGGGAACCCTTCCTTTGAATGGACGGCAGCTGTCGCAACTGTATCTCTTAACGCCCGGCGCGCAGACGGCCGGCGGCGGATCGTTTGATAACATCCGCTTCAGTGGACGTGCGAACCAACAGAACGCGGTGCGCTTTGACGGGATCGAAGGCAGTTCCGTGGTGGATGCTTCTCCCGGCAACCTCAATGGCGAATCCTCCACGGGTTTCCGCTTGCAGTCCAGCCTTGAAACTGTCGCCGAGTTCCGTGTGGATTCGAGCAACTACCCGGCCGAGTACGGCACCGGCACCGGTGGCCAGATTAGCGTCGTGACCAAGTCCGGTGGCAATGGTTTCCACGGCGGTCTGTTTGAATACTTGCGCAATGATGCGCTCGATGCCCGTAATTTTTTTGATCTATTTGACAAGAACTCCAAGTCTCACCTCAAGCTGAACCAATTCGGCGGCTCCATCGGCGGCCCGATTCAGAAAGACAGGCTGTTCTTCTTCCTCGCGCAGGAAAACCTGATTCAGCGCGCTGGAACCGTGCTTCGCGGCACTGTGCCGAGTGGTGCCGCCCGCGCTTCGGCTGTAGCGTCGATCGCTCCTTTGCTTGCAGGCTATCCGCGCGGCGAAGCAGTCACCGGCAATCCGTTGCTGGAACTGGCGACCCTCGATGGCCGCAACGCGCAAGACGAATATTTCGGCAGCGCCCGTCTCGACTACCACGCAAGCGACAAATTGAATCTTTACCTTCGCTACAACCGCGACCAGGGTTATCTACAATCGCCGCTCGATGTGAGCGGTTCTTATCAGAACGTCACCGCTGTTCCGCAGAACGCGGTGATCGGTATCCAGCAGATTCTGACGCCGACGATCATTAACGAAACAAAGTTCGGATTTAACGGCGCGAAGACCCGCGTGGCAGGCTTCGCTCCGGCGATCCCCGGCGTGGACACCACCGCCTTCTCAGTAAGCTTCACCGGCAACGTGGCCATCGCTGGCATCGGCGGCCAGGGAGCATCGGCCGGCGCCTCGTCGCTCGGTAATCTGATCCGTAGCAACAGCACCCAGAATGGACGCGGCCAGCCGTACACCACCTACACGATGTCCTTCATCGATAACCTCAGCGTGGTGAAGCAGAACCACGCGATGAAGTTCGGCTTTGAGTTCCGCCCGGTGCGCATCTACACGGATCGCCTCGGTGGCTCGACGTACACCTACAGCAACATCAATAACCTGTTGAACAATATCCCGAGCCAAATCCAGGTGCTGGGCGATACCAGCGCTCCAGATCCGTTCAACGACGGCGCGACGGGCAACCGTTTTGTAAAGCAGCACTACATCGTTGGCTACGCGCAGGACGAATGGAAGGTGCGCCCGAACTTTACGGTCAGCTACGGCATGCGTTACGAATACTACCGCCCGCTGCACGAAGACCGGAACCTGTTTGTGCTCTTCAACGCGAACACGGGCAAGTTGATGCCGCAGAATACGGAGTGGTACAAGAGTTCGAAGACAAATTTTGGTCCGCGCTTGGGTTTAACGTGGGCTCCGGACATGTTCAAGAACAAGACGGTTCTTCGCATCGGCGCCGGTTATTACTACGGCCCGGGCCAGACGGAGGATCAGATTCAGCCGATCGATTCCGACCGCGCCAGCACGTCGCTGACCGGTTCCGGCATCGCCTTCCCGATCAACCCGGCGCAAGTGCTGGCGAACTTCACACGCACCAACCACCCCGGCTATCAGCCGCGCGCCTATCCGCCGGATGAATACACGCTGCCGGAGAAGATCCTCTCCTACACGGCGTCCATCCAGCAGCAGTTGCCTTCGAACACGGTTCTTACGGTAGCCTACGTTGGCAGCCAGGGACGTAACCTGTTCCTTCGCTCCTGGACGAACCGCATGGTTGGCGTGAACCCAACCACGGGCGCGGCCATCCTGCAGTTCGACAGCACGCAGTTCTCGCAGATCGACTACAAAACCAGCGGCGGAACCGATCACTACGACTCGCTGCAGACCACCGTCAATCGCCGCTTCGCCAAGGGCCTGACGACGGGCTTCCAGTGGACTTGGGGCCGCAGCATCGGCAACACGGGTGGATCGAACGAAGCCCAGACCACGCAGAACCCGCTGGATTTCAAGTTCGATCACGGCAATAATGCTTTCGATGTTCGCCACAGTATGAACGCCTCGGTGCTGTACGCGCTGCCTGGCAAATCGAACAACAAGGTAGTGAACGCGTTGGCGGGTGGTTGGGAAATCGGCGGCGTGATGAATGCCCGCACGGGACTTCCGATCGATCTGACGATGGCCCGCAACGATGTCGCGTGGTTCGAACCGTCCACCGGCGCGTACTCCTCATCGAAGCCCTCGACGGGCAGTCCGATTGCGGTTATTAACAACCCGTATGGTGGTGCCTTCCGCAGCAACCGCCGCCCGAGCGTGGTGGCTGGTGTGGATCCCTACCTGCACGGTGCTGATGCCCGCAACTTCCTGAATCCGGCAGCGTTCTCTTTGCCGAAGCCGGGTGAGTTCGGTAACCTCGGCCGTTTCGCGCTGCACGGACCCGGTCTGGTGCAGTTCGATTTCACCCTGCACAAGCAGTTTGCAATCACCGAACGCCAGAACATCGAATTCCGTGCGGAAATCTACAATTTGCTCAACCGCGCGAACTTCTCGAATCCGGCGGCTCGCCTTTCGGATGCGATGGGAACCGGGGCCAACAACCTGCAGCCCGGCCAAGCGTACTCTTCGACGACAGCCAGCAACGGCGCGTTCGGCATCATCCAGAGCACCGTCAGCAAGGATGTGGGTCTGGGCGCGCAGCGTCAGATTCAGTTCTCGCTCCGTTACAACTTCTAACGAATTTCGCGTAGTTCCCCTCATTGAAGCGCGAAAGTAATACCTTGGGTCACGCCGCCGTGCGTGACCCATTTTTGTGTCTCAATAGAACCATGAACCTGAACAACGCAGCGGTACTCATCACCGGCGGCTCAAGCGGCATTGGCCGAGCGACGGCGGCAGTCTTAAAGGCGGCGGGCGCACGCGTCGCGATCACCGGACGCGACGCCAAGCGTTTGGAGGAAGCGGCTGCTGTGCTCGGCGTCATTGGTGTTGTTGCCGATGTCTCCAAAGAAGCCGATGTCTTACGTACCTATACGGAAGTGCAAGCCAAGCTCGGCGGACTCGATGTGCTTGTGAACAACGCCGGCATCGGAGTTCTCAAGGAACTGGTGGATCTAACCCTATCTGAGTTCGAATCCGTTTTTGCCACCAACGTCACCGGGGCCATGCTGATGGGACGCGAGGCCGCGAAGATTTTCAAGGCGCAAAACCGCGGCAACATTGTCAATATTGCCTCCACCGCGTCTCATCGAGGTGCGCCCAAGGGCACCGCTTACTATGCAAGCAAATTCGCCCTGCGCGGAATGACGGAATGTTGGCGCAGTGAACTGCGCAAGCACAACATCCGCGTCATGCTGGTGAATCCGAGTGAGGTGATCACCGATTTCGCCCAGCGTGCCGGATTCGCGCAAAAAGACAACGCAAGCAAGCTGCGGAGCGAAGATATCGCCCACATAATCAAGGCGGCACTGGAGATGGATGACCGCGGCTTCACCACGGAACTTACCGTTTTCGCGACGAATCCCGTCGATTAGCCTGCGATCCTACGTCCTCCCAAAAATCGTGTGAGAATTCTTGGTCCGGTTCCTAACTATATTTTCGTGAACCGGATTCTTCTGTTATCCATCCTCTCGGGGACTATTCTGCTGCGCGGGTTCTCGTTAACCGCGGCTCCGGCCGACGTTAGTACGCCCTCCAGCAAACCCGCACCGTCGCAAGGAGCCAACTCGCCGCAGGACAAAGAGATCGAGGCGACGATTCAGGCCAAATTGGCCAAATCGAAAATCGGCAAAGACGGCTTCAAGGTCCGCGTTCAAGGGGGAGTGGCCACTTGGGAAGGCACCACGAGTGTGGTGCAACACAAAGGTGCGGCCACCCGGATGGCCAAGACCGCGGGGGCCAAGAAGGTGGTGAACAACATCAAAATCGGCGAGGACTCACGCGGCAGCGTCGATGGTGGCTCAACCCAGGATGCGAAGCGGCGGGTTCAGGTGAAGCGAAGTGACGTTCGGAGTCAGTAAGAGGCGAAGAAAGCCGAATCAACCAGCTCTGCCCATTTTGTAGCCGAGCAGCGCGAAGGCCACGGCGAGCAACGCGAGAGCGACGATGCCTCCAAGAAACAAGCCTCTCGAAATACGCGCGTTTTGGGTTTTTTCCGCGCTGGCGCTTTCTCCTGCCGGAGCGTCCGCAGAGCGAGCGTCGGAAGGCACGTCCGCAGGTGGTGCCGGCGGCTTCTGCTGGGCGGCGCGCCTGCGAAGGTGTTCCTCCAGTTCGGCCTGGCTTATTTCAACGGTGACTTGAGATTGGTCCGTTCGGGCAACTTTGGGGCCAATGCCGGCGGTATCGTCAGTCACCGTTAATACCGTGATGTTGTCTTGCCCGCGACTGCGCTTGTTGAGTGTTGCTGCAATCAACCGGGAAGGCCAGTCCTGTGGGTGTCCCGCCAGTTCCGCTTCAATTTCGCTGGTTTCCAACGTCTTAAACAATCCATCGGTTGCCAGTAGCAATGTATCGCCGGTTCCATAAGCACGAGGCTCGTCACTGCGGTCGATCTCCTGCAAATTGCTGATTCCGACAAAGCTGGTCAGCGCCTCGCGCTCCGGATGTGCATTGGCTTCATCCTGGGTGAGCGTGCCGGTTTCCACTGCGCGATCGAGTAGGTTTCCGAAAACGTGCGGCTGGTTCACCAATTGGAGCTTTTGGTCCCGGACGTGGAAAATCGCGCTGTCGCCCACGGAGATGTAGTGATACTGTCCATTGAGAATCGCCGTGGCGATTAACGTGGTCCCCATGCTACCTTCGACACCCATGCCTTCGGCCACGGTAACCACCCGCTTGTTTGCCGCCTGCACGCTGCGAAGAAGAGCCTCCGGTATCGATTCGGCCTGAGCCTTCCTGCCGTACTCAGCAATGAGAGTGGAGATTGCCGCCTGGCTGGCGAGGTCACCGTGCTGCATGCCTCCCATGCCATCGCAGACGACGGCCAAAATGCCCCCGTGTTCCCGGAACGTGGGGTCGTATTCGGCGAGCTCGAACGCATCTTGTTGATACCGGCGAGCCCCGATGTGTTGCGCGTGGGCGGAAAGATAGCGCATTCCGATTAAGTGAAGACGCCGTCATTATAGCGAACTCAGGGGGCGCAACGGCCATTTCCTACGGTGCATTCCGAAGCGCCGCCCGCAGTCCCGAATGTTAGGATGAAAGAAGCCTTATGGGTTCGCTTTCCCCAAGACTTCAGGTCCGCGTCGCACAGAAACAGATCCTCACTCCGGGTCTTGTGCAGATGGTCAGCCTTCTGCAACTTAACCGCCTGGAATTGAAGGAAATGATCACCGCTGAGGTGGCCCAAAATCCGGTACTTGAAGACGCCGCTGATGGCGGCGAAGAGCTTTCGCCCGAAGAATTGCAGCCGCTTCTAGAAGCGGAGCGAGTTGCCGATCCCGCGGATCAGTCCATTCTTGAAGTGACCGCTGGCCCTTCGGAGACCGACGTTGCTGATTTGGATCGCTCCGAGTTTGAAGCGGCGGGTTTCGATGTCGCGAGCCAGGAGCGCTCATTTGAGTCCCCTGAAGCCGATACCGCAAGCCAGGAAGTTCTGATTGCCGAGAGCGCCGCGACGGATAGCAATGTAAGCGCGGAGACCCCGGAGACCAAGCAAGCCGATCCTTTTGACGAAATCGATTTCGGCAGCTACTTTGATGAGTATCTGGATCCCGGCTATAAGAGCCCTGCTTCGGAAGTCAGCGAAAAGCCATCGTTTGAAACCTTCCTCTCTTCGCCTGTCACGCTGGCTGATCATCTCCATTCGCAGTTGGCATTGGTCGTGTTGCCGGAACGAGTACGCGATGCCGCCGAAAGCGTCCTGGGGAATCTGGACGAAAACGGCTACCTGACTTCCACCGCAGCGGAGATCGCCGCAGCGGAAGGTCATGCGGAAGCCGATATGGCGGAGGCGCTCCGCGTGGTTCATACGTTGGACCCCGCGGGAGTGGGCGCCTCGGATCTTCGCGAATGTTTGCTGCTGCAGTTGGAGAGCCGCAATGCCGTGGGCGGCGTTGCCTGGATCATTGTTCATGATCACCTAAAGCTTGTCGAACAGCGCCAGTTCAAAGAGTTGGCGAAACTGCTGAAGCGGCCCGTGGAACACATTGAGATCGCGATCAACGTGATCCGCCACCTGGACCCTCGTCCCGGCTTGCGCTACTCCGGCCCAGGTGCCCGGCAGGTGGAGCCCGATGTCTACATCACCAAGGACGGGGACGATTACCTGATTCAGTTGAACGATGAAGATATTCCCCAGCTGCGTCTGAATCCGCAGTACCGCCGCATGCTCGATCGGGATCAGGAGCCGAACAAGGACGTCCGGAACTACGTCAAGGAACGTTACGCGAGCGCGATCCAGTTGATGAAGAACATCGAGCAGCGTAAACAGACCATCCTAAAGGTTTGCCAGTCGATTGTCCGTCGCCAGGGCGAGTTCCTGGAAATGGGCATCGATTGCCTGAAGCCGATGATGATCAAAGAGATCGCCGAAGAGATTGGCGTGCATCCGTCCACTGTCAGCCGCGCGGTTTCGAGCAAGTACGCGCACACGCCACAGGGAGTCTTTGAACTCCGCTACTTTTTCTCCGAGGCCGTGCAGGGCCCCTCCGGCGGGGCGACTCCCCTGCTCATCCTGAAACGCAAAGTCAAGAAAATGATCGAAGAGGAGGATGCCTCGCATCCTCTGACCGACGAACAGATTACCGAACGGCTGCAAGCCGATGGTATCAACGTGACCCGCCGCACTGTCGCGAAATACCGCGAGGATATGCGCATTCCATCCACTCACCAGCGGCGCGTCCGAAAATAACGCAGAGGACCCTTACGAAATGAAAGTCAGCTACAAGGGAGTTCATCACGATCTTCCGGAGAAGCTCCAAGAGAAGTTGGATGCCAAATTCGCCAAGTTGTCGAAGATGCTGGAGCACAACGGCGAGAAAAAGGCCCACGTCATCCTGACTCACGAGCGGCACCTGCATCACGCCGAAATCACGTTGCAGTTCCACGATCACAAGCTGGTGGCCGTGGGCTCCGATGCCGATATCTTCAACGCCATGAGCGGCGCCATTATCAAGCTGGAGAAGCAGGCGGTCAAGCACTCCGCTCGATTCCGCGATATGGGCCGGCGCGACGGAAAGGCCAAGAGCAAGGAAACGAAGACCGCCACGGTGTCGGGCCGCGCCACTCCGAGCGCGAAGAAAGTAGTCGCCGCCAAAACGGCGAGTGCCTCAACCCCAGCCAACGGCCGCCGCGCGCGCATCTTCCGCGTGAGCGATCACGAGCGCAATAAGCCGATCACCGTGGAGGAAGCCGTGATCCACATGGAAGATGGCCGGGATTACATCGTCTACCGCGATGCGGAGAGCGAAGGCGTCTCCGTTCTGGTCCGCCGCAAGGACGGGCATTTCGACTTAGTGGAAGTTTAGCTCCGATTTTTTCGGATAATAGAAAGCGGGCGCGTTCCCTGTTACCGTATTTGTTCGGGGAATTTTGCCCGCTTTTCATCCATGTCCATCGCAGGCACAGAACAAACCGAGTTGGTGATCATCACGGGACTCAGCGGCTCGGGCAAGGGAACCGTGCTCAAAGCGCTGGAAGATCTGGGTTATTATTCGGTGGACAATCTTCCCATTGATCTTATTCCCAAATTCGCTCAACTCACCAAGGACGCTCCGAACATTCGCCGCGCCGCTTTGGTGGTGGATATCCGCGAGGGCAAGGCGCTCAACCGTTTCCCGAAGCTCTTCAAGCAGATCAGCAAACAGGTTCCCACGCGCCTGGTGTTTCTGGAGGCGGACGATTCTTCGCTGATCCGCCGCTTTAGTGAAACCCGCCGCCCGCACCCTTTAGGAACCGGGCAAAGCGTCGCGCAGAGTATCCGTAGTGAACGAGAACAATTGGAACCCATCCGCAAACTCGCGGATCCCATCATCAATACGACGAAGTTCAACGTCCACGAACTGCGTGATTTGATCCACAATACGTTTGGCGGGCAAAAGAGCAAGCCGGACGTTCTAGTGCAAGTCAACAGTTTTGGCTACCGCCACGGTGTACCTGCCGATAGTGATCTGGTTTTCGATGTCCGCTTTTTGCCCAATCCGAATTACATTCCGGCGTTCAAGAACTACAGCGGCAAGCAACCGGCGGTGGCGCGTTACATCCGTTCGTTTCCGCAGACACAGGAGTTCATCAACCGCATTTCCGATTTGCTGGTGTACCTGATTCCGCACTACATCCGGGAAGGGAAAAGCTATCTCACCATTTCCTTCGGCTGCACCGGAGGCCATCACCGTAGCGTGCTGATCGCCAGTGAAATCCGCAAACGATTGCAAGCCGCCGGCTACCGGACGAAGGAAACGCACAGGGATTTGAAGAAAAGTTAGGCGGCTCCGGCGCTAATTCGCCCCTGCGGTCTCCAAGACAACTTGCCAAAGTAAGCCGGCGCCATCGTTCAGATTCTTTGGTGTGATGCGTTCGTCATTCGTGTGGGCCCGGTTGCTTTCGAGTTCGCGAATAAAAATTGGTGCTCCATAAACCGGAATGCCGCGGGTACGAAGGTGAGCCGCGTCCGTTCCCACACGGCCGATGTAGGGCACCACAACATCATGGGGATACGCGTGTCCAATCGCACGCTCGATCGCTCGATACAGAGTTGTTCCCAACGGGCTTGGCTCGGCTCCCGGTGATTGCGTCCCCGGTGCGAAGGATACCTCGATGGCGGCATCGTTGATAATCTGGCGAATCCGGTAAATCACTTCCTCGCGTGATTCTCCAGGCAGACGCTGCACGTCCACTTGAGCCTCGGCCGCATTCGGAATCACGTTGTTTCTGCCTCCGGCGCGAACCACGGTCGGGGAGATGGTAGTTCGGAGAAGAGAATCCAGTTCACTGTCGTGCGTACGGATCTGGGCTGCCGCGGCTTGCAGCGTGGAGGGATCTTCCAGGCGCGGGAGAATCGGAACCAGCCAGGAATAATCGGGAAGCTTCGCCAGTTCGCGGAGATAGCGGCGCATGGTCATACCCAGCCGCGCGGGCTGCTCCGCTTCCGTCAGTTTCACCACCGCACGCGAGAGGCGGACAATCGGGTTATCGTCGCGAGGAATAGCGCCATGCCCGGCCGTGCCGCGTGCGCTCAGCATCAGGCGCATGGGCACTTTCTGATTGATCTGAATACGGAAGATCTTGGTGCTGTCTTTCGATTCGATAATCGATCCGCCTTCGCCCAGCGCGAACTCGGCGTCAATCTTCCCGGGATAGCGCTGCAACATCCACTGAATGCCGGTGGCGTTCTCTTCTTCGTCGGCCTCGGCCAACAGGATGATATCCCTGTTTAACCGGATGTTGCGGCGTTTGATTTCCACCAGCACGGCGAGTTGTGTTGCCAGCAGTCCCTTGTCGTCCCACGCGCCACGGCCGTAAATGAATCCATTGCGGAACTCACCGCCGAACGGATCCACACTCCATTGGGAACGGTCCGCCGGAACCACGTCCGTATGCGCCATCAGCAGCAGGGGCCGATTTCTGCCGGAACCCTTTAGCCGCGCGACAAAGTTCAGGCGCTTGGGATCGGTGCCCAGCAATTCGTTCGGGATGCCATTTGCGTCCGCGACTTCCTTTAGATAATCGGCGACACGAGTTTCGTTACCCGGTGGATTGGAGGTGTCCAGCCGGACGAGGTCCACGAGATACTGGCGTGCCCGGTCACCCAGAGACCGATTGTCCAGAGGCTTTGGCTCGTCGGCAAGAGCGATCGCCCCAAACATGCACGCAACGGCACATACCCGGTGCATTGATGTCCGAAATTCTACCACGTACCCCCGCCGGAATCGCCCGCTACTGATCGAGGGCCGCAATTTGTTCCAAAATCTGCCGCGCGGCTTTTTGTCCGGCGGCTTTCTTGGAAAGTCCCTTGGCTTGGCTGTTCAAATCCTTGCCCAGCCGGACTTCCACGGTAAATGTCTTGGAGTGCTCAGGCCCTTCCTCGGCCACGATCACGTAACGCGGAGGCGGCAGTTTCAGTGACTGCGCGGCTTCCTGCAGAGCGCTCTTGAAATCGTTGACGGCTTCCACTCCCTCGCTTGGAGCATCTAGATTGCCGACAATTCGTTCTTCGATAAAACGCTGGGCCTGCTGGAGGCCGGAGTCCAGGTAGATTGCCGCGATCAACGCTTCCACGGCATCCGAAAGCAGCGCCTTTTTTTCACGGCCGCCGCTCAGTTCCTCACCCCTGCCGAGGAAAAGATATTCGCCCAATTTCAATTCCTGCGCAACTTCATGAAGGTGTGCGGCGCTCACCAGATGGGCTTTGAGCTTGGATAAGCGTCCCTCAGGATAGGCAGCGAAACGGCGTACCAGGCACTCGCTGACGACAAAGCCCAGAATGGAATCTCCCAAGAATTCCAACTGTTCGTTGTCTGCCGACGGAATGCCTTCCACCGACTTTTCATAGATGCGCGACTTGTGGGTCAGGGCCTGCGTCAGAAGCTGACGATCCTGAAACTCATGGCCCAACGCGCGTTCCAGAACCGCCAGTTCTCCGCTCATCCCGATTAGAAAGTGTTCGCCGAAAGTAGGGTCAGTTGCTTTGGCAGCCCGGATGATACTTCCCGCTTTATCGCAGCTTGCCGCGCCACTGTAATCCGTTCTTTGATTTTACTGCTTCGCCGCCTGCCCGTTGACGAACGCCTCCTTGATACCCTTTTCGGCAGCATTGCGCACCGTCTCCGGAGCGCCATCCACGGCCAGCGCGGCTTTGTAGTGCTCCTGGGCCTCGTCGCGTTCCCCCTGGGAATCGGCCAGCCGTGCCAAATACAATAAGCTCCAAGCCTTGGTTTCCGGGTCAGGATCCAATTCGAGTGCCTTGCGGAACAGGCGGTCGCCCGTTTCAGGGTCTCTCTGCAATATCGCAATTCTTGCCAGTCCGTAATAGGATTTCGCGTGCAGCGGGCGGTCTGACGTTTCTTCCAGCGCACGCAGGTACGTGTTCTTTGCCCGATCCAAATCGCGATCCGTGTATGCTTGCTCGGCATCGGCAAGTGTTTTGGCCGCGCCGGTCAATTCCGGAGCCTTCACGTTCTGCGCGGCACGTACCACGCGCTGTTCGCGGGCGTTGGCGAACTCGACATTTTCCAGGCGCTTCTCTTCCTTTTTGAAGTCCAGCGCGGCAATCATGTTGGGGAAGTACAGCCGCATGGCGACGTCCTGCTTCTCGTAGATCGCCAGTTGCTCGGCCAATGCCGGCGTCAGCACGTACCCTTCCTTTAATGCTTGGTCCACGGCCGCCGGACGGCGATCCATGCGAGCCTCTACGGCTTTGATCGCGCACTCCGTCGTCAGTAGAACGAAATCTTCCTTGTACCCCTGCTCGAGCAGCGGCGCGCCTTGAGCATAATCGCCCAGTGCATGCTTCTTCTTAATGTCTTCGGCGAACTTGAAGCCGAGCGGGTCCACCAGATAGTGCAAATACGCGTGCCGGATTCCTTCAATTTGCGGCGCCGGACTGGGCGTCACCACCACGAAGTAATCGTCTCCGTAAAGACGCGTTTGCACCTGATTCGGCGCACCCAAAACATCCACGTAAATAAGAAAACGGCGGCCCAGGTAACCACTGGTGGCGTTGCGGAGATACGCGTTCGTGCGGAGAATTGAGTTGGTTACAGGCTCATGGTAAGCCTCAATCATCTGATCGTAAGCCGGCTGCGCTTTCCGCCATAGCTCTTCGAGCTTCGCTTCCTTGTAGAAGGCCGCAAGCAACGGCGACAGACCTTCGAGCGACGAAACATCCGCGGGCCGCAGCATGTCCGGATCCTGATAGCCGAAATCCGGAGGACCGTTGATCAGCAGGCCGTACGAAATGTACCGGCTCAACTCGGCCTTGGGATCTTTCAAGGCGTGATCGCGATAGAAACGCCGCAATTCCCAAGCGCTGTCCAACTTGCTGGCCGCTGCCAAAAGCTGCGTTCTTAAGGTATGGCGGAACGGATGCGTCGACACCGCGTCTACCTGATCGTCGTAGCCCGCGACGTTGATGGCCGCAAGTACGGTGAACAGCGCCTCACTGCTGTCAATCTGGTTTTGCTCGCCCGGAGCCTGCCGTTTGACCGCGGAACGCGACGGTGCGGCGGGTACCTGCGGCAGCACCGGCAGGCTTCCAAGAACCAGCATCGCAATGAGGGCGTATCGTGTCAAAAAATTCCTCTAATCGCCCAGTATACTCAGCGCGGCCTCCAGCTCGCCGCGGGCGTGCGGATCTTTGGAGCTTTCAATGCCGCGCCGGTATAGGTCGCGCGCCCCGTCCAGATTGCCCATTTTTTCCAACGTCTGTCCGCCGTGATAGTAGGCCGCGGAATAAGAGGGATCTACGGCCAGCACGGCCTCAAATTCCGGGATCGCATTTGCCAATTCCCCCGCCTTGACGTATTCCATCGCCAACCCGTAGCGCACAAAAACGCTGGCGGGCTGCTGTTCGGCCATTTGCCGGAGTGTGTCGATTCGTGAAGTAGCCAAGTCCTAGCATACCGTGTGGGGAAATAGGCGGCGTACGGGAACCCACTTGCCCGATCTGCTAGGATGCCGTCGTGGCCTGTCCGTTCTTTTTCCCCATCCACCGCATCGGTCCTGGTCCTTGGGACCCGCCGCCGCGCCTGCCCTTAGGCGATGCCTGGGAGGGTGAATGTTGCGCCACAACTGTTTCGTTTACGCCCGCCGAAGCCGACCTGCGAGAAATGTGCAATACCGGTTACCCACGCGGGCGCTGTTCTCGATTTCCGGAATCGGCTCCGGCCGATGCGGTCCGCTTCTCGAATTCTCTCCGTCAAAAAGATACTGTTTGCTTCGTCTTCGAGAAAGACCACTGCCCGGTCGAGCACGGCGAGGTCGGTCCGGCAACCGTTGGCCGCGATCTGCTCAAGCGGCAGGCTCGTGCGTTCCTGGACGCACACGTACCAACGCGGTCTCCGGCTACGTGAAGACGCACTAATCCCACGACTGCTTGCGTGGCGCGGTACGCGCTACGCCTTGTACATGTACTTGATGTTGCCTTTGAACAGCAGCAGATTCGGATCGCCTTCCCGGTTCACCTTCAGGCAATCCTTGTCGTACCACTCAATCACGCCGTTGATCACTTCACCGTCGCGCAGGACGATGGTCATCGGCGTCTTGGTTTGCATCTGCTTCAGGTAGTAGAAATTTTCCGCATTGGTTTGATCCGGGGGAGTGGATCTCTTGGCGCCTTCGGGTCGCGCGTGCGGTTTACTGCTTTTGGCTTCGGATTTGGCCTCATTGAACGAAGGCCGTATGAGTTTACGATTGACGGGCTCCACGGGGGCTCCTTGCTGCTGGCGGAAGAAACGGTTTTAATGTGCCGTTAGTTCCTTGATAGCACGTTGTTATTTCCCGCGCAAAGCCCCTTGCGGGACACCTTGAGGAACCACCGCCCGCAGCGAGGTTGCCAAGGCGTCCAAAGCGATGGATTTCTGGATGTTGCGCCGCACCAGGCGGAAGAGTTCGTCCACCTGTCCTACTGCCGCGCGCAGCCAGGGAAAACCCGCGCCGCGCGCCAGCGTTTCCAATCTGCTGCGTACGTCCTCATTCCGGATCTTTCTCACTCCGTTGGAAATACGCAGCATGTCTTCAAGCAGAATGTACAGAACATCCAAATAAGAATCGAGCTTCTCTGTTCTCCGCGCGGCGATAGAATCGGAATGCTTCATCCATGCGCCGAAGGATTCGGCTCCAGAGGCAACGCCCAACAACGAGAGCATCGATTCCCTACGCCGGTCATACGCTTCCAAATCGAGCGAAACCGCCAATCCCGGCAAACCATCCGCCAACGCCGCGCGGCGCTCTGGATGATCTAGTTGGCGTGTGGACATGAATGCCCGCATTTCTTCGTCGTTCAATCGTCCTAATGCAAACGGAACGGAGCGCGAGCGAATTGTGATCAGCAGATCGTATGGATTCCGCGCCGTCATGATGAGGATTAGGTGCTCCGGCGGCTCTTCCAACGTCTTGAGCAGAGAGTTCGCCGCCTGCTCATTCGCCCGGTCAATGCCATCGATCAGGAACACGCGCCACTTGCCTTTGAGTGGCTTCATCTGACCGCGGTCCTTCAAGTAGCGCATCTGCTCGATGGTGATCTGCCGCAGCGGTCCGTCCGGCGGAAAGGTCAGGAAATCGGGGTGCGAGGCGAACAGAAGCGGATCGTTGTTACGCTTATCCGCGGGCCATTTTTCGCGGTCCACGATGATCTCGGCATTATTTTCCAGGCTCAGATCGTCTTGTTCGATCTTGTGCGCATCGCTCAGCAACTGCGCCGCGAACCGCCGCGCCAGCGTGGCTTTGCCCGCGCCTTCGGGCCCCGAAAGCAAAATGGTTTGCGGAATGCGGTCCCGCCGGATCATGTCCGTGAGCGCATCCACCACCCCGCGATTGCCGAAAAAGTTGTCCAAGAATTCAACGTAGCATGGCCAGAGGAACCGAGTCCTGATTCGGTCTGCGCGAACGGTCCGGTCCCTGTGACTGTCGTTTTTCTGGATTAGAGTAAGAATGTGCTGTGCTGGTGGGTAATGTTGAGGGAGCGCTCATGGTTGGCCGTGGGTGGCGCGGTCGTGACTCTGGCCGTGGCGATGACGCTGCAGGCTACGACGCCGCCACCGGAAGCCTTGGCAAAAAAAAATCCAATTCCGCAGGCCCGCCGCGTTCCTGTAATCGTCGAACTTTTCACCTCGGAGGGCTGTGACAGCTGCCCGCCAGCCGATGAGCTTTTGTCCAGTTTTGATCGTGACCAGCCGATTCCGGGGGTTGAAATCATTGCGATGGAGGAACACGTCGATTACTGGGATGATGCTGCGTGGCGCGATCCTTATTCCTCCCGCGCTCTCACCACACGCCAGAACGATTACGGCCGCCAGTTCCGCATCGACGACATCTATACGCCGCAAGCGGTTATCAACGGGCAGTTCCAGGTGTTGGGTTCCGATCCAAGACTGGTCCGTGACGCCATCACGCGCGCAGCCAAAGGTGCGAAGGCCACGGTGGACGTCGAGTTTCAATCGGTATCGGTGGCAAGAGTGAAAGTGGACCACATCCCCGCGGACGCCGGCTTGTGCGATGTGATGTTGGCGGTGACGGAGAACAAACTGGTCACCAGTGTGACAGGCGGCGAAAATCGCGGACGCAAGCTACTCCATACGGGCGTCGTGCGGAGCCTGGTGTCACTCGGACGCATCACACCGGACAGCCCGGCGTCTTACACGATGCACCTCCGTTTCAAGCCCAACTGGAAGCGCGACAACCTGAAGTACGTCGTCCTTGTACAGGATCGAGCCAGCCGCAAGATCCTCGGCGCAACGGCGGTGACCCCATAGATGTGGCGGCAAAAGTGGGGCTTGATTCCATCCTGCGGCGGGTTTCCAACCCGCCCATCAAGCCAGTTAATGTCACCTGATTCCGTTGGCCGGATACAATCCGGCCGCAGGACGCAATCCTGTCCCACTGTGCCATGACCTTCGCACTCGCCTATCCGTTATCGCTCTGTGCGGCGTGGGTGGTCGCATGGCTGGTAAATCTTCAGGTGCGCAGTGCATTCGGCTTCGGCAGCGATGCCGACACGATTTTCTGGATGTCCGCCAAGCTCTTGATCTGGGTGCTGCCGACGATTGTTTTCGTCAAGCGAATGCGCCATGGGTCGATAGCCGACTACTTCGCGCTTCGTGAACCAGGGAAGGGAATCGGCTTCGGTTTCTTGATAGGCCTGGCAGTGCTGGCAGTTTCGTTCGCTCTCGATTTCCTTTTCGGTGGCGCGGCGTTCGGGTTGCCGTTGATGGACCTAACATTGGTGAGTGCGGCGCTCGTGAGTCCCTTCGCAGAGGAGTGGGCGCTGCGCGGATTCTACTTGCCTGAGCTTGTTGAGCGCGGCATCCCTCAGAGCAAAGCGAACAACTACGCGGCTCTCGCATTCGCCGCTATGCACCTGCCCGGCTGGTACTTTCAGGGCCGCCTGCGCGAACCGCTCGGCGTTATTCAACCGATTGTCTTCCTGTGGCTCTTCGGCTTGTTGCTGGCGTGGTCCAAAACGGCCGGACAGACACAGAAACACGGCTCTCTGTACGCGCCGATGATTGTTCACGCGCTGAATAACTTGTATGTTGCGGGAAGGGGTTGATGGTGGGGCGGGCCTCTGGCCGGCGCGCGGCCGCTGGTCGCGCAACTGAGTATGAACAAATCCGTGGAAGCTGTCCACAAAAAAGAAAACCCGGCCAAGCAGGCCGGGCTTCCGAAACGAACGATTTGCCGTCTGCCTAAAACGGCACATCATCGTCCGTGATGCCATCCCCGCCCATTGGCGGGCCCGACGGTGCCGGAGCCTGGCGTCCGCGCGGTGCGCTGCGCATGCCAGTGGGTTCCTGCGAGAAGCCTTCGTCGGCACCGGCCCCGCCGCCCGAACCTCGGCCACCGAGCAGAATCACTTGATCGGCGATCACGTCCGTCGCCCAGACTTTTTTGCCGTCTTTATCGTCGTAGCTGCGCGTTTGCAAGCGGCCTTCCACGTACACTTGCGTGCCCTTCGTCAGGTACGGCGCCACGTTTTCGCCGCGCCACAAAACGACGCGCGTCCAATCGGTTTCTTCTTTCCACTCGCCGGATTGCTGGTCTTTCCAGCGGCGGCTGGTGGCTACGGAAAATTTCGTTACCGCCGTCTGCGAGGCGGTGTAGGCGGTTTCGGCGTCCCGGCCGAGGTGCCCAATCAGAATCACTTTATTAACGCTGCGGCTTGCCATGATTTCATCAACGTAACACAGGGCGCTGCCGTGGGCCAGTGTCCTGTCGCGCGCAAGTATGCTTACAAAACAGCTGCTGGATCGAGCCCCTTCCACCGCCCTTCTCCCGGGTGTATCATTTTCTCCAAAGGCAGTGGTTGGGGTCGGGCAAGCGTGGTCAATCGATTCGCGAGTCTGGCTGGGTGCGAGGAGTGGTTGGAGAGGCCAGGAGCGATTCGATGTGTGGGCGCAAGCAGTGTTTACTTGGCAAATTCGTACTGGGCAGCGGACGCAAGAAGATCGGGGCCTTCAGCTTACTTTGCGCCGGACTGGCCCTTCCCGCTAGTGCTCAATCTTTGTTGGGCGTACCCGGCGCACAAGTGCACGTCGTCGGCAGCGATCTGGCCGTGCTCGAAGCCCAGGACGTCCGCAAGGAAATCGAGTGTACGGTTACTCCGGAGAAGCCGACACTCGGCTTCGATCTCCGTTTCCACCTTGGTTTTTCCGTCAACGTTCCTCTCCGCGACATCGCGGGCGAATCGAACATGTTGAATGTACTCTTCCGCGTCACTCCCACGTCCAAGAAATCGGAACCCCTTTATTTCATTCAGCACTTCACGGTCCCCAAGATCGAGGAAGACGCCAAAGGGGATGCTGTGCTCGACGGGATGATCGATCTGGGAGAAGGCGAATATCACGTGGACTGGCTGATGCGCGACCGTACGGAAAGCGTGTGCTCCTTTTATTGGGATGCCAAGGCGGAACTGCCCAGCAAAGACAAAGACATGCACCTGGAGATTGACGCCGGTGTTGTCGAAGCCGCGCATCTGGAGCAGTTCACGGAAGAACCGGACGTCACCCGCAAACTGGAGCCGGTTCCGCTCAAAATCAAAGTGCTTGTCAACTTCGCACCACAGAATTCGCGTGCGTCATCGCTACGTCCGCAGGATACGATCGCGCTGGTCACGATTCTCCGCCAGATCGCCCGCCAGCCTGAATTTGGCAAATTTTCGGTGGTCGCGTTCAACATTCAAGAGCAAAAAGTGCTGTACCGGCAAGAGTCCGATAATCAGATCGATTTTCCTGCGCTTGGGGAAGCGCTCAAGTCCATCAAGCTGGGGGTTGTCGATACGCGCCGCTTGCAACAGAAGCATGGAGACACGGAATTTTTGGCGGACCTCATCCAGACTGAGATGGCGACGGACGACCATCCTGACGCCCTGATTTTCGCAGGGCCCAAAATCATGCTGGATCAATCCGTTCCCGAAGATACGTTGAAGCCGTTCGCGAGCATCGATTATCCAGTGTTTTATATGAATTACGCGCTGAATCCGTCGGCGGTTCCGTGGCGCGATTCCATTGGCCGTGCGATCCGAGTGTTCCGCGGCACCGAGTTTACGATCAGCCGCCCGCGCGACCTGTGGTTTTCGATGACCGACATGGTATCGCGTATAATGAAGGCACAGCGTGGAAAAAGTTCCCCGGAGTCCACGCGATGAGCAACACCCGTGACTAGTTCTTTGCGTTTCAAGGCAGTACCCGGCGTTCTCTTACTCCTGGCGATGGCCACTACGGCCGGCGCGCAAACACCCAAGTACGTCAATCGGTTGGCTCCTTTCGTTTCGTCCCCGGTGCATGTGGTGGACCGGATGTTGGAGTTGGCCCACTTGAAGCCTGGCGAAAAGCTGTACGATCTGGGTTCGGGTGATGGCCGCATCGTCATAGCAGCCGCCGAAAAGTACAAAGCGAAAGCGGTCGGCGTCGAGATTTCTCCAAAGCTTGTTGCCAAAGCGAACGAAGCGATCCAGAAGGAAGGACTTGCCGACCAAGCCAAGGTTATGGAAGGCGATGTCCTCGAAGCCGACGTCAGCAGTGCAGATGTCGTGACGCTATACTTGGCTTCATCGCTCAATGAAAAGCTCCGTCCGCGCCTCGAAAAATTGTTGCGCGCCGGTGCCCGCGTGATCTCTCACACTTATCCTGTGCCGGGATGGAAGCCGACTGTTGTCGATCGCTCCGAAGGCGCGCGTGCGCATCTCATTTACGTTTACGAAATGCCCGCCTCGAAGAATTAGGGGCATCCTGACTGGTCGTAACGATTCGCGCCGATGATCCCTCTTCGTTCCACTCAGCGCACCCATTCGGCCGCCGTTGCCATCGGCATCATCATTACGCTCAATATCCTGATTTTTCTCTATCAGGCGTCCTTGGGCAGTTTCCGACTGGAAGGTTTTGTCTTCCGTTGGGGCATCGTGCCAGACGCGATCTCAGGCCACCTTTATACCCTGTTTACCTCCATGTTCCTGCATGGGGGCTGGACGCACCTGCTCGGCAACATGCTGTTCCTGTGGGTATACGGCCGCAATGTGGAGGATCTGCTTGGCTCCGGCAAGTTTTTCGGTTTTTACATCCTGTGCGGATTGGCCGCCGCTGTGGTGCAGGTGATCGCCAATCCCTACTCACGCATTCCCACCATCGGTGCGAGCGGTGCAATCGCGGGCGTGATGGGCGCATATCTGGTGAAGTTTCCGCGCTCGCGAATCGTCACACTGATCCCAATTTTCATCTTCTTCACAACGACGGAAATTCCCGCCTGGCTGATGCTGATCTGGTGGTTCGTCATTCAAATCTTCAGCGGCTTCGGTTCCTTGGCGACGGCGGATTACACCGGTGGCGGTATCGCCTGGTTCGCCCATATTGGCGGATTTGTCACGGGAATGCTACTCGTGCGGAAGTTCGTGCCTAAGGTGCCCGAGTGGAGGGCGTGGTACGACGAATAATCCTCCTTCGATATAATCTCTCTTCGATCCGTCAACGAAGGATACTCATGGCTGACAACACGATCACTCGCCGCAAGGCGCTTGCCGCCACTGCCGCGGTGCCCCTGGCACTGACCGCCCAGGCCCAAACGAGGAACGCCGCCGCCAGCAAACCCAACATCATCTACATCATGGCGGATGACCTGGGCTACGCGGATCTCTCCTGCTATGGCCGTCGTGAATACAAAACGCCGAACATCGATACGCTCGCCACGCAGGGCGTCAAGTTCCTGCAGGCCTATGCGAACTCAGCTGTGTGCTCGGCGACAAGAATTGCTCTGATCACAGGCCGTTACCAATACCGCTTGCGCGCCGGTCTCGAAGAGCCCATCCGCAACAATAGTCCCCTGGGCCTTCCGCCCGAGCATCCCACGATGCCTTCGCTCCTGAAGAAAGCCGGATACGGAACAACGCTTGTCGGCAAGTGGCACCTTGGGGGACTGCCGAATTTCGGTCCGCTGAAAAGTGGATACGACCACTTCTGGGGCTTCCGTTGGGGCGCGCTCGACTACTTCACCCACAAATTTGGTGAAGGCGAAACGATGTACGGCGAGGACCTTTGGGACGGCGACGCCCAGGTTCACGAAGTCGGCTACCTCACCGATTTGATGGGCGATCACGCGGTGAAAGCCATCGATGGCTACGCGAAACAAAAGCAGCCGTTTCTGCTCAGCTTGCATTTCAACGCGCCGCACTGGCCGTGGGAAGGTCCCGCCGATGAGGCCGAGGCCCAGAAAATCAAAATGCTGAATGGCCACGACAGCGGCACGATGAAAACCTACGCGGAGATGGTCACGCGCATGGACGTCAATGTCGGCAAGGTTTTGAAGGCGCTCGACAACAACAAGATCGCCAGTAACACGATCGTCGTCTTCACCAGTGATAACGGCGGTGAACGTTTTGCTGACACCTGGCCGTTCTCGGGAAAGAAGACGGAACTGCTGGAAGGCGGATTGCGCATCCCGGCGCTGGTTCGCTGGCCGGGTCATATCAGAGCGGGCAGCACAACCAATCAAGTTGGCGTCACCATGGATTGGCTTCCCACGTTTCTTGCAGCGGCCGGTGGTTCACCCGATCCCGCTTATCCGCCCGATGGCATCAGTTTGCTCCCGCAATTGACGCAAGCCGCCGTGCCGGTACCGCGCCGCTTGTATTGGCGCTACCACTTCAATCAACAAAAGGCATTGCGCGATGGCGACCTGAAGTTCGTCCGCATCAACGGCAACGATTTTCTGTTTAACGTTGTGGATGATCCGCTGGAACGCGCGAATTTGAAGGATCGCCGGCCAGATGTCTACAAGCAGATGCTTTCGGCCTACGATGAGTGGAACTCGACGATGCTGCCCGATTCCGACGACATCCGCACAGGACCGCTCGGATTCGCCGACGAGGTCGCCGATCACTTCGGCGTGACGCGCCCCCGTCCCGCAGGGCAGCGCTAGGCGAGAATGTGCGCGCCCGGGGGCTTAGTCCTCCGGCACCGTCCACTTTTCGCCCGGCTGCAGCACCTTGAACTGCTGATAAGGCCGATGGCCCAGCATGTGATTCTCAAATTCCTGCGCCGTTGCGGCGGAGCAGTGCATCGGCACCACCCATTTCGCGCCAATATCTTCGGCGAGCTGCGCGGCCTGCGCAACTGAAAAATTGTTTCCACCCACTGGCAGCAGCGCGACGCTCACGGTGTAAGGCTTCAGCCGATCCGCCAATTTTTCGTAAGGCACGCAATCGCCCGCATGGTAAATCGTCCAGCGTCCGAAGCGCATCAGGTAGCCCAGGTACGGATATCCGCCGATGGGCGTGTGATCCAATTCCGGATGCGCTGAGGGCACCGCATAAACCCGCCCGTAGAGATCGTCCTTCCAATACTCCACGCGCAAGCCGTCGTCAGTGGTGGTCATCCGGTTGTAAGGAACGCCTGCCTCATGCGCAAGTTCGCAAGCGCTCTTCGGTATCACCACTTTTGCGCGCGAACATTGATGCAGAATGGGTACGATCGTCGCCGGGTCCAGGTGACCCGGGTGCGCATGCGTGGCGAGCAGCATGTCCGCGTTGCGCACCAGCGAAGGCTCCATCGGAGCTCCTGGTTGCGACAGATTCGCGTCCACATAGAACGTGATCGTGGCGAACCGGACGATGAATCCGCCGTGCCCCAGCCACCAGAGGGTTGGCGTGGCCGTGATGGTTTGATCGATTTCCTGAATCAGGTTGAGTCCAGTATTCATTTTGTTGCTGCCCTCCGCAAGCGATCAAGCACCGCTTCCCATTCGCTGGTCTTCGGTGGCATCTCCACAGCAATCCAAGGCCAGTCTTCCCGGTCCAGTTCATGCAGCGCACCGTAAAGCCGCGCCGCATAAGCCGTGGGATCGGACGGCATCCGCACCAATCGCGCTGCCGGTCCCGTGTTCGTTCTCCACAGATACGCTCCGCGGTGGTCCGGCAATTGCGATGGATCGGAAATCAGCAGGAGCCGCGTTCGCGGACTGTAGTGCCTCTCATGCATGCCCGGCGCCGGGTGCGCCGCGCCTTCGTCCGGAGCACTTGCGCGCTCGACATCCATAAGTGAAATCATCCCTGGTCTGAGCAGATGAATTCTTCCGCTTTCGATCGCAACCACAGTCGATTCAATCCCCACTTCGCACGGCCCACCATCGATCACCGGCACTGCATCGCCAAACGCTTCGCGCACATGTTGTGCCGATGTCGGTGATAGTCCCGTGAATTTGTTCGCGCTTGGAGCGGCAATCGGCACGCCCGCCAAGCGAATCAGTTCGAGCGCCATCGGATGCTTCGGCATGCGAATGCCCACCGTAGGCAATCCGGCACTCACGATGTCGGGAACCGCGGCGGCTTTGGGTAACACCAGTGTCAGCGGCCCAGGCCAATACTTCCGAGCCAACCGATCGGCTTCCTCCGGCCACTCCCGCACCAGCGACTTGGCCATCTCGACGGAATCGACATGTACGATCAGTGGACTGGTGGCTGGGCGCCGTTTCAATGCGTAGATCTTCGCCACCGCCGCGGCGTCCAGGGCGTTTGCCCCCAAGCCATACACCGTCTCCGTTGGCAGAGCGACCAACTCGCCAGAGCGAATCCGTTCCGCGGCCTCCGCAATCGTGATCATGCCGTGTGAATTCTTGCTTGATCTCTAGTCGAGATCGTCCTTATCGGGCCCGCTGGCCGCCGTCTTGCCGGTCTTCCGGAATACTAGGTAGGCATGCATGAACGCCTCTAAATCGCCGTCCAGCACTTTGTCCACATCGCCCACGGAAAATTTCGTGCGGTGATCCTTAATCATCCGGTACGGCGCAAGAACGTAGCTGCGAATCTGGCTGCCGAAGTTGATGCCGAGCTTTGTATCTTCCAGTTTCCGATCCTCGACGCGCTTCTTCTCCATCTCGTGTTCGTAGAGTTTCGCGCGCAATTGCTTCATCGCGCTGGCGCGGTTCTTATGTTGGCTGCGCTCATTCTGGCACTGCACCACGATGCCCGTGGGCAAGTGCGTCATGCGCACCGCCGAATCGGTACGGTTGACGTGTTGTCCACCGGCGCCGCCCGCGCGGAACGTATCCACGCGCAAGTCTTCCGGCTTGATCTCAATGTTGATTTCATCGTCGATCTGCGGATAAACGAACACCGACGCAAACGACGTGTGGCGCCGTGCGTTCGCGTCGAACGGGGAAATGCGGACTAGGCGATGTACGCCTACTTCGCTTTGCAGCATTCCGTAGGCGTTTTCGCCATTCACTTCGAACGTTGCTGATTTGATGCCCGCGCCTTCACCTTCCAAACGATCCGTGATGATGGTCTCAAAGCCGTTGCGCTCGGCCCACCGCAAGTACATGCGCAGCAGCATCTCCGCCCAGTCCTGGCTTTCGGTTCCGCCAGCGCCGGGGTGGATGGTGATGATTGCGCTCCGGGAGTCATTTTCGCCCGAAAGCAGCATTTGCGTTTCCAGGCGTTCCAAATAACCCGACAGATTCTTGATTTCGCGCTCAAGTTCGCGGGCAACGTCCTCGCCCTCTTTGCCTAACTCGAGCAGCGTGTCTACATCCGAAGTCAGCGCGGCGATTCTCGAATCTTGCGCCAGTTGTTCCTCCAGGCGCTTGCGATCCTGCATCACCTTCTGGCTCTTTTCCGGCGTGGACCAGAAGTCCGGCTGATTGATGATTTCCTCCAGCTTGTCTAGCTGGCTCTTGCGGGCGGGCGCGTCAAAGATAGCTCCGCACAGCGTCGGCCTGCTGGCGGAGCGTAACATACTCTCTTTCCAATTCGTCGAAGGTCATGATCTTTCTTCATTCTACCAATGCGCGCAAAATCGTTAGAACGCGAGCGGTAACGGATTCCGCACGATCAACTTTGCTCCGGTTACTTTCTGCACATCCTCAACACTCGCTTCCGGCGCGATTTCCTGCAGCAGCAGCCCTTCAGGTGTCACCTTAATTACGGCGAGCTCGGTCATGATCGTATCCACCACGCCAAGGCCGGTGATCGGAAGCGTGCATGCCTCTAGAATTTTCGGAGTGCCCGTCTTGGTGTGATGTTCCATGGCAACGATGACGCGCCGGGCGCCGGCCACCAGGTCCATTGCGCCGCCCATGCCCTTCACCACCTTGCCGGGAATCATCCAGTTCGCGAGGTTGCCCTTTTGATCCACTTCCATCGCGCCCAGAATGCTGAGGTCAATGTGCCCGCCGCGGATCAGCGCGAATGAATCGGCGCTCGACATGAACACCGTGCCCGGGATTTCAGTCACCGTTTCTTTGCCCGCGTTGATCAGGTCCGGATCCTCGTGGCCCTTCAGCGGATAAGGACCCACGCCCAACATTCCGTTTTCCGATTGCAGAATCACCTCAACACCGGGCGGCACAAAGTTCGCCACAAGAGTCGGAATGCCGATGCCGAGGTTTACGTAGAATCCATCGTGCAACTCCCGGGCGGCACGGCGTGCAATCTTTTCGCGAGGGTCCATACTTTTATTGCTCACGTACCGTCCTCCGTTCGATCCGTTTCTCGAAGTGATCTCCTTTGACTACACGCTTCACAAAGATTCCGGGCGTCATGATTTGGTCCGGATCGATCTCGCCCGGCTCTACAATCTCCTCCACCTCCGCGATCGTGATCTTCGCCGCCGACGCCATCATCGGATTGAAGTTGCGCGCCGTTTTACGATAAATCAAATTGCCCATACGGTCGCCCTTCCAGGCCTTCACCAGTGCGAAATCCGCCGTGAGAGCCTTTTCCATGATGAACGTCCGCCCTTGGAAAACGCGCGTCTCTTTGCCCTCGGCGACAACGGTGCCCACACCGGTGGGGGTGAAGAACGCGGGAATTCCCGCCCCGCCCGCGCGAATGCATTCGGCGAGCGTGCCCTGCGGGAGCAGTTTCAAGTTCAACTTTCCGCCGATCACCAGCGTCTCCAGCAACTTGTTCTCGCCCACGTAGCTGCCCACATGCGAGGCGATCATCCCGGCTTCCAGCATCAGCCCCATGCCGCAGCCGTCAATGCCCATGTTGTTGCTGATGGTGTTCAGATTCTTCGCGCCCTTCCGCACCAGTGCGGCAATCAGGTTCTCCGGAATTCCGCAAAGGCCAAAGCCGCCGATCATCACGGAGGCGCCATCGTGAATATCGGCCACAGCCTCTGTTGCGTTGTGAAAAAGTTTGTTCACTCTCGTTGCTCCCCAGGAGAATCGGCAAAATCCAAATGGCGGAGTTTTTCTCTGCCAAATCGCTTATGATAGCAAGGCGTGGAAACGAGAACTCAAGATCATTCGGATGTCGCCGAGGGCCGCTTGGCACAGATCGGCGCTGCCCTCGCCAACTGGAGCGAGAAGTGGTTCCCGGATCCGCTCGTCTTCGCATTGCTTGGCGTAGTCGTCGTTTTCGTGCTCGGCGTGGCCGCGGGAGAATCGCCATCCAATCTCGCCATCCAAGCGGGCAAGAGTTTTTGGGCGTTGGTTCCATTCACCATGCAGATGACCATGGTCATCATCGGTGGGTATGTGGTCGCGACCTCCGCCGCTGTCGGCCGAGTGATCGAGAGAGTTGCCGCCATTCCGAAAACACCGCGCGGTGCGGTCGGCGCGATCGCGATCTTCGCCTTGGTCACGTCGCTGCTCTCTTGGGGATTCAGCCTGATTTTCAGCGGACTCCTTGTCAAAGCGGTCGCCCGGCGCGTTAAAGGGATGGACTACCGAGCCGCGGGAGCTGCCGCATATCTCGGCTTGGGCGTAGTCTGGGCACTTGGCTTATCCTCGTCCGCGGCCATGCTGATGGCAACAAAAACATCCATTCCACAATCGCTTTACGCCATCAGCGGATTGATCCCCTTGACACAATCCATGTTTCTGCCGCAAAGCATGCTGACCGCGGCGATCCTTATCACGACTTCCTTCGTGACTGCCTATTTTTCCGCCCCTACGGGCGCGAACGCAAAAACCGTAGAGTCCTTCGGCATCTCGCTTGGAGAAGAGCGCGCGCAGCTCGAAGAGCGAACACGTCCCGGCGAGTGGCTGGAGTACAGTCCGCTGTTGAGCGTGCTGATCTCGGTGATGCTGATCGGGTACCTGGTCAACGTCTTCATGACGTCACCGCAGGGAGCGCTCGCCGCGCTTGACCTCAATGTTTTCAATCTGATGTTCCTCACGGCGGGATTGCTCCTTCACTGGCGGCCCAAACGTTTCATGCGCGCCGTTTCCGAATGTGTCCCGGCCACAGGCGGCGTGCTCATTCAGTTTCCGTTCTACGCGATGATTTTCGGCATGATCGTCGGCACCGGCATCTCTGACAAGATGGCCCGGTTGTTCGCCGATCTCAGCACGCATAACACCTACGCGTTTCTAGTGGCGGCTTACTCTGCGCTGCTCGGCATCTTCATCCCATCCGCAGGCAGCAAGTGGATCGTCGAAGCGCCTTATGTGATGCAGGCGGCCATTGCGAATCAGGTTCACCTTGGCTGGGTGGTGCAAATCTACAACGCCGCCGAGGCGCTGCCGAATTTTGTGAATCCATTCTGGATGCTGCCGTTGCTGGGCATCCTGAAAATCAAAGCGCGCGATCTCGTCGGATACGGCATGCTCCAGTTGCTGATCCAAACGCCGATCGTCTTTTTCTTGTGCTGGCTGTTCGCGTCGTATCTGCCGTACACGCCGCCTGCAATGTAATCTGAAAGAAATTCACGAACTGGGAAGGGAATTGTCATGAACCGCAAAGCCAAAGCACTGCTCGCCGCCGCATGGATGTGCACCGTCAGCGTTGCCGCCGCACAGGACCGTTTTCCTCCCATTGCTGAAGACAAAATGACGCCCGCGCAGAAGAGAGTTTCTGATGCCGTCAAAGCCGGACCGCGTGGTGCGCTCAACGGCCCGTTCATTCCGTTGCTGCGCAGCCCTGAACTCGACAACCGCGTGCAAGCGGTTGGCGAATACCTGCGCTTCGGTAGTGCCATCGGCCGCCGCCTCACTGAGTTCACCATCCTCATCACTGCTCGCCACTGGACGCAAAACTACGAATGGGCCACGCATTACGCCATCGCTATCAAAGAGGGAATTAAGAAAGATGTTGCCGATGCCATTGGCGATGGCCGCCGCCCCACCGGCATGACGGAAGAGGAGGAAATTGTTTACGAGTTCTGCACGGAGCTGCAGGAAAACAAAAGTGTTACTGACGCCACCTTCGCCCGCGCCCAGAAAAAATTTGGCGATCAAGGCGTCATCGACATGACGGGCCTGGTCGGCTACTACACGCTGCTGGCGACAATCCTCAACGTAGCCCGAACCCCAACCGACGTCCCCAACCCGCCGATTTTGAAGCCCTTCCCTAAATAAAGTGGGGCGTCCCTTCGGGCGGCAGCCGCGCTTTTGCGCGGCTTTGAAATTCATATGGCGCTGCTCAGTCCCGGCGCAATCCCGCTAAAAATGCCTCGACGAAAGCGCAATTTCCGATAGCGCTTTCACGCGCACCGGATCGTTCGTATAAAATCCAGCAGCGTACTCTACTCCAATCGAAAGCCCCAAATTGCGCGCCCGTGACAGCCGCAGATCCACATAACTCCGCGTCCGCATCTGGCTCGCGTGACACTTCATCGCCGCTTCCCAGGCGGCGACCGCATCGCCGATATCGATCACGACATCCGGCGCGCCGAATTCCTTGGTGATTCCGTAGTAATAAAGCGCCGTGACTGCATGCGCGTCGTATCCCGTTGGATGGAATCCCTTCAGTTCATCCAGTCCGCCGTAGCGAGCAAAGCGGCAGGCATCGCGTGTGATCTTTCCGACCACCGCATGATCGGGATGCTGATTTTCATCCGTATGCGGCGTCAGCACAATATCGGGCCGGAAGCGGCGGATCTCCGCGGCAAGCTCGAACGCATGCTTCCGCTTGTGTTCCATGTGGCAATCGCCGCCGAAATCGAGAAACTCAATCTCCGCGCCAATCAACTTCGCCGCCTCGCGTGCCTCAGCTTCGCGGCTTTCCGGAGTTCCACTCGACGCGGCCTCGCCCTTTGAACACACCAACAGCTTTACGCGATTCCCCCGACCCGCTTCCTGGATCAGCACATGCGCGCATCCAAATTCAATGTCATCCGGATGAGCGCCAATCGCGAGAATGTTCATCGTATGTCCTTGCTCCGTGCCTAAGCCCAATTCATCGCCAGCCGCGCAAACGTCCGAACACAAACGCCCGTCGGCCCTTTTGCCATAAACGGTTTCGCTTCATCCATCCACGCGGTTCCCGCAATATCCAGATGCACCCACGGCGTCGGATCGGCGAATTCCTTGATGAACCACGCCGCGCTGATCGAGCCGCCCGCGCGTCCGCCCACATTCGAAAGATCAGCAAACGTGCTCTTCAGCAGATCCCTGTAATCTTCTTCGAGCGGCATCTGCCACATTTTCTCGCCTTCGGCTTTCGCAGCCGTCATCACGCGAGCCATCATTTCGTCGTTGTTCGCAAACGCGCCGATGTTCACATTGCCCAGCGCCACAACAATCGCACCC
>JBEBGM010000123.1:0-2586 GCA_040081455.1 Bryobacteraceae bacterium
ATTCAGCCTGGATTAGGATTACGGGTGTCTTCTTCCCGGTAGTCGCATCGGAGAGAATCGCGCAGTGGGGCAACTTGATGTCGATTGCGGTGCTCGCAGCCCCGCCAATGAGGAACACGGCCGAACCCGCATCGACATCCCCTTGAGTGGCGGGACGTCCAGCGGTGAACGGGGTGGACTGCCATTGTTCGAGTTTCACCGGCATCAGGGTTGGAGATTCCATATTGGCCCCTCGTGGCGTCGCACCACCATTGCTAGATGACATGGTTCGCGCAGTGGATTCTACCGTGGGCTGATCCGTCGCAGTACGCTGCTCCTCTGGAATCGAACAGCCACACACCGCTATTCCAAACGACAAGAGCCCAACCGCCGTGAGGATTCTAGTGGAAGCCATCGAGCCAGTGTAGCACGACTGAGGCCTCCGGTCCCGACGCCCTCTTGAAGCCATCGGAACTATGGTACTGCTGCCAGTACGTCAGGGCAACTATGCGGCGCCCGCTTTGCGTCGATCAGAGACTTCGGCAGGCTGGTGGCTATCGTCGTCCTTAGGCTGTTCGAAAGCTCAGAGTTGGTTTCGTGGCGACCAACAATTTCGGAGTCTTATGGGACCCCTACTCTTCTTCCGTCAGCCTGGCTGATATGGTCCCGCAGTGGGCAAGGAACCGATCTCCTTCCGCCTAGGATGTTGGATGCGGGCAGCACGAGTTGTCAGGCCAACGGCTCCTCTGGCCTTCCTCGCCGATCTGGAGTAAAGGAAACGCAGGGCCGCCTAACGCCGCCGATAAGCGGAGCGGCACACGGAGCGCTGGTGGCACGGCCCTTGCCAGCGGCGCCCTGGATTGGACTCTCGAATCAGGACCAACTCCGCCCAGGAAGCCGATTCCGCGGCACTGGGATCTAGCGGCAAGGGCCGTGCCACCAGCGCGGAGTGAGCCGGTTCCGCTTCATCGGCTTGTTAGGCGGCCCGGGGGAGCATTGGGACGCCCCCGGAACCCGCAGCTGGCGCGTGACCTCTTGGACCTCGGCCGCCCAGTGATTCCGTCCGGCCACCATTCATTCCGGCTGTAGTTTGCCCCTTGCTTATGACGCACGCGTCATGTTTCATGCGCAGCTGCCATGACGCACCCGCCGATTCCGAGTCGCGCCCCCTACGGTACCGTCCTTTGGGCGTTCATTCAACTACATTTTGAAGCTTGGCTAATTTATCGGAAGCGTATCAGGCGGTACGTTCCCAAGTACGTTCGGTATGCATTCCGAAACTTCCTGAGGTGCGGAAACCCCGCACACGGCTTCACGATACTTGGGTGTCCAACCGGGCATTACTCCAGGTACATGGCCTACCGCTGCAAGGGACGCGGCTTCTGCATTTATTGCTTGTTGATTCGCCAGCGCGAGCTCGGCGAGCGACTGATCAATCGCATCATTGGGAACGTCCCTGTCCGGCACCTTGTGCTCTGCTTTCCACCCGCATTCCGTTTCATCATCGGTTACGACAAGGCTCTGCTGGATGGCGGATTCGCCGCGCTCGCCGAGGCGATGTTTAGCCACCAACGGCGAGCCGCCGTGGAGCAGTTTGGAGTCCCCTGGGAACGCATCCACCCAGGGTGCGCCGAAGTTGCCCACCGGGCATCTGCGAGTCTGGTTACGAACCACCACGTCCACGGCATCTTCCCCGACGGCGTTTTCATCGAAGCCGAGGACGGGACACTTGAGTTCCGCAGGCTTCCACGCCCCAGCGATGCCGAAATCGCTGCGATCGCCCGCGAGGCATGCCTGGTGTTCTGCGCAGCTCTGAAGCGGCGCGGCTTCTGGCAAACGACGGCCGCGTCTACGGATGTGGTGGAGGGGCTACTCAGCTTACCCAAGGCACGGACTCAACGACTGAAGTTCTTCGGCCAAGCAGCGAACGACTCGGAGGGAGGAGTTGCTCCAGTCAACGGAGCGTACGCATTTCACCTCTTCGTGGGCAACGCGATCGAGGTGGAGGAGCGTCCCCAGCTACAGCAACTGGTGGACTACATTCTCGCTCCACCGTTTCTGGACAAGCAATTCAGGGTGAACGGCCAGGGCAACCTCGTTCTCCGATTGAAGCGTCCGCGGCACGACACGTCGGCGGAAGTGGAGCTCGAGCACTACGAGGCTCTGGATCGATTTGCCGAGCTGGTTCCCCGGCCGAACGCCAACACCGTGCGCTACTACGGGATCTACGCTCCCCATTCAAAACTACGGAAGCAGGCCATCGCGCTGCGCGTCGGCGATCCAGGGCCAACGCGCGTCACGACCGGACCGATACTGTGCCCTCTCTGCGGGAAGGCGCTACGCGTGACAGGCGAGGTGAAGGGCAACCACGGGAGGCCGGATGAAGTGCCGCCGGATACACCGGGAATCGGCACCCCGCGCGGCAAAGACAGGATCGATCGAGGGACTTCGGACGACGGACAAGGGAGGCTATTCTGCTAACTGGGACTTTGTACCGCTAACTAAATACAGAGTTGGTTTCGTGGCGACCAACAATTTCGGAGTCTTATGGGACCCCTACTCTTCTTCCGTCAGCCTGGCTGATATGGTCCCGCAGTGGGCAAGGAA
>JBEBGM010000124.1:0-2586 GCA_040081455.1 Bryobacteraceae bacterium
GCCCTTAAGTCACGAATGCAAACGCGTGCTTGCCTATGGCGCCGAGGAAGCCGAGCGCCTGAACCACAAGCACATCGGCACTGAACACCTGCTGCTGGGCCTGCTGCGCGAAGAAAAATGCTTTGCCGCCGACATCCTGCATGAACGCGGACTGCGCCTGACGCAGATTCGTGAAGAGATTCAGCGGTCGAGCTCGGAAAATAAATCGGCTAGCCGGCCGAAGGAAAGCTCGCTGCTCGCGGAATTCAGCCGCGATCTGACCCAGGCCGCGATGGACGGGCTGCTCGATCCGTTGATTGGCCGCGATTACGAACTGGAACGTGTGGTGCAGATTCTTTGCCGGCGCACGAAGAACAATCCGGTGCTGATCGGCGAGCCGGGCGTTGGCAAGACCGCGATTGTGGAAGGTTTGGCGCAGCGCGTGGCCGATGGCGACGTGCCGTCGTTTCTTGCGGACAAGCGTATTCTGGCGCTCGATCTTTCGCTGATTGTCGCGGGCACCAAGTACCGCGGCCAGTTTGAAGAGCGCCTGAAGACGATCATGAAGGAGTTGATGGAGAACCAGAACGCCATCATCTTCATCGACGAGTTGCATACGCTGGTGGGCGCGGGTTCGGCGGAAGGGTCGCTGGATGCCGCGAACATTTTGAAGCCCGCTCTTTCGCGTGGCGAAATCCAGTGCATTGGCGCGACGACGCCGGCCGAGTATCGCAAGTCGATCGAGAAGGATCGTTCGCTCGAACGCCGCTTCCAGGCCGTGAAGGTTCCGCCGCCCGATGAAAAGGACGCGACCAAGATTCTGTTCGGCGTGAAGGAGCGCTACGAAAAGTTCCACGCCGTGGCGTATACCGATGAGGCGATTGAAAATGCCGTGAGCACTTCGGTGCGCTTCATTCCGGACCGCTTCCTGCCGGATAAGGCGATCGATTTGATCGACGAAGCTGGCGCGCGTGTGAAACTGCGCCAGACGACGCTGCCGACCGAAGTGGCCGACATCCAGAAGCGCATCAAGTTCATCGTGCATCGCATGGAGAACGCCATCGCGAATCACGAGTTCGAAAAGGCGCGGTTCTATTCGGACGAAGAGCGCAAGGAACGCGAGAACCTGCGCGGGCTGCGCGAAAAGTACAACCTGGACGATACTTCGACGGGCGTCGTCACCAAGGACGATATCGAAGACGTTGTCGCGCGCTGGACCGGCGTGCCGATGACGGCGATCAAGGAAGAGGAAGTTTCCAAGCTCCTCCGCATTGAGGAAGAGTTGCACAAGCGCGTCATCAGCCAGGAGAAAGCGATCTCCGCGCTGGCACGCGCCATTCGCCGCTCGCGCGCGGGCTTGAAATCGCCGAAGCGTCCTGCGGGCTCGTTCCTGTTCCTGGGGCCCACGGGCGTTGGTAAGACGGAAGTAGCGAGAGCGCTTGCGGAATTCCTGTTCGGCAGCGAAAAATCGCTGATCCGCTTCGATATGTCCGAGTTCATGGAAAAGCACTCGGTGTCGAAACTGATCGGTTCGCCTCCGGGCTATGTGGGTTACGAAGAAGGCGGTCAGTTGACCGAGCGCGTGAAGCGCGCGCCGTATTCGATCATCCTGTTGGATGAAATCGAAAAGGCGCACCCGGATGTGTACAACATTCTGTTGCAGGTGTTTGAAGACGGCCAGTTGACCGATGGTCTGGGCAACACGGTGGACTTCAAGAACACCATCATCATCATGACTTCGAACCTGGGCGCGCGGTTCCTGGATAAGAAGAGCCCCATCGGGTTTGCGACTCCAGGCATTGGCGTTCCCGCCAAGGTGGAAGATCAGGTGATGGGCGAAGTGAAGAAGGCGTTTAATCCGGAGTTCCTGAACCGCCTGGATGAGACGATTCTGTTCACGTCGTTGAACGACGAAGATCTGATCAAGATCGTGCACCTTTTGGGCGAGCAGTTGAACGCCAACCTGGCGGCGAAGCAGATCAAGATCCGCATCAACGACGACGCGGCGAAGTACATTCTGGACAAGACGCTCACCGACCGCAGCTACGGCGCGCGGCCGCTGCGCCGTGCCCTCCAGAAATACATCGAGGACCCGCTCAGCGAAGCGCTGATCCAGGGTTCGCTCGCGCGGCCTGCCGATTTTGAAGTATTCCTCGGCGAGGGCGGCATCTACTGCCGTCAGCTTGTGAGCCAGCCGGTGAATGCCGGTGAAGGCGCAGGCGAGGTCGCGGTGGAGGAAGTGCCGCCGCCGAGCATTCCGTTGTATATGTTTGAGTAGGCGGATTTCAAGTGTGACAGACGAGGCGGCTGGGAAACCGGCCGCCTTTTTTGTTGGATCCGACAGTCGGGCCGCTTGCTTGCTGGGCTAAGGATATGGTCACTGAGCGTTTTTTGACCCCAATCTAACGATTGGGGCTATGAGGCGCTGCCGCGTTCGCTATTCTATCTCCTAAGTTCTAGCTCCTAACTCCTTTATTTATCCCCTCCCTCACGGTCGGGGCTCGAACGAATTCAGGAACGCGTTCCCTTGTCGCCACTATCGGTAGACGACGACCGGCTATTGTTTCGAAACAGCTCACGACTTGAATCTTTCATTCCCTCTTTGCG
>JBEBGM010000074.1:0-9782 GCA_040081455.1 Bryobacteraceae bacterium
GCCCAAGCGGGCGAATGCGGCGGCATCGTCGAAGCTGCCGCTCATGTAGCGGAGGCGCGACGCAAACCCGTCCCACACGGATTCGTCGGTGACCTCCATGGCCGTGGGCACGTACTTCTGGAAGTAGTTTTTGAGGCGGTCTTGCACCAGGCGCTGGTCGGAGTGCACCAGCAAGAATAGTACGGCCTCGCCGGGGGCTTTGGAGATCAGAGAATAGACTTGCGAGGGCCTGACCAGCTTCGGGTTCTTCAGGTCTTTTTCGAGCTTCTTCGCAATAGCGTCGAGTTTTTGCGCGGCGTTTTGTTCGGCCTTCGAAATTTGCGCGGCTTTGCACACGGCGGCGCGTTCCTTTGGGTTCAGCTTTTCGAAAAGAACATTCAAGAACAGCGGCAATGCGCTCAGGTGGAAATCCGCGCCAAAAGGGACCATCTGGCGGGCCTTCTGGAGCTTGGTGAACACCGGCAGATTTAGCTTGGGCCCTGCAAGTGCCGGGCTGAGCAGCTCGATCAATTTTTCGTCGGCCAGGAGTTGCATGAGGTCAGCCGAGTTCGGCTCGTTAGCGATCTGCAGCAGTTCGGCGTGCAGGGCTTCGGGGGCGACCTTTTCGAGCATGCCGGCTTCGCGCGCGTTTTCGTATTGCAGACGCGTACGTTCGTCGATGGCGTAACCCAGGCGCACCTTGAAGCGCATCAGGCGGAGCATACGCGCGGGGTCGTCATAGAACGAATAGTTATGGATGGCGCGGAGTTCTTTGCGTTCGGTGTCACCGACGCCGTTAGCGGGGTCGATGGGCAGTCCGAGTGATGCTTTATTGAGGGACAGTGCGATGGCGTTAACGGTGAAGTCGCGGCAGCGCAGGTCCTCGTAGATGGTGGCGGCGGAGACTTGCGGCTTAGCGCCGGATTTCGTAAAGCGCTCCTGATGGGCCATGCCCAGTTCGGCAGCGACGCCACCGGGGAATTGCAGCTCGACGGATTTGCGGAGCTCGTCGGTGGAGACAATTTTGGCGCCGAACTTTTTCTCGGCCACCTTGGCGAGCTTGAGGGCATTGCCTTCGATAGTGAAATCGAGGTCGCGGACGGGGAAGCCGCCGAGGATATCGCGCATCGCGCCGCCCGTCAGGAAAAGATTGATACCGGCTTCACCGGCGAGCTGGCGCATGTAGCCAACCACGCGGAATTGCTCCGCGCCCAGGTGGCTCTCCAGCATAAACATGTAATCGCCCATTCGTTACGCCCTCAGACTGCCGCCGCGATGCGTTGGTCACGCACGCGGGTGATGTTGGTCCACAGTCTCACGCAGCCTACGTTGAGCCACGTGTGTATAAACCTGCGTGGTGGAGATGTCGGCGTGGCCGAGCATAATTTGCACGCTTCGGAGATCGGCTCCGCCTTCCACCAGATGTGTGGCAAAGGTGTGGCGGATCACGTGCGGTGTGAGCGTACGTGTAACGCCTGCTTTGCGTCCGTGCCGCCGAAGCAGCTTCCAAAAACCCTGACGCGTCATAGCTTGCCCGCGCAGGGCAGTGACAAATAAATACCGGCTGGCGCGGCCCTTGAGCAGCGCGGCGCGGCCGTGGTTCAGATACTGTTCGATCGCGTCAGCGGCGGCTTCACCGAAGGGGACCAGACGCTGCTTGTTGCCCTTGCCGGTCACACGGAGAACACCTGCCTCACGCTGGACAGAGGAAAGCTCCAGCTTGCAAAGCTCAGTGACGCGGAGACCGGCGGCATAGAGAAGTTCGAGCATCGCGCGGTCGCGAAAGCCTTCGGGGCTATCGACGGCGGGCGCGGTGACGAGCGATTCCATCTCACCCTTGTTCATGTACTTAGGGAGCGTAGACCACTGCTTGGGAGAGGCCAAGAATTCGGTGGGATCGGACTGAATTTTTCCGTCCTCCATCAGGAATCGAAAGAAGTTTCGCAACGTGGTGATATGCCGTGCTATGGATCGGGGAGAAAGCTGATCGGCATAGAGGGATTCGACATATGCCGTTAGATCGGCAGCGGTAATCGTCTCAGCGGGTTTCTTCAGCTTGGTACCAAGTCTCGTCAAATCAGTGGAATAGGACTGAACAGAGTTCTGCGCAAGGCCTTTCTCGACCCGGCAGAACGTGAGAAACGCCTGTATGCTCCCAAGGAGCGGGCTGGACGAGGCCGCCGAAGCGTGCATTGAGCCAATGATACAATACTTGGGAAATTGTTTGTAAGGGAAAACTCACAATAAGACCCTCTAAGTGGCTCCATCGACCAACAAAAAGGTGATCGTGACCCGGTTCCAGCGCGAACCGGTGGCTGGATTCGTCCAAACTCCGGACGGATTCACCGAGGACGCGGTGGAGGTGATCACGCCATCCGGAAGCCTAGTACAACTTCTGTACTCAGAAGTGAAAGTCGTTTCTTTTGTTAAGGAATTCGACGAGGCGAACGCTTGGCAAGCGAACCGGCACTTCGCTTCCCGGCCCAAAACCCCCGGTTTGTGGGTGCGGTTGCGATTCACCGATGGCGATTCGGTGGAGGGGCTGATTCCAAACAACTTGATGGCTGTGGAGGCGAACGGATTTCAAATTACGCCTCCGGACCCGACGTTCCAGAACCAGAGAATTTTCGTACCGAGGGCCGCAGTGACCGAGGTGCAGGTTCTAGGGGTGGTCGGGAGTCCCCTGACCCGGAAAAAAGCGAAGACGGCGTCCCCGACCGAGGGACAGCTGGAGATGTTTTAGGCACAGACTTCGTGGCGGACACGAAGGGTGCCACCGCGGGTACCTTTTGGAAGGACCCGCAGGCCTCGGTCGTGGCCTTATTTTACTGTGACGGTCTTATTCGCCTCGACGGTCACAGACTGGGTTACGGGAGAGCCGGTGGCAGGGACGATTTTCACTTCGTACTTTCCGGGATTCAGCAGAAGTCCTTGCGCGAAGTTACTGAACTCATCCACGTGGCCCATGTAATGTTCGTTGACATAGACGGCGGCGAAGTGATCCGCGTTCTCAATGCGAAGCTTTCCGAAGGGAGGTTTCGCGGCGGGGAGAGCCGTCATGGTTTCCTTCAACACGGTCTTCTTTCCGGCGGTGATGGTGACCTTCTTCACAACGTCCTGATAGCGCGGCTCGGCCAGGCGCACTTCGTGCTCGCCTGCCGCAATTTCATAAGTTCTAGCCATTTTAAAGTTGGCCGCCGGCCCGATGTACTTTCCGTCAACAAAAACCCCGGCGCGGCCTGGCTCTACTTCCGTCTTCAGCCGACCAGTATCTGCCGCGGCACAAATCAACGACGCCGATATGAGGACCAAGAATAGTCGCATAAAAGTCTCCTATCCCCAGTATACGGACACGCTTCGCCGGGAGCCTGAACATCCTTGAATCGTGTACCGTCAGGCAGGAGTGGTTGCCTGTTACGCCTTTTCCGAAGTGTCTGAAAACGTGGAATAGACCACTCCTGCAAGCACCGCGCCCGCAATCGGCGCAACCCAGAAGAGCCACAACTGTTCGATCGCCCAGCCTCCGACGAACAGGGCTGGGCCGGTGCTTCTGGCGGGATTCACGGAGGTATTTGTCACGGGGATGCTGATTAGGTGAATGAGAGTCAGTCCCAAGCCGATGGCAATGGGGGCAAACCCTTGCGGGGCCCTGCGGTCGGTGGCGCCGAGTATGATCAGCAGGAACATGAACGTCAAAACGATCTCCGCAGTCAACGCGGCGCCAAGCGTGTAATGGTCCGGCGAGTGAACCGCGTAGCCGTTCGCGGCGAATCCGCCGGCCAAACTAAACCCGTCTTTCCCGCTCGCGATCAGAAATAGGATCCCCGAGCCGGCGACAGCACCAAGAACTTGGGAGACGACATAGGCGGGCAATTCGGCAAACGGGAAGCGCTTGCCGACGGCCAATCCAACGGAAACGGCCGGGTTCAAATGACAGCCAGAAATGTGGCCGATGGCGTATGCCATGGTGAGGACGGTGAGTCCAAACGCCAGCGAGACGCCAACAAATCCAATTCCCAAGGCCGGGAAGGCGGCGGCCAATACGGCGCTCCCGCAACCCCCAAAAACCAGCCAAAACGTTCCTATGAATTCGGCGAACGCTCGTTTTGAAAGAGACATGATGCGATCGATCCTCCTCGCGGTGTTATCCCCGCGACGTCTGCATTCTTGTGGTGACACGACTCAAAACGACGTCGTCGCCACGTGTCCACCATTTCATGACCGAGGGTGAAACGCAAGAACAAAGCGACAACGAAGATCACTTTGTTGGCTGGCCAGCGGTGGGCGTGGTATTAGTCCTGGTCCCAGTCTTCTTCGAGGTCGGCGGGCATGAGATTGGGGGTGACAGCGGGGGTGGCAGGCAACTGGCGCATTCGTTTCAGGAGGAGCAGGAGGAGGGCGCCGCCGATGAGCAGCATCATGGCGGGAGTGGCGAAGAGCCAAGTGAAGGCGGTGCCTTCTGGGAGCGAGAGAACTTGTTTAGTGTACTCCTTTACTAGAAGGTCCTTGATGTGTTCGTCGGTTTCCCCGGCGGCGACCATGGAGGCGATTCGGGTACGGAGTTCGTCGGCGATGGGGGAATCGTGGACGGTGAGGTTTTCCCGCCAGCAGCACGGCGAGATAAAGCTTGCGTACAGTTTTTCCAGGCGAGGATCGTCGGAATGGTGCTGGGCCTGGAGAGGCACGGCGGCGGCCAGCAACGTAAGAAATAGGATGGTTCGGAGTTGTTTCATGGTCTTTTGCGTGGTTTCGGCGCCGATTCTCCCTATCGAATAAGGCCGACCAACAGAAACACGATCACAGCGTTCACAACCAAGGATGCAGGCAACAGGATAGGGTAACAGCGATCGAACCAGCTCTGGCTGCCGTCCGGAGCTTGAACGGCTTCCGTCCTTTGTGGACGGGTAAGCGGCTTCTGCATCGGTAAAACGGCGGGCCGGTAGCGAAGGACGATTTCCGTTTCGATTTCGCGGCAGGGCGATTCGATGTATGCAGTCATGAGCGTGGGTCCAAAGTGTATCCAACCGCAGTTTAGGACCGATTGGCATGGCGTACAATGCGGCAAATCGACGCAGGGTCAGATGCGCGGGGGGTATTTGGAGAGTTTGCGCTGGAGGGATCGGCGGTGGAGGCCGAGAAGTTTGGCGGCCTGCGAGATGTTGCCCTGGCAATCGGCAAGAACGCGCTGAATATGCTCCCATTCGACGCGGGCGAGGCTGGGCACTTCGAAATCATCGGCCGCTTCAGAGGTGGAGTCTCCGTTCAGCAGATTTTCGTAGGCAGAAAGGATTTGTTCGACATCGGCCGGCTTGCTGAGGTAATAATCGGCGCCGAGCTTGGTGGCGGAGATCGCAGTGGCGATGCTGCCGTAGCCGGTGAGCATGATGATGCGGGTGGTTTTATCGAGCTGGCGCAGAGCGCGGACGATATCGAGGCCGCCCATTTCGGGCAAGCGGAGATCGACAACGGCAAGATCTGGGCTGCAATCGGCGGCGAGACGCAAGGCGGTGGGCCCATCGGGGGCGGTTTCCGCTTCCCAGCCACGAGAGCGAAAGGCGCGGCTGAGACGGTCGCGGAAGATATCGTCATCGTCAACCAGGAGTGCGAGCGGCTGCGCTGTCTCTTCACTCATGGGCGTAGATTCGCTGCGAGGCATCGGCGGCGGGAAGCTCAAAAGTGGCGGTGGTGCCGCGATTTTGCGCCGATTCGTAGGTGAGGCTGCCACCGAGTTGTTCGGCGAGGATGCGGGCGAGGAACGTACCTAGACCCATTCCCTTCCCGGGAGCTTTGGTGGTGTGGAATGGCTCGCAGATGCGCCGGAGCGTTTCGGGCGTCATACCCTTGCCGTGGTCCCTTACGTCAAAGCGCACAATGCCGGCGCGGCTGGAGATGCCCAGGTAAACTCCGGCGTTCGGATCACTTGCTTCGAACGCGTTCCGGATGAGAGCAATGAGAGCCTGCTCGACGGAGCGCCTGGGGATCCTCAGCGGCGGAAGCGCGCCGCGGAATTCGACGTGTAACTGACCGGCAGTGGCGAACTCAGCGACAACGCCCGAGATGAGATCCTGCACACTAATGCGCTCGGTTTCCAAGGCGGCGGGCTGGGCGCCGGAGACGCTCATGCGCCAGAGAATCTCGCGGCAGCGATCGACTTCCGTGCGGATGAGGCGGCTATCTTCGGCGACGGCGGCGTCGTGCGCGTGGCTGGTGGCGTAGCGTTCCAGCTCCTTGGCAACAACGGCAATCGTGCCAAGTGGGGTGTTCAATTCATGCGCGGCCCCGGCGGCGAGAGTCGCCAGTGAGGCCAAGCGGTCTTTCTTTGCCAATTCCTCCTGCACGCGCAGCAGCGATTCTTCGCGCTCACGAAGTAGCTCGGAGATTTTTCCCGCAAACACGGCCACAAGAAATGTAGCGACAACGAAACCCACCCACATTCCAGTCAAGTGGAGATTCGTCCCCTGCATGTGCTGGTGCATTTCCAGCGCGGCGATGGGGCGGTAAATCCAGAACAGCAAACCGAAGCACAGAATGGAAAGCGCGCCGAGAAGCCACGTCTGCCGCTTGGTGAGGATGGTGGCGGAGAGCGTGATGTTCACCAGGTACAGCAGCGTGAAGGGATTGGTGGGACCTCCGGTCAGCATTAGCACACCGGTGAGGCAGAGCGTATCCAGCAAGAAAGCCAAAGCAACCAGCGTCGAAGTGGAAACCGACTGTGGCGGGCTTACCTCCGCGGCGCGTTTCTGCAGGAACACATTGCTGGCCGCGATCAGCGCGGGGCCAAGCGCGATCCAAAAGAGCGGGAGATCAATATTCAGCAGGACATGGACAACCACAGCTGTGGTGATCTGGCCGAGGGCCATGCCGTAGCGCAGACGAATGATCCATGGCAGCGCAATCTGCGGCGGGGCTTCTGGAATGGTGGACGGATTACGCATGTCCCTTTATTCATGCTAACGCCGGGCATGGCGAACGCGGTGCGGCATTTTGCCGCACTGGAAGATTGCGCAGAGCGTGCGACATCATGCCGCATTGATGGATGAGGCTATGCGGGCTACGCTCATTGTTTCCGGATATACGATTCTTCCCTGTCTTTGGTCCCGCTAGTGAGGGAGGCGGCAGGAAATTCAGAAAACTATGCGACTTATTTTTATACTTCTTGCTTCATGCCTATGTCTGTTTGCCCAGGAAACGGCGAACCTTGCCGGTTCCGTCAGTGATCCTTCCGGGGCAGCGGTACCCGGCGTGGATCTCACCATTACGAATGTCAACACCGGCCTCGTGCTCAAGACCTCAACGGAAAACACCGGGCATTACGTTTTTTCCGCTTTACCGCCCGGCATGTACAGCCTCGAATTGAAAAAGGACGGCTTTCAGTCGGTCCTCGCGAACGACGTGGAGCTGCACGTGAACGACCGTCAGGAGTTGAACTTTGATCTCTCCGTCGGCACTGTTTCCGACACCGTCACGGTCACCGGCTCGACGCCACTGGTCAACACGGTGGATGGCGCGGTGAGTACGGTGGTGGACCGGCAGTTCGTGGACAGTCTGCCGATGAATGGCCGGACATTTCAGCCGTTGATCGCGATGACTCCGGGCGTGGTCTTCACTCCTGCCAGTGGCTCAAACGCCGGGCAGTTTGTGGTGAACGGCCAGCGCTCCGATGACAATTACTTCACCGTCGACGGGGTGAGCGCCACCAACGGCAATATCAACTCGGTGATTCTCTACCAATCCGGCGGCGGGCAGTTGCCGTCGCTGAGCGCGCTGGGTGGAACGAATAGTATGGTGTCCATGGATGCGATGCAGGAATTTCGCATTCAGACATCGTCATTTGCGCCAGAGTTCGGACGAACCCCCGGCGGACAGATTGGTATCGTCACACGATCTGGCACCAATCAATTTCACGGCACGGCGTTTGAATACTTCCGCAACGACGTTCTGAACGCAAACGACTGGTTCGGAAACGCCAATGCCCTGCCCAGAGCGAAAGAGCGGCAGAACGACTTTGGTGGCGTCCTCGGGGGCCCGATCCGTCGAAACCGAACGTTTTTCTTTTTCTCCTATGAAGGACAGCGGGTGCGGCAGCCGGTTACCTTCACCACCACCGTTCCTTCCCTCGCCACCCGTCAGGCGGCGCCCGTTTCGATACAACCATTCCTCAATGCGTTCCCGATTCCCAACGGCGCGACGCTTGCGGGCGGCGTGGGCGTATTCGCGGCCGCGGTTTCCAACCCATCCAATCTGGACGCAACCAGTTTCCGAATCGACCAGAGGCTGGGCGACAAGTTGATCCTATTCGGGCGCTACAACTATTCCCCTTCCGATACCAGCAACACGGGCCTGGCAGCATTTCCGGCCAGCGTCTCCAGTTCGTATTACAAGGCGACGACAGTCACAGCAGGCTTGACGGCAACCCTGTCACCACGGATTCTGAACGAACTGCGGTTCAACTACGCCAAGTCGACGGGCTCCGGTGCGGTCTCTTTAACGACATTGGGCGGCGCGGTCCCACTCTCAGACTCCGCCGTTTTCCCGGCTGGAGTAACCTCGGCCAACGGTTACATGACAGTGGTGATTCCGGGAATCGGCGGAAGCGGCGGAGCCGGCGGAATTCTGTATGGCGCCAGTCCGATCAACTATATTCCCCAGTTCAACATCACCGATAGCGTTTCGGTTACCCAAGGGGCGCATCAGATCAAGTTCGGTGTGGACTACCGCCGCCTGACTCCGCAAGCCATTCCAATGCCCTACTGGGTCTCGGCCAACTTTACGGGATTGACGGCAACACCCGGTGGAGTGCTCTCGGGAGTGGCCGCGTCAGCCGGGGTCATCGCCTCTTCGGGAGGCACCTTGCTCACTCGAAATTTCTCCTTCTATGGGCAGGATGCGTGGAGAGTCTCGCGCCGGTTAACACTTACCTACGGATTGCGTTGGGATATCAACCCGCCTGCGAAAGGGCTGGACGCGGCCAGCGCACTCTATCCGCTGCAGAACATCAACTCGGCGTCCACCGTGAGCCTGGGAACCCGCGGCGAAGATCTCTATCCGATGAGGTGGAACAATATCGCGCCGCGCATCGGCGTAAGCTATCAGGTGCGCCAAAGCCCGCGTTGGGACACTGTGCTGCGCGGCGGCTTTGGCCTCTTCTACAATTCGTCGATTGGAACCATTGGATCGGCCATTGGAAACGGTTTCCCGTTTGCGGCGACCAACAACTACAGCTTGGTCCCTTACCCGCTCGCGCCAGCCTTGGCGGCTGCGCCAGTGATTACGGGCGCAACCCCGATCAGTGCGGCGTTTTACGGCGCGGACCCGAACCTGACCACACCGCGCACCTGGCAGTGGAATGCATCGGTGGAGCAGGCGCTAGGTCAATCGCAGAGTCTGACGGTGAGTTACATCGGTGCGGTTGGCCGCGACATCTATCGCAAGTTCCGGTATAACAATCCGAATGCAATCTTTAAATCGTCGGTGTATATCACTGGTAATAGCGGATCTTCCGATTACCACTCGCTGCAGACCAAGTTTCAGCGGCGTTTGAGCCAAGGCTTGCAGGTGCTGGCTGCCTGGACTTGGTCGCATTCGATCGACACCGCTTCCGACGACCAAACGTTTACCTACACGCCAACGAACGTCGCTGGCGCGAGCATCGATCGAGGCAGCTCAGACTACGATGCCCGGCACGTTGTGAGCGCGGCGGTGAGTTACCGGATTCCTTCCCCCTTCAAATCCGGCTTCGGCAAAACGTTGCTTGGCGGATGGGGCGTTGAGAGTTTGTTGACCGCCCGGACCGGTATGCCCGT
>JBEBGM010000125.1:0-2539 GCA_040081455.1 Bryobacteraceae bacterium
TTTCTGGTAAACGGCCCGGTGCGCTTCATCTATGACGATCAAATCAAAATGGCCGACGCCGAAACGCCGCTGCCCGTCCTTCGATTCGTCAATCAATCCCATCATCGTCGGATAGGTGGAAACGAACACTCGGCTTTCGGTGTCCTTCTCGGTGACGAGATTCGCCGGCGACGCTTCGGGCAAATGCTTCTTGAACGCGTTCACCGCCTGATGCACCAGCGCGACGCGGTCGGCGAGGAACAACACCCGCTTGGCCCAGTTACAGCGCATGAGCAGATCAGCGAGCGCAATTACCGTGCGCGTCTTGCCCGCGCCGGTCGCCATGACGACGAGCGTCTTGCGGTCTTTGTCCTTCTCGAAAGCTTCCCCGATGCGGCGGATGGCACGCGTTTGGTAGTAACGCTCGACAATCGCCTCGCTGATTTTCGCCTCGGCCAGTTTCTTCCGTGACGTGCGGCGCTGAATCAGCAATTCCAGTTCGGCCTTTTTGTAAAAGCCTTGCACCGGACGCGGCGGGTAATTCTGGTCATCCCACAGCCAGTGATCGTAGCCGTTCGTGTAAAAGGTGATGGGCCGCCGACCGAACTGCTTTTCCAGACAGTCCGCATACAACTCCGCCTGTCGCTGGCCCACGCGCGGGTCGCGCTTCGTTCGCTTGGCTTCCACCAGTGCGAGCGGGATTCCGTCATCGCCCCAGAGCACGTAATCCACGAAACCCTTCTCCTGCGTGTTGGGCATCCCGGCGACTTCAAACTCCCGGTCGCGCGATTGATCCAGCGCCCAGCCCGCTTCCTTGAGCAACAGGTCAATGAAGTAATCCCGCGTCTCGGCCTCGGAATAATTGTGCGTATCCGCTTGCGCGGTGTTCGCCTTCTTCGCTTCGGCAATCTCGCCCCGCAATCGCACCAACTCCGCATCCAGCGCTGTTTTGTCTGCGAGAAGTGTGGAGAGTTTTTCATCGCGTTCGCGCAACTCCGTCTCCAGTCGTTGCAATTGCTCGATGGTCTGCTTGGGCAGTGGTGTGGTTTTCGGGAGCGCATCGGGATTGAACGCCAAGCCAGGCGCAGGCTTCGCCCCGCGCGCGTAGGTGTGGGCCAGCCAATAGCAGACATGGAACAACTCCTTCACCGCCACCTTCGCGTCCTCAATCGCAATGGGACGATGACTGTGAACCGCCCGGTTGCCGAGCGTGACGATCACCCGCGCCTTGTTGAACACCGCATCACCCGCCACCTGCTTGAACGTCGGCTCGTGGATGAGCGCGCTCAAGTTGTCCTGATACGGCAGGCGCAGCTTTGCATCGAACTTGTAGAGCCAATGCACCAGCACTTCCAACCCGCGCCGCGCGTGGAAACACGCCGTCCGCGCATCGGGATGCGCCAGCACCTCCGCCTTGCTCGCCGCATCGTGCAAGTCAGGCCATTCAGTTTGGAGGAAGGCGAATTGGGAGGTCATGGCGTGTTGAGAGCTTGTTCCGCCTCGCGCAATGTGGCCAGCATTTCCTCAAACTTGGGCGGCGTTGACAAAAACATTGCCGTCATCGCGGCATAGTCGCGCCGCAACTCCGCCAGCCGGGCGTCAGGCGGCAGAATCCTCAAGGTGCCCGGCACCGCCGTCGCGTAATTGGCCCACGCCGAACCAAAGTAACGGCTCTTGTGCAACCGCACCCGCGCCAGCAAATCCAGCCGCGCCGCTGCTCGCTGCCCGCCGGGATGCCGCCACAGCGACGCGAAATCCGCGTAGTGCCGGGCGAACCGGTCGCGAAACGCCTGCCCCACCGGACGGTGAAACTCCGCGTGCAGGATCGTCGCCTTCTCCCAAAACGTCCGCTCGATCTCCAGCGCCACCACCTCCGCTTGGAAATCATCGAAAGCCCCCGGTGCGAGTTGCGCAATCAACGGCGCGATGGCGTGGGTACCGGTGGGCCGCTGGTCCGTGAGCGAACCAAATTCGATCTTCACCACTGGAGCCACATAAACACCTGGCGGCACCGCTTGCGGAAACGCAAAGTAAAGCACCGGCGAATGGGAGGCGGCTTCCAGTTCATAGGTCAGCCAGTTACCGCCGTCGGGCCGGGTGCCCAGGACATCGCCCACGACTTGTTCCAGTTCAGCGCGGAACTTGTTCGCCACCGCTACCGCGCAGTCCGCGCTGATTTTCTCCATGCGCTTCCGTCGCTGGCTCATGCTCGGCGCATCATCCAGATCCGTTTCGCTCCACCCCAACGAGGCCGGGCTTAACCCCAGATCAATGTCTTCGGAGAAGCGACTGATCGCCCCGAACACTTTCGCGAGCGAAGTGCCGCCCTTGAACACACAGTCCGCGCCCAGCCCCGGCGTGGCAAAGATGCGCCCCAGCAGCCAGCATACCCAGAAATCCTTCTCCACGATGTAGGCCGGAATTTTCGCCGGAATCGCAAACTGATGGATGAAATCCGCCCGCTCCTCCGCAGTCTCCAGGGCGAAGCGGCTCATCCCGCCTGCTCCTTTCCCGCAATGGTCCGCAAATGCGGATGCATCCACGCCGGTGACTTCGTCAG
>JBEBGM010000007.1:0-114782 GCA_040081455.1 Bryobacteraceae bacterium
TCGCTGGACAACACCGGCGGCAACGTGGCGAGCGGCACCGCCGATGCGAGATTATGACGGTCAAGCACGATACCCGGCAACGTGCGGGCAAGCGACGCGGCATCGGTCGCAGGCAACAGCAGGGCTGGCGGTCGACGTATGCCTCGCAACACCTCTTGTAACTGCGGTAGCCCTTCTTTGTCGACGATCAGCGCATCGACATCGGCCTGCTCCACAACCCGACGCCGTCGCCAGTGATCGACAGATCCGCTTCAATGTAGCGGCCAAAGTCCTGATAATTCGACTTGTGATTCAACTCAATCGCGGAGATGGTAATCACCTTCGCACCCGGCTTCGTGGTCGGCGACGATTCCATACCGAAACGATTGAGCGGCGTCTGCTTGTGCGTGCTACCCCAGTAATCCTGCACTTCCATCGCGAGAATCACATCGGCATCCGCCAGAGGCACGGTCGTCGGCAGTGCTCCGGGGTTTCCATACAACGGATGCGCTGAGGGAAAATTCATGCGCAACCGCTGATCCTGCACCCGCGCCTGCAACGTTTCCGCCAACTCCACCAACAACTGAATTCCCTTGGGCGTGCGAGCCACACGTCCCGTTACGATCACCGGATTCTCCGCATTCACCAGCAATCTCGCGGCTTCAGCAACAGCGCCGCTGTCGCCCTGTGGGGGCGCGCTCATCACGAGTTTCGGAATGCGGAGGTTCTTATCGTGAACCGGTTCTTCCTGCAGGCCGCCGTCCGCGACAATAACCACCGGTTCGTACGGCGGTGTCATGGCGATCTTGTAGGCGCGCACAGTGGACTCGGCGAAGTGGCCCAGCGATACCGGCGTATCGTCCCACTTGATGTAGTCGCGCACCATCGCGGCGGCATCCTGTACGCTGTGGACCCACTCCGCGTTGCCCCGGCGAAACTCTATATCCAAGATATTGCCGAGCACCACCATCATCGGAACGCGGTCCGCATACGCGTTATAGATGGCCATCGACGCATGCTGCAATCCCACCGTGCCGTGCGCCATGATCATCATCGGCTTGCCTTCCACCTTGGCGTAGCCATGCGCCATCGCCGCCGATGCCTCTTCGTGGCAGCACGTCAGCAACTCAGGGTTCTTGTTGCCGCCGTAATTGATCATCGATTCGTGCAGCCCTCGGAAACTTGATCCTGGGTTCGCCGCGCAATATTCAATGCCAAGCGACTTGAAGACGTCGATCATGAAGTCCGAACCCGGCTTTTCATTGCCGGTAACTTCAATGGTCCCGCCCGATTCCGTCGGAGCCGGACGCTGCGTCGCCTGTTGCGCCATCGCGGCCGGAGGCCTCAGCGCGGAGAGTCCCGCGGCCCCCACCGCCGCGCCTGTTGCGGCGCCTTTCAGAAATCCGCGACGATCCACTTGCTTCTTTGCTTTCGCCACAGCAGTATCCTCCTGGCGGAAACGCCACAACGATACTATCAGGACAAATCGCGGGACGGAGCGCCCGCCGAAGATCGAATCAATAAACCGGCGCATCGCCCGGCGGTTGAGTCTTCCAGCGCCGGTGAATCCACAACCATTGATCGGGATATCTGCGAATCGCCGCTTCCAGGCGTGCGTGGACGCGTTGCGTGTCTGCGGCGACATCGCCCGTCAGTTCCACCTCGCGCTCAAAGTGGAGCACATAGCGGCCTTCCTTCTCTGACCACAACGCGTAACCAGGAACCACGGCCGCGCCGGTATGATGCGCAAACTTTACGAATGCTGTTCCCGCAGTGGCTTTCCTTCCGAAGAAGTCGATGAAAACACCTTCCGAAGGAGTGGTGTTCTGATCAATCAAAATGCCCACCGCATCGCCCGCTCCAAGCGCCCGCAAAATCGAACGCGCGGCTTCTTTTTTTCGGATGATGAAATTGCCGGAAAGCGCGCGCCGGTGTTCCACTAAGTCGTCGATCTTCCCGTTGTCGATCGGACGCACCACCACGTGCATCGGCTCACACAAAAAGGCGTGCGCAAAAGCGCTGAACTCCCAGTTGCCGAAGTGACCCGTGGCCACCAGCACACCCTTCCCGCGTGCCTTGGCGGACTCGAAATTCTCCAGCCCCTCGTAACGGATCCAGTCCGACAGATTATCCCGGTTGATGTGCGGAAACCGCGCGAACGTCAGCGCAAGCCGCGCGATAGATTGAAAGACACCGGACGCGATACGCTCGCGGCCCGCGAATCCCGCCATTTCCAGATTCTTCAAAGCCGTGCGCCGCAGGCGCGGAATCGCAAGATCCAGCAGCAGCACGTAAAACCTCGCAAGTCTTCGCGCCAGCCACAACGGCGTTCCACTCAACGTAGCCAGAACCACGCGAGCCAGAAGGAATTCAAACGCCTTCACTGGATCCCGCCCGCGCTATTCAATCCAACCGCCGCCGAGTACCAGTTCACCGGAATAGAATACCGCGCCCTGCCCCGGCGTCACCGCCCTCTGCGGTTCGTCAAAGCGAATCTCCACGCAATCCGGCTCAGCCATGGGATAAATGGTCGCTGATGCGGCCGCGTGCTTATTGCGGATCTTCACCTCCGCGCGCACCAGAGCCGCCGGAGCAGCAATCGAAATCCAATTCACATCGCGGACACGCATGGACGCGCGCAGCAGATCGTCGTTGCGCCCAACCACCACGCGCTTCGTCGCGGGCTCCGTCGAAATCACATACAACGGTTCTCCCGCCGCCACGCCCAATCCGCGCCGCTGCCCAACTGTGAAATGATGGACGCCCGCGTGCCCGCCAACCACTTTGCCATCGGCCGTCACTAATTCGCCCGCGGTTTCTTCCTTCACAATTCCCTGCTCGCGATAATAACTATCGATGAACGCCGCGTAGTCGCCGTTCGGAACAAAACAAATCTCCTGGCTGTCCGGCTTCGCCGCGACAGGAATACCCAGTTCGCGAGCCAGTTCCCTCACCTGCGGCTTCTCCATTCCTCCCAGAGGAAAACGCGTGCGGGCCAACTGATCCTGCTTCAGCCCAAACAAAAAATATGTCTGATCCTTCGCGCGATCCACACTGCGTCGCATCTCCCAACGGTCGGTCTCCGCGTTATACGAGATCCGCGCGTAATGCCCAGTCGCAATTTCTTCCGCCCCAATTCCGGAAGCCATCTCCAGAAACTGGTCGAACTTGATGAAGTTGTTGCACAGCGTGCAAGGGATCGGAGTGCGGCCGGAAAGGTAGTCGCTCACAAACGGCTTGACCACCTGCTCTTCGAATCGCTCCTCGAAGTTCAGCACGTAATAGGGGATACCCAAAAGCTGCGCCACATGCCGCGCATCGTAAACGTCATCGAGTGAACAGCACCGCCCCGTCGGCGCGCCGGGCGTCAGCTCCGGCAGCCTCTTCTGATTCCACAACTGCATGGTCATGCCGACCACCCGCTCGCCCTGGCGGTGCAGCAATCCCGCGACAACGGAGCTATCCACTCCGCCCGACATCGCGACGGCAACTGTCTTGTGCTTCTCAGACATACGCGGGCGCCAACTTTCTTAAACGCGCCACGGCATTCACGACGCACTCAATCAGACTATCCACTTGCTCCGGCGTATTCGTTCGACCCAGCGAAAACCGCACGCTCGAACGCGCCTGCTCACGATTCAACCCGATCGCGGCCAGTACATGCGACGGTTCCGTCGCGCCGCTCGAACAGGCAGATCCACTGGACACGGCGAAGCCTTCGAGGTCGAGCGAAATCAGGAGAGGCTCGCTATCAATCCCGTCAAAGCGGATGTTGCTCGTATTTCCCACTCGCGGAGCGCCCGCACCGTTCACATAAACCGAAGAAACGCGAGAAAGAATTCCCTGCTCCAATCGATCGCGCAGAGCGGTGATGCGCTCCATCTCGCCAGCGCTCTCTTCACGAACCCACTGCGCCGCACGGCCAAAACCGACGGCACCGGCAACGTTTTCCGTCCCCGCACGCTTTTTCGCTTCATGCGGACCACCGAACAACAGCGGCTTCAGCGGAGCGCCCTTCTTCACATAAAGTGCGCCAATCCCCTTGGACCCGTAAATTTTGTGCGCGCTCAGCGAATAGAAGTCCGCGCCCACTTCATCCGCAATCACCGGCAGCTTCCCCAACGCCTGCACGCCATCGCAGTGAAACAACACGCCGGCCTCATGCGCAATCTTCGCTATCTCCGCCACCGGCTGAATCACGCCCAGTTCATTGTTCACGTGCATCACGCTCACCAGACGCGTATCGCGCTGAATCGCTTTGCGGACGTCGTCGGGATCAACCATGCCGCGCCCATCTACCGGAACAATTGTCACCGAGGGAAGTTGCGCGCAGGCTTGCAGAATCGCCGGATGCTCGGCCGACGTGGAAATCACGTGCCCTTCGCCCAGGCGCGGCGCGCCTCCACCAAAGATCGCCGTGTTGTCCGACTCCGTGCCGCCACTTGTGAATATAATCTCTTCGGCGCGCGCGCCAATCGCCGCCGCCACCAATCTCCGCGCCGCGTCCAGCTCATGCCGCGCGCGCTGCCCGTAGGTGTGGATGCTCGACGCATTCCCGAAAACCTCGGTCATCAACGGAGCCATCGCCCGGAATACTTCGGGCGATACCGGCGTCGTTGCATTGTGATCGAAGTAATACTGGTGCACGAAGGCCTCTTTCGGTCCACTACAATTTTATCAGCACATGCCTGAACGCCTGATTACTTTCACCACTGACTTTGGAACCACTGACTATTTCGCGGGAGCGATGAAAGGGGTAATCGCCGGCATCGCGCCCAAAGCCCGAGTCATCGACATTACGCATGAGATCCTGCCCTACGATATCAATCAGGCGGGCTTCGTCATCTCGCAGGCCTGGACCTGCTTCCCAAAGGGCACGATTCACGTCGTCATCGTCGACCCCGGCGTCGGCAGCGCCCGCCGTCCGATCCTGGTGGAAGCGGGAGGCCACTTTTTCATCGGCCCCGACAACGGCGTCTTCTCCATGATCTATGATGCTGTCCCGCACAAAGTGCGCGTCATTACGAATACAAAGGTCTTTCGCAAAAACGTCAGTCGTACATTTCATGGACGCGACGTCTTCGCCCCTGCAGCCGCGCATTTGGCCAAAGGTATGCCCCCCATGCAGATCGGCAAAATCATTCACGACGAAGTTCGTTCCTGGAACGCCCAGCCCACAAAGATCGGTAGTGCGAAAACATCCAACTGGCGCGGAGCGATTCTCAAGGTCGACCGCTTCGGCAACCTCATCACAAACTTCCACATTGATCGTTTTGACGACGTAAAGACCCACGCCATCGAACTCCGCGCGGGCAAGGAAAAGATCCGCCGGCTCGCGTTGACGTATTCGGAAACCGAGATCGGCGAACTATTCGCCATCGTCGGCAGCTCCGGCTACCTGGAGATCGCCGCCAATCAGGCAAATGCCGCCGCCCGCATCGGCTGTAGCGCCGGAGCACCAGTGGAACTCGATATTTTTTAGCTTCTGCGGGGCGGAGCGCCAGTGGCTCGCCGCCGACCTGGTGGTCCGCCTACCCCAAAAACTCTTCCACCGCCGCCACCGTCTTCGCGATGTCGACCTCCGTCATCGCGGCTGACAAGAACGCGGCTTCGAACTGTGACGGAGCCAGATACACGCCGCGCTCCAGCATGTGCTGGAAAAATTTCGCAAAGCGTTGCGTATCCGCCACTTTCGCAGATTCCCAATCCGTGACCGGACCCTTTGTGAAGAACATCGTGAACATCGCGCCCACGCGGTTGACGGTCACGCCCTCGCGCGGATTCTTCACCAACGCGCCCGTCAGTTGCTCCCCGCGCTGCTCAAGTTGATCGTAAATTTTCGGATGCTCTGTGATGTAGCGCAGCATCGCCAGGCCAGCTGCCACTGCGATCGGATTGCCCGAAAGCGTGCCTGCCTGATAAACATTGCCCACGGGAGCAATCTTCCGCATGATATCTGCGCGCCCGCCATAAGCGGCCATCGGTAATCCGCCGCCGATGATCTTGCCGAGAGTGGTTAGATCCGGCGTGATGCCAAACCTTTGCTGCGCGCCGCCCAACGCCACACGGAAGCCCGTCATCACTTCATCCAAAATCAGCAACGCACCGTGCTTGGTGCACAACGAACGCAGCGCTTCGAGGAACCCCGGCGCCGGAGGCACGCACCCCATGTTGCCCACCACCGGCTCCACAATCACCGCCGCAATTTGATCGCCGCGCTCCGCGAACGCTTTTTCGACAGCGGCAATCGAGTTGTACGGTAACGCGATCGTGGTCTCCGCGAACGCCTTCGGCACACCCGCCGTATCCGCAATGCCGAGAGTCGCCATGCCCGAGCCCGCTTTCACCAGCAGCGAATCGACATGCCCGTGATAGCAGCCTTCGAACTTGATGGTGAGGTCACGTCCCGTGAATCCGCGCGCCAGTCGCAGTGCGCTCATCGTTGCTTCAGTGCCCGAGTTCACCAGACGCACCATCTCCATCGATGGCACCGTCTTCGTGATCAACTCGGCCAGATCTACTTCGCCCTCCGTAGGCGCACCAAAGCTGGTACCGATTTCGAGCGCCGCGCGAATCGCATCCATCACCGGCTGCGGGCGATGCCCCAACAGCAGAGGCCCCCACGAGCCCACGAAATCGATATACGAATTCCCGTCCGCGTCATAAATGCGCGCACCGTCACCGCGCTGAATGAACAGCGGTTTCCCCCCCACGCTGCGGAATGCTCGAACGGGGGAGTTCACTCCTCCGGGGATGCGCACCTGTGCGCGCTCAAAAAGGGCCTGCGATTTCGTTGTGTTCATAGTCCGGCGCGCGATTGCTCCGGAATCACGCGATCAAGGAAAAAACTCATCATCACTTCCTGGAGATTCCCGCTCAAGCTCTGGAGCAGGCGGCCGCGGAGGTCCAGATACGGCTGCGTCCCCGCGAAAAAATCTTGCATCAATCCACGGAAACGGGGGCTGCGGCGGATGAACTGCACCATGCGCGCTGGCACCGAGCCAAACAAAAAAGTGCCCATGAACACGCGCCGTGCTAGTGTGGATGCGAACTCCAGATCCGCGGTAAATTCCCGAGCAATCGCCGCGCGATAAGCATGCGCTTTCTCTGCGATCCCATGGGCGTCGTTCAACACAATCTGGCTCGCCAGATCTCCCGAACGCATCGCGTAGTAAATACCTTCGCCGGTGATGGGATCCACAAGCCCCGCCGCATCGCCCACCGCCATCCAACCCTCGCCCGCCACACGATTCTTCTTCCAACCAGCTGACTCAAGCGACGGCAGCATGTGGCCGTAGAACTGCGCTCCCTTCCATGCAATGCCCTTCTCGTTCATGTAGCGTTCCAACTGCGCCCGCAGCGCCTGAGCCGATTGCCCCTTGCCGCAGATGCCTACCGACAGATGCCCGGCGCGCGGAAACACCCAAATGTAGCCTTCCAGCTTTGGCAGAAATTGAATGTCGATGCGCTCCTGCTCGCCCTGCACGTAGTAGCCAAGCGCACGCATCGTGTCATCGGCCGTGTACTCCGTGCCCACATTGCGCAGCGGATTGCGCGCGCCCATGGCCACGATGCAAAAATCGGCGTCGATGTCTCCGCCCTGCGTCCGCACCGCCCAGCCCTTGTCTTTCTTATCGACGCTCAGCACGCGCGTCTTTTCCAACTGCGCACCGGCATTCGCGGCGCGATCAAGCAGCATCTGATTCAGGTCCGTGCGCGAATAAATGATCAGTGGATGGCTCAGGTGCATCTCCACTTCGCCCGCCCCTGGAGCCGCCAGCGAACTGGAATGAACCAGCCGCTTCGGCGTGCTGTTCTCCATCAGGAACGGATACTCGCTGTAGGCTTTGTAGGTGAGTCCGCCGCCGCACGGTTTCTCCCATGCAAGTTTCTCGTCCAGCAGAATCGTCTTCAACCCGGACGAAGCAAGCCGGTGAGCGGCAAACGAGCCGGCTGGTCCGCCGCCCAACACCGCAACCGTTTTCATGCACTCACCCGGCGGAATCGCATGCTACTTCTTGGAACCCATCGGCGGATGCCCCGGAGGCAGCGCGCCCCCCGCGGCTCCACCCGTCGCCCCACCAGCCGGGGGATGCCCTGGAGGCAACGCACCCGCGCCGCCATCGGTAGACGGATGACCGGCCGGCATCGAACCACCCGCAGGCATGGACTGTTGCGTGCCATCCGGCATCTGCATCGTCACGGCGCCGCTCGCCTTCGCGTCCACCACCCATTTGTCGCCCTGACGGTTCAACACGTACGCGCGGGCCATGCCTGCGCCCGCGGGCATACCCTTCGGATGAAAAGAAACATTCGCGCGAGCCGTGTCCTTCTCAAACGAAAGCGACCCAACGGTCACATCCATCGCCCCCATGTTCAATCCTGTGTCCGCGCTGCGCTGATTCAGGTAATCCATCACGCCCGCCTTCACCGCACCTTCATTCTGGATGTTCTTCGCGCACCCGGCGAGCAGAACGGCACAAGCCAAAACAGATAGCTTTTTCACAGCTCCAATTATAGCGAGGCGCACCCCGCCGCTGCCGCGACAGATCGCCACGTCCTGACCACTCGTGAAAATCGCTTCCGTTTCCAACATCCGGTTCGCTACACTTTCGGCATGCTTCTTTGCACGGTCCGCGATTGCCGCCTCCCGCTGCGGCGCGAACCGCGGCGGTTGGTCTGCGCGGCGGGCCACTCCTTCGATATCGCCCGCAGCGGGTACACGAATCTGCTCCAACCGCAAGACAAACGTTCGCGCAATCCCGGCGACACCGCCGACGCAGTGAAAGCCCGCCGTCGCTTGCACGATCTCGGCATCACTGCTCCGCTGCTCGATGGAATTGCCAGCGCCGCAAATCTTTCCGCGGCCGACATCGTTCTCGACGCCGGATGCGGCGAAGGTTTCTACCTCGGCTCACTTGCAGCAAAAACCACGGCGCAAGCGCACGGAATCGACATCTCCATCCCCGCCATTGACGCCGCCGCCCGTCGCTACCCGAACTGCCAATGGATTGTCGCCAACGCCGACCGCTTCATCCCTTACCCCGACGCGTCCTTTACTACGGTGCTCTCGATCACCGCGCGAATGAACTCCCCGGAGTTTGCCCGCGTTCTCCAACCCGGCGGACATTTGCTGGTCGCCATCGCGGCCCCTGAGGATCTCCAGGAAATACGCGGCGCGGGCCGGGACCGCGTTCCCCGCACCGTGGAATCCTTCGCGAATGAATTTGTATTGGTGGACCAAACGCGCGCCACATCTGTCGCGGATCTGGATGCCGCCGCCGTGGGTGACGTTCTACTTTCGATTTACCGCCCGATGCGCGCCGAGCCCCCGCAGGCCATGCGCCTCACCTTCAGCCTGGATCTGCTTCGCTTGCGCAGAAAATAACTACCACTCGCGGATGTGAAAAACCTCGCCCACCATCATCAGGACCAAGGCCGTCGCACCCAGGAAAGAACCGAACGGCAGTTCATACGTCTTGCTGTCTTTTTTCGTGGAAAGAATGAATACCATGCCAACCACCGCGCCCACGATCGCCGCCAACATCAGCGTCTGAAACGCGTAGCGCAGCCCTAGAAACGCGCCGATCATGGCAATCATCTTCACGTCCCCTAATCCCAGCCCTTCGCGGTGCCGCAACTTTTGATAGAGAATCGCGATCAGCCAAATCGATCCGCTCCCCATCGCCGCTCCGAAAATCGATTCGCCCAACGAACGGACCCCCGATCCCCACGTGTACGGGATCAGCATCGACACAATGTACGATTCAAGCGGAACAAAAAACGAGAAGATCAACCCCAGCACCGTTCCGCCAATTGTGAACTCATCAGGAAGAATGCGATCCTCCAGGTCCGTCGCGATCAACGTGATGAACGTCGCTGAAAGAATCGCGCACTTGAGCCCCAAAGCCGTCAGCCCCAGTTTCCAGGCGCACAGACCAAAAGCAATCGCGGTCGCGGCCTCCACAATCGGATAGCGCAGAGGAATCGTTTCCTTGCACTTCCGGCAGCGCGCGCCCAAAATCAGAAAGCTCAACAGGGGAATGTTGTCATACCAGGCGATCATGCTGCCTTCGTAAGCTTCCCTGGGGATCTTGAAATTGGGATCTTCAAAATCCTTCTCTTTGACGCCCATTTCCGTCAGCCGCTGCTCTAAGCAGCGGGGACAGAAAGAGCGTGAAGGCGAAGCAACCGAAAGGTCGCGCGGCAAGCGATAAATGCAGACATTTAAGAAACTACCGATTAGCAGCCCGGCAAGAACCGCGCAGGCAATGATCAGAGCCGTCGTCATCGAGAGAGCACCTCATTGTAGGCTCGCACGGTTGCCGCCCGCATCGCATCCACGGAAAACAACTCCACGGCGCGCTCCCTTGCCTTCTGCCCCATGCGCGCGGCCAGAGCCGGATCGTTCGCCAGCCTCCGCACCGCGCTTGCTATCTCTGAACGCTCCACGAAGTACCCGCTTTCGCCGTTTTCCACCACTTCCGAAAGTCCCCCCACTCCGCTGGCAACCACTGGGACACCACAAGACATCGCGGCAATCGCCCCGGAACCTAAACCTTCCATATCGCTGACGTAAACAAAGACGCTCGCGGTATGCAGGTCCCTCCACAGGTCGTCCGCCCAAACAATCTCTCCATCGGCCGCGGCAACAGCGAGATCGTTCAGGGAGAGATCGGCACTTTTGCTCCGCAACATCAACACCCTTCCGGGAACCGGCTCCGCGGGCACGGAAATCGGCACTCCGTCGTAAACAACCCGTATCTTCGATTCCGGCACACCCGCCTGCAGCAAGCGCGATGCCACAAACTTCGACACCGCCAGATACAGCGCGGCATGCCGGTACTTCCATTGCGAAAACAAACCCGTCTTCACCGGAAACGCCACCCGCCTGGATACGATCAGCGGCGGCCCGCCCGCAACCGACGCCATCGTGTGCGCGCGAGCATCGTGCGCATGAACCAAATCATGCCGCCGCATCTGCGCCCGCAATTCCAGATACGAAAGCGGCTTTGTCACGATGCCCCGCTTTTCCGCTTCGGCGAACAGCGGCGACTCCTTACGAGCCAGCAAAAGCGCGTCCGGCATGCCCTCCAACAGGTACACCACCTGCCATTGCCCACCGCGCATCTCGCGTCCTGAATCGACGTGCAGAGTCCGCAAGCTATCTCCCCGGGCTCATAAAACGCGCCTTGGCGTACTTGAGGAAGTTATACAACGCGGCCATGTTAGCGATCGCCAGGCCCTCCACGCCGTCCAGAAAGCCCAGCTTGAGGACATACGTGCGCAGGAACGTCCATGGCGGCTCACAGATCAACCGGCCCCACGTGACGTTCCGCCCGCTCGCGATCAACTGCTCGGCCGCTAGCGTAGTGTAGCGGTCCATCGTCTTAATGTGTTCGGTCAGCGAACTGCACGTGAAGTGAAGCAGGTTGGAATCCAGGTGCCCCACGGTGCCCGTCACTTTCACCGATTCATGCACATACTCGCCGCGCCACGTCGCTTTGCGGCGGTCATACAACCGCACCTTTCGATCCGGGTACCAGCCCGAGTGATGAATCCACTTGCCCAGATACTGCGCCAGTCGCGGCATCGTATAGGCGTCGAACGCTGGCCCCGTTTTCTTCAGCCGCCAGATCTCGGCCTCCAACGCTTCGCTTAGGGATTCATCGGCGTCCAACGAAAGTATCCAGTCATGCGCCGCGCATTCCGCCGCGTAGTTCTTCTGCTTCGCGTAGCCGGGCCACGCGCTATCCACCACGCGCGCGCCCAACTTTTCGGCGATCTCTACCGTGCGATCGCTAGACCCGCTGTCCACCACCACAATTTCGTCCGCGCAACGCAGGCTCTCAATCGCACGCGAGATATTGCGTTCTTCGTTGTAGGTGATGATGGTCGCCGAAAGCTTCACGTCCGCACCGGATTTGGAGTAAAGGAAAGAATCAGCACCACCAGCGCCGCAAACCCAAGCCAACGCCGCATCGGACTCAGCGGACGGGGATCGTAAATCACCGGATGCTTCCGTGCGATGAAGAACAACACAGTGGCCCAGAACAGCCAACTGTAGCCGTTACGGAACTGCGACGTCACTACCTGGGCCGAACCCAACACCAGCAGCCCGCCGAGGAAAACCTTCGTCAGCAAACGAGTCTTCTCGCCGACAAACGCATACAGGATATGGCCGCCATCCAGTTGCCCAATCGGCAGCAGGTTTAAAGCGGTTGCCAGCAACCCCACCCACGATGCGCGCGCCATGGGATGCAGATAGATATCGGATACCGGAACGCCGGGAAACTGCACCATCTCAAACAAGCGAATCACCAGCGGCGTTCCAAACACCAGATCGCCCTGTTCCGCAATGCCCGGAATCACTTTGGAAAACGATAGCCCAATCGCCAGCGGAAACAGCAAAGCCACAAACCCCGCCAGCGGCCCACCGATGCCGATATCGAATAGCGCCCGCTTGCTCGGGATCCTGGACCGAATCCGGATGAACGCGCCCATCGTGCCGATCAATGTTGGCGCAGGAATAAAGAACGGCAGTGTGCAATCCACCCGGTAGTAACGCGCCGCGACGTAGTGCCCCATCTCATGCGTCAGCAGAATCGCCATCAAGGCAAGCGAGAACGGCAGGCCAAACAACATGTAGGAGGGCTCATGCAGAATGCGGAGAAATCCATCCAGGTCAGAGGAAAAATCCACGGGCTTGTTGGCGGCAAAGCTTAACGCCATGCCTGCTCCTACAACGCTGGTGGAGACCAGCGTCAGCAACAAGAGAAGAATGTGAAGCCAGTAACGGTGCTTTGGGCGCGAGTGGTCTTCCGCCAGAGCGTCGAAGAAGTAATCTTCAGGGATAGCGCCCGGCGGGAACCCCTCGGGGTGAGAGACCCAGGGCGGCGGATAACCATTTGCCGGCACAGTGCATGCCTGCCGTTATTCGAGCGCCTGCAATTCCTTACCCGGCTTGAAGCGCACAGCCTTCCCCGGAGGAATGGCCACCTCTGCGCCGGTGCGCGGGTTGCGTCCAATGCCCGTCTTGCGCGGGCGGACGTTGAAAATACCGAAGCCTCGCAGCTCGATGCGCTCGCCGCGACCGAGCGACCGCTTCATGCTTTCGAAGACCGTCTCAACGGCCATTTCCGCCTTGGTCTTCGTAATCCCGGTGCGGTTTACAACTTCGTTGATGATATCGAGTTTGATCAAGCTGCCTCCTCGCTCCGAAACTCCATGATAGGATTAGGGTTATTTCTCTGTCAAGCGGCATGTCCCAACCCGGTGCCAGAAACCGTACCCTTCGACGCCGTTTTTGACCGGGATTTGATGAAGAAATCGACCGCGAGGAGCACCCATGCCCACCGACGAACAAGTCATCCGTAACGTCTTGGAAACATGGATGAGGGAAAGCAAGTCCGGAAACGTGGCAGCGCTTGCCGACCTCATGTCCGAGGATGTCGTATTCCTCGTAACCGGCCACCCGCCCATTCGCGGCCGCGCCAAGTTTCTCGAAACCTTTCAGCAAATGATGCCCTTCATCGAGATGGACGGCACCAGCACTCCACAAGAGATCCAGGTCTCCGGCGATTTGGCCTATTGCTGGAACCACCTAACGGTAAAGGTCACCCCCAAACAAGGTGGCACGGAGCGCAAACGGAGCGGCTACACGTTGAGCGTCTTCCGGAAATCCCCCGACGGTGCCTGGCGTCTGATTCGCGACGCAAACCTCTTGGCCGACGAGTCCTGATTCACGCGGCAACCCGGGCGAGAACAGTTACGCACCCGTCCGCTTGCGGACCTCAATGTTCAACCGTTTGATTTTTTGATTGAGCGTAGACAGCGGAATCCGGAGGGCTTCCGCCGCGGAAGTCTGGCTCCAATCGGATTTCTCCAACTGCTGAATAATCGCTTGCCGTTCGAAGTCAGCCACGGTCTCAAACAGGGAGGCGTCCGCTGGCAGCCGGCCGCTTTCATCCCGGCGGATACGATGGCCCCGGGCCTCCAAAAGGTGCTCCGGCAGAACCGCCGCTGGCACCGGAGGTTGCGAGGAAAGCACCACCGCGCGCTCCACCACGTTTTCCAGTTCGCGGACATTGCCAGGCCATATGTGATCCATGAGGATTTGCATGGCATCCGGCTCAAAATAAAGGCGCGTGCGTCCCTGGTCGTCGAGAAGCTTTTCGTTCTCCCGGCAATACTTCGTAAAGAAATGATCCACCAGCAGCGGAATGTCTTCCTTGCGCTCGCGCAGCGGAGGAAGAGCCAGATTGATGACATTCAGCCGGTAGTAAAGATCCTCGCGAAAGCGCCCGTCTTCCACTAACTTCTTTAAATCCGCATTCGTAGCTGCCACAATGCGAACATCTACTTTCACAGTGTCCGTCGATCCCAACGGCATGAACTCGCGTTCCTGGATCACACGCAAGAGCTTCGTTTGGGTTTCGAGGGAAATGGTTCCGACCTCGTCGAAGAAGATCGTCCCATGGTTCGCGGTCTCAAAGTATCCTTTGCGGGATGCCACCGCTCCGGTGAACGCGCCTTTCACGTGGCCAAACAGTGCCGATTCCAACAGATCCGGCGGCACAGATCCCGAATGCACCGGCACAAAAGGATGTTCGTTACGGGCCGAGTGAGCATGAATCGCGTTCGCAATCAGTTCCTTGCCCGTGCCCGTCTCGCCGGTGATCAAAATCGTGGCGCGGCTCGCCGCCACTTGTCCAACCAGATCCAGAATCTTCAGCATCCGGTCGCTCTTGCCGACGATGTTGGGGAAGCTGTACCGCTGGCGCAGCGCCCGCTTCAGCTCGGTATTTTCGCGTTCCAACCGCCGCTTTGAGATCATGCGCTCGATCTCAATCAGCAGCTTTTCGTTATCCCAGGGCTTCTGGAAATAATCGTTCGCCCCGGCCTTCAGCGCGCTAACCGCCACCTCCACTGAACCATACGCCGTCAGCAAAAATATCGGGGTCTCCCGGTCGCGCCCGCGGACTTCTTCAAGAACCTGCAGTCCGCTCTTATCTGGCATCATCAGGTCCAAAAGAACCAGGTCGAAGGAGGACGACTCCAGCCGCTTCAACCCCTCCGTCGCATTCTGCGCCAAAACAACAAGATAGCCTTCCGAAGACAGCAGCATCTCCAGGCTGTCGCGAATATCCGGCTCGTCGTCCACAACCAGAATGTGGCCGCGATGGGTATCGGGCGTAGTGATGTCCGGCGGAAGTTGTGGAATGGTCGAGGCCATGTAGGGTCTGCGATAAAAAGTAAGTCGATCCGAGATGCCAGTTTAGCGAATCACGCGGAGCGCCTGTGCGACCACCGCCGGAGTCGAGACAGGCTGCGCCATCGGCTGCTGCTGCGCCGCAGGCTGCGCCGATACCACATGCACCGGGACAGCGGCCGGTGACACTTCCGGACGCGGCGTGGTCGCGCGGAGTGGGCGCTCTTTTGCCGAAGCCGTTTGCAACGCCACCGGGAACGTCAGGTCAAAGCGCGTCCCGGCGCCAACTTCGCTCGATACTTCAATTTCGCCTCCGTGCTCCGTCACAATGCCGTAGGTGACCGAAAGCCCCAGGCCGGTTCCCTTCTTCGCTACCTTGGTAGTGAAAAACGGATCGAAGACACGCTGCAAATTCTCCGGAGCGATGCCCGCGCCCGAATCAGCCACCGTGACCCGAATCGCTCCCTCCTGCTCGCAGGTGCGGACCGCCAGCGTCCCGCCGCCATCCATGGCATCGCGCGCATTCAGGAAAAGGTTCAAAAAGACCTGCTGCAGCTTGCCCGGATTCCCCTTCATCCGCGGCAGCGCGGAATCAAGCGCCAATTGCACCTGCACTCCGGCCCTTTCCAACTGATGTTCGATCAGGGTCAGCGTCTCGGAGACGACCTTATTGCAATCCACCAGCACATACTCCGTGGGCGACGTACGCGAGAAGTTCAGCAGTGAGTTGACAATCTCGCTCGCCCGGAACGTCTGCTTGGCGATTTTTTCGAGCAGCGGCGCTTTTTGCTCATCGCTCCCGATCTGCTTCGCCAACATCTGCGCGTAGGTGGAGATCACCGCCAGCGGAGTATTCACTTCATGAGCCACACCCGCGGCCAGCAAACCAATGGAGCTGAGTTTGTCGCTCTGCACCAGGCGGCGTTCCAGTTCCGCGCGGTCGGTGACGTCTTCGAAAATGATCAGACGGCCGATGTTGTCGCCTTCCTTCGAAATCAGAGGCGCCACCGCCAGATTCAGCGTGACATCGCGAGGCTCGGGCCGGGTCACGCGCAGGTTGAACTTGTAAACATTATGGATTCCGCTTTCCTCCGGCCCCGGATCAAGCGCCAAGCACAAATCCCCCGGCAGCAGGTCGCGCAGCGATTGATCGATCGCAACCTCACGCGGAATGCCGGTCAGCTTTTCCATCTGCGAGTTCCAGCTCTCCACACGGTCATTCAATCCAGCGGCGACGATGCCGACGTGAATCGACTCGACAATGTTCTCCGAAAATTCCTTCAGGCGCTCGTACTCTTCCACCTTACGTTCCAGCGACCGGTACAGATTGCCATTATCGATCGCGATGCCGACGTATCCCGAAAGCGTCGCCAACAACTCCATGTCTTCGCTTGAAAGAAAGTCTCCGCTTTCCGTGCGGCTCACACCCAGGTACGCGATGGTCCGGCCGCGCGCGTTACACGGCAGGTAGTAGGTCAGCTCCAACTCCGCGATCGTCCGGCGCACACTCGACGGCATATCGTTCGAGATCACGTCGATCGTATTTCGGGTGCGCTCAAAGAACAGATATGGCTTCGACGGATTCGGCTGCAGGAAGCTCAAATCCAGCGCCAGCGGAACCTCCGCCGTCTTCACGCCGTCCCGATTGGCCGCCAGCTCCAATTGAAATTGGTTGCGCTTTTCGTCCCACACAAAGAAAGCCACGTGACGAATACTCAACGTGCGGATCAACCGGTCCGCCACCGATTCCAGCATCTCTCCCCGGTCGCCAGGTGAACCCAACTCCCGTGCGAACTCAATCAGGGTGCGGCGGTAATCGTAACGGTCTTTGTAGAAGTAGTAGCGGTCCAGATACTCCTGGATCCAATTCCGAATCGGCTGGAAGACGAAAGCAGCGATCAGAATCAGAGCCACCATTGCGGTGCCGCTCAAATCCCCGGTCTTGCTGACCGAGAAGATCAAACCATAAAAGATCCCCAGAATACAGACCGTCGCCAGCGTGTAGGCGTAGCCTTCCTGGAAGATGATGTCGACGTCCATCAACCGGTAGCGCAAGATCGCGTACGCCCACGTTAGCGGAATGAATGGCAACGACAGCACCGCGAGGTTCATCGCATGCGTCGGCGTCACGCCCGCAACGTACGGAATCACGTACAAAACGGTGAACGGAAGAATGCCGAGGAAAGCGCCATTGCGCAGCCATGTCAACTGGCGGCGCACAATCGGGTCGTCGGCGCGCGTCAGCTGCAACGTGAGGATCACGCCTCCGGCAAGATACATTGCGCTAACGAATCCCAACCACACACGGTCCAGGAGCCACCGCATCTCCAGCATCGGAGCGGCCGTCTCCACCCATCCGAAAACCACACCCAAGTGCGCGGCCAGCAACGCTAAACCCGGCAAGTACACCAACGTGACGCCCGCGCGCGAGAGCCGGTAGGCATCGCCTACCTTCTTGCGAAGCCACTTGTGCGGCTCCGGGAAAATCAGACAGAAGTGGACAAAGAGCGTTGGAGCCAGGAACCCCGCCACCACATTCCCCAGATAGATAACCTTGTCGAAATTGTTGAGCTTCCCGGAATAGTGGAACGTCGAAAATACAAAGCTCGCCAGACACAGGAAGAAGAAGTGGAGCGCCCTCGGCGCGCTGCCTCGCCGGAAGTAAACAAAAAGCCCGATCGCCAGGTACACCGCGCCCACCGCGTATTGGTAGAAGAGAACAGAGTCGCGCTGCGCCTCGCCAATAATAATATTCGCCGGCACTTCGATGCCGTCATGCAGCACCTTGTATTCGGCCTTGCGCCAGGCGCCCAACCGCGCCAGGATCGCAGTGGCATCAATCGCCCGCTCCACCGGAACCCCCGCAATCGACACCAAAGCGTCGCCCTTGTGGATGCCCCCGCGCTCGCCCGGAGAACCCGGCTCAATGTAAACGGCGACGGGAAGAACTTTGGAAAGATCGTTTTGGATGACTCCCGCGCGGTCGTCCCAAGTGACGCCATCATCGGGCAGATGGAACCGGCTTTGCTGCTGCAGATTCACTGCTGCAGCCACAACGGCGGCCACGGTCAGGATGACCAGGAGCGCGCTCGCGAGCTGTTGCTTCAGTTCCCTCATCTGTCGAGCATTCCGCGCTGCTTGGCAGCGACACTAGCCCGAGGAAACCACTGCACGTTTGGTTCCACGAACAGTTCGCCGCTTACACCTTGATATTGTTACACTTTGCTCGACCCGCGACGACTCTCTCCCGAAATCGGGAGGAAGTTATCCTAAATTTTGTATCCAACTGAACAAACGCAAGTTAAATCAAGTACACCTATTGTCGCGCCAGCGCCTGCTGCGCCGCTGGCGGAAGGGTACCCCGGTTTGACAGAAACTGGCTCACCTGCCAAATCTGTTGCTCGCTGAGCGACCGCTTATACCCCGGCATGCCCGTCAGACGGATACCATTGGCCACCACCCAGTAGTTTTGACCGACCGGATCCACCCCTGTCGCCCGGCGCTCGAAAAACTGTGGTGGGTCGGGGAACATTCCCTTGGCCGCGGCAGTCCGTTGGGAATTCGGCAGTCCGTGGCACTCCACACAATTTTCCTTGTAGATCTTCGCGCCCCCAACAATATTTTCTTCGCTCGCCGGCAGCGCGGCTTGCGTCGGTGCCTCGCGCGCAATCTTCGCGGTGATCGCCGAGCCAGCCAGAAGCTGCTCAAACGGAATCACTGGACCATCGACAGCAACCGGCACATAACCGAAACGAAGGTAAAGAAATCCAGCGACCGGAAGGATGATCCAGCCCATCACCATGCCAATGACGAAGAGTTTCACTCTTTGATTCTAGGGGAATCCGTCCGCATGAGGCCACGGCAAAGCGGGCGAACAGGACGGAAAAGGAATACTATGATTCCCATGCGCGTGTTTCCTGCCGTTTTGCTTGCACTCACTTTTGCCGTGACGCCCGTGGCCATATTTGCCGCCGACGACGCGTACGGAACGGAGGTCTATACAAAGAACTGCGCGCAGTGTCATGACCAGGCAACCGAAGCCCGCGTCCCTCCTCGCGCCTCTCTGGAAAGGATGACGTCCGCCGCAGTAAATCGCGGCCGATGGGCCTGACTTCTACTTCGGCTCCTCTCCTATTCTCACGAGCCTGGACGGAGGCACCCGCGTGCTGGCGCTGCCGCAAAATCCGGCATTCTCGACGGCGTGGAGCGGCATGCCCGGAAATGTGCTGCTGGCGTTTGGCCTCGCGTAATCGACTTTGACCAATTTACTTCGACAAATTTACTTCTTGGGCGCAGATCCCGGATCGCCCAGCTTCTTGTTGTACGCCGCGGTCTCCGAAGGAGAACACTCCATCTCCTGCAAGGTGAAACCCTTCGGCTGCTTGCGAAGGGATAGTTTGTCGAGCGCGGTCCACGGCTTCGTGTAGAACTTCGGATCGTCGATGACAATCGTCATCTCCAGATGATCCGCGTCACGGCGGTGATACGTCTCCACCACGCGCATCGCGTCGCTGTGTGGACGGCCCGCATTGTCCAGCCACGTGCGATCATCCACGCCTGCCGTCTCCGCGACGAACGTGTAATCGTCCACCCACTTGCCGACTGATGTTCCCCACCAACGCGGCTCGGGATCTTTCGGCATCGGACGGCCATCGTTCCAAATCGCGCGCCATTTCTTATTGAATTGATACAGGATCAAAATCTGGTCGGGAGTCTGCACAATCTGGCTGGTGCGGAAGTTGTGCAACACAACGCGCGGGAAACCTTGCGGGTCGCAAATATCCATCGGGTCATTCACAAAGGCAGTTGGCACGGAGGTGAATCCGAAACCCGGCTTGTGCGCCTTGAATTCGGCCGCACCCGCGGGAGTAAACGGCAGTTCATGCTCGGGCTTGCCATCGGAAGGAATCGCCTTCGCGCCATTCGCCTGAATGGCATCGCCGAATCCGGTTGCAGGCTCCCACACGCCCGAGATATCCCGCTTCGGAGCAGGCGCGGACTTCTGGCCCTTGAAGTCGGTATCGTAAACCGCCCCCGGCTGGCGCGGCGTTTGGGCAAGGCCAGCAAAGCTTGCCGGCAAAAGTACGGCGAGGAGTAGGCGATGACGCATGATTGAACCTCTGGTCAAGATACTACTCTTCGGCGCGTCCACGGGGATAGGCCATGCGCTTTCGGCGTTTGCGCCGGCGCGTTATCGCCGGCCGTTGCCGTGAACGTCTAACCCAACCACTGCTGCGCCAGCTTCGCGGCGTCATCTTTTTCCGGATTCACCGTCACGCGGCTCTTCTCCGCGCCGTCTTCGGAAAGCACGGCGACAATGCCCTCGGCGGTGGGCATTAACTCCATGCGCTTGGTCTTCGCATCCAACCTGAGGTTCTCGCCGAGCCAGGTGAACTGCACCAGCACACGCTGGCCGTGGCCGATGGTACGGCACTCGGTCAACAGGTTTGATGTGAACGCGGATTTCTTCAGCGCTTCCACATGCGGAGCACGCAGAATCGCGGCATTTCGCTCGGCATCGCGCCGGTCCTGATCGCGCTTCACCTTTTCTGGATCGCGTTCTTCCCTGTTCTCCAGCGCCTTCAAATTATTCTCGAGACTATCCAAAAAGCTCATGCTATGTTCACCCGGTGCTTCCATTATCGCGAAGCCACCAAACGTGGCGCACGGATTCGTTCATGTCCCTTCCCATGCGCCGCCAATCTCCATCTTCCCCAGCGACAATCACTTCCCATGCAGCCGCTGCAAATTCACGAACTCTTGTACTAAAAAGTAAGCAACAGGTTCGTGCGCTCACCCAGTGGAGGGCCGAATCGACCGGCGCGGCGGCGTCCATGGTAAGCCGTCGTGGGTTTAGAGCATTGGGAGTTTCATCGGATCTCAACCGGTGCGAGGTGCACCTCAAGGAGTGATCGGCCCGCCCATAGGGGCGGGCACAAGAAAACGGGAAATTGGCCCGCTACCAGGCGGGAACCAGGACGAGCGGGAGTATCCAACACCGCCGTGCGTCCAACGTTTCGAAAAGCGTCCGCGCAAAGACTCCCTTACATGGGAGAAGTGCGCCTGGACTGCCAAGATCTGTTCTAATGGCCCGCGTGTCCGGAATGAGCATCCGGCGCGGCGTTGCTGATCTTCACCGCATGCGCCAGCTTGTCTTTGTTGCCTTCGGGAATATCCACGGTCACGCGAACGCCCGGCACCAGATCCGTGCGCTGGGCTTTCTGCTTCTCTTTCGTGATCGCCGTCTTCGCGTCCAACTTCACTTCCACAACCCCCGTCGATGTCTGGAGCGTCAGCGTATCGGCGGAAACCTTCACCACATTTCCGGCGACATGATCAAAGCCGCCATGCGCGAAAATCGGCGCGGCAACTAGGACGGTGGCAACAATTGTCAACAAAACACGGCGGATCGCATTGCGAACCGGGGCGATGGCGAATGAAAGCATCGGAGTCTCCTTGGAATCAGAACCTTATGTATGAGCGTAACAGTCTTCACCCCGCCATGAAGGACTGCCGGACAGGCGCCGGACTACCCTAACTGCCTTTCGTCGCGCTGAACAGGATCACGGGCATGTCCACAAAAAAGTCATCCCAATGCGCGGGATTCGCGCCATGTGCTTCCGCGGGAGAAAGGCGCATCGGGTGCCAGGCCGCGTCGCGGAAGCCGGTGCCGTGGAACGTTTCGGCATGCAACTCCGGCGGTAAGTAATAATTCTCCAACTGAAACACCTCCGGACCATCCAGATCGCCGCTGCTGAAAAAATGGTACCGGACAGGAGAACCGCTGCGGCTATGGTCACCGCTCTTGATGAAACCGTACTTGCGCGTTTCGGCAAAGCGCGCGGTGTCCTGCATCGGGTTGTTGTTCACCGCGCAAAAGCGTCCACCGGGCTTCAGGTGCCTGGCAATCGTGCCGCACATTGCCGCCAGATCCTCCGGTGTGCTCGCGTAGTTGAGCAAATAGGCTGCCACCACCAGGTCAAACTTGCCGGGTACCTCCACGGTTCGGGCATCGCCCACGCGGTATTCGATGCCCTGCACTTCCGAGTGTTCTCTCTGCTCCGCTAGTTCAATCATCTTCGGCGATAGATCCACGCCCACCGCACGTGCGGCGCCATTTCGCTTGAGCAAACGGGTATAGTAACCCTCGCCGCACGCCAAATCGAGCACGTCTTTGCCGCGCAAATCGCCCATCAGTTCCAGCAAACTAAACTGCTCAATGTAAAACCGCCAAGGAACCAGCTTCGAGCGCTTATACTGCTCCGCGATGTCATCGTATTGCGTCGCCATGGCCTCTCCCAAAAGAGAAACCCGCCCTCACGAGCGGGATTCTCGCAGCGCTCGGCGGTTGCCGAGCCAATCATTGTCGGCGTGGCTAGTTTCCGCCGCCGATGCGGGCGTAGCCACGGTTCTCAAAGTTGATGATCGAGACCAGCGCCCACAGGTCCACTTCGATCTCAGGCAGCACTTGCGATTTGTCGATCTTGCGCGAGAGCAAGCCTTGGCCGCAGACGTGGAACTCAACACCGGCTTTTTTAAGCGACTGAATCAGAGCGATGTTCGGATTATTCACACCAGTCTTCTCTTTGTACGCTTCATTCGTCAATACCACATTGCCCCCGCCCTGATGGAAGATCACCGCAAGCTTACGATGCTCGGCCGGCACGCCCCATTTGTCCAGCGTATTCACGTAGCGCGCCAGCAAATCGAGTGTCGGATTCACTTGATCCGGCTTCGCCGCGGCTTTCGCCACATCGAACAAGGCCTTGTATGTCGTATTCGCATCGGGCTGTTCCTTCGCCCCGGCGATTTCCTTCGCGGCGGCAAACCCGGGGACAGCAACCTTGTTGTCCTGCGCGACGGCGGAGCCACTGAATCCGATCAACAGCGCGAGCGCGGCGGGGGCAATCAGCTTATGCATGGTTTCTCCAAGAGAAAGAATTTGAAAACGTTCGCCTGAGGCAGGCGTTGCTACCACTCTATCAACGATTCTCCCAAGGCGAGCAGCAAGAGCACCCATTCCCACCCCGTTCACATCCGCGTGAGCGCCGTCAGAATCTCGGCGTGTTGTGGAAACTCGGCCACCAGTTTCGCGCGCACACCGTGCTCGTAGTCGGCGTAGTCGAAGCCCGGAGCCACTGTGGTTCCCAGCAGCGCCCACCGCCCGCCATCTGTCAGCCGCGCGCCCTGCCATTGATCCCCTGGCACAACAATTTGCGGCGACTGCCCACGCAACAGATCGTTGCCCAGCATCATCGTTTTCGCCGAGCCATCGGGAAGAATCTGAAACATCTCCACCGCATCGCCCAAATAGAAGTGAAAAATCTCATCGCTTGGCAAACGGTGCATCGCCGAGAACGTATCCGGCGTCAGCAGGAAATAAATCGCTGTCGAATAACTTCGCGCGCCACTGTAAACCGAAGGGAGCGCGGATTGCGGAATCATCCCCGCCGAGCGATAGGTTTCGGAAAAATAGCCGCCCTCCAACTCCAACGGAACCAGATGCAGCAACGCTTTGATCTCTTCGGCGGTCATGAATATGAGTGTAAGACGGCGAACGGACACTCTAACCACCACGCGCTCGTGGGCGGCCCTTTCGGGCGGCCGCCGGACGATGCCCCGCTCCACCTCCCTCCCTTGCCCTTCCGCCCATCTCTCATAGAAAATCGAGGAATGCTTTCGTCCCGGTGGCTAGCATGACAGGCGCGGAAATTCTGCTCGAAACGCTCGTATCCAACGGGATCGAGTTCTGTTTCATGAATCCCGGCACCTCGGAGATGCACTTCGTTGCCGCTCTCGATCGCGTCCACGGGTGCCGCGGCGTGCTCTGTCTCTTCGAAGGCGTCTGCGCCGGCGCGGCCGATGGTTATGCTCGCATGACGGGCAAGCCCGCGGCCATCCTCACACACCTGGGACCTGGGCTCGGCAACGCTCTCTCGAATTTGCACAACGCCCGCAAAGCGCGCGTGCCCGTCGTCAGCATCGTGGGTGAACACACCCGCTCGCATTTGACCTACGACGCTCCGCTCTCCGCCGATGTCGGCGCGTTTGCGAAACCAGTATCCGAATTCGTACGCACCGCGAAGGGGCCGGATGACATCGCGCAAGCAGCATCGGAGACAATTGCAGCTGCCATGGCTGCTCCGGGTCAAGTGGCCACGCTGATTATTCCTGCCGATCTTTCGTGGTCTGAGGCAAGAAGTGCGGGACCTGTTGTTTCCGCGGACGCACCGAAAGCAGTGGAGATGGAGACCATCCGCTCCGCCGCCACCCTCCTCACTGGCGACCGCGCCGGCATTCTCCTTGGCGGCAAGTCCCTCAATGATCGCGCCTTCGAAGCCGCAGCCCGTATCGCGGAATCCACCGGCGTGCGCATATTCATGGATCGTTACGCACCCAAGCTTCCCTCCGGCAGCGGACGATTTCAGCCACACCGCATTCCCTATTTTCCCGAGGCCGCACTGCCCCTACTCGCGAACCTCGATCACATGATCCTGGTGGAATCGCAAGCCCCCGTCACGTTTTTCGGCTACCCCAACTCCCCAAGCTACCTCTTGCCCGAACACTGCAAAGTCTTCTCGCTGGCGGATCGCACTGAGGACGGCACGTGTGCGATGGAACGATTAGCTCTCTTCGCCGCAGGCTCGTCAAACCCAGGCCACAGCCCCCCGTTCGCAGGTTCCGCCAATGCTCCGGCACGCGTCGCGTTCGAAGACAGCGACCCCATCAGCGCAGCCGTGCTCGGTATTACCATCGCCGACCTGTTGCCGGAGAACACAATCGTCTCCGATGAAATGATTTCGATGGGTCCGCAGGTGTTGCCGTATCTACTAACCGCGAGGAAGCATGATCAGTTGCCGGTCACCGGAGGCTCCATCGGCCAGGGTTTGCCGGTGGCCCTCGGCGCGGCACTCGCGTGTCCCGATCGCAAAGTGCTAGCGCTCGAAGCCGATGGCAGCGGAATGTACACGCCGCAAACGCTGTGGACCATCGCACGCGAGCAACTTGATGTAGTGACCGTGATTCTCGCCAACCGCCGCTACCGCATCCTCGATGTGGAAATGAAACGCACCGGAGCCCATGGATACGGCCCGCGCGCCGAAGAAATGATCAGCATCGGCCGCCCGGACATCGATTGGGTGAAGCTTTCCGAAAGCATGGGAGTACCCGCCATACGAGTGGAAACCGCAGGCGAATTCGCGGCCGAATTTCGAAGAGCAATGGGGACCAGAGGAGCGAGGCTGATTGAAGCTGTGATCGCATGATGTAGCGGCACGCTCTCAGCGTGCGCCACATCATTTCACCGACTGAATTTTCACCAGCGGCTCTTTCGACAAATCCGGCAGTGCGGACTTGATCGTTTGCGGCGAGCGCCAGCTATCGAAGTAGGAAATGTAATGCACGCAACTCACCGTGCAGTATGGGGCGCACGGTTTTTCGGTAATATATTCCCGCCGCACGTCTTCCCGCGTGTATTGATCGAGGGGCTTCGCCGGATAGCCACGCTGCTGTGAACAATAGTGCACCAAACCGTTTTCGCAAACGTACATGTAGCGCGAGCCCGCGCGGCAGCGCCAATCGTTCGGCTTGCCTTGCGCAATCGCGTCCTGGAAAAAGTTCAAGCGCGCGAAGTGCCGGTTTTCCAGCGCCTTCATGTCGTGATACACGCGGCGTTCGTGCTCGCCCAGCGGCTTCAGTTGTCCGTCGCCATCGTGAATGATGCCGACAGTTGACGAGAAACCCAGCTCCGTCGCCCGCCGGCCAACCACCAACGCGTCGTCGGGATTGTGAATGCCGCCGCCCACCACGGAGTTGATGTTGACGTGGAAGTCAGCGCACTCCGCCAGCATCTGCAGTTTCTTGTCCAGCACCTTCAGGCTCTTTTTCGAAACGTCGTCCGGCATGACGTTGTCGATCGAAATCTGCATGTGATCGAGTCCGGCCTTATTCAGCCTCTCAATACGCTCCGGCATCAGCAGATAGCCATTGGTGATCATGCCCGCGATCACGCCGCGGTGGCGCATGGCGGCAATGATGTCATCCAGGTCCGGGTGCAGCAGCGGTTCGCCGCCCGAAAGCGTGATGACACCGGTGCCCAGGTCCGCCAAATGATTAATCCGGCGGATCATCGTCTCCGTGTTCACGGGAGCCGAATGATCGTCGTATTCGTTACAGTAGGCGCAGGAAAGATTGCAGCGGCGGATGGGAATAATGTGAGCCATCAACGGATGACTCGTCGACACCGCCCCGTAGGCGATCCACTTGAGTTCCCGCATCCGGCGCGTAAACGCCTTCCAGTTGCGGCCCGGTCGAGTTCCTGAATTTGCTTGATCTGCCATGGATCGTAGGATGGATTGCAGAAGCTTTCTCTATTAAAACATATAGGGTGAAACACCGACAGTTTTCACAGCGGACGGCGGTGAGAAGTCACCCAACTGCAACAAGATGGGGGCGAACGGGACAGGCGGAGTTCACGATCTTTGCGATGGTTCCCGCACACGGCTCTCCCTGGCAGCCAACCGAACGCTATGTTACGAAATGCTGAGGAGTTAGCTAGACAGGCGATTCCACGGGGAGGCATTCTTGCACCAGACAGGCGGTCGAACGCCGAACGGATCAGCGCAATCGCCTGCTGCTTTTCCGTCGCTGGGCCGTATCCGTAGCTCAACCCCATGCACCCGAATCTATTCCGGAGAATATTTTCCTCCTCCCCGCACTTATTCCATGTGATGGCTCCGGCTAAGGAGCTCACAGGAGTAACCCACATGCGCGCCGGGCTGGTTCGGTTCTTCATGACGCCTCTCTTGATTGCCGCCCTCAACGCCCCCCTACGGAGCGCGGAAGGCGATCCGGCGGTTCTCGAACTCCGTGTTGTGGAAGGGGATGGCCTTGCGTACGCCGTTGGCTCGCGGGCCACTCGGGGAGTCACGGTCCAGGTCAGCGATGAGACCGGGAGGCCGGTGACTGGCGCCACCGTGAGCTTTACCCTGCCCTCCGATGGCCCCGGCGGGACGTTCACTTCTGGCGCACGCAACGAAATTGTGACCACCCGCGCCGATGGCCGCGCCACGGTTTGGGGGATGCAATGGAACCGGACTCCCGGACCATTTGAGATCCGCATCACCGCGGCCAAAGGACAAGCGCGGGCCGGCATTCTTTGCACGCAATATTTGAATGACATCAGCACCTCGGCAGCGCCTCGCCCCACTACCCGGGCCGCAAAGGATGCGGGCGATGCCGTCGAGCGGCCTCCGAATCTGAACGCCACCGCCGCACCGGCGCCGGAACCAGTGCAGCGAGTCTCATCCGGCGGTCATCGATGGTTGTGGATTGCCCTGGGCACGGCGGGTCTCGCTGTTGCCGGAGCAGCGGTCGTCAACCGGTCGGCCTCTGCGTCCACGGGCACGGCGCCCACAACCAGTTCCGTGCAGATTGGAACGCCGTCGGTAACGTTAGGCCGCCCCTAGGAACAGAGGAACCATGCGACTTCATTTCCTTCTTCTCCGAAGCCTTCTCCGCAATCTTTTCCGTTTGCTTTCCCCATTGCCGTTTCTTCTGCTGCAAGCGAGTAGCTTCGCGCAGATTCAGCAGCCGGTGCTTGGCATCATGCACGATGGAAACGCCGCCCTGCGACCCGTCTATGGAATCGCAGCCAGCGCAACGCTGGGCGGCGTGGCCGTGGAGAACGTAGACGCGTTCTCCTGCGCTCACTCCCAATGCTTTGTGCAAACCCTTGGTTCGTTATGGATGTACGATTCGAGCGGTTCGCGATCCATCCTGGATTCCATCAGTGGACCCGTGCCGATGGCACTGACCAACGACGGCGTCCTTCTCTACTCATCGCAGACCGGCGAGCTTCTACGCTGGAATCCCATCAACGGCTGGGCATCGTCTACGTTACCAACGACAAGTGACCACACGATTCTCGCGTTCAAGCCTGCTGGAGATGGCATCGATGCCGCCGTCCGGCGCGACGACGGATTATGGATGGAGCACCTCGCCGCCGACGCCAGCATCACCACGTTTTCTGCAATACCGGAGGACGCGGAAAATCCCGTCCGCGCTATCTGCCTCCTCGACGACGGATACCTGATCGCCACCGGGCATGCGGTCTCATTGGTTCGTTCTGACGGCTCCGCGCAAGAGTTTGCCATTGGGGGCGTACGCTCATTTTCTGCCATGTCGGATTCCGCGGTGGAAGCGGAGAGCAGCCAGGGAAACTGGATCTTCGAGCAAGACGCAGGCAAGATTCGTGTGAGCCTGTTGCCGGGCGTCGAGCCCGCACAAACAGCTCCAGCCGGGGAGGTGGCCGAATGAATCGCCTCACACTCACCTGCCTGTTCCTACTCACCGCGGCCGTCGCAAACGCGCAACTCGCACTCTCCACCGTGGCGGGAACAACGCAGACTCCGGTGACGACGGTCTATGGCTTCGGCCAAATCGCACTCGGAGACGTGAAACTTGTTTCTTTCCGTGCGGTCAACAGCAGTAGTGCCACCGTTACCGTCACCAAACTTGCCCTGTCCGGCAGCGGCTTTACGTTTTCGGGCAATCCTCCCATCCCCTACATAATCGCGCCCGGCGGACATATGGATTTCACCATCCGTTTTGCGGGCAGCACCGTGACGAATTACTCCGCCAGCCTGCAAGTCAACACGCAGATTGTGACGCTGCTGGCATCGGTGGTCTCCGCGCCCACCGTCTCGGTCGCTTCACCATGCACTGGTCCGGATTCGGAAAGCACGATCAGCTTTGGGCGCGTTCAGCAGGCCGCAAGCCTCATTTGCACCGTCACCGTAACCAACGCGCAGACCCAGCAAGTGACGCTTTCGCCGATCTCCGTAACCGGCAGCGCCTTCAATACATCGCAGGCATCCGCCGCCTTCATTCCGCCAGGACAATCGATCAGCTTTCCGGTAAAGTTCACAGCAAGCTCCGCTACAGCATTCACCGGCACACTCACGGCGGGCGTGCGGACGTACACCCTCACAGGAACCGGTTTCAACGCGCCTCTTTCCTCGCCGCAGTTCACCTTCGACACCAGCACGATGTCGAGCGGCGAACAACACACGCTGGCCGTCAAGCTCTCTTCCGCATCGCCCGTCGCCGCATCCGGCAACATCACTTTGGGATTTAAGCCTGCATCGGCGTCGGTCGCCGACGACAGCGCCGTGCAATTCGTGGGCACCAGCAAGCGCGTGGTTTCCTTCACCGTCGCGCAGGGTTCCACCAACGTATTGATGAACGGACAGAACAGTGTCGTCTTCTCCACGGGCACCACGGCAGGAGTGATCACCTTCACGATCGACGCGGGCGCTTATGGCATCTCGGGAGACGCCTCCGCCAGCATCGCCGTCGCTCCCGCGCCCACATTGCTGACCGCTGCCGGAGCTTCGCGCGTGGCCACGGGATTGAAGATCACCCTCTCAGGCTTCGACAACACCTATTCGCTGGGCACGTTCAGTTTTGCCTTTTTCGATAGGAATGGATCGGCCATCGGCTCACCCATCGCCGCGAATCTCTCGACGAACTTTCAATCCTTTTATCAGGGCCAGACCGCGGGCAGCTCCTTCTTGCTGCTGGCGAACTTTCCGGTCAACGGCGACGCCACACAAGTGGGCGGCGTGGAGGTGACGGTGACAAACTCCGCCGGCTCCACGCGCACTCAGCGAATGAGTTTTCCGTAGACTTGTATATGGATGCCCACTCCTATCGCGCTGACCATCGCCGGCTCTGACCCTTCCGGTGGCGCCGGCCTGCAGGCGGACCTCAAAACCTTCCATCGCTTCGGCGTTTATGGTGAGGCCGTGGCGACGTTGATCACCGTGCAGAACACCCGCGGCGTCACTCGCGTGGATACGTTGGCGCCGGATTTGGTGATCGCGCAGATCGATGCCGTGCTCTCCGATATTCCTCCGCATGCCGCAAAGACCGGAGCACTCGGCTCGCCCGGAGTGGTGCGCGCGGTGGCGGATCTTGCAGCGACATTTGCGTTTCCTCTGGTCGTCGATCCTGTGATGATCAGCAAACACGGCGCGCGACTGCTGGATGACGATTCCATCCGCACTCTAAAAGAGCGTATGATTCCCGCCGCGTATCTGCTGACCCCGAATCTCGACGAGGCAATCGCGCTCACCGGCGTTGACGTACAAGACCGCGAATCTATGCTCCATGCCGCGCAAGCGTTGATCGCCATGGGGGCGAAAAACGTACTTGTGAAAGGCGGCCACCTCAAGGGCGACGCACTGGATCTGCTGTGCCTTGGCTCGGGCGAAACGCGTGAATTCACCGCGCCGCGCATCACCACCCCTCATACGCACGGCAGCGGCTGCACCTACTCGGCGGCGATCACGGCCGAGCTGGCCAAAGGAACAGCTCTGGTGGAGGCCGTCCACCGCGCGAAGGAGTTCGTCACGCGGGCCATACAAACAAACCCTGGCCTCGGCGGCGGACAAGGGCCGCTGAATCACTTCGCCTAGCGTACTTTGGTGGAGAATCCGGCGGGCTTCAGCGCACTATTTTAAGTGATCTCCCCGCTTCCGGAATGGCTTCAGCCGATCGACCATGCCGTCCTCTGGTCGCTGGTGCCTCTGGCCGTTATTTTTCTGATCAGCGGCCTGGACGATCTAGCTGTCGATTTCGCCTGGCTCTGGCTGCGGACGCGATCCAAAGGTGTCGCCGCGGAGCGGCCCACGGCCACACAAACACGCCGCATCGCGATTCTGGTTCCGCTGTGGCACGAGCACGAAGTGATCGCACGGATGCTGGCGCACAACCTCGCGGCGATCCGCTATCCCGACTTTCACATCTTCGCCGGTGCGTATCCAAACGACGCCGAAACGCAAAACGCCGTCCAATCGGTGGCCGCGCAATTTCCGAACGTCCACCTGGCCGTGTGCCCACACGATGGACCCACGTCGAAGGCGGATTGCCTCAACTGGATTTACCAGAACATTGGCCTATTTGAAGAACAGACCGGAACGCGCTTCGACATCCTGGCCACCCACGACGCCGAGGATCTGATCCACCCCGATGAACTGACGTGGATCAATGACTACGCGGAAAAATACGATTTCATCCAGATACCGGTGCTCGCCCTGCCGACCCCACTGCGCGCGATCACGCACGGCGTGTACTGCGACGAGTTCGCCGAAAACCACACGCGCGACATGATCGTCCGCAGCCAGTTCGGTTGCTTCGTTCCCGGAGCGGGCGTGGGTACCGGATACCGCAGAGAAGCGCTGGAAAAGCTGGCGGCCGCGGAGGAGAATCGCATCTTCGAGCCGGCCGCACTCACCGAGGATTACGAAAACGGCCTGCGATTGCACCGCCTCGGCTGCTCGCAGATCTTTGTGCCCATTGGCCGCGCGGAAACCGGCGGCGATTATGTGGTCACGCGCGAATTTTTTCCCCAGCGGTGGACGTCCGCGCTCAAGCAGCGCACGCGTTGGGTGATGGGCATCGCGCTCCAAGGATGGGAGCGCATCGGATGGCAAGGCTCCATCGGCGATAAATATTGGTTTTGGCGCGACCGCAAGAGCTTGATCGGCAGCCCGCTGGGCGTGATCGCGAATGCGATCTTCTGCTACGGACTGGTTACCTCGATCTGGACGCGCGTCAGTCCCCTGCCCGCGTCACTCGCGATGGCAACACTTGGATTGCAAGTCATCCGCATCGGCGTGCGCATGGCCTGCACTGCCAGAATCTACGACCCGCGGTTTGCACTGGGCGTGCCGGTGCGCATCGTCTATGCCAACGCATTGAACGCGGCGGCCACGGTGAATGCCATCGTCAAGTTCGCCGTCGCGAAACTCCGCGGCCAGCCGCTACGGTGGCTGAAGACGGATCACGCCTATCCGACGCGCGCGGCTTTGCTCGGGCAAAAGCGAATGCTGGGGGAGATCCTGGTCAGTTCGGGTCGAATCTCCGAGGCCGCGCTTGAATCCGCGCTCGAGTCACGCGCCGAAGGAGTGCTGATCGGCGAGCATCTGCTTTCGCGCAAGCTTATTTCGGAAAGCGAACTTTATACCGCACTCAGCCTGCAGCAGGGCCTGATCGTCATCCGCTTGCAGCCGCACCAAATACCGGCCACGGTCGCCCGGGCGCTGCCCGTCAACGTCGCCCGCGATTGGCGCGTGCTTCCGTACCGCATTGCCGATGGCGCCATGTACATCGCGGGTCCAAGTCTGCCTTCCCCGCAGATGCATCAGGCGCTGCATGGCTTTACATCGCTCGAAATCCGGTTTTGCCTGACCACGCCTTCCGACTACGAGCGCGCGGCTCGAGCCTTTCTATAAACAGACTGTTGCCCCATCCCGTTCCCGCGCGCGACGATAGAAGACAAACCGGAAGAAAGCAAGGCGGAACAGCAAGGCCGCATGTCCGGGCAGGAGGAACATGGCAAACTCCACACTCGATGCGGCACAATCGGCGCTGCTCCAGGCCGCGCTTGCGGCGCGCAATCACGCGCATGCGCCGTATTCGAAATTTCACGTCGGCGCGGCCCTCGAAGATGTCACGGGCACAATTCACACCGGCTGTAACGTGGAAAACGCCAGTTACGGCCTCACGGTTTGCGCCGAACGCAACGCCATCTTCAAAGCCGTTTCCGAAGGCGTGCGTGAGTTCCGCCGCATCGCCGTTGCTGCCGATACCGATCCGTTGACGCCTCCGTGTGGAGCCTGTCGCCAGGTGCTGGTCGAGTTCTGCCACGATCTCGAAGTGTTACTGGTGAATCCAAGTGGACAATCGGAAGTTCTGCGTTTGAAAGATCTTTTGCCAAGGGCATTTCATGGGTCACTTCTTAAATAGAATCTCGAAGCTTTTCGTACTGAGCGCCATCGCCTGCTCGGTGGCTTTCGCGCAGACGCGCGTGGACGCCATCTGGAGCGCGCGTTACGTCGTCACCATGGACGCGCAGCGCCGCGTCATTGAAAACGGCGCCGTCGCGATTACGGGCGATCACATCGTGGAAGTGGGCCCTCGCGCCGATATCGACAAGAAATATCGCGCGGCGCAGCGCTTGGACCGGCCGAATGCGATTCTCGCTCCCGGCCTCATCAACACGCACACGCATGCGGCCATGTCACTGTTCCGCGGCATCGCCGACGATATGAAGCTGCAGGATTGGCTCGAGAAGTTCATCTTCCCCGCCGAAGCGAAAAACGTGGACCGCGAGTTCGTGCGCTGGGGCACACGCCTGGCACTGCTCGAAATGGCGCTCTCGGGCACCACGACGTACGCGGACATGTACTACTTCGAAGACACCGTCGCCGAAGTGACGAAAGAAGCGGGCATGCGTGGCGTGGTGGGGCAAACGGTGATTGGCTTCCCTGCTCCCGATTACAAGAAACCGCAGGACTCCTTGGCGGCCGCCGAGGCGTTGTTCCAGAAGTATGCGAATGATCCGCTGGTGGTGCCTTCCATTGCTCCGCACGCGATCTACACGGTGCCGGACGACCTCCTGAAATCCTCGCGCGCGCTGGCGAACAAATACCAGAAGCCCCTGCAGATTCACCTTTCGGAAACCAAAACCGAAAACGACGACGCTATGAAGAAGCGCAAGATGAGCCCCACGGCGCTGCTCGATTCGCTCGGCGTGCTGAATGGATGGACGCTGGGCGCGCACGGCGTGTGGCTCTCGCAGGCCGACATGGACATCCTCAAAAAGCGCGGCACGGGCCTTGCGCATAATCCATCGAGCAACATGAAACTCGCAAGCGGGGTCGCCCCTGTGGTGAAGATTCTGGGCCTCGGCATTCCCATGGGCCTTGGCACCGATGGCGTCGCTGGCTCAAACAACGACCACAACATGATGGAGGAAATGGACCTGGCCGCCAAACTCCAAAAGGTTTCGAGCGGCGATCCGCAAGCGCTTCCCGCCGAACAGGCCGTCGCCATGGCTACCATCACAGGAGCACGCGCATTGAAGATGGAAAAACTCATCGGTTCGCTCGAAAAAGACAAGCGCGCCGATATGATCACGCTTTCGCTCGCTGGAGCGCATGCTGTGCCGGTTTACAACGTGTACTCACAGATTGCCTATGCGCTGAAGGGCTCCGATGTCACCGATGTGATGGTGAACGGCAAGCCCATTGTGCGCGATCGAAAAATGCTGACGCTTGATTCGGCGGCCATCTTCCCCAAAGCGGCGGAGTATCAGGCGCGCATCAAGAAGTCCGTGGGACTGAAGTAAGCCCCGCGATCATTGCCGCTTCCGCGCCTCGATCATGACAGTGGCTCCCGCATGGCAGGCGGATTCCAGGAATGCGAGCGGGATCGCCAAAACAAATAAGGCGTGGTAGGCGAGGTTCTTCCAGAACCGCAGACCCCGCGCCTCCGCCAGCTGCCGGGCCTTGCGGATCTCCGGATCCAGCCCAGGAAAGAGGCTGGCCACCAGCATCGCCGGGTTATCGCGCAAGGTGAAATCTTGCCGCCGAAGGATCTCGAATCCGCACTCTTTCAGCAAATTCTCGACGTCCGTGGCCTTGAAGAAAATCAACTGGCGGGGAACATCCAGACCCATCCACTGGCTTCCGAAAAGGAGAAACTGCCAACTGGAGGCGTTGGGTACCTGGACGATCAAACGTCCTTCCGGAGCCAGCAGCGTATGAGCGGCGTCCAGGAAATCGGCTGGACTATACAGACGTTGCAGTACCAGGAACATGGTGATGACGGCGCAACTGCCCGGCGCAAAGGGCGCGCGGGAAAGCGTGCCGCAAACGGCCGGCACCTCGTGGACGCGCCACGCGTCCGCCGCAGCCGGAAGCGAGAACTCGAGGCCGGCAACCGGCCAGACACTACGCTCTTTCAGGTGATGCAGGAAACTGCCTTGCCCGCAGCCGACATCCACGGTCACCCCGGTCTCTCCGCTCTCGTACAAAGCCCGCTCGACGAAACGTAAGTGACTGCTCAACAAGAACTTTTCCCAGAGCGCCTTCACGGAAAGGGTGGGCGTCCGGACTGCCATCGGCACAACTGGAGGATAATACTGCCGAAGCAGTTCGGGAGCAGGCTGGGGTTCCACGCGGATCAAACGGCACCCGTCGCATTCCACAACCGGGAACCTGGCTTCGGTGGTGCGAAACCGGCAATCCTCCGCAGTCAGTAGGGTCCGGCATCCTGTTGCGCCGCAGGCCGGGCATGGCTCGGCGGCCGGAAAAACTCCCGGCTCCCTGGTATCCCCTTTTGCGACGTCCATCTCACCCATGCGGCAGGAGGCGTTCCCGTACTGGCCCTACATCGACGTACTTAATCAAAAAGTGCAGTGCGCAAAACCGGGCTGCTGATGTATCATGGTACTCCGGTCGGATACCGTACCGCAGGCGGCGCACGGAAGTCGCAACAGAAATCCGTGGCGCTCCGCCCGAATGTGACGCGGCTTCCGGCAAGTCGTTTAACCTACAACGGCAAAGGCGAACGATATGACGTCCGTTGGGAACATTTTGAAGAGCGCGCGCGAACAGCAAGGGCGCTCCATCGCGCAGGTCGCCGAAGAACTTCGTATCACGCAGCAGTATGTGGTCGCAATCGAGAAAGGCGACACGAAGAACCTACCCGGCATTTTCTTCTACAAGAGCTTCGTCCGGCAATATGCGGCGTTGCTCGGCATTGACGAGAAAACGCTGCAGCCGGGACTCGCCTCGCTCAGCGCCCCGGAAGTTCCCGTCGCCGCCGCCGTCGAAAACACCACCAAGCCGCTCGATCGTCCCAATCCTTTCCGAGAACTTCTCAACCGCATTCATTTTTCGGATCACCCTTTGGGGATGTCGCTCGCGAGCCTCGCGGGCGCGTTAGTGCTCTGCTCCGGGTTTTATGCCTGGTGGAGCCGCGCTCCGCAATCGGCACCGGAACCCGTCGCCGTCGTGCAATCCGCCCTGGCGCCGCAGGCCGCCACCGCGAACACCGTAACCGTTTCCAATGCCGAAATCACCGAAGTAAAGGATGCGGCGGCGGTTCCTGAAGGTGTCCCGCAGCAGAACATCGACGTCTCCGGCGGTACCGATCAACCGGTAGTGCTGAGCGTTTCGGCGCGCGAAAAAACCTGGCTCCGTATTACGAGCAACGGTCAGACGATCTTTTCCGGCATCCTGTGGCCCAGCGAATCGAAGGTCCTGCGGGGCTCGGACGTGGCGACGATGAAAGTGGGCAACGCGGCCGGCCTCGAAGTTCGACTAAATGGCAAGCCGATCGGTCCGCTCGGCGAACGCGGCCAGGTCCGCACGGTCCGGTTTACACGTGAGAACTTTGAGATCCTCCCGGCGGCCGACACCACACCAACGCCGTCCGATCCCAACACGCTGTAATCCCCGAAAGAACTTGCGGACGATGTTGCCATCGCCCGCGCGGTTTTTCTATTCGTGCCCTAATCCTCGACCGTGATTTTCGGCCCTTCTTTGGCCGCTTCCTGCAGGCAACGTTTTTCAATGCGGTCCGCGAGGGCGCGGAACGGCGCGGCGTGCTCATCGGTTGCCTCCAGCGTCGAAACCGGCTTGCCGGAATCGCCACCGACGCGCACCGCCGGGTCCAGCGCTAATTCGCCAAGGAACTCGACACCCATCGCCTCCGCGGTTTTCTTCCCGCCGCCATGGCCGAAGACGTCGATACGCTCCTTCGATCCCGGCGCGATCAGATAGCTCATGTTTTCCACCAAACCCAGGATAGGCACGCGCACCTGCTGGAACATGTTGACGGCCTTGCGCGCATCCTCCAAGGAAACATCGGAAGGCGTGGTCACCACCACGGCGCCCGATAACGGCGCGGTCTGAATCAGAGACAGTGCCACGTCGCCGGTGCCTGGTGGAAGATCGATCACCAGATAATCCAGTTCGCCCCATTCCACATTGCGCAGGAATTGTTGAATGACGCTGTGCAGCATCGGCCCGCGCCACACCAGAGGCTTGTCGCCGGGATTGAGGAAGCCCATTGACATCAGCTTCACGCCGTGGCTTTCAATGGGCCGGATGCGATCGCCCGCGCCTCGCGGCGTTTCGCTGGTGCCCATCATCAAAGGCACATTCGGCCCGTAAACATCGGCGTCGAGCAAGCCGACGTTCCTTCCCGACCCGGCCAGCGAAATGGCGAGGTTCACTGCAACGGTGGTCTTGCCCACGCCACCCTTACCCGAGCCAACGGCGATCAAATGCCGGACGCCCGGTATCGGCAACTTCGGCTGTTCGTGAGGAGCTTGTTTCGGTTGTTGAGGACCCATCTCTTTCGATGGTAACCGCTGCGAGCGGGATTTGTAACTGTCGAAAGTGGCCAGTCAGAAGAAGACTTGCGCGGCAGAGCGTTGACTTCGCTCGCCGGGCTTTGTAGAAATGAAGATCGTCTTCGGGAGGCTTCATGAAACGATCGCTCGCATTCTTCGGCATCACCTTTGCCGCCGCCACATTCGCGCAGGCTCCAGGGGGCCAGCCGCAAGCCGAGCCGCCGGTGCCCTACATTCTCAACATTCTTCCCGTGACCGACGACCTCGATCATGCGGAAGTCTTCTACCACCGGCTGCTTGGGCTCGAATCGGCCAACGGCGATCCTCGCGCACGGCTGGTTTGGTATCCGCAGAATCCGTTCCTCGACGACATGTATGGAGTGAAAGGCAACACGCGCAACTTCTTCCTGCGCGTACCCGGATCGGAGCTGAATCTGGAGATCGAGCAGTTCAGCGGCACCAAAGCAAAGAAGCTGGAAACACGCATTCAGGATCCCGGCGCGGTGCAGCTGATCTTCAACGTGAACGATATCGATCTGCTCACCGGTTGGCTTGTCAAAGGCGGCGCGAAGGTGCTGAGCACGGGCCGCAAGCCAGTTCCGGTAGTGGAGCCATCGGGTCCCGCACGCGCGATTCTCTTTCAGGATTTCAACAACTTCTTTGTCCGTCTGATTGCGAAAGATGCACCACCAAAGCCGCTCACCGGCCCGCAACCCACTTATATCAGCGGAGTCACCATCGGCGTGACGGTGGAGGATACGGAAAAGACAATGAAGTTCTATCGCGACGTGCTGGGGACTGAGGTAAACGCGCTTCCCTACTCGCCGGACGAAGGCCACATCGATGCGTTCGGACTGAAGGGTGCGCAGTATCGTGAAAGCGCCGTCGCGTTCGCGGAGAAGACGCCGCAGCTTCACTTCTTCGAATTTAAGGGCGTGGACCGCAAGCCGCTGCGGCCCGCTCCGGCCGATCCGAACTCCGTGCTGATTCGTATCGCCGTAAAGGATATGGATTCCATCGTCGCGCGCGTGAAACAGGCCGGCGGCCAGATCATGAATATCTCCGGCGGGCCGACCATCAACGGCCGCAACAAGTGGTTGGTAGTGAAGGATCCAAACGGCATCCACCTGCAGTTGGTGGATCGCAACTCCGTCCGGCAATAGGAAGGAATTTCTGTGGGGAGGATTTCCAATCCGCCCCACAGAGAAAAAACCTACTGCAGCACGGAGTGCAACCGTTCATCGAACGGGCTGCCCATCATTGCGTGGGCTTTCTCGCGGAACTGCTTGGTGTGCTCGGAGCGCGTGTGCGCTTCGAAATCTTCGCGGGTCTTCCACTCTTCCACCAGCGTCAGGTGGTTCATGCGGTTATCCTGCTGCAGGACATCAAACCGGAGGTTGCCCGCATCCTTACGGCTGTCCGCCGCGTACAGTTTGAGCAGATTCAGCGCTTCGCCGATGCCGCCGGGTTGCGGAGCGAAATCGACGTGCGTGATCACCCAAACCGTCTTGGGCTGCTGCTGCGCGTCTGCGCGATTCACGAAAACGCCGCTGACGGCGATCAAAGAAAGTGCAAGAGTTAACAAGGTTCTGCGCATAAGGTTTCCTTCAAAAAGTATATGCCGATTCGTGCGCCGCCGTGGGCAACTCCCGCCGCGAACGCCGCACAATGCTTTCCTGTATCATGGTCCGAACCTATGTGGCAGCAAACGTACGCACCGTTAGGCGATAGCCTTCTCCTTTCGTCGTTTGCCGCGGCATTGCCGGTGTTTACGCTGTTGTTCCTGCTCGGTGTCGCGCGCAGACCGGGTTGGATGGCGGGACTCGTGGGCACCGCAGCGGCCACTCTGGTTGCCCTGGTGGTTTACAAAATGCCGGTGGCGATGGCCGTCTCCGCGCTGGGCTACGGAGCGGCGTATGGATTGCTCCCCATCGGGTGGATCGTGTTCACGGCGATTCTCCTTTACCGCATCACCGTCGAGACCGGAAAATTCGAAATCATCAAGGATTCCATTGGCGGCCTGACCAGCGACCAACGTCTGCAGGCCCTGTTGATCGCCTTCGCGTTCGGTGCGTTTATTGAAGGAGCCTCCGGATTCGGAACACCCGTCGCCGTGGCCGCAGCCATGCTCGCGGGACTTGGATTCTCTCCGTTCTACGCTGCCGGCATTTGTCTGCTCGCAAACACGGCCCCCGTTGCATTCGGCTCCATCGGCACTCCATTGGTCGCGTTGCAGGCCGTCACCGGATTGCCGATGGCATCGCTTTCGGCGAACGTCGGCCGCATGTGCGCGCCGTTTTCTTTATTCATTCCGTCGTATCTCGTGTTGGTGATGGGCGGCCGCGCGGCGCTCGCGGCAGTCTTTCCCGCGGCGGCATTGTGCGGCATCGCGTTCGCTTCCGTGCAGTTCCTTGTGTCGAACTACGTGGGTCCGTACTTGACCGACATCTTCGCTTCCATCGCCGCGATCCTGGCGCTGGTGATTCTATTCCGCGTTTGGAAGCCCAAGGGTGCCGACGCCGCGCAGCCGCACTCGCACGCGCGCGGCAACGTGATCCTGGCGTGGATGCCTTACGTCCTGCTCGTCATTTTCGTTCTTCTCTGGGGCAATGACGGAGTCAAAGCGTGGTTGAACAAAACCACCATCGTGTTCCAATGGCCCGGCCTGCACAATTTCGTCCAGCGCATGCCGCCGGTGACCAACGCCGCATCGCCTTACGCGGCAACGTACACATTGAACCTTCTCTCAGCCTCCGGCACCTCGTGCCTGTTCGCGGTGTTCGCCTCCGCGCTTGTGCTCCGCGTATCCCCAAAGAAGTTTGCCGCCATTACCTGGGGAGTATCCAAACAACTCGCCTTGCCGATGTTGACGATCGCCAGCGTGCTTGCGCTCGCCTTCCTGATGAACTACTGCGGAGCCACGGCTACGCTGGGGCTCGCGTTCTCGGCGACGGGGAAATTATTTCCCTTCTTCAGCCCCGTACTCGGATGGCTGGGAGTCTTCCTCACCGGCAGTGACACCTCCGCCAACGCCCTCTTCGGCACACTGCAAATGGTGACAGCCGATCGCCTCGGCTTCAGCCAATCCATGATGGCCGCCGCCAACTCGGCTGGCGGCGTGATGGGGAAAATGATCAGCCTGCAAAGTATTGCCGTTGCCGCGGCGGCCACCGGCCTGCCGCAAGCCGACGAAGGCCGTCTGCTGCGCTTCACCTTGAAACACAGCTTGCTGCTCACCTTTCTGATGGGCCTGCTCGCGATGTTCTACGTCTACGTCGCGCCGCAGTGGATTCGCTGATGTGAGGCGGACCTCACGGTATTTGCCGAGGCGCCCGCTTCGGCGAATACCGCACGTATACTGACTACTGATGAACGTGAATCTCGCCTTCGGCAAGACCGGTTTGCCGCTGCAACTGCCCGACGGCTTCCGCTATCGCGTGCTCGAAGCCCGTTCTGCAACGGCGCTTGCAGATGCCGCGGCAGCCATCGAACGCGCGCTTGACCAACCCATCGGCCGCCCTCCACTCGAAGAGATGGCGCGAGGCAAAAGGTCCGCCGCAATTTCGGTGTGCGACATCACCCGCCCGGTGCCGAATGGCCTGATTCTGCCGCCGATGCTCACTCGCCTGGAGCGCGCCGGCATCCCGCGCGAGAACATCATCATCCTTATCGCCACCGGCCTGCATCGCGGCGCAACCGGTGCCGAGATTCGCGAAATCGTCACGCCTGCCATCGCCGCAAATTACCGGGTGGAAAATCACGACGCCCGCGTGCTCGCCTCGCACCGGCCTTTGGGCAACACAAGTTCCGGCACGCCCGTCTATATCGACGAACGTTTCCTGGCCGCCGATCTGCACATCACCGTAGGACTGATTGAGCCGCACTTGATGTTGGGATTTTCCGGTGGACGGAAGCTGATCGCCCCCGGTCTTGCGGCGCAGGAGACCATCAAAACCATTCATAGTCCCTACTTCATGCGGATGCCGGAAGCGATTGAGGGCGTCACGGAAGAGAACCCCCTGCACGCCGAACTGCTCGAAGTCGCACGCATGGCCCGGCATGATTTCATGTGCGATGTCGCGCTCACGCAGGACCGCCGCGTCGGCGGCGTTTTCGCAGGCGATCCCGTCGAGGCCCACCGCCGCGGCGTACAGCTTGTCTCCCGCGCGCTGCTCGAACAACTCGATCAGCCCGTTGATGGAGTGATCACCACGTCGGCAGGCTATCCGCTCGATCTCACGTTCTATCAGGCGATCAAAGGAGTCACCGCCGCGCAGCACGTGGTGAAGCCGGGCGGACGAATCCTCCTGATCGCCGAGTGCGCGGAAGGTGCGGGCGCGCCCGAGTTCAAAGACATGCTCCGCGGGCTCGGGTCCTATCAACAGTTTCTGGATCGCATCGCGCACGGTCCGGTTACCGTTGATCAATGGCAGATCGAGAAGCTGGCGCTGGTCGGCACTCGGGTGGAGATTTTCTATTACGTGCCCGGCCTGCCGCGCGAGTATCAGGAGGCGTTTGGGCCAAACACCTTCGCGACTGTCGAAGCGGCGCTCGCCGCATTCACAGACGGGTTGCCCGCGAACGCAAACGTTGCCGTGATCCCCGAAGGCCCGTACGTGCTAGCCCGCGCCGCGGCGGCGTAACCCTTTTCCTCCCGGCAAACAGACCGCTACAATACTCGTATGCGCCTTTTTCTGTTGACGTTAATGATCGCAGTCGCGCTGCCGCTGGTGGGCGCGTCCGGCTACCGCGCACAGTGCAGGAATGCATGCGACCGCGATTACGATCTCTGCTTAAAAAGGTCGGTCAGTAAAGCCGCGCGCAAGACGTGCGCTGTGTTCCACAAGACGTGCAAGCGCAACTGCCCCGCGATTTAAGCGCTACTTTTTCGGCCGGGGAATCTCAATCACCGGAATCAGCGAATTCATGATTTCATTCGCGCCCGCCGGGCGTGCCCTTTGCGACGTAATTTCCTGATTCAAGCTGGTGACGAACTGCTCAATCTGACGCTGCATCTCCGCCATCTTTTCACGCATGTTGAGAATGATCTCCACACCCGCCAGATTCACGCCCAGATCCCGGGTCAATTTCAGAATCACTTCCAGGCGTTCCAGATCCTCGTCCGTATAAAGGCGCGTGTTGCCGTCGCTGCGTGATGGTTTAAGCAAACCTTCGCGTTCATAAAGACGCAACGTCTGCGGATGGATTTGATACTGCTCGCTCACCGCCGAGATCATGTAGGATGCGCGTTTTGATTTCGCCATACGTCTTGCTCTATCTCTGTTCTACGCCTTGTCCCAAATCTCCGCGCGCGGGTCTTCCGGATGCAGTTGGGCATACTCGCGGAGCAGCTCCTTCGTACGCTCATCCTGCACCACCGGCGCTTCCACAACGATCTCTACAATCTGATCGCCGCGCACACCCAACCGCGAATTCTGCACGCCCTTTTCGCGCAGGCGGAATTTTTGGCCGTTCTTGGTACCCTGCGGAATTTTCAGCAGCGCGCGCCCGTCGATGGTGGGCACTTCAATCTTGGTTCCCAAACCGGCTTCGTCGATGCGCACGGGAACGGAGATCTCAATGTCGTCACCCTCACGGCGGAAGAAGGGATGATCCTCCACACGCACAGTGATGTACAGATCGCCCGGCGGAGCGCCATGGGTGCCGGCGTTCCCCTTGCCCGCCACGCGCATCCGGGAGCCGTGCTGCGCACCCGCGGGGATGCGAACCTCAACCGTCTCGCTTGAGGAAATGCGGCCGTCGCCATGACACATCGCACAGCGGTTACGCAGCCTGCCAGTGCCTTCGCACTTGGGACACGTCAAACTAAACCGCATCGCGCCGGCCATTTGGGTGACGTTGCCGCTGCCGTTGCACTCGGGACAAACCGTATTCGCGCCCGAACGCGCACCCGTGCCGCTGCACGTCGCGCACTCCTCCTGGCGGCTGATCTTCAGGCGCACTTGCGTGCCTTTGATCGCCTGCCAGAAATCGATGTTCAAACCGTACTCGAGATCGCTTCCCTTTTCCGGCGACCCCTGCGGACCCTCATGCTGGCGTCCGAACCACTGGCTGAAAATGTCCTGGAAGTTCGCCGATTCCGCCTGCGCCGGACGTCCACGCGCCGCGCCCCGCGCGAACGCGTCGGAGAAATCGAATCCGCCAAAACCCATGTTCGGACCCCGAGGACCAGCGCCCGGTCCGCCCGGCATCCCGTTCTCCGAATAGAAGCCGAACTGGTCGAACATCTGCTTCTTTTTCGGATCGCTCAGGATGTCGTAGGCTTCCTGCACCTTCTTGAAGCGCTCCTCGGCTGACTTGTCACCCGGATTCAAATCCGGATGATACTTGCGCGCAAGCCGGCGATACGCCTTGCGGATCTCATCCACATCCGCGGCGCGCTCCACGCCCAGTGTTTGATAGTAATCTTGCGCCATAAAGTCGAGGACTTGGGAGATAGAAGCCAGGAGCTGGAAGTGGAACCCAATCGCCAACGATGCAGCCGTGCATCGCGGATTTCCAACTCCGTCTCCTAGCTTCTCCGGTACCTATTTCTTCTCGTCCACGTCCACGAACTCGGCGTCCACGACGTTGGACTTGTCCTTTTCCGCGCCAGCGCCCGCTGCCCCTGCATTCGGAGCATCGCCGGCCGGCGGCTGTCCACCCGCTGCGCCTTGTGCCTTGTACATCGCCTCGGCCAGCTTGTGGCTTGCCTGCGTGAGGTTATCGGTGGCTTTGTTGATCTCTTCGATACTGCCGCCCGACATCGCCTTGCGCGTGGCTTCCAGCGCCTCTTCCACCTGCTTGGCGTCGGCTTCGCTCACCTTGTCGCGGTGGTCCTTCAGCATCTTCTCGATCTGATAGACCATGGAGTCCGCACGGTTGCGTGCTTCAATTTCGTCCTTGCGCTTGCGGTCGTCGGCCGAATGCGATTCCGCGTCCTTCGCCATCTTGTCCACTTCGTCCTTGCTGAGGCCGGAGGAAGACGTGATGGTGATCTTCTGCTCGTTGTTGGTCGCCTTATCCTTCGCGGTGACGTTGAGAATGCCGTTTGCGTCAATATCGAACGTCACTTCAATCTGCGGAATGCCGCGTGGAGCCGGCGGAATGCCGATCAACTGGAACACGCCCAGCATACGGTTATCCTTCGCCATCGCGCGCTCGCCCTGATAGACCTTAATCTCGACGGAAGTCTGCGAATCCGCGGCCGTCGAGAACGTTTCGCTCTTGCGCGTCGGGATCGTCGTATTGCGGTCGATCAGCTTCGTGAACACGCCGCCCAGCGTTTCAATACCGAGCGACAACGGCGTCACGTCCAGCAGCAGCACGTCCTTCACTTCGCCGCCGAGCACGCCGCCCTGCACCGCCGCGCCCACCGCGACCACTTCGTCCGGGTTCACGCTACGGTTCGGGTCCTTGCCGAACAGGTTGCGGACAATCTCCTGCACCTTCGGAATACGAGTGGTGCCGCCCACCAGAACCACTTCATCGATCTGCGACGGCGTCACGCCCGCATCGGCCAGAGCCTTCTTGCACGGATCGACCGAGCGCTCCAGAATATCGGCCACCATCTGCTCAAAGCGAGCGCGCGTCAGCTTGATCGCCAAGTGCTTGGGGCCGCTCGCGTCCGCCGTCAGGAACGGAAGGTTTAATTCGGTTTCAAGCAGCGTCGATAGCTCGATCTTGGCCTTTTCCGCCGCTTCCTTCAGCCGCTGCAAAGCCATTTGATCGCGCGAAACGTCGATGCCCTGGTCCTTCTTGAATTCCTGAATCAGCCAGTCGATAATGCGCTGATCGATGTTGTCGCCGCCCAGGTGCGTGTCGCCATTGGTGGACTTCACTTCCACCACGCCGTCGCCCACTTCGAGGATCGAGATGTCGAAGGTGCCGCCGCCGAAGTCATACACGGCGATCGTTTCATCCTTCTTGCGGTCGAGGCCGTAGGCGAGTGCCGCAGCCGTGGGCTCGTTGATGATACGCATCACTTCGAGGCCCGCGATCTTGCCGGCGTCTTTGGTCGCCTGGCGCTGCGCGTCGTTGAAATACGCCGGTACAGTGATCACCGCCTTGGTAACCTTCTCGCCCAGATAGGCTTCCGCCGCTTCCTTCAGCTTGGTCAGCACCATCGCCGAAACTTCCGGCGGAGAATACTTCTTGCCGCCCGCATCCACGCGAGCGTCCAACGTGTCGCCGGCAACAATCTTGTAAGGAACCAGGCGCGTCTCTTCACCCACTTCGTCAAAGCGGCGGCCCATGAATCGCTTGATCGAATAGATGGTGTTTTCCGGATTGGTGACGGATTGGCGCTTTGCCACCTGACCCACTAAACGTTCCCCACTTTTCGCGAATCCGACCACCGACGGCGTCGTACGGCCACCTTCCTGGTTGGGAATCACAACCGGCTGGCCACCCTCCATGACGGCTACCACCGAATTTGTGGTGCCCAGATCGATACCAATGATTTTGCTCATAATGGCTTTTGTTCCTTCGTCAATTTCTTTCGTCTCTTTGGCTAGCTATTGCGTGAGGTTGTCGCCGGATTCCCCGGTAAGCATTTAGCCTATTCGCATTATGCAAGCTTAGTGTATTATTGTCAAGGTTTGACTCGATAGAGATGATCGATGATCGTAACCTGTTGATTTTACGCTAGGTAAGAGGGTAGGATTCGCGGTCACTGTACTTCTCGCCAAGCCCGGGCGGCGCGCCTTTCATCCAAGTCTAAAGTGGCGCCGCCGTCCAGTCGAATAGAGAGAGCCATGAAAACAACCGGATGGCTGGCGTTGACGGTATTGGGACTGGCGATGATCTTCGCCGGAGAGGTGAACGCGGCATCCCGCCCGAAGGTGAAAAAGAAGAAGTACGATTACACGGTGAAGCCGTATAAGTTCAAAAAGTTCAAGCGGCCGAAAGCACCGAAAGTGGTGATCCGGCCGCGATAGCGGCACAAGCGGCTTCAGTGCGAAACGGACTTCATTTTCATCAACGCACGGACCACAGCAATCGACGCCTGGGAGTACCCGCTATTGCTTCCAAGCGCGATCTCTTCGGAGATGCTCTGCCCCGAATCGGCCATACGCACGACGTCGGAAGCGCACCGGTGAAATTCAGCGTGCTTCGACTTCAACTCCTGATACTCAGTTTGGGTGCCGAGAGCGGCGGAGTTGCCATGAATCCACTTCCCTAATTCACAACGATTGTCCGCCCCAACTTCCGCCGGGCGTAATGAGCCGTTGGGCTGAATCAGGTAATCGGCAAGCGTTCTTTTCCAAGCGATATGACTTTGAATAGCGGCATCGAAATTCATACTTTTGCATTTCGGCGAAAATCGGCCGCCCTTGAGGACGCTGAATACCGCTTACCCCTGCGTACTGCCGCATTCCGAGCAAAACTTGGCCGCGCGTGGGATCTTTTGTCCGCAGTTGATGCAGAATTTCGTCGAGCCCGCTTCGGCCGTGCTTCCCGCCGGATCTCCTGCGGCCGGAGCAGCTCCCGATGGGGCTGCAGGTGCTGGAGCAGCGGGTGCGGGAGCAGCAGGCGGTGGCGGCGGCTCCTGCGGACGCATTGCGTTGGCCATTTGCTGGGCCATCACCTGGCCAAAGCCTAATCCGGCACCCAGACCCGCACCCAGACCCACGGTGCCGCCTTCGTTCGCGGCGGCGATGGGCATGGAGTTCGCCACCTGATACTGCGTGTAGCGGTTCATATCGCCCAGCATGTTCATGCCGATGCGGGTATCGAGCATCTTTTGCAATTCTTCCGGCAGCGACAGGTTCTCGACCACAAAGCTATCGAGCATCAAGCCCAAATCGGCGAACGCCGGCTTCATGCCGTCGGCGATTTTTGAGCCGAGTTCGATCTGGTTTGCGGCCATGTCAAGAAACGGCAGCGAGCTTTCCGCGAAAGCATCCGTCATGCTGCCGACAATCGAGTTGCGGAGCTGGCCTTCGATATCCGCCACCCGGTAGATGTCCCGCGTGCCGCTGAGCTTCTGATGAAGCAGCTTCGGATCGTAAACGTGATACGAGTAGATCCCGTAGCCGCGCACGCGCACCGCGCCGAACTCTTTATCGCGAATGGTGATGGGCGTGGCCGTGCCCCAGCGCTGATTGGTCTGAATGCGCGTCGAAAAGAAGTACACATCACTCTTGAAGGGCGAATCGAACAGCTTGTCCCAGTTCAAGAGGTTGGTCAAAAGCGGCAGCGTCTGCGTACCCAGGGTGTAGAGCCCGGGGCCGAACACGTCGGCCAGGCGCCCTTCATTGACGAAGGCGGCCATCTGCGACTCGCGCACCGTCAGCTTGGCGCCATTCTGGATTTCCATGTCCTGCATGGGGTAACGGGTCGCGAGGACACCGTCCTCTTCCTCCGTCCACTGAATGACGTCAATAAACTGTTTCTTGAGGAAATCGCGCAGGGCCATGGTTTGTTCTCCGAACTTCCGCGGCAACCGGCCACGGGTTTACACAAAGTATAACGCTGACCCTTGCTGGATTGTTCCCGCAAAAGCGGCTGAAACGGGCCTTGCGGGGAGAAAAAAGTGCGGGCACGCGCGAACGCTGTTCCGGGCATGCCCGCTGGCGGGGAGAAACCTTCTGATCGCGAACCCGGCAGTGCCATCGGCCTCTCAACCGAGGCAGGTCCAGAGATACACGAGGGCATCTCGGCACTGCCGGGAACCGAAGTGGTCCAAACAACAAATCCAATTCACGCGGATAGCACGCGCGAACCTGACTCGGGCACTCCAAATCCAAGGTCCGCGGCGGCCGCTCAAAATCAACGAAAGACGGAGCCGTTACTCGCCATTCAGGTACCAGCGGTTGCCCGCCGCGTTCGCGAGTATTTCAGTGATCTTCGTATAAGTGTGATACAACGGCACCAGCACATCCGGCACGACGGCCATGGCTCCACTGACCAGCAGCCCGACGAAGAGTCCATATTCCGTCAGATTTTGGCCGTTTTCTCCGCGTCGGAATTGCTTGCATAGGAGCCAGAGCTTCAGCAATAGCGGATTCATATAACTGCCGTCCTTTCCAATTCGAAGATACGGCTTCTGTTTTACGGGACAAATAGACACTAAAGTACAAAAGATATTGATTTTCAACCTACACAAAACCCGGTACTTAGGTAACTATGCTAAACGGGCATGCTCGCCGTTTTGGTGGACGCTTCCTTTGCTACGCTATGTCAGGTGACCGTGGAAACCGTAGTGTGCGTCGCAACCGATCTCGAAGGAGCGCATCTGCGCGAGCAGGCGCAGGACCGCGTTCGCGTCCTCTGTACAGGTGTTGGGGCCGTTAACGCGGCCATTGCACTCACGCGGTTCCTCGAACACGAGACGCCGCGATCCATCCTGGTTTGTGGCATTGCCGGAGCTTACCCTCAAGCGTTCGAACAGGGCCTGAGCACCGGGGGGGTCGTATGCGCCTCCAGCGAATGCTACGGTGACCTTGGCGCGAATTCCCCGGGCGGATTCCTCGATATGCAGGCATTGGGATTTCCATTAATTCCCGGAAATCCGCCGGTCTTCAATACTCTTCCGTTGCAAATTTTTCCCGTTGAGCGGCGCGCCGGTTTTGTCACCGTGAACATGTGCACGGGCGATGACGAAACCGCGCAAAAGATGGAAGCGCGCACCGGGTGTTCCGTCGAGAACATGGAAGGGGCCGCCATTGCCCACGTCGCTCGCCTCTATGGCATCCCGTGCGGTGAAGTGCGCGGCATCAGCAACCGCGCGGGGAATCGGGACCGGAGTAGCTGGCGAGTCAAAGAAGCCGCGGCCGCCGCGCAGAACGCCGTCATCGAGTGGCTCCGTAAGACGCTTTGACCGCGGCCTCCCCGGCATGAGCGGCGATGACCCGCAGCGATAATAAAAAGAGTGGGAACCGCACCGGCAGCCGAACATCGAGAGGCCACATTCTCGGCAATCGCCGAAGGGAACGCGTATCGCGGCCCGCGAATCTGGCTGTGGCCAAATCTGCTCAGTTTGGACGCGCCCATCGTGGCCGTGCTTTGGCAAATACTTTTCCTGCGCTGCTTCCGCTCGCCGGTGGAGCTGTTGCCTGTTGCGCTACTGGCCTTGACGGTCTGGCTCATTTACGCGGCGGACCGGGCCTTGGACGCTTTGGCGGGCGATGCGCACACCGCGCGGCACCGTTTCTATCGAAAACATGGGCGGATGCTCGCGCCGCTGTGGATTGCCGGATTCGCCGCAGCGGCATGGATGGCGTTCACAGGGCTCCCGGCGCCGCTGCTTCGCTCGGGTTTCATTCTGCTCGGAGGCGTCAGTGTTTATTTTTTCGCCGTCCACGCGGCGCCCGGCCGGTTCGCGCGAATACCGCGCTCCGGCAATGTTCGTTGGACGAAGGAAGCCGCCGTGGCTGTTCTGTTTGCGATGGGTTCGTCGCTGGGAGCCTGGCAGAACATCCACAACAAAGCTGACGTCGCGGCCATCGTACTTTTTTCCGCGCTGTGTTGGATCAATTGCGTGGCAATTGAGCATTGGGAGCGGAACGCCTGCCCGGAGAACCGCTCCCGATCGACGAGCGGCCAGCGGAGGGACGACGCCGCGTTTCCGCTTGGCCTGTTCGCGACGGGTATCGCGATTGCGGCGATTTTCGTATTCATCGAACAACGGCCTGTTCTGGCCACCGCGGAAATGGCGAGCGCCCTGGCCTTTCTGTGGCTGGACCACGTGCGTCCGCGGCTTTCCACGGAGGCACTGCGCGTGCTGGCCGACGCCGCATTGCTGAGCCCCATCCTGCTTTTGCCTATCGCCGGTCACGTCTAGATCACGGCACCCTGGGCTAGGAAACGCGACGCCATGAACTGTGACCCCATCGCCCGCTTTTATCGTTGGATGGAATTCGCGGCTTTTGGGAAGGCACTGATGCGGAGGCGGCTCGCGTATCTGCCGGAGCTTCGAGCCGCGCGCCAGATTTTGGTGCTTGGCGATGGCGATGGACGGGCACTGCAGGCGCTGCTTACCGCCGCGCCGCTGGCTACCATCGATTCCATCGACCTGAGCGCCCGTATGCTGGAACTGGCCCGTGCCATGGCCGGAGACGAGCGGGTCCGCCATCACCGGGGCGACGCCCGCAGCATGGCGTTTCCCTGCTCCGGTTACGACGCCATCGTGACTCACTTTTTCCTCGACTGTTTGAGCGAAAGCGAAACCGCCGCGTTGACGGCTCGACTGCGCGATGCGGCTGGCCCGAACGCACTTTGGGTGATCTCGGAGTTTCAGCAGGACACGTGGTGGCGATCCATGGCGGTCCGATTTTTGTACGCGTTTTTCTCTCTGACCACAGGCCTGCGCATCCGGCGCATCCCGGATTACCGGAGCGCTCTGCGGCAGAACGGATTCGCTCCCGTGGCGCGCCAAACCGCGTGGCGAGGACTGCTGTGCTCGGAGCTGTGGCGCGCGGCACCCGCACCGGTGCCAGGCAAGATCACAAATGACAATCTTCCAGTGCTTCAATAGAAGCGGAGGATCGTCATGGTGGGCGGCGCAGATCTTTGAACCGTACGTTTCCGGGAAGACCGTCTTCGCCATCCGCTACCATCAGGCGCTGCGCTTCTACCCCGACCCGGCCTTCGGCTACGAATACCCCGAACTCTACCTCAAGGTGTTTGGAGAAGACTATAAGCCCGAACCCTACATTGAAGAAACGCACCGGATGGTCAAGAATCACCCGTGGTACGACCTTGCCCGTTTGGTGACCGTCAACGACCTCTATTCGTTCGAACCGGGCGTCGTCGTACAGATGGAGCAGTTTGAGGATCTATTGGGCCGCCATTTCCGCCAACCTAAAGAAGGGCTTGGGTTTGACGGGTCGCCCGTGGCGCATATCTGGCGCTCCATTGCCATGCCCGACCACCCTCTTTAGACCGATTAGAATGTGCGCGAATTGGCCGAACGGACAATCAAAGTCCGCCCACGTACGGTATATACTGATAAAGTTGTCCGCGCCACCCAGTGGCGTCGATTACTAATAACACGATGGCAGGAGAGCAGGTGCGTCCCCTACCGGGCGCCGCGTTCACCGCAGCCAGACACGAGGCAATAATCTAATGAAGCTTGGATCTACACGGTTCCGTAGCAATATCGCCGCCGCAGCGCTTACCTGCCTGCTCGGCACCACGATCGTCAGCGCGCAGACTCCGGCTCCCAAGCCGGCGCCCGCAAAACCCCCGGCAGCGGCTGCTGCCAAGCCCGCCGCAGCACCCAGCGGCGACAAGCAGTTGGCGGAAGAAGTCTTCAAGAACGTCACGGTTCTCAAGGGTCTCTCGGCCGATGACTTCCTCGGCACCATGGGCGTGTTCTCCGCCGCGCTCGGTATCTCCTGCGAAGACTGCCACAAGGCGGATGACACTAAGTGGGAGGGCTTGGCCGTCGATAACCCAATGAAGAATCGCGCACGCGGCATGGTGCGCATGATGGCTGCCCTCAACAAGCAGTTCTTCGGCGGACGTCAGATGGTCACCTGCTACACCTGCCACCGCGGTAACGAATCGCCCCGAGTCACCTCCAGCCTGGTTCGCCTGTACGGCACCACTCCGGAAACGGAACCGATCACCGTCATCGCGCAGGCCCCGAACGCTCCGAAGGCCGATGCGATCTTCGACAAGTTCCTGAACGCCCTTGGCGGCGCGCAGAAGGTTGCGGGTCTCACCAGCATCCAGGGCAAGGGTATCAACGGCGGTTACGGTCCAGAAGGCGGCGCGCGTCCCCTGGAATTCTATGCGAAGGCGCCCGGCATGTTCAGCACCATCGTCCAGACAGACAACGGTCCGGCGACCACCACCTACGACGGCAAAGCCGGCTATTACGCCGCTCCGCTTCGTCCGGTTCCGGTGCTCGCTTACACGGGCCAGTTCCTGGCCGGCATGAAACTCGACATCGGCTTGATGTTCCCCGCCCAGATCAAGACCATGCTGACCGACGTGAAGGTGGGCTTCCCGGAAACCATCGGCACCAAGGACTACCGCCCGGTGCAAGGCAAAATCGGCGGCGCGCTAGCCACCCTGTACTTCGATGAAGACAGCGGCCTTCTCGTCCGCTTGATGCGCTACGCGGACACCGTCGTCGGCCGCATCGTGATCCAGTACGATTACTCCGATTACCGCGAAGTGAACGGCGTGAAGATCCCGCACAAGTGGGTCTACACGTGGCTCGACGGCCGCGAAACGTTCGAACTGCAGCAGGTGCAGACGAACGTGAACATCGACAATGCAAAATTCGCCAAGCCGGCCCCGGTTCCGGCAAAGAACTAGTTTTTCGCAGTAAAGGTGGGAGAGGGGAGGGCCGCAAGGTCCTCCCCTTTTCATTTGTGGGAACACAATAAACCAATCAGTATTTCTGATTCGCAGCGTTTGGCCGTCGGTGTTACTCTCGAAACACGATGCGCGCTTCCACGGACTGCGAGGCGGGGGCATGGCCAACGTCCGCATCACCGCAGTTGCTTTGCGTTGAATCTCCGTTGCCACTTGGAAGGGGTCGCCTTTTTGATACTCGGGCAGGCATAGTTCCACGGATAGCGGTCCGGAATATTTATTCTCCGCGAGCTTCTTGAGGATCGGCACTAGCGGTACCACTCCGTCGCCGGGGATCAGGCGGGTGGTGGAATCGAGCAGTTCGCGCGGCGTGTCCGGGACGTCCTGGAAATGCACGTGGCCTGATGCCGTTAATGTGCACGGTCTGCGGATTCGCCACCTCCTCCGAGCCAATCATCAGGAAATTGTCGAGCGGATTGGTATCGAAGAGTGCCGGATCTGTGAGCGTGTTGTGATCCGTGATGGCAAGAAAGTGATAGCCGTTCCGCTTGTGCCAAGCATGACCTCAGAGGGGGTGGAATCTCCGTCGGAGTTGATCGTGTGGGCGTGGAGAGCAAAAAATGGGACAGACGCTTCTTCTCTTTTAGCCTGCGCTACTTTGCAGGCCAGCTAGAAAAGGCGCGTCTGCCCCCTGGTCCAGGTACTATCAAAAAATCCGTTAAAAAAGACCGTCCTCAGACTTTTACTAAAGGTCCTTGTGTTCGACAAGTCCTTCTTTGCGGCTTAGCTCTTCCGAGAGAATCACCGCGTCGGCCAGATCCTTCATGGGCCGGCGGAGGCGGCGGCTTTCGTTGCGCATACGCAAGTAAGCCTCTTCCTCGGTCAGGTTGTGCCGCTTCTGCAAAATTCCCTTGGCGCGTTCCAGCGACTTGCGCGCTTCCAGCTGCCGCTTCATCTCGGCGGTTTCTTCGGAGAGGCGGACATTTTCTTCTTCAAGAATGGCCTTGCCGATCGCTCCACCCATTTGCTCGCCGATGAAAGAGACAGTCGATACCTCTTCCGGGGTGTGCGCGTGCGGTGCGCGGTGGTGGACGTTAATCACACCGATCGCTTTACCTTTGTTCACCAGTGGCACCGAGAGAAAGGCTTCGTAAGTGTCCTCGACAAGCGCCGGGAAAATCTTCGACCGCGGATCGGCCGCGGCCTTCGAGCTTAATGCCACGGGCGACTGGTGCTCGGCCACCCAACCCGTTACGCCCTCACCCATCTTCATCCGCAGGTTCCCCAGATCCTTCGCATGCGGCAACAAGGAGGCTCTCAAAACAAACTCAGAGGTCGCCGAATCGACCAGATACACCAGACAGGCGTCACAACCAGATACTTGAGCCGTCAGACCGACAATTTCCCCCAGCATCTCATCCAGCGATAACTCTGAACTGACAATCCCGCTCACGCGATGTAGTACAGAAGCGTCAAAATTAGTAGTTTCCATAAGCGGTGCGTTCATCCTAGTTAGAGCGTACGGCGCGATAGCGATCCGGTCCAATCAAAACTTTCTATAGAGTGCATCGTTGCAGGCGCGTAAACATAGGTGGGGAAAGGGCCTAGGCGTCAGGCGGGAACAGGTAAAGCCACCGGCCGCCGGGTCGCTTATAATCAAGGCATTATGAGAAACGCATGGGTGGCGCGACGCGCCGGCGACAAGATCCGAACACAAATCCATTACGCGCGGCAGGGACGTATCACGGAAGAGATGGAATACGTTGCCAAACGCGAACGCCTGGAGCCCGAAGTGGTCCGTTCCGAGGTGGCTCGGGGGCGCATGATCATCCCCGCGAATATCAATCACACGAACCTGGAACCGATGTGCATTGGCGTGGAATCCCTCTGCAAAATCAACGCCAACATCGGCAATTCGTCAACAACGTCGAACATTGACGAGGAAGTGGAGAAGCTTCGCCACTCGGTAAAATACGGGGCCGATACCGTGATGGATCTTTCCACCGGCGGCGACATCCCGCGCATCCGCAAAGCGATCATCGCCGAGTCTCCGGTTCCGATCGGCACCGTGCCGATTTACGAAGCCCTCTCGCGCGTGCGCCGCGTGGAAGACCTGAACATCAACGTGATGCTGGAAGTGATTGAAGAGCAAGCCGCGCAAGGTGTGGATTACATGACCATCCACGCGGGCGTGCTGGTGCAATACATTCCGCTCACTACCAAACGCGTCACCGGAATCGTCAGCCGCGGCGGTGCGATTTTGGCCGAGTGGATGGTGAAGAACCACAAGCAGAACCTGCTCTACGAGCACTTCGACGAAATCTGCAAAATCTTCCAGAAGTACGACGTCAGCTTCTCGCTGGGCGATGGCCTCCGCCCCGGATCACTTGCCGATGCCAGCGACGCCGCGCAGTTCGCCGAACTGAAGACGCTGGGCGAACTCACCAAGATCGCCTGGGATTACGATTGCCAGGTGATGATTGAAGGCCCCGGACACATCCCGCTGGATCAAATCCAGATGCAGGTGGAGAAGGAAAAGGAAGTTTGCTTCGAAGCTCCCTTCTATACCCTGGGACCGCTGGTCACCGATTTCGCTCCGGGCTTTGACCACATCACGTCGGCCATCGGCGCGGCGATGATCGGCTGGCACGGCGCGGCCATGCTCTGCTACGTTACCCCGAAGGAACATCTTGGCCTGCCCAACCGCGAAGACGTGAAGCAGGGCCTGATCGCGTACAAGATCGCCGCGCACGCCGCGGATATCGCCCGCCATCGCCCCGGTGCCCGCGACCGCGACGACGCTCTATCCCGCGCTCGCTTCGCCTTCGACTGGAAGAAGCAATTCGAACTAGCGCTCGATCCCGAAACCGCCAAGGCGTATCACGATGAAACGCTGCCCGAGGAAGGTTTCAAAGACGCGGCCTTCTGTTCGATGTGCGGCCCGAAGTTCTGCTCGATGAACCACTCCGTGAAGACGCAGGAGTTCACCGAAGCCGACGCGCAAGCCGTGCTGACGCAGATCACGAAGGTCCCCGGCGCGGAAGTATCGCACGCCACCGGCGACTAGCGGATAAGTGGGGCGGCCCATCAGGGCGGCAGCCGGGCCTCGGCCCGGCTTTTCCCTTTTGGGGCAAGAATCTCCTTATCCCCATGACACCTTCCGGGGGATTTCTTCCCCCAGAAGCATCTGATAGATTGGTCTTGTGAACGAAGCCCAAGCCTTTAACATGGCGCTGGCCACGATTCCCACGATGATCGTTGTGCTCATCGGAATCCTGCTGAACAATGCCCGTCTGGGCGATGTTAAAGAAGCACTACGCGCGGAAATCCGCGTAGTGGAAGCGCAGATCAAATCAGTTGAATCGGAAGTAAAATCCATCGATGCGCAGGTGAAAGCGCATGGCAGAACTCTGGAAACCCTGATCGACAAAAACCACAGCGAGATGCTCCACCGTTTCGGAGATCTCGACACACGGCTCACTCGAATCGAGGGCGTGCTCGGCATCAGCCGAGGCTAGGCGATTTTTTCCGATAACCCCTGGCAACTGTCAGGGGTTTCGTCCGTTAACCCTTAATTTCCGGCAAAGGCACCGGCGAATCCCCTGCCCAGATGCGATGGAATAGCGCGACGATTTCCTCGTGCAGCACTCCGTTATCGGCCAGCACATGCGGCCCGCGCAGATCGAACGCCTCGCCGCGCATATCACTGCAGATGCCGCCTGCTTCACGCACCAACAGCACACCCGCGGCCATGTCCCACGGATTCAGAGCGAACTCCCAAAAAAGATCGAGCCGCCCACAAGCAACGTAGGCGAGATCGATCGCCGCCGCGCCCGCGCGCCGCACCCCGTGCGATTGCATGGCGAGCTGATAGTAAAAGTGAATATTGATGTTCGCGTGCCGCTTGCGCGAGGGAAACCCTGTTGCCGCCAACGAATCCTCAAGACGCGCGGCTTTGGTCACTGCAATGCGCTTGCCGTTCAAAAACGCACCTGCGCCCTTCTCCGCCGAGAACAACTCGTCGCGCGTGGGATCGTAAATCACACCCGCCACCAACTCGCCCGCGCGTTCCAACCCCAGAGTCACGTTGTACACCGGAAAATTGTGCGCAAAGTTCGTGGTGCCATCGAGCGGATCCACGTACCAGCGATACTCCGATGACCCTTCGGCTGCACCGCCTTCTTCGGCCACAATCGCGTGCGTCGGAAAGTGTTTGGTCAACCGTTCGACGATCAGCTTTTCGCTGGCGCGATCGGCCTCCGTCACCAGATCATGCTTTCCTTTGAGTTCAAACCCGATGCCGCGCCTGCGGTAATCGGAGATTAGCGCCCCGGCTTCCAATGCAACGGTGGAGGCGATTTCAACGAATGATCCCACGTATGGTTCCTAACTTGAGTGGATTCTCGCAGACCCGCGGCGCAATGAGCGCGCCCCGGACTACTCGATTCTGGCTTGCGGCAGTTCGTGCAGATATTTGATGTCGTGCTTAAACAAAAACAGGTTCGGCGCCCCGACACGGTTCAGGCGGATAAAGCGCGAGTCGTAAAACTCCATGGTGCCTTCCACTTCCTGGTTGTCCAGCAGGCGCACGCGGAGTGGAACCTTATTCTGAATCAACTGATCGAAGTATTTGGCTTCCGCGAAGGTGCGGTCGGGCGCTTTGATTTGACTGATTTTTCCTGCCACGGGAACTTCCAGCTATCGATCACTATAGTAGCCAGTGCGTGTAGAGATGCGCAAATCCTTGCGTTCCGGCAGAGTTACGCGCACCGCGTGAAACGTTCCATCGCCCGAGCGAACACCCTTCGGGTAGTACCCGAGCAAATATTGTCGACGAAGGTCACGAAGGATGTCCGCAAATACGCGATCCAACTCCACACCTACCGTCGCGTGAAAAGCTCGTCCACCGGTATTTGTGGCAAGCGTTTCGAGTGCGTGTTCACCGGACAAAGCGCGTCCAGCAGGGTTTGAAATAGGAACGACAACGATTGAGTAAATAACGCTATCCGAACGATGTGCGGCTCGATCCGCATCAACAAAACTCTTGACGCTATTCGTATCGTTCCCATCGGTCACGACAACGATTACATGCCGCCCATCGCGCTTCTCGAGGTCGCGACTCGCAAGATACACAGCGTCGTAGAAAGCCGTACCCGCTTCGGCTTTCAGGTTCTTCAAACTATCCTCCAGGCGTGCCACTCGACGAGTGAAAGAGTTGTGCAACGTCACCTGATAGTTGAAAGAATAAAGGGCCGCCGAATCGTCCGGATTCCCATCGCCCACCAGCGCCTTCAAAAACGTGTTGATGGACGTGGCCTCATATTTTAGGTTGCGCGCAGTGGATGCGCTAGTGTCGATCAATAGGGCTACCGACATCGGTTGCGGCGATTGCCGCTCGAAAAGAGCAAGTTCCTGGGACACGTTGTTGTCCGACACCGCAAAATCACGCTGTGTCAGGTCTGTCTTGAGGTCACCCGCGCGATCCTTCACAGTCACCAGCAACCGCACAAGCCGCGTTTCCACTCGAAAAACGGGTGATTCCTGCGCAAACACCGCCGCACCGAGCAGCGCGGCCACGGTGCAGGCTCCGAACAAAAACCGCTTGGCGATCATCAACCTTGCGCCTTGGCGACGGAGTCGTCCCATTCCCCTTCCACCCACACTTCGCCATCCACGAAGTATTCTTTCTTCCACACCGGCACCAGCTTCTTCAAGCGATTGATGCCTTCCAGCGCCGCATCGAATGCGGCCCTGCGATGCGGCGATGTGACCACAACCGTTACGCTCGTTTCGCTCACATCCAGCCGACCCAGGCGATGCACGATGGCGATCCGGCCGATCTCGTATTTGCCAGCGATGTCGCGGCCAATCTCGGCCATCATCTTCACGGCCATGCCCTCATAGCACTCGTATTCGAGGTACAGAGTCTGCCGCCCCTTGGTGTTGTTGCGCGTCACGCCTTCAAAGTTGACGAACGCGCCGTCCTCGCCGCGCAGCATCTTTTTCGCGAGCGCGGTGCCGTCAATGGGATCACGCGTCAGCGCGAAGAAGTGCCCTTCAGGATCATGAATCTCTTGAAGATATTTGCCGGAGCCGCCACTCACGGGAGGCAGAAACGCCACTTCATCGCCATCGGATAGTGGCGCGGACGGCGAAGAAAATTGCTGATTCACGGCCAACACGATACTCGCGGCCACCTCCCGGAGGCGCGGAAAACGGTTGGCGTAGAGTTCAAAGACCGTCTCCACACGGCCACCCTCGGGAATCTCCACGGACTCCTCGCGCAGGCCGACGATGTCTTTCAGAACTCCAAAAAAGAGGATACGAATACGCACACCCGTCATACTAACAGACTGGTTTTGCGTGAGTTTGGTTTCGAACGGGTTGCCGGTGATTTATCAGCCGCGGCCTACACAAACGCAATGGCCCGTCCCGCCCAGCCGATGCCAAGCCACAGGATTAGCGAGATCACCCCAACCACCACTCCCGTCGCACGCGAGACTTCTTCGTGCTTCGTCATGCGGACCACCACTGTGTAGTGGAAGATAATCGCTGCAAACAGCAGGTAGATCTTCACCCAGAAAGCCGGATTCGGAAATGCCTTTTCCGCTTCGGAGAGAAACAGCAGAACGCCGCTCACCAGTATGACGACCAAGCTCCAGTTCAGGTACGGCCGCAGTTCGGTCATCAGTCCCGATACCGTCCAGCCTTTCATCAGTACGCCCATCAGCCGAAGATTCACCACCACCACCACCGTTCCAATCAGCACCGCCAGCGAAAGGATGTGGAAGGTTTCAATCATCGGGAACTGCCAACTGCCACCGCGCACAAACTCGCCGAGCGCGGTCCTATCGCACCATCGGAAAAACGGGAAGGTAAATTCTAACGGCATGATTCGAGTCCTTTCCTGATTCGCATTCCGCGCATTTGAGCCTAATGGCTGTAGGCAAACTGCCGTCCCAGCCAAATCACCATCGACCAGAACACCAGCGAAAACACGCCCGCCATCTTCGCGCCCATCGGCGTGATAGCCGCGCTATCCCACTGCGCGATCCGCTTATGCACCGTCGTGTGATACACCAGCGCATTGATACCCGCCAGCGCCATGAACGTCAGCTTCAGCCAGAACCATGGATTCGCGTAGGACTTCGCCGGCTCGGCCAGGAACAACAGGCTCCCCGTGCCCAACACAATCACGAACCCGGCAATGGTGAACGGCAGCAGCGCATCGAACACCTTGCTGGCCTTCTCCTTCTTCATCAGAACGCCCAGCAAGCGCAGATCGCTCATCGCGATCGTGCCCGCGGACACGCCGAGTCCAAGCAGGTGGGTTCCCTCAATAAAAGGAAAGAGTATGTTGGATTCACGGATCGACGTGCTAATGTTCGTTTCCTGAAGCCACTGGCAGAATTCGAAGAGAACGGGCATAGGGCTGTCTCCTTTAGCATGCAAGGGTCCGCTGATGGACGCGCTCGGCGGGCCAGCCGCAAGCAGGATCGGAACGCCTCGCATCTAATTGAACCAATTATATTTTCCACTCCGATTGAGACCACACACTTCGAACATGGTCCTGTGCTGGTGTGGGGCAAATCCCCCAGTCCGGCCGGTGGAGCGCAAAACTCCCCACTTTTCCGATAGAGTTATACGCAATACAAGCGCTAACCGGCTGGCCTCCCCTTTCGATACCCCAACCGTGTGTAGCCCGCTCTCCTGCCTGCTCAGAAACAGGCCGCAGTACTTAACAGAGGAAAACGCTACTGTTCCCACTTCCAAATAGAAAGTCCCGGAGGAAATCGCTTCCCCCCGGGACTTAACTGCCGTTTGTTTTAGATTTGTTTGTTGTGGATTGTTACTTTACCTGCACGGAGCCAGAGACCGTTCCACCCAACGCACTTTTCAACGTGATCCGGGTTCTGGTCCCCATGTAAACATTGATCGTCCCGTTATACTTTCCACCACCCGCGTTCGCCAGCGTGCCCAGAAGCGCACCGGTGTTGGGGTCGTGAACGGTGATCGTGGTGGCCGTACTGGTGCTCGTAGCGTCCACTTTCAGTTGTACCGACTTTGCGGTGTAGATCGCCTTCGAAATTGCGACAGTATCCAGAGGTTTCAGCACCGTAATGGAAGCGGTCTTCGTCACGCCACCCAAGCTGGCGGAAATACTGACTGGAGTATTTGCCGTGACAGGCTGGAGCGTAATCTTGAAGCTCGCCGAAGTCGCGCCTGCCGGTATGGTGACCGTTGCCGGCACCGATCCGAGCGACGGATTCGAACTGGTCAGCGCGATCACCGCGGCGGCATCCGCCGGATTATCCAAAGTCACGGTGCCGCTCGCTGTAAAGATTCCGTACTGGCTGCCCGGATTCACTGTGAACGCGGACAGGGAATAAGCGGGCACCACATCCAGGCGCGCCGACTGCACAACGCCATTCCACGTTGCCGTGATGTCGCTGAATGACGGCGCAGGTACCGTGGAAGTCGAAACGGGGAAGGTTGCCGAGTTGGCGCCAGCAGGAATCGTCACCGTCGTACCCGCGGGCAAGAACGCAACCGAAGGATCACTGCTTGACAGCGTGACCGTTGCGCCTTCCGCCGGAGCCGCGCCGCCAAGCGACACGGTCGCCGTCGAAGAAGCCGCGCCGCCGATCAACGACGCCGGGCTTAGCTTCAATTGCGCCACAAGCGGCGGATTTCCGTGCGTGTTCCGCAATACATAGTAATCGCGGTAATACGCAACAACAAGGTCCGGCGAGCCATTGCCATCCATATCGGCGTCAAGGAAAGCACCTCCCACGGGAAGGGCGACGTTATAAAGATCGCCGCCAAGCAGCCAGTTACCCGTTCCGGAGAGGACACGCAGCTTTCCTAAACCGCGGTCGTAAATGGCCACGTCGGGCCGTCCATCACGATCGTAATCGGCGCTCGCTAGACCGGAAATAGCATTGGTGCCGAAGACCCAATCGAAATAGGCAATGAAACTACCATCGCCGGTTCCCCGCGCGATGGTCAGACGGAAGATCGCAGCGTCTTGTGGACCAGCCTGAGTTTGAATCATCACTGCGTCTAATAAACCGTCGCCATTAAAATCGCCCAACTTCGCGCCATAGGGAAGTGCCGAATTGACCGGGGCCTGAAAGCTTCCATCTCCATTGCCCAGAAACGTAGCGCTGCCCGCGAAGTCCAACTTGCCGTCATTGTTAATGTCGCCGACCACCGCGTAAAAGGTCCCGACCGGCATCGGAAGCAGCGTCGGAGTCTGCATCGCACCAGTCCCGGTGCCGAGCGCTACTGCGTATCCGCCGCTTCCCGTGATCACTACGTCGGGGTTGCCGTCTCCATTGAAATCGCCAACCGCGCCGTTATAGCTGGTGAACGGTACGGGAATGAGAATGGGAGCGGCAAAGTCTCCGTTCCCTGTCGCAAGCAGCACGCCAGCGCCACCCGCGCCTTCAAATACTAGATCGCAAAGGCCGTCATGATTGAAGTCTGCGGCCTGCAGGCCTTGCATCAATAAGCCGACGCTCTTGCTGATAGGCGCAGCGTATCCGCCCGTCGAGTTCGCCAGAGCCACACTGAATCCGTTGATGTTCGTGACGCCTGTGATATTCGTACCAATGCCATCGGACGCCGCCAGATCCATGCGGCCGTCCCCATTGAAATCGCCCGCAGCAGACCAGTACATCGTGGGATTGTACGCGGGCGCCGCCAAAGATGAGTAATTCGCGGGCGCCACAAAATGTGGCACACTTTGGGCCGACAATCCCGCGGCGCACGCCAGGACCAACCCGCAGACTCCAAGAGCTTTCGTGTTTGCGGAAGCCCCGGCACGGGCACCCTTCCTATTTACAGCCACCCAGCTGTAGAAGCGATTCAGTATCATCTTTTCCTTTCGATTTTCTGCGTTAGGGGCACCGTCCCCGACGTCCACCAGGACACAAAGGCCGTGCTGTTCCAACTATTCCTGAATCCATCCTAGAAATCGCGGTCAGCACGAGTGGTTAAGCCGTTGTGAAGATTTTGTAAAAAAGGAAAAAGCGGCTCCATCCAACCCGAGGCCTTCGCGGCATGACCGCATGGCTCCGCGATACGCTAAAGCTATGCAGCCAGTCCCCACACCAGATCCAAGTCGTCCCGCAAGCGTCGAAGCGCGCCTCCGCGTGCGTTACGCCGAGACCGATCAGATGGGAGTGGTCTACTACGCGAACTACCTTGTGTGGATGGAACTCGGCCGCGTCGAATATTGCCGCGCCGCCGGCATACGCTATCGAGATATTGAAGTGGAAGACGGCGTCTTCCTGGCCGTCGCGGAGTCGCACTGCCGGTATCTGGCGCCGGCCCGGTACGACGACGAAATCAGCGTGATCACCAGCGTATCCGATGCCAACGCGCGGTTGATTCGCTTTGACTACGTGATTCAGGACCTCACGACCGGCAGGAAACTAGCCACCGGCTACACCAAACACATCTGGTGCGGCCGCGACATGCGCCCGACCAAGCTCCCGGAACGATATTGGAGCGCGTTTGGGATGGCATCGAAGGGCCCAGTGGCGGAAGCGTAGGCGAGCCTCGCAAGGTTGGAGTGAGTGACCATGGAGACGGACTTGTTGTATCCGGCCCGGTTTCGTTCTATTTCTTCTTGGTCCCGGTTGTTTCTTCCTCTTTTTCCGGAACGTTACCTGCTCGTACTCACTTTTCGGACATTTCCAAAACAAAAGAGCGCTCTTTGTTGCCGCTGACATGCACTCAGCGACGAAGAGACCGCTGGATACTTACTCAACGGCGAAGCAACCACTGAAACACCTCAGTGGCCAAGAGGCTGTTGTTATCCCGGGGCAGCTGCCGGTCCGCGATTGTTACCTGCACACGGCACAGGAACTGTAAAGCCAGTCATTCTTCCAACGCACGCAGACCCGCAACGATTTATCTAGAAAATCGCTCTTGGTCGATTTGGCTCTCCGCTGGAGGAGCGCACAAACTCCTTGCCTACGTTATACGGGGTGCAGTGCTGAATCTTGCCGTGAGCGAAGTGCGATGTGGTTGATCCGGGGCGAGATAGAGTTTGCGGAATTGTTGTGATGTGCGTTTTGAAAAACTAGGGAACGTCTCGTCCGTCCCCCTCCCCCACTAAAAACGGATGCCGGAAGTGGGCTCGGAAATCTGATAAATGTCCACCTGTCCCGGATTCCCCGCACCCCATACTTCGCCGCATTCTCGCCGAGCGCCGCCAAATACACGCGCCGGTCTTCGTCGTCAAAGAAGACATCCTGCCGATGATTGCCGCGCTGCGTGACGTGATGCGCAATCCCAGGAGCGACGAACCGAGCCAATCGAGCCATTCACCAAGGTAGTGCCGCTCGCCGCCCATTCCTCTCAAGAAAAAAGTGAAAGGGTAGCCTGTCCCCGTTTTTCCCGTTTCGTCCCCGTTTTTCTGCGTCATTCGCCTGTCCCCGTACTTTTGTATAGGATTCGTTGAGCTGTGTGACGTTGTTGTTGCGTTCCACTAGAACGAAGTCGTCTCAGTGCGCTAATAATATGGGAATCTGGATTCTCAATCTGCTCCGCCCATCTAAGAGCATCGGATGGCCATCTGGCCGTAGGGAAAGAAAGCCCTTCGGCAATCAACGCACTGATGGGAAAAGTATCAACTAGGCGATCATCTAACCCCAAATCTGAAAGCCCTTTTTTGATGTGGCTAATGACTGTTGGATAATCACTCTCCAGAAGGGGAAGAGCCGCCTGAATCCCTCGGTACTGGTCGATTGCCACGAGCTTCCCCATGCCAGTATCAACAAGCCATTCGCCAGAATCGGCACGTCCAATTCCCAGCCGGGGGAGGTCGGGGCCTCTCGAAAAACACGCAATCAATTTCCAAGACATTTTCAATACGCCCGGAAATCCGGAAATCAGGGAAATCAGGGACAGGCTATCCTTTCGCTAATTGGATTGAACATGATGTCCAAGTTGCGGCGCTAAGTTTAAAAAGTGAAAGGGTAGCCTGTCCCCGTTTTTCTGGCGTTGATCTGGGAAATCATGGAAATCAGGGACAGGCTATCCTTTCGCTAATTGGATCGTACATGATGTCCAAGTTGCGGCGCTAATTTTAAAAAGTGAAAGAGTAGCCTGTCCCCGTTTTTTTGTCCCCGTTTTTCCTCCCCGTTTTTCCCCGATGGCAACCTCGTCATCGACGCCAACCACGGCCCCATCCATTTGCTGCAAGCCGCCTTCTACGCAGTCAAGCTCGAAGTGCAGCGCCGGGAGCTTCGTGTTCAACCCATGGTCCGATGAACTCCCAAGTATTTCTTTCGGATGAACAGCGCTACATCAACAACGAAACCGACCGAAGCCCACTGTAGTGCTCCACCCACAATCAGTCCCAAGCCGGATGCCCAAGGCATTGGATCAATGTAGTGCGCCGGGTACCAGTCTCGCATCGCCCAAAAGCCGAATCTTCCGACGAAGCCGAGGATTTGAACAGGCCATACTTTTTCAGGAGCGAGAAGGTTTGCCGTCAAAGCACCAGCCGTCGCCAAGGCTCCAATGAACAGCCCTACCTTCGCCCATCTGAGAGACTTGAGATCAAACATGCTAGTGGAAGATGCGCCGAGCGTTGTTGGGGCCGAGCGGACCGTAAAGGTCCTGACGGATTCTATTCTCGAAATCGTTGGCCTTCTGGACTGCTCCTCCCATTCCCAGACCTCGGCTCATGTCTGGGGCAATGATTCCCGCCGCTGGCATCGACCTTGCGTTCATGTCCTGCCACATCGCCCAAGCGTGACCTAGCTCGTGCCAAGCAGCGATCTGAGGCGTCATGCTCCGAAGAATCCCAGAGTTCCACTTCTGTCGCATCAAGCCCGTTGGATTCAACTCTGCGGCCAGCTTTGGGTTTAACAGAATTCTAACGTTCTGATTGCCGATTTCGCCGGGTGCATACGTATTCGCTGCTTGTCCAGCCCCGGCTCCCGGAAGGGCTTGGTCTGTTAGCCCAAATTCAACCACTTGCTTGGCTCCCACGAAGTCGGCCATGCGCTTTGCGGCATCCCCGATCTTGGCGAAGTCCGAAAGTGATCCCTGGACGCCAACGAAGTATCGAGTGTTCTTACCATCTTTGACTTCGTTGATATACAGTTTGTTCCCGGCCTTCTCTCCAACGGAATCCGCCAACACCTTCAGTGCTTTCTTCCTCTCGTCTTCGTCTCCGAGCAGTTCTATCGCATTTCCCGAAGGGTCCACGTACAACAGCGGGTTGTTGCGGCCGTACGAATAAAGATTCCAACTCTGTGGGTCAAGAATGTGCTGGTCTATGAACGGGGCGTCCGGTGAAGTGAACCGCCCTTGAGCCGAAGAGAAGTACCTTGCCCCGAAGTAATCCAATCCCGTCTCACTATCTCGTTCTTTGGAGGTGAACTTATTACTACTCTTGTCCGCAGCGCTCGGGTACTGCGAGCCGCCGAAGCATCCGCCGGTGGGGCGGGCGGCGGTGCCTGCGCCGATCTCCTCGCCGAAGGGGAGGTAATCGTAGCATTTGTCGGCCGCGCCTGCCGAGGTGGTCACCAGCCGCGTCGAGCCCAGGTGATCGGCGGTGATGTACTTGGTGCCCGTGTCGGTGGGCGCCGGCGCGTACTCCTGCGCCAGGTTCCCGAAGGGGTCGTACACGAACACCGTGTCCACTCCGTTCACGCTCTTCTTGACCCGCCGGCCCTCCCCGTCATAAGTATACGTCGAGGTCTGCCCGTTCACCGTCGCCGATATCTGCCGGTTCTCCGCATCATAAGTGAACGAGCGCTGCATGCCGCCGATCGCCATCACGTTCGCTGCTCCATCATACGTCCAAGCCGTGGGGACGGTGACACGGTTGTCGTTGTTGGTGATCGGGCATTTGGGCGCTCCCAGGTAAAACCGCGGAATCCCCTCCCTCACAGGGAGGGTCCGTGGATGATGGAGGAAACGCGGGACATCCGCTGATTTGAGATTCGGGGACGGTGAATGTACGTGGAAAAGCCAGGCGGAGGCCCGGCTGCCGCCCTGAAGGGCCGCCCCACGCTTACACAGCGGGGCTTACGCCACAACGCTAAACCGCTAGCAGAGCGCCCACATGCGCCGCTTCCGTCCGTTGGCCAATAAAGAACGAACCGAACAACGCGTATACAGCGCTGACTTCATCGAAGCGCATTTCGTAGATGAGCTGCTTGAAGATCAGCGGGTCTTCGGCGAAGAGGTCAACGCCCCATTCCCAATCGTCGAAGCCGATGGAGCCGGAGATGATCTGTTTCACTTTGCCGGCGTAGCGGCGGCCTACTTCTCCGTGTTCGGACATCTGGCGTTGTCGTTCGGCCATGGGGAGTTGGTACCAGTTCTTCTGCTCGCCGCGGCGGCGGTCCATCGGATAGAAGCAGACGTACTTGGCGCCGGGCATTTCGGGGAACAAGCGCGAATGCATGGCCGTCCGCTGGCGCTGCAGGGTCTCGGCAATCTCGGCGTTCCAGGGTTCGGTGTGCGGCTCGATGCCTTTCTCGGCGAGCGATCCGTAAACTTTGGCGGTGGATTCGTACAGGCCCAGCTCGACGACCGAGAGATAAGAATGCGTCTGATCGAGATAATCCCACAGGTGCAAGCCCTGGAGTTTGCGCTCGACTTCGGCCAATCCGGCGAAGTCTGGACGGAAGTGAATGAGCAGGAGATCGCCTTTATGCCCCAATAAATGGAACAAAGCGGTGCCGTTACCTTCCATGGCGGCGAGCGCGGTGGAGGCTTCGCCGAGGATTTCCTTGCGGCGTTCCGCCGACAAAGCGCGCCATTCCGGCCACTTCACGCGCAGCATCTGGTGCAGCATGCTGGAGCCTTCGAGCGTCAAGGGAACTGGGGGGGAATTGTCAAAATGATGCATTGAATTTAGCTTCGCTCCGTATACATGGTAAAATCAAGACTCCATGCATCAAGATATGGAGCTGGTTAGCCAGCTACAATCGTTAGACCTACGAATCGCGGACCTCGAAAAAGAGATTGCCGCCCTCCCGAAACATATCGCCCAGATTGAGCGTGCCCTTGAATCGCACACGCGCCGTCTGGAGGCCGATCGCGCCGCGCTGGCCGCAAATCAGCGCGAACGCAAGAACATTGAGGGTAACAATCAATTGCTCCAGGCGAAGATTTCGAAGCTTCGCGAACAGATGTCTTCCGCTAAGACAAACGAGCAATACAAGGCGTTTCAGAACGAGATCGACTTCATCGAAAAAGAAATTCGCAAGGCCGATGACAAGTCGCTGGAACTGATGACCGCCTCCGAGCCTCTTGCCGAAGCGGTGAAAAAGGCGGAAGCTGCGCTCGCCGAAGAGAAGAAACTGGTGGACGCCGAAAAGCAAAAAGCCAAGGACCGCACCGCGGCCGATCAGGCGCAGGTGACGGAACTGCTAACCGAACGCAAAGAGCAGATGGCTAAGATTTCGGCATCAACGCTCAGCACCTACGAGCGAATCCGCAAAAAGTGGAAAGGCGCGGCGGTGGCCGATGCCACGGCCGGGCGCTGTTCCGCCTGCCAGATTGTCCTCCGCCCGCAGCATTTCCAAAACCTTCGCAAAAACGACCAAATCATGACCTGCGAAAGCTGCGGCCGCTTCCTTTATTACAATCCCGCGGTTACGGTTGAGGGTACACGCGTGGCGATGAGCTAGGCGACGCGCTTTTTCGGCCGTTCAGGCTCGACGTATAGCGATCTGGCCAACCCCCGGCTGCTGCCGAATTAAGATATTGTAATTGATTCGGACATATCCCTCCATAGCCTTTAGAGTATGGTATTATTACTAGGCATGACCGCCGCTGGGACGGCACGGGAAGTCCTCGTCGATTCCCTCCCTATAACCAAAGACGCGCTGAATCAGCAGCACGTCAGATCACGCGAACAAGCACTCCGATCGTGCGGCCCTTGTCGGTCGTTCGCGGTTCGGTTCGCCGTCACCAAGCGGTCCTTGTTTCCGGAGAATCCACACTCCTCCGTTCCCGTAGGCGATTGACCGCGCGCGAACCATGATCGGTTCGCGCCTTTTCACCTTCCATCCCACCAGGCGCCGCGAGTATGTGACCGCGCCAACCATATGACTGAGGCACGTTCGGCTTCGCCTGGGACACCGAAAGCGGCCTGTACCGGGCCGAAGTTCGCACCGGTCGCGTGCAGACTCACAAAAGAACAGTCCGCATCGCGCCCTTCCGCGTAGAGAACTCGACCCGACTTGTGTTATCTTCGATTGTGCCGCACAGGATTCTTGGGGTTATCCCCGCACGGTACGCATCCTCCCGATTTCCAGGTAAAGCACTCGTCTCTATTGGCGGCAAATCGATGCTGCAGCACGTCTGGGAGAGGGCTTCGCAGGCGCGCTACCTGACCTCCGTCGTCATCGCCACCGATGATGAACGCATCCGCGACGCCGCTGAAAACTTCCGCGGACGCGTGATGATGACACGCTCCGATCACCCGTCCGGGACCGATCGCGTTGCCGAAGTTGCCTCTGCATCGACGTGCGACATCGTTGTGAATATTCAGGGCGATGAGCCGATGATCGACCCAGGCGCGATTGACGCCGCGATTTTGGGGATGCTCGACGACGATAACAGCGTGATGGGCACGCTCAAGAAGCGCATCGAACGCGAGCACGAGATCAACGATCCGAATGTGGTGAAGGTGGTGACCAATCACGCGGGCAACGCGCTGTATTTTTCGCGCTCGCCCATTCCCTTCCCTCGCGACGGTGAAAAAGATATCGCTTACTTCAAGCACGTCGGGCTGTATGTGTACCGGCGCGATTTTTTGCTGAGTTATCCGGACCTTCCTGTGGGTCCGCTGGAACAGGCGGAGAAGCTGGAACAGCTTCGCGCTTTGGAAAATGGTTTTCCCATTCGGGTTGTCGAGACGGAGTACGAATCGCTGGGCGTGGATACGCCGGCGGATTGGGAGCGCGTTTCGGCACTGTACGAAAAATTGATGATTGCGGGATAAGAAATGGCAAAGTTTATATTCGTCACCGGCGGTGTGGTCTCCTCTCTAGGCAAAGGAATTGCCGCGGCAAGTATCGGTTGTTTGCTCGAAAGCCGCGGGCTAAAAGTTACGCTGCAGAAGTTCGACCCTTACTTGAACGTGGACCCTGGTACCATGAGTCCGTTCCAGCACGGCGAAGTATTCGTCACCGATGACGGCGCGGAGACTGATCTCGATCTGGGGCACTATGAACGCTTCACGCATTCGCCGTTGACGCAATCGAACAACCTGACCAGCGGCCGTATCTACGAAAACATCATCTCCCGCGAACGGCGCGGCGATTACCTGGGCAAGACCGTGCAGGTGATTCCGCATGTGACGAACGAGATCAAAGCAGCGGCTCGCAAGGTGTCCCAAGTGGCCGAGGGCGAAACGCCCATCGATGTCGTGATCGTCGAAATCGGCGGCACGGTTGGCGATATTGAATCGCTGCCGTTCCTCGAAGCGATCCGCCAGCTGCGCCATGAACTGGGGCGCGACAACTCGATCTTCGTTCACGTCACATTGGTTCCGTGGATCGCCGCGGCGCAGGAATTAAAGACCAAGCCGACGCAGCATAGCGTGAAGGAACTGCGCGCCATCGGTATCCAGCCCGATATTCTGTTCTGTCGTTCCGAGCGTCCACTGCCGCCGGACATGAAGGACAAGATCGCGCTGTTCTGCGACGTCGATCCGCAGGCGGTTATTACTGCTCGCGACGTCGAGAGCGTGTACGAGTGCCCGCTGGTGTTTGCCGAGCAAGGCGTGGATGAGATTGTGCTTCGCCTGCTCGCTTTGGACGCTCCAGCGCGCGAGTTGACCAAGTGGCGCGATATGGTGGCGCGCTTGAAGCATCCACAGCGCCAGGTATCGATCGCTCTGGTCGGCAAGTATGTGGAGTACGAGGATTCGTACAAGAGCTTGAAAGAAGCCCTGCTGCACGGCGGCTTGGCGCACGACGCGCGTGTCAATATTACATGGATCGAGTCCGAGCGCCTGGAGTGGCCGCGCGCAGCGACGGAGCTCGAAAGCTTCGACGGCATCCTGGTTCCGGGCGGCTTCGGCAAGCGCGGCGTGGAAGGAATGTTAACCGCGATCCGTTTCGCGCGCGAGTACAAGGTTCCTTACTTCGGTATCTGCCTGGGCATGCAGACACTGGTGATCGAATACGCGCGCAATGTGTGCGGCATGACGGAGGCGAACTCCACGGAATTCGATCCGGCGACGCCGCAACGCGTTATCTACAAACTGCGCGAACTACTGGGCGTGGATGAACTGGGCGGCACAATGCGCCTGGGGGCCTACGATTGCAAGCTGGCCGAAGGCAGCTTCGCGCGCAAGGCGTATGGCCAGGACATGATCAGCGAACGGCATCGTCACCGCTACGAATTCAATCGCGAGTTCCAGGACACTCTTACTAAACACGGGCTACGGCTAACCGGTGAAACCCCCGAGGGCACATACGTGGAAATTTGCGAGCTGGCCGATCACCCGTGGTATCTGGGCTGCCAGTTTCATCCTGAGTTCAAATCGAAGCCGCTCGAACCGCATCCGCTCTTCCGCGACTTCATCGGCGCGGCTATCGAACATCGCCAGCGGCGCATGGACGGCGCCCTTGCCGGACGCGGAGCCGACGTGCACAGCGAATCTCATTCGGCGGCCAGCAAACTGTGATCGAAGTTAACGCGAGTATCAAAATTGGCGAGGGCCAGCCGCTCGCTTTGATCGCGGGTCCATGCGTGATCGAAAGCGAAGAGCATGTGCAGTTTCTCGCCGCAGAGATCCGCAAGATCGCGGGCAACTACATTTTCAAGGCGTCTTTCGATAAAGCGAATCGGTCGAGCGTGAATTCCTACCGTGGGCCCGGATTGAAGGAAGGCTTGCGGATTCTGAAAGGCGTCCGTGACACGGGGCTGCCCGTTCTGACCGATATTCACGATCCCTCGCAAGCTACACTTGCCGCGGAAGCAGTGGACATTCTTCAAATCCCAGCATTTTTGTGCAGGCAGACGGACCTTTTGGTCGAAGCAGGACGCACGGGCAAGATCGTCAACATCAAGAAGGGGCAGTTCGTGGCTCCACACGATATCCGCAATGCTTGCGAGAAAGTTGCCTCCACCGGAAATCATAAGATCCTGATTACGGAGCGCGGTACCACGTTCGGCTACAACAACCTTGTGGTGGACATGCGGGGACTTGCCATCATGCGGAAACTTGGCTGGCCCGTGGTGTTCGATGCGACGCATAGCGTGCAGCTGCCGGGCGCCACCGGCAAAGCGTCCGGAGGGCAACCCGAGTTCATCGAACCGCTTTCAAGAGCGGCTGTGGCAGCAGGCGCCGACGCAGTTTTCCTGGAGACCCACGAAGCTCCGGAGCGCGCTCTTTCCGACGGCACGAATGCATTGCGCCTGGACCTGCTACCGGCATTGTGGCAGAAGCTGCAACGGATTCATGAGGCGTGCCAGTAGCAGCCGCCTGCACGTTTTCTCCATTGCGCTCGTCTTACAATAAGGGTATGCGTATGCGCCAACGTCGCCGTAATGGATTTTCGCTGATTGAGCTTTTGATCGTGGTCGCCATCATCCTGGTGATTGCCGCGATCGCGGTGCCGCAGATGAACAAGCAGTTGATGGCGGCGCATGAAATGGCGGCCATCCGCCAGATCAACACCATCCATCAGGCGCAGGCGCAATACAACTCGCAGTTCGGCAAGTATGCCGCGGCGCTGACGGAGCTTGGTCCGCCCGCCAGCGGCAATGCGGGCCCCTCCGCAGCCGACCTCATCCCCAAAGTTCTGGCCGAGGGCAAGAACAGCGGCTACGTCTTCGCGGTACAAGGGACGCCGACAGGCTATGCGGTGACAGCGATTCCGGAAGCCTTCAATAGCTCTGGCCGCCGCACGTTCTATTCCGATCAGACTCTGGTGGTTCGCAACAACTGGTCGCAGGAACCCGCGAACGTCAGCAGCCCGGAAATCAAGTAGATTCCGTTCCAACATTTTCAGATTTTGCGCGCGACGCGCGGTTCACTCATTCCGTGGGAGTGACGCGCGGCATCGATACACGAGGCGTGTCCGGAGGTTGTTGGGCTCGCCGCTCCCGGTAGTGGGAAAGAAGCACTTCCGTCATATCCTCTGAGCTGTGCTGTTCCTCAGTCGCTTCGGCGTCGTCATTTGCATCCGAATCGAAATCCGGATCCACAACAACCACCGCGTCCGAACCGGCCACACCATTCGATAAGCTGAGTAGTTGGTTGGCCGCATGCTCTGCCGGTTCTGCGTCCAAGACCTCCTGCAGCAGTTCGTCGTCGATCTCGGGCGAGCCTTCCTGCATGCTTTCCAACTCTTCGCCGGAAAGTTCCCCATCGAGCGGCCACTGTGCCAGTTCCAGTTCTTCCTTTTGCTTTTGTTCTTCAAGGACGGCCTGTAGCCTGGCGATCCGCTCACGCAGGTGTTCCGCCTCGGACCGTTTCCGCAGCATGTCAAGCAGTTCGACGCGGCGTTCGATATTGCGGATCAAATCGGCCGTTCGCGGAGGATTCAACTGCTCCCACGCCTTACCGGCGCTTGCGAGTTCCTTCACGGCGTCGCTGTAGCGGCCGGAGCATTCTTCAATGTGCGCCATGGTTTCGTAAGAAACGCACAGGCGAAGTCCGCCCCGGCGCCGGAAAGTGCCAATCGCTTCGTAGAGCAGTTCGCGGGCGCGCGCAAAATTACCCCATTCGACATAGAGACTCGCCAAGCCATACTGCAACTCCGCCAGATCTTCCAGGTCGCTGCCAATGACGCGGTGTTTGTACGCCAACGCACGCTCGTATTCCGCGGCAGCGCCGTCCAGGTCGCCGGATTCCTCAAGCGAACCGGCAAGGTGGTGCAGATCCGCAATTGCCAGAGGCGCATCAAGCCCCTTCTGCTCATGCACCCGTAACGCACGGCGAAGCAGCTTCTGCGCCGCTTCATGGTTGCCCATCGCACGATGCACAGCTCCCAGCGCGGTCAGATGATTTGCGGTTTCCTCGTGCTCAGGCCCAAGAGTCTCTTCGCTGATCGCCACTGCTTTTTCGAGCGCGGGTAGCGCCTCCTCGGCTTTGCCCTGCCGGTGTTTTGCGACGCCCAGGCGGAGAACCCGGCGGCCCATGCGCAGGGGATCCGGGCGAGCCAGCGCGGCTTCCAGTTTGATCGCGTCCTGCATGACGCGCTCCACGGCGGCGAAGTTCTGTTGATCGGTGAAGATTTCCGCCAGCGCATCCAGACATTGGATGTAGAGGGCGCGGTCGGCGTTGGCCGCGGCGATTTCAATCGCGGCGCGGACAGTGGCCTCCGCTGAAGTCAGTTTGGCGAACTTGGGTTCTTCGTCTTGCGCGCGAAACTGCCCTCGTTGCGCCTCAGCGAGCAGGATACGGAGAGAAACACGCTTCGCGGCGGAGCGTTGCCTGGTTTCGGCGTCGACGACGGCGCGAAACAGGTGCGCTTCGGCGGGCGCATAGTTACCGGCATTGAGAAGCCGTTCGCCCTCGGTCTGATCGAAGTTCCGGTCTAAGGTCCAAGACTTTACGCGCTCCAGACCCGTGCTAGAACCCTGTGACCACGCAACTGAGCGAAACGATCCGATCATGAGCAGAACCGTGCTTCTGACGGCTAACTCGTTCCATCGGCATCTAGGAGCAAGACTTTAGGAATAGGCTGAAAGTCGTCCCAATGGGACTAAGGCACCTATGGAACTTCCGTCCTTCCGGAATACGAAGAAGGAACGCGACTAGCTCGCGGCGGCGAGCCGTCCAGACATGGACAGTGCCGCAATCTTTTCGCGCAGGTAAGCGGCATCGCGCGGCAAACGCATGCGGTCCAGCAGTTGTGCGCGGCACTGCAGGTTGCGCGCGAGGTTGGTGTGATCCTTCGCCGGCAGCATTTCCCATATCTTCGCCGCATGTTCGAACTCATGAACGGCGTCGGAATAGTGCCCGCGCGATTCCTCAATTGCCGCCAGAGCCTCGTAAGCTGCGGCGAGTGCCGGGCCGCGCTCTCTCCGGAAGGTACCGATCGCTTCCATCACCAATTCCCGTGCGCGCGACGTGTTGCCCCAACGCGAGTAGTTTTCCGAGAGAGTCATCTGCTCACGCGCAATCTGCGTAAGATCGGCGCCAACCACCCGCAGCTTCAAACCCAAACGGCGTTCGTGCTGGGTCGCCGCTCCTTCAATGTTGCCGGAGGCTTCGCAGGCAGCGGTATACAGGTTGAGGTCGTGCAGAGTCTCGGGGGCGTCCAGCCCCAGTTGTTCCTCGTGAATACGCAGAGCGCTGCACAGGCATTCTTCCGCTTTGTGATACACGCCAAGGAAGCGATGGGCGTCTCCCAATTCCGCAAGGATGTTGGCGGTCTGAGCGTGACGGGGTCCATAGGCATCCCGGCCTAACGTCAGCGCCTCGGTGTATGCATCCACCGCACCGCTTACACGCCCCACTCGGCGGCGCACCGCGCCCAGGTGCGTGAGGCGAATCGTCCGGCGCTTGATGTCCGGGGCGGAAAGAGCCGTTTCCACACGGGCGGCTTCTCCCGCGTACCGCTCCGCTTCGGAGCAATCGCCACGCGCCGCGCTAACGGCGACAAGCATGTCCAGGCAGTCCATCAGCAGATCTTTGTCGGATGCACGGGCGGCCAATTCCAGCGCCGCGCGAGCCGATTCGGCGGCGGCGTCCAGCTTCGCCCTGGTTCCGGCGCTTTGCTCGGGGTTAAACTGGCGGCGCTGAGCCTCCGCCAATTGCAGGCGGAGCTGGATGCGGTTGCGCGGCATCTGCCTCTTCTTCTCACTATCGAAAACCGCGCGAGCCAGAAGCAGCTCCGCGTCGGCGTAGGAGCCTTCGTCCAGAAGGCGCTCCCCCTCGTTTTGGTCCGCCGCGCGGTCAGACGTCCAGGCTTGAATGCGCGGAGCCAACTCGGCGCCAAGCGATTTCAAACGTCCAAACATGAGTCCTCCAAGTTTCGCCGTTCTATCGACGGAATAAATGCGAAGCTTTAGACCAGTAAGAAAGAAAGTACTGCACCTGTCAGCCACGCAGTCCTATCCGCAATCAGAATCAGAGCTATCTCCCTTAGCCCGTGACGGTTACAGGCGACGGCCGCCCCGGATCCGGTGCAATCGGAGTACAATGCTCCGTGCGGCCCGCGGCACCCGCCGGAGGCCGCTGGGAGGCCTCGATGATGGTTCCGCGAAGCGTCTTTCGGTGGACGGCAACTTTGGTGGTGTGTTGGACAGCCATAGCCGACGGGCAAACGGTGCTGCCAGGCACGGCCCAGGGTCTGGTTCGTCAGGCAGCCGATGCCCTTGGTGGCCACGATCGCGTCCTGAAAACTCGGACGCTGGTGATGGAGGGTGCCGGGGTCAATCCGAATGTGGGCCAGAACCTGACGCCGGATTCGCCGCTGCTGAACTGGCGGGTCACCGATTACCGTAAGACGATCGACCTCGAGAACCGGCGGGTGCGCATCGAGCGGCATCGCAAGGCGGAGTTTGCCTTTTCCATGTTCAACGATGTTCGAGAGAACATGACGCTCGATGGCGCCGTGGCGTACAACGTCGACAGCAAGGGTGCCGCGGGACGGGCACCGGAGGCGGTGGTCCGCGAGCGTCGCATTGAAATGCTGCTGCACCCGGTGGCGATAGTGCGCGAGGCTCTGGACGCGAAAACGAAACTCGCGAACCTTCGCAAGCTTGGCGGCAAAGATGCCGTTGATATGGTCACGGCGACAGACCAACTGACGTTGTCGATCGATCCGGCAACACATTTGCCTGCCTCGGTCCGCTGGCTCAGTTCCAGTGACAATCTGGGCGACATCGTCAACGAAGTTTTCTTCACGGAGTACGAAACGGTCAGCGGCTTAAAGCTGCCGAAGCATTACGTGACAAAGATCAACTTCCGCGATTACACGACGTCCGATCTCCGCGTTTCGAAAAACACAGTGGATGCGCCCGCAAGCTTAGCCGCCTCCGCCGCGGTAAAGGCCGCGATGCCACCGCCACCCGCGCCGGTGACCGCCGAGCCGATGAAAGTGGCCAACGGCGTTTGGTGGCTGAAAGGATCGGGCAATCACAGCAGCGCGCTCTATGAATTTACCGATCACATGACGCTGTACGAAGCACCATCAAACGCCGCACTTGCCAGGGAAATCATCGCCAAGGCGCGTACCGTGGTGCCGTCGAAACCCGTGACGGAAGTGATCATTTCCCATCATCATTTCGACCACACGGGAGGCCTGCGCACGATGGTCGCCGAGGGATTCACGATTCTTTCGCACAAAGGTAACGAGGCGTATTTCCGTGAGCTGGCTTCACGGAAAGCCACACTGAATCCCGATCAACTGGCGAAGAATCCCAAGCCGCTCAAGTTCAAAGGCGTGGAGGATCACGCGGTCCTCAAAGATGCGGCCATGGAGGTGGAGTTGTATCGAGTGAAGGACAATGAGCACTCCACCTACAACCTGGTGGCGTGGGTGCCCAAATACAAGCTGCTTTCGCAATCCGATTTGTTCGACTTCTTCTGGCACCGGCATCTGTGGGGTGACAACTACATCAGGAATTTAGAGACCTTGAAGCTGCACTTCAACCGGGACATTCCGGTGCACGGGAAGATTTTGACATATGACGAGGAAGTAGCGGTGATCCGGAAATTCGATAAGACGGGACGCACCGACTACACGCCGTAGCGTCACGATCCGGGAGTGATCCTCCGGCGGGCCGGGCGGCGAAGTGGATCGCAACCGATACACGCCGGATCCCGTCAAAATGAGGTATTCTGACCGATGGAAGTGACTGCGGTCACGACGAACTTATAATGACGCGCGATATGGCGCGGATGACCCGAATCTTTTGGGAGGAATTGTGAAGCGATCCATTTGGATGGTAGGACTCGGCCTAGTTGCCGCGTTCGCATTTGCGCAGCAAGCAGGAAGGGATTTGACCTGGGCCTTCCCGGTTCCCTCAAATCCGCAACCGCCGGCCAAGCAGGAGCCCGAGCAGATTAAGATCCCGGGCAGCACGAAATCGTACACACGCAAGCAGATCGATGACCTGACGAATCCGCCGGATTGGATTCCGGAAGAACACGCGCCGGCGCCGGTTGCGGTGAAGGGCGAACCCGGGCGCAAGGCTTTGGGCTGCGGCTCCTGCCACCTGATGTCCGGCAGCGGTCACCCCGGTTCTGCCGATCTCGCCGGCCTCCCGGCCGAGTACCTTGTGAAGCAGATGGAATATTTCCGCGACGGCACACGCAAGGATACCGCGCGCATGAACGCCATTGCGAAGATGACGACGCCGGAAGAAGACCGCCAAGCCGCCGAATATTTCGCTGCATTGAAACCGCAGTATTGGAACAAGGTGGAAGAGCGCGCCACGGTTCCGAAGACCTACGTCAGCAACGTGCGTGAGCGCTTTATTTCGCCGGATGGCGGCACTGAGCCGATCGGCAACCGCATCATCACTATCCCTGAGGACGCCGAGCGTGAAGACGCCCGCGACCCGCACTCGGGCTTCATTGCGTATGTGCCTCCGGGCAGCATCGCCAAGGGCGCGGCACTGGCCAAAGGTGGCAACGGCAAGACCATTTCTTGCGACATCTGCCACGGCGAAGGGCTGAAGGGTCTGGGCGAAGTTCCGCGTTTGGCAAACCTGCACCCGATCTACATCGCCCGCCAGCTCTACAACATCAAGCGCGGCACCAGCAACGGCAAGGCTGTGGCGCTGATGAAGCGCGTGGTGGAAAAGCTGGACGACGACGACATCCTGAATCTGTCGGCGTACGTTGGCTCGTTGAAGCCGTAATTTTCACGTCAAACGGTGGCGCACGGATCATTCGTGCGCCACACGTGTTTTCCCCTCCCGGTTTTCGTCTACACTTGAGTTAGACGGCCACCCCCGGACCGTCTAGTCTGATCACCACCGATTGAAAAAGCCATGGTTCCACGTTCCAAGGAACTCCTGCACGAAATCGTCGAGGCCTACATTCAAACGGGCGAGCCTGTTGCTTCCCGTTCGATTGCGAAGAGGCGCGGCGATTCGCTGAGCGCTGCCTCTATCCGCAACGTCATGGCCGATCTGGACGAAGAAGGCTATCTGTGCCAACCGCATACGTCGGCCGGGCGCATTCCCACCGAAAAAGCGTTTCAAAGCTACGTGCAATCACTGCGGCTTCGTAATCTGGCCGGGGCTGACCTGGAACGCCTGCGCGCCGAGATCGGCCGCCTGGATACGATCGAACAAAAAGTGGAGTTCACCTCGCGAGTCCTGATGGACATGACCCGCGGAGTGGGCATTGCAGCGGCCATCCCCAAGACAAGTCCCGCGCTGCAGCATATCGAACTGGTTGCCTTGCCCGACCGCCGCGTGTTGATGGTGGTGGTGACGCGTGATCAGGAAGTCCGCAACCGCGTGGTCCGCTTGGATGAGGTGGTCAACCCTGACGAACTCGCCAACATTCGCAACTATGTGAACAGGAACTTCGAGGGTTGGGCGCTGGAAGATATCCGCCGTGAGCTTTCCACTCGTCTGGATCAGGCAAGCGCCACGTATGATTCGATCCTGCAAAAGCTGACCATCCTGTATTCGAAGGGCCTGCTGGACGTGGAATCGACGCCCGAAGTGCATATGGAGGGCGCCAGTAACCTGGTGGGCTTGGATCTGCATCTGACAGGCGAAAAGATGCGCGAGTTGTTCCGCGCTCTTGAAGAAAAGAAACGCGTTCTGGAATTGCTGGACCGCTTCCTGGAGCAGCCTTCCGGCGAACTGGCGGTACACGTCGGCCTTGGTTCCATGCATCCGGCGATGCGCGAGTTGTCGCTGATCGGGGTGCCAGTCAAGATGTCGAGCGGTATATCGGCGGTGATCGCCGTGCTGGGTCCCATGCGAATGAACTATGGACGAGCGATGTCCGCGGTGCAAAGCATCGGCCAGGCGTTTGTGACGTCGTAGAATCCTGGCGAGAATCACAGGGCGCGATTGCTGATCGCGCGCGGTTTTTCAGTCCGCCCCACGAAAGCATTTCCGCGAACATTTGCACGCGGATGTTACCCTAAAATTTAAGTTTCAAATTCGAGTATCGATACCGTGACAGACGAAACGATCATTAACGAAAATTCCGAAAAGCATCAACCCGCAGAAGTGGACGACGCCGGCACCGGCGCTGCCGCCGACTCCGATCCGCTTGCCGTCTTGATGGCGGAGCGCGATTCCCTGCTCGCCGAAGCCACCGACCTGAAAGACCGCGTTCTGCGCGGACAAGCCGAGTTTCAAAACTTTCGGAAGCGAGCCGAACGCGAACGAGCCGAATTTGCCGAGTACGCAAGCACCGAAGCCGTGCGCGCGCTGCTGCCGATTATTGACGACTTCGAACGAGCCTTGAAGGTGGAATCCGCAGACCAGGAGTTCAGTCGAGGTATTGGGCTGATTTACCAGCGGTTGTTTGACTCCTTGAAAAAATTGGGCCTGGAGCCAATGGATAGCAAGGGCCAGCCGTTCGACCCGAACATTCATCACGCGGTGGATATGGTGGAAACCACCGATGCCGCCGATCATACGGTTTTGGACGAGTACCAGCGCGGTTACAATTTCAAAGGGCGATTGCTCCGTCCCGCGATGGTCAAAGTCGCGGTAGAACCTAAATAAATAAGGCGAACCGGTAAAAGTGAGCGTAACGAAACGGGATTACTATGAGGTGCTCGGCGTGGGCCGGGATGCCGACGATCAGGCGCTGAAAAGCTCCTACCGGAAACTGGCCATGCAGTATCACCCGGACCGCAATCCAGGCGATCACACTGCAGAGGAAAAGTTCAAGGAAGCCGCCGAAGCCTACAGCGTTTTGAGCGACGGCCAAAAGCGGGCGGCCTATGACCGCTTCGGACACGCCGGTGTTACGAGCGCTGCTGGGAACGGCTTCGACGGTGCCGCCGGATTCCCCGATCTCTCCGACATTCTGAGTGACGTTTTCGGCTTCGGTGATGTGTTTGGCGGAGCTCGCGGCGGCCAGCGCCGTACCCGTTCGCAGCGCGGCGACGATGTCCGCTACGATCTGGAAATTGGATTTGAGGACGCCATGCGCGGCCTCTCCATTGACATTCAGGTACCTCGCCTCGAAGAGTGCGTCCGTTGCCAGGGCAAGGGCGCCGAACCGGAAGACGGCATGGTGACGTGTTCCACCTGCCGGGGCCGCGGTGAAGTAATTTATCAGCAAGCGTTCCTGTCCGTGCGCCGGACGTGCGCGCAGTGCAGCGGGCGCGGGCAGATCATCCGCCGTCCCTGCAAGGAATGCCGCGGCGAAGGCTACCTGCGGCGCGAGCGCAAACTGAAGGTCAACATCCCGGCGGGCGTCGATGACGGCACCCAGCTGCGGCTCTCGAATGAAGGTCAGCCCGGCGTCAACAGCGGCCCCCCGGGCGATCTTTATGTTGTCCTCAAAGTAAAAGCGCACCCGATCTTTGAGCGTCATCAAGAGAACCTGCACTGCACCATTCCGATTACCGTGGCTCAAGCTGCGTTGGGTGCAACCATCGACATCATGACGCTGGACGGCCTGGAAACGTTGAAGGTGCCGGAAGGCTCGCAACCGGGAACCAGTCTCAAGTTGCGGGGCCTGGGCGTGCCGCGGCTCCAGGGCAGCGGACGCGGCGATCTGTACGTTCATTTGGATGTGCGCATTCCCGCGAAACTTTCGCGTGAACAACGCAAGCTGTTCGAGCAGCTCGCCGAACTTCTGCCGCCCGAAAACGAACCGTCCGAAAAAGGCCTGTTTGACAAGATGAAGGACTACTTCCTGTAGACTCCCGCCCCGCCGGGCATCCACGGAAACTCCAGCACCGCGGTACACTTGCTCCATGCGATCCCTAACCGTGATCGTCTTGGCGTTCCCTTTTGTCTGCTTCCCCACGTTTGCGCAGCGGCCGCCCGGCGCGCCGGACCCAATCATTCAGAAAATAGTTTCGGCGATCTCCGAAGAACGCATCGCCGCGAATATGGAAAAGCTGGTGAGCTTCGAAACGCGCAACACACTTTCGACTGCCAACCGGGAAGGCAAAGGCACGCAAGCCGCGCGGCAGTGGATCTTCGACGCATTCAGCGCTGCAAGTCCGCGCCTGCGGGTCCGCTTCGATAGACATCGCGTCAAGAAGTTCGGTGAACGATTTTTTCGCGATGGAGACGTGATCAACGTTGTGGCCGTGCTGCCCGGCAAAACCTCGCCCGAGCGCCAGTTTGTCGTCTCCGCGCACTACGACACCATCCGCGCGGTTATGAAAAACGTGGAAGGCGGCGGACCGAATGACCGGATCATTGACGGCGAAGGAAGCGCCGAGTCCCCCTTCGCTCCCGGTGCGAGCGACGATGCCAGCGGCACCGCTGCCGTACTCGAACTGGCTCGGGTCATGAGCCAGTATGAATTCGATTCCACTATCGTTTTCATCGCCTTTGATGCGGAAGAGTATGGCCTTGTCGGCAGCAATCTTTACGCCACCCGCGCCAACAAAGGGAAGGAACAGATTGAAGGCGTATTGAACAATGACATCATCGGCACGGAATCCACCGCGGAAGGCCGCGTGGAAACTCGCCGCATGCGCGTCTTTTCCGAGGACCCTTCGGATTCGCCATCCCGAAGCCTTGCCCGCTACATCAAACGCGTGGGCGAGATGTATGTGCCGTCGATGAATGTGGATCTCGTCTTCCGTCACGACCGTTTCGCACGCGGTGGCGACCACACCAGTTTCAATCAGGAAGGTTTCACCGCCGTCCGCATCACCAGCGCTGCGGAGAACTACGCAAACCAGCACTCCGTCACGGACACGATGGCGAATGCGTCCCCCGCTTATGCCACGCGCGTCGCCCGAGTGAATGCGGCGGCGCTGGCAAGTCTGGCGCTCGCGCCAAAAGCACCGGACGTCACTCGTATCGCCACCACAGGCGCAAGCAAGGGCAAGCCTCTCGCTAACATCGCCCGCGGCGAATCCGGCTACGCGGCGAATCTTCGCTGGAAGAACGATAACCCGGAAGCCGACCTTGCCGGATACAAAGTGCTGATCCGCTCGACAATATCACCCAATTGGGAGCGCGATATTTTCGTTGGCGACGTCAAGCAGTACCTGATCGAAGCCGTCTCCATCGACGATTTCGTCTTTGGCATTCAGGCCGTGGACAAAGACGGGCATGAGAGCCTGGTCTCCGCGTATGTAGCCGCGCCGAATCCCAAAGCGGTGTTCGAGACGGAGTAGTAGCGGCCTCAAAAACGTCCGCTTTTTCGCAACGCTTCGGCAAACCGCTCGGCCATGGGGTGGAGTTCTTCCACCGCTGCCCGCATTTTCCGGCGCCAGTTGGGGTATTGCCAGGTACTGCCGGGCAAGTTTTGCTGCTCGGTCTCTCCCGAAAGATCCTCGTGATTGATGACGGCAAGGCGGCAAGGCGTCGAGAGTATATAGCCAAGCGGATCATCGGCGAATCCGGCGTCCCGCAGGCATTGCTGCAACAGATCGATCTCTCTGCGGCGCGCGTCCCATTGCTGTTGGCAGGTGACGTCGTCGATAAGGTTTGCGGACTTGCGCGCTTCAATGTCGCGGCCCAGCATGAAGCCGGCCAGCGTCGGCAGATCGTGCGTAGTCGCCGATGCCAGCGAGTTCTCCGGGTACTCGTGAGGCGTGCGAAAACGTCCGTCGCTATTGCGTTCGAACCACAACAGTTTGTAGCTGAGAATGCCGGTCATCGCCAGCGCGTGGCGTACTTCACCGGTCACCGTGCCTAAGTCTTCGCCCACCACAAGGAAGTTTCCGCGAACGCTTTCCAGCGCCAGCACGCCCATCAGGTCTTCGGCATAGTCGCGAACATACGCGCCTTGGGTGGCGTCCACTTCATCGGGAATCGTGTAAAGCCGGAAGAAGCGCATCACGTGATCGATGCGCAGCGTGCCGCCGGACTCCGCGGCTTTGCGGATGGACTTCGCAAACATCGCGTAACCGTCCCTGCGATGCGCCTCCCGGTCCGGTGGCGGAAAGCCCCAATCCTGGCCGTGTGGAGCCACATCATCGGGAGGCGCGCCCGAACGGCAGCGGCTGTTATAGAACGGGCGGTTGGCCCACAAGTCAAAGCCGTAACGATCCGTCGCCAGCGCTAGATCGTGATACAGCCCCACGCACATGCCCTTCTCCAGCGCGTAGGCGTGCGTTTCCGCGGCTTGCTTCGATAACTGCCACTGCAAAAATTGAAAGAACCGGACGCGTTGGCGATTCTGTTGAGCAAATTCACCCACCGCGGGAGAACGCGGATCACGATACTCGTCGGGCCACTGCGTCCATAACCACACGTTTGCATCGCGCCGGTGCATTTCCTCGTCGAGCGCACAGAAGATGCCGTAGTCTTCCAACAACTGCCCTTCTTGCTCGAGATACGCGTCAAACTCCGGTGAACTCGGAAACGCCTCGAAGATTTTCCCCAACGCCTTCAGCTTCAGCACCGCCACGCGTTCGTATTCGACGAACTCGCTCGCACGCAACGCTTCGATCTCACGCGCCATGTCTTCGTGTATCCGCGGCGTGCCGCACTTTTCTACATCCAGGTAAATAAAGTTGCGATAGAAGGCGCACTCAGGAAGATACGGACTCGTGTTGTACGGAGCGCGATTGGCAATGGCATGCAGGGGATTCAACGCCACAAACGCGGCACCAGCAGGAGCAAAAGCATCGATCAACACACGTAAATCGGTGAAATCGCCGCAGCCCCAGTTGCGGGCCGAACGCAGCCCGTACAAGCTGACGCCGATACCGGCCATGCGGCGATCGGCCTCCTTCACGCGCTCCGGACAGACGATGAAGTGCGCAGAAGCCATGGTCTCCAGTTCCGGCGACTTCACCCAATGCACGCACATGCGGTGATAACCGAGGCGCAAAGGCTTCGGCAGGGGCAGGCGCTTGGCGAGGTACTCGACGCCATCAATGGTCGCTGAACCAATCTGCTTCAACTCCGGCAGCCAGAACCAGTGATGCTGTTTCTCGTCACCTTCCCAGTTCAGCTCAAGCTTGACGGTGGCACCACTGCGGGAGGCGGGAATACGCAATTCAATGGACTCGGTGCTTTCGCGAACGACGAAGGTTTCATCGATGCCGCGCTTCCATCGTTCGGCCTCGCGACCGTCGAGCGCGTGTGCTATCTCTTCCGAAGAATCAGAGGGAACACCAAAGGATCGCAAAAGGAGGCGCGCAACATGCTCTGACGTCTCATGCACTCGCCCAAAAACGTCCGTGTAACCAGGTTCGATTCCATAAACTTGCGCAGCCTTCTCCAACAATTCCCGTTCGGTCATCCTACTTCAGTGTAACGGCGATGGCCACGGTTTCAGGAGGCGGCGGCCCTGTCAATGGGTAGTTCGCCGTGCGATAATATCCATCGTGGACGCTCCAGAAACAAAGTTTCACCTTAGCCAGCCGCCTGAGCTGTTTGCGCGCATCGATAACGAGGAAGAAGTCGACCCGTTCGGCGAAAATTTGATCCTCACCACGGTGGGTGCGGCCATCAAATGGGGCCGCAAGAATGCCATCTGGCCGATGAGCTTCGGCCTTGCATGCTGCGCTATCGAGATGATGTCGATGATCGGCTCGCGCTTCGATATTTCGCGTTTTGGCGCGGAGGTTATGCGTGGAAGCCCGCGCCAGAGCGATTTGATGATCATCGCCGGCCGCGTGTCGAATAAGATGGCCCCGGTTATCCGCCGCCTGTACGAACAAATGCCGGAGCCGAAGTGGGTGATCTCCATGGGCGCTTGCGCGACATCGACCGGCGTCTTTTCCAACTACGCGTTGGTGCCGGTGAATCAAGTGATTCCGGTGGACGTGTACGTCCCCGGTTGCCCGCCGCGCCCCGAGCAGTTGATCTACGCCATCACGCTGCTGCAGAAGAAAATTGAACAGGACAAGCACGTTGTGGCGAAGGTTCTGAACCTGGCCTGAGTTGAACCTGGCCTGACTCAAACCTGATCGAGCGCGTACCTTCCGTCCGGCGCGCCTTTGCATTGGCGGCATTCTCCTCTTCGTGTCCCCGCGCAGCAAGTCGCTTCGCCCCGCTGCGCGGGAGACACGTCAATTCGCTGAGCAACCGGGCCTCCGTGCCGTCTTTTTCTTAGCTCTTATTTTTCCTCCCCTCAACGATATGCTCAGTGGAGAGAGTGCGCGGCTACTCGTCCCATATCGTTTTATCCGCGTCAGCCAGCGATAGGAACGCGGTGGCAATATGGAAATTTCATCGATCAACAACGTCCCAAGCACGGTAACGGCGCCAACCGAGGCTACCCACGGAAATCAGGCAACCCAGACTCAGCGGGAATTGATTCAGGCGATACGCGCCGTCAATGCGGCCGATCTCTTCGGACAGAATAACGAACTCACGTTCATTCTGGACCGCGCATCGAAGCGAACCGTGGTGCGCATCGTCAATCGCGACACCCGTGAAGTGATTCAGCAAATTCCGGCGGAATATGTGCTGCGTCTTGCCGAAGAGTTAAGCCGAGGATGAGTTCCTCCCGAGCCCATACATGTCCCAAACCATTTACGACCGCTACATCGAGAATGAGGTACTCAGCGCCGATCCGCACAAGCTTGTCGTCATCCTCTACCGCGCGGCAATTGAGGCCGTCGCCAGGGCTCGTGTCAACCTGCGCAACGGCGAGATTCGCGAACGATCCAACCGGATCACCAAGGCTACCAGCATCATTCATGAACTGTCGCGATCGCTCAACCATGCCGAAGGCGGCGATATCAGCCGCAATCTTGCGGAACTGTACGCCTACATGCAGCAGCGTCTAAACGAAGCCAATGCCAACCAGACGGAGCCGCCCTTGGAAGAAACCGAAGTCCTCTTGCGGACGCTTCTCGATGGTTGGACCGAAACCGCACGGGTATCGGCCAAGCCCGTTGCCATTCCGGACGAACTGCAGTACGCCGAAGCCAGGTGACATACGGCGGAATGACTCGCGCAGTACTAAGGTGATTTCCGCCGGGTGTTCTTGCGGCTACTATGTAGGTAAGCCATGGGGGACATCACACCCGCAATCCGGATTCAGGACCTACGCAAACTCTACGGAGACAAGGCCGCCGTCGATGGCCTGACGCTCACCGTCCCTCAAGGCTGCTTCTACGGATTCCTCGGCCCGAACGGCGCCGGCAAAACCACCACCATCAAGATGCTGATGGGCCTTGCCCCGCCCAGCTCCGGCAACATTGAACTGCTGGGCCTGCCGATGCCCGACAGCGCGCTCGAAATCAAGAAGCAAATCGGCCTGGTTCCAGACGAATCCTTGCTTTTCGATCACCTGACCGGCGCTGAGTTCATTGAATTCGTCGGCCGCATCTACGGCATCGACCGTCACACAGCGCATGAGCGCGCCATCGAACTGCTAATGCTTTTCGAACTGGATAACGCTCCGCGCAAGCTGATCGCAGAATATTCCAAAGGCATGCGCAAACGCGTCGCCATGGCCGCCGCGTTGATTCATCGTCCGAAGCTGTTCCTGATGGACGAACCATTTGAAGGCGTGGACGCCGTTGGCGCACGCTTGATGAAAGACATTCTGCTCGATCAAGTCCGCCGCGGCGCAACCATCTTTTTGACTTCGCACGTGCTGGAAGTGGTCGAACGCCTGTGCGACCGCGTCGGAATCATCCGCTCCGGCAAATTGGTCGCCGAAGGCACCATGGATGAACTGCGGGGCACGGCGGAGACACTGGAAGACGCTTTCGTACGCGCGGTAGGCGTGGACCGCGTGAGCGACCGCCTCGATTGGCTGTAGAGGTTTATCGATGACGCACGCAAGCTCCATCGTCTGGGCGCAATGGCGGACACTCCGCAACTATTACCCGCGCGGCGGCGTAGCCTGGACTGCGGTCGTCGGCTTCCTCTGGTATGGCCTGTGGACCGCATTTTCCCTCGCGTTGGTCAAGGTCTTTTCGGAAACCGCAACACTGCCTTTGATTCCGAAACTGTTGCCCACGTCACTCCTGATCGTCATTCTTTACTGGCAGTTCATTCCGCTGCTCATGGCGACCACCGGATCCTCGCTTGAGCTGAAAAAACTTCGCGCATATCCTATACCGAATTACGAGCTCTTCACCCTGGAAGTGATCCTTCGCCTGACTGCTGGAGTCGAGATGGTTCTCGCCCTCACCGGCATCACCATCGGAATGTCGTTCAACCCCGAACTACCGAAGTGGGTGGCGTTGCCTGCGCTGTCGTACATCCTCTTTAACCTGGTGATCGGCGTCGGCCTTCGCGATCTTTTGGGAAGATTGTTGGCCAGAAAGCGCATTCGCGAAGTTGCATTCTTCCTCTTCGTGATCGCGGCGGCCCTTCCTCAACTCATCATTACGCGCCGCTTGCCGCGCTTCGGCTTTCTTCGGTCCCTCGCCGGCGAGCCTTGGATCGGCTGGCCCTGGACCGCGGCATCAAATCTGATGCAAGGAGTTGCCATCGCCCCTTCCGCGGCCATCCTCTTTGCGTGGATCATCGCCGCCTTCGCTTTCAGTTGGTGGCAATTCATTCGAACCATGCGCTTCGATGCGGACGCCGCGAATGCATCGCAATCCTCCAAGCCGCCGCGGTTGATGTTGATGGAGCGATTCTACCGTCTGCCCTCGGCGCTGCTGCCCGATCCAATGGGCGCGCTCATCGAGAAGGAATTCCGATTCCTGCTGCGCTCCTCGCGCTTCCGTCTGGTGTTCCTCATGGGATTCACCTTCGGCCTGTTGATCTGGCTACCCATGGCGCTAGGCTACGGCGGGTATCGCTACAATCCCCTGCCCGGCGGCGGCAACATGCCATTCTTCGTGCGGAATTACCTCACCGTGGTCAGCGTTTACTCGGTATTGCTTCTCAGCGAAATTTGCTTTTGGAACTCGTTCGGCTTTGACCGCTCCGCCGCACAGTTTTACTTTCTTGCGCCGGTACCTTTTTCGCGCGTTCTGATCGCCAAAAACGTGACATCGGTCTTCTTCATTTTTCTGGAAATCTGCGTGGTGACCACGGTTTGCGCGCTCTTGGGCATGCCGGTGGACGCCGTTACGCTCGCCGAAGCGGTCTCGGTCACAAGCGTCATTTGTCTATTCCTGCTGAGTGCCGGAAATCAGCAATCTATCCGGCAGGCCCGCGGAGTGAACCCGGCAACCTCGTTCCGCAGTGGCTCCGCCGGCCGTATTCAGGCGATGCTGCTATTGCTTTATCCCATCGCCTTCGCGCCCGTCGCGCTGGCGTTCTTGGCTCGTTTCGCATTTGAAAGCGAAGCCGCCTTCTTTGGGGTGCTCGCGATCGACGCGGTTCTGGGCGCAATTATTTACAAATTCGCCTTGGAATCCGCCGTTGCGGCAGGCGAGAAACTCAAAGAGAAAATGATCGCCGCGCTATCGGCTGCCGATGGACCGGTCGCGGATTAACCGCTCACAGTCGCTGCACCCGTTCAGAACAACTTCTTCTCTGGCGATTCCAGCTCTAACAGCGCCTTCTTAATGGGCAGACCGCCGCCGAATCCCGTGAGAGTTCCATTCGCCCCAATTACGCGATGGCAGGGGATCACAATCGGTATCGGGTTCTTTCCATTCGCGGCGCCCACCGCGCGCGATGCATTCGGATTGCCCACCCACTTGGCGAGTTCGCCGTAGGAAATCGTTTCGCCGTACGGAATCTGCTGCAGCTTCCGCCAGACAGATTTTTGAAACGTTGTACCTTCCGGAGAGAGTGTCAGTTCGAAATCCGTCCGGCGCCCGGCAAAATATTCCCGCAATTGCCGGATCGCTTCAGCTACGGGTCCCCGCGTGGACTCCACCCAACCTTCTTCCGGCTTTACCGCTTTGCCGTTTTTGGGAAAGTGGATTCTGTGGATACCGTCCGCGTCTCCGGCGATCAGCAGCGGTCCTATGGGCGAGTCGAGGTAGGCGTAATTCATCGCGGATGCTCCAGCTAAAAGCTTACTCCGCGGCGTACCTCAACAGTCGTGCGCCGGTTCGCTGGAGGGCAGCTGCATCATTAACGCCGCAGTCCGGGAGGATGACCTCCGATCCTTCTGGACCGCGGCGTCTTGCGAGTCGGGCTGAGAAAGGCGTGCGCGCGACAGTCGCAAGAATGGAAAATCATCGGCTACAAGTTTTCGCGGTGCGAATGCTTACTGAGATTGGCGATCAGCCTGCGCCCGCTTGTCGTAGCGTTCACAGTGCCCGTGACAACATCCTTCGTTTCCAGCCTGCGGCCATACATTGCTTCGTTGTCGTCCAGGTCCTGACGCAGCGTCGCGCCTTTGAGCGAAATGCCCGCAAATACGCCGCGCGAACGTGACCACGATAGTATCTCCGCTGTGAACTTGGCATCGGTTTGCGCCGTTGCCTGACGCCCCACCGGACCCGCGGCAACCTCGCCTTCGCCGCCCAACGTGAACTGGCTTTGCATCAGGCGTTCCCCGCCGCGATCATTCATCACCAGCATCACGATATCCGTCTCCGATCCGCCAATCTGAAAGCCAATGCTGCCGCCCTCCATCCGCACGGCAGCAGGCGCCGACCAGCCCGCCTTCGCGCCGCGGCAGTTCATGAAACCCTTGCCGTACTGTCCGCCCACGATGAACGCTCCCTTCTTCAGGCCGGGCACGATCACAATGCAGTGCGCGTCATTCAACAAATCAGTGGGAATGCCTTTGTCCGGTGCCGACATCACTTCCGAGAAAACCGTGCTCGCCTCCGTCAAACGGTCCTCCACTTTCTGGCGATCTTTGTTCGTCACTGCCAAGAGGCAAGTGCTCACGGTCAAGAGTCCAAGAATTTTTCTCATGGAGTCTCCTTTCGCGGCTTCCTTTTGCAATCACCTCGCCGCTTCGCCTAAGTCCTTCATTCCTCGACTTGCCGCGCGGCGCGTCCGGTAAGTTTTACCATCTGCCGGAACAGCGGAATCCACCGGGCTCACTCGTGTTACAGTAATTTTTCCCGATCTCATGAACGCGCTCGATCCCACGCAAAGCATCGTCGCCTTCCTGGCCGCCTTCGCTGCGGGCATGGTGAATGCGCTCGCAGGTGGAGGCACACTGCTCACCTTCCCCACCATGATTTGGCTGGGCCTGAACTCCGTGACCGCAAACGCCACCAGCACCGTCGCACTGTGGCCATTCAACGTGGGCGCGACAGTGGGTTACTGGAAGGAAGTGAAGTCCGTCGATAAACGGATGCACTACCTCAACATCCCCAGCGCCATCGGCGGATTGATCGGCGCCGTCCTTCTGAAGCTGACACCCACCACCACGTTCGACGTCATGGTGCCGTGGCTGATCCTGTTCGCAACGGTGTTGTTAATGTTGCAGGCCCCCATTCAAAAGGTGCTGAAGATGTCGCACCCGGAAACACACAAAGGCACACAGTGGTTCGTCGGCGCGATGGTGTTTCAATTGTTCGTTGGACTTTATGGCGGATACTTCGGCGCGGGCATCGGCATCATGATGCTGGCCGCGCTGAGCATCATTGGCATGAGTGATATTCACGAGATGAACGCGCTCAAAAATATTGTGGGCGGCGCCATTAACGCCGTTGCGGCTATATACTTCATCGCCAGCGGCATGGTCTATTGGCCCTTCGTCGGGATCATGGCGATCGGTTCCATCGTCGGCGGATTCGTCGGAGCCAAGTTCGCGCAACGCATCGGACGCACCATGGTGCGCCGCATCGTGATCGCCGTCGGCTTCGGCATGGCCATTTCACTGTTCCTCAAACACTAACCACTATGTCCACCTTCGGCGATAACTACCTGCTCGCTTCTGGCCGCACCGGTCACGACCGCCTTCGTATGCTTTGCGAGATTCACGATCCGCACACACGCCAGCTCCTCCGGAATGCCGGCCTCGGCCCCGCGCACCGCTACATGGAGTTCGGATGCGGCCTCGGCTACGTCGCTCGATGGGCCGCCACGCAGGCGGCGCACGTCACCGCCACCGACCTCAGCCAGGAACAACTTGCCGAGTGCCAACGCCTTGCTACCGAGCAGGGACTCAAGAATATCGAATTTAGATCCGCCAATATTTACGAACACGGTCTTGCCCCAGAGAGCTATGACTTCTCCTACTCGCGCTGGCTACTGATGCATCTGAACCGCCCCGTGGACGCCATGCGGAAAATCCGCGAAGCCCTGAAGCCGGGCGGCATCATGGTCTGCGAAGAAGCCGACCTCAGTGCCATCTATACCGAACCGCCCACCGACGGGTACCATTCCTACCGTGATCTGGCTTTTGTGACCGGCGAAAAGATCAAAGTCGACTACGCCGGTGGACGCCACCTGCACCTATGGGCCAAAGAAGCCGGCTTCGAGATCCTGCACGTGGACGCCTATCAGCCGCACTACGTCACGGGCCCTCACAAAAATTTCTGGAGCTGGACATTCCACGAGACCGCACCCACTGCGATCGGCATGGGCATGCTCACCGAAGAACGCTGGCTGGAAATCGCAAAGAGCATGCACGAGGCCGATTCCGACCCGAACGTCCTGGTGGCCCACTCCCGCACCGGCCAGTTGATCGCCCGGAAACCGCTATAAGATGCAACGGGCGGATCGGACTCTCCACCTTGCCCCTTTCTTCCCCATCGTGCTATCCTGTAACTGAAACAAAACGATTAAGGATAGACGAGGAGTATCGAATTCCGAATGGCACTGGCGAGCGCAGAAAAAATCAACGTTATTTCAAAGTTCCGGGTCCACAAGACGGATACCGGCTCGCCTGAAGTGCAGGTTGCCATCCTGAGCCGGCGCATCACTGAGTTGACGGAGCATTTCAAGACGCATAACAAGGACCATCATTCCCGCCGTGGATTGCTTCAAATGGTCGCGCGTCGCCGCCGGTTGTTGGACTATTTGCGGAGCCGCAGCCCTGAGCGCTACAAGACGCTCATCACTAGCTTAGGCATCCGTCGCTAGTTCACCGCGAGGGTCGGATAATTTGATCTCGAAGAGCCGGGTTCCGCTTCGGCGGATGGACGTAACCGGTCTGGTGTAACCACCCCTCCAAAGTCCCACTTAATCAAAGCAGGCCAACGCGGCCCCGTGCCCCAATGCCACATGCATGGACGCGGACGCACGCTCCGGTCTTGATTAAAGGATAGTCCCAAAATGTTGCATTCCGTTGAAGTCGATCTTGGCAATGGCCGGATCGTCACGCTCGAATCGGGCAAAATGGCCAAGCAGGCCAACGGTGCGGTTGTTGTCCGCTCCGGTGAATCCGTGGTGATGGTCACCGCCTGCGCGAATCCCGAACCGAAACCGGGCGCCAGCTTCTTCCCCCTCACGGTGGATTACCGTGAATACACCTACTCCGCGGGCCGCTTCCCCGGAGGCTTCATCAAGCGTGAAGGCCGCCCCAGCGAAAAAGAAATTCTCACCAGCCGCCTGATCGATCGCCCCATCCGCCCGCTGTTCCCCGAAGGCTTCTCTTGCGAAAGCCAAGTAATCGCCATGGTCTTCTCGGCTGACCCCGAGCGCGACCCCGCTCCGCTCGCCATCATCGGCGCCGGCGCGTCGCTCGCCATTTCCGATGTTCCGTTCGAACACGTCCTGGCCGGTGTCCGCGTGGGCATGGTGGATGGCAAGTTGATCCCGAACCCGTCTTACGAAGAGGCGAAGGTTTCGAAGATCAATATCACCGTCGCCGGTACCGAAGAAGGCATTGTGATGGTGGAAGCCGGCGCACAGCAGGCCTCCGAAGAAGAAGTGCTCGCGGCCATCGAATTCGGCCACGATTGCTGTAAGAAGTTGGCCAAGGGTATCCGCGAACTGGTCAAGAAGTGCGGCAAGAAAAAGCGCGTGTACACCCCCGCCCCGGTCAACCAGGCACTCTACGATCAGATCGCCAAGAGTATTGGCGAAGAACTGAAAGACGCCCTGAACACGCAGAAATACGAAAAGCTGGAAAGCTACGCGCGTGTCGATGCCGCCAAGAAAAAGGCGAGCGAAGGCATTGCCGAGGAACAACTGGCTGAAGCGAAGGGCATCTTCGACCGGCTGAAGGAACGCATCTTCCGCGATGAAATGCTGAAGGCCCGCCGCCGCCCCGATGGCCGCGCCTTTGACGAAATCCGCAAGATCGATATCGAAGTAGGCGTGCTGCCCCGCACCCACGGTTCGGCTCTATTCACCCGCGGTGAAACGCAGGCGCTGGTCACCGCCACGCTCGGCACCAAGGACGACGAACAGCGCATCGAACTGCTGGATTCTTCGGAAACCTCCAAGCGCTTCATGCTGCACTACAACTTCCCGCCGTTCAGCGTCGGTGAAGTGGGCTTCATGCGCGGCGCGGGCCGCCGTGAAATCGGCCACGGCGCACTCGCCGAGCGCGCGGTTTCCGCAGTGGTTCCCAGCGAAGCGGCGTTCCCCTACACCGTTCGCATCGTCAGCGACATTCTGGAATCGAACGGTTCCAGCTCGATGGCCTCTGTCTGCGGCGGCAGCCTCGCACTGATGGATGCCGGCGTTCCGGTCACGGCTCCGGTCGCGGGCATCGCGATGGGCCTTGTCATGGAAGGCAAGGATTACGCGGTTCTCACCGACATCGCTGGCGCCGAAGATCACTACGGCGACATGGACTTCAAAGTCACCGGCACCAAGGACGGCATCACCGCCCTGCAGATGGACATCAAGATCCCCACCGTGACGCACGCGATCTTGAAGGAAGCCCTCGAGCAGGCGCGCCGCGGCCGTCTCTACATCCTCGATAAGATGAACGCGGTGATCGATACGCCTCGTGAGAAGATGTCGCCCTACGCTCCGCGCATCTTCAGCATGAAGATCCCCGTGGACAAGATCCGCGAACTCATCGGCCCCGGCGGCAAAGTCATCCGCGGCATCGTTGACGCCACCGGTTGCAAAATCGACGTCGAAGACGATGGCAGCGTGAAGATCTTCTCAAGCGACGGCGGCGCGGCCGACCGTTGCATCCAGATGGTCACCGACATCTGCGCGGTCGCCGAAGTGGGCAAAACCTACCTGGGCAAAGTGGTCCGCATCGTCGATTTCGGCGCCTTCGTCGAAATCTTCCCCGGCACCGACGGCCTGCTGCACATCTCCGAAATCTCGGAAAACCGCATCAAGCAGGTGCGCGATGAGTTGAACGAAGGCGACCAGATCCTGGTGAAGGTGCTGGGCCTCGAAGGCAACAAAATCAAATTGAGCCGCAAGGCCATCCTGAAAGAACAGCGCGATAAGCTGAAGGCGGAAGGCAAAGCCTAAGCATTCAGGAGTCAGTAGTCAGAATCGGCCCGGCGAAAGCCGGGCCTTTTTTGTTGCCGCCACCGTAGGGCAGATTGGCAATCCGCCTTGTTTGGCCGAGAGAAAGTCCACTATTTTTCTTTCTGAGCGATATACTCCACGAGCACTCCCTGGCTCAGATCTACGGGCCGCCGACCCAGCATTAGTTTGTCGCCGTCCAATCGCCCAAGGTGCACAAACTCGACCATCGTATTATTGAACGGAAGCGCAACTCTAAACGTAATCAGGTCACCCTTCACAATTCCCCATTCGATGGCCGATTCCCCTCCACCCTGAATTGCCATCTTCCCGGTGACTTTTCCCTTGTCCGTGTTCAACGTAATCGTCAAGTTCTGCTTGGGCGCGGGCGCAGGACGAGCAACTTCAGCTTTCCAAGTGCCATCGAATGCGCTGTCGGCAAAAGCAGATCCGGTGGCGCAACCCAGAAGTGCCACGAGTACAACCGTATTGTAAAGTTTCATACCAATTAGTATATCTTTCGCACTATTGTCCGCTACTCCCTTCGGCTTCACGCCGTCTGGATCAGTGACAGGAGCACTTTCCCAAACCGCTCCGCCTTCTTCTCGCCGATGCCCGGGACTTCCAACAGCTCCGCGATATTGCGTGGGCGTGCGTGGCACAGTGCGTCGATCGTTGTGTCATGCACAATCACGTAAGCGGGCACGTTGTGCGACCTCGCCATCTCCTTGCGCCATTCGCGTAAGGCGTCTCGCAGCGACGAATCCACGGCGACTGGTTTCGCCTTGCCGCCCGACGCTTTCGCCGCCGGTCTAACTACGCTCTCCGTGGCAGCAGCCGCGGCGCGGGCTTTCTTCTTCGTCTTCTTCGCGAACTCGGCGTTGAGCCACTCTCGACTCACGCCGCACTGGTCGCAGGCGTCGCACTTTTCCCACTTCGGAGTCTCGCCGAAATGCAGACAGATCCGGCGATGGCGGCATCCTTCTTCTTCCACGAACTTCCGCATCACGTGATAGCGCTGCCAGGCGCGCTCGCGTTCGTCGGGGTCCTGCGTTTCTTGAATAAAATGCAACAGCAAGCCCAAGTCACGCCGCCGCCACAACAGGACACAATCGGCCTCTTCGCCGTCGCGCCCCGCGCGGCCCGCTTCCTGGTAATACTGTTCGAGCGATTTCGGCAGCGACAAATGAATCACCGCGCGCACATCCGGCTTGTTGATGCCAAGCCCAAACGCCAGCGTCCCCACCAGCACGCGCCGGTCACCCGTCATCCACGTTTCCTGATTGCGGGCTCGCTCGCCCGAATCCATGCGTCCGTGATAACCAATGGCCGGAATGCCCTGCTCGCATAGCCATTCCGCCGTCGCCTCCACGCTCTTAATCGTCGGCGCGTAGACGATGATGTTGCCCTCGTCGTAATACTCCATCGCCGCCAGCAATCGCGCGCGCTGCTGGATCTCGTTATCCGACGTCCCATGCACGATGTAGCGCAAATTCGGCCGGTGAAAACTGAGCACCACGCGAGCCGGATCGCGCAATTGCAACTGCGCGAGGATATCGTGCCGGACAATGCGCGTTGCGCTCGCAGTAAACGCAGCGATCGGCACTTCCGGGAATCGTTGCCGCAGCAGGCCAAGCTGCCGGTATTCTGGACGGAACTCGTGCCCCCACTCGGAAATACAATGCGCCTCATCGATGGCAAAGAAGCCGACGGGCACACGCGTCAGCCAGGTCAACATGTCTTCGCGCACAATGCGCTCAGGAGAAACGTAAAGGAGCCGGTACTCGCCGCGCTGCGCCCGTATCATCGTCTCGCGCATCTCGCCGGATTCCAGCGAAGAATTGAGAAACGCGGCCTCAATGCCGATTTCCTCCAGCCCTGCCGCCTGATCCTGCATCAACGCAATCAGCGGACTGATAACGACGCACGTCCGCTCCATCGCCACCGCGGGGAGCTGATAACACAGCGACTTCCCTCCCCCCGTCGGCATGACAACAGCCGCATCACGCCCTTCGAGAATGGCATGAACAACGGATTCCTGTTTCGGACGAAACTCGGAGTAGCCCCAATGTCGCCGCAAGAGGGCATGCAGATCGGCGGAGTCCACTGCCTTCGATCGTAGCAGGACACCGCAACAAAGCTCCATCGAAAAGCGTGCCCAAATGTGACGCACGCTCGCAGCCTGCCGCAGCGAGACTCCTCTCGACGCCGTCGCTCTTCCCGCTCAACCCGTACCCTCGCCGCAATTCCTGAGTAAAGTGGGGCGGATCTTCGCCTCCGCGCGCCGGGCTTCGTCCCGACGCAATGCAAATAGATCCAATACAACTCCGCAAAAACAAAAATCCCCATCAGTCACCACAACATCCCGAAAAACTCCGCCCCCGTCTGCAGAACCACCCTGTACTTTATAGGCAAGAAGCCGGGTGTTGGTCTTGCACAGTACCGGCCACCAAAGCTCGGGTGTTCTAGACACCGCTCGACGCAGGGTGAACACCTCCCGCAAGGAGGACTGAAAGATTCAAGTCGTGAGCTGTTTCGAAACAATAGCCGGTCGTCGTCTACCGATAGTGGCGACAAAGGAACGCGTTCCTGAACATTTTGTCTCCGGCGGGACCGACGCCGAGCCCCGACGGTAACGGAGGGGATTCCCCGGTTTACGTGGTGCCGGTTTCCGTCGTGAACGCCTTCGAGGCCAAACAAGCGATCCGCGCCGGCCAGCCTCACGGCCGAATTGCGCCCTCTCGCACGACTACTCCCTCGCGTCCGTGCTCGCTCCCGCTGCGTTCCACGTAGAATGTAACCAGTGCACCCTTCCACCGACCACATGCGCACACTCGTCGCTGAGTTTGCCGACTTCGAGGAAAAACTCCGCCTCGGCGGGGGCGCAAAGAAAATTGAAAAACAGCACGCCGATGGCAAACTCACCGCGCGTGAACGTGTCGCCGGTTTGATTGATCCGGGTACACTGTTTCTCGAAATCGGACTCTGGATCGCCTACGACAAATACGACGGCCAAGCCCCGGCTGCTGGCGTGATCACTGGCGTCGGCGTGATTGAGAGCCGTCCGTCGGTGATTGTTGCCAACGATGCCACGGTGAAAGCCGGTGCGTGGTGGCCCGAGACGATCGCCAAGATTCTCCGTGCGCAGGAGATCGCCATACGCAACCGCTTGCCCATCGTCTATTTGGTCGATTCGGCCGGCGTGAATCTTCCATATCAGGACGGCATCTTCCCCGGCCAGTACGGCGCCGCGCGTATTTTCTACTACAACTCGCTGATGCGCCGCCGCCTCAAAGTCCCGCAAATCGCCGCCGTGATGGGCATGTGCATTGCGGGCGGCGCCTACCTGCCCGCGCTTTCCGACGTCATTATCATGGTGGAGGGCACCAGTTTCATGGGCCTCGGCGGTCCGAATCTGGTGAAAGGAGCCGTCGGTCAAGTTGTCGATGCCGAATCCCTCGGCGGCGCGGGCCTGCACACGCGCACCAGCGGAGTCGCGCATTATAAGGCGAAGGATGACCGCGATTGCCTGGCGCTCATCCGCCACAAACTGCGGGAGCTTCCCTCTTCCACTGCGAACGCCTTCGCGGACCAAGCATCTCTCCCGGCAAAAGCCACCGAGGGTCTTTATGAAGTACTTCCCTCCGACCATCGCTTACCGTACGACATGCAGGACGTGATCGCGCGCATCGTGGACGCCAAGGATTACCTGGAGTTTCAACCCGAGCATGCTCCGGAAATGTTGTGCGCCAATGCGCGCTTAAACGGCCGTCCCATCGCCCTCATCGCCAATCGCCGCGGGTTCCTCAAGACCGGCGGCGGCCCGCGCATTGGCGGCATTGTGTATCCTGAATCCGCTCGCAAGGTCGCCTACTTCGTTGAGAACGCGGAACGCCACAACACACCACTCCTTTACATCCAAGACGTTTCTGGATTCATGGTGGGAGCGGAAGCCGAGAGCGAAGGCATCATTCGCGCGGGAGCCGAAATGGTGGAAACAATGGCCTGCGCCACGGTGCCGAAGATTGTACTGACGGTCAATCACGCCAGCGGCGCCGGTTATTATGCGATGGCGGGTCAGGGCTTCGATCCAACCTTCACCTTCTCCTGGCCCACCGCACGCATCGGCGTGATGGAGGGCGACGCCGCCGTGCAGGCCGTGCACGGGCCGGAAATTCAGAGGTTCAAAGACGCCGGCGAGCCTTTGCCCGCGCAGCTCGAAGAGCGTATCGCGCAGACTCGCGCAAATTATGAAAAATGGCTGAACGCGCGCTATGCGGCGGCACGTGGACATGTGGACGCGATCATCGATCCGCTCTCCACACGGCGGATTCTGTGCTTCGCGCTCGACGCCGCGACCGCCAGCGGCCACCGCCGGCACTTGATTGAGGAAATACTATGATTCGCATCGAGCAGGACGGACGTCTCCGCCGCATTACGCTGGCTTCTCCCGAGACACGGAATTTCTTGGATGAGGATGGCTGCCAGCGGCTGTTCGACGAGATTCGCGATGGCATTGCGGATACGAACACCGGAGCGATTCTCCTCGAAGCCGAAGGCCCCGTCTTCTGCAGCGGCGCGAGGCCCGCCGAAGGCTGCGATCTCTTCACCATTGGCCGCCGCATGACCAAGCCCTTGGTGATTTCCGCGCAAGGTGTGGTGATTTCCGGCGGTGTGGCGATCCTGGCGAACGCGCATGTGGCGCTGGCCGCCCAGGGTACCAGCTTCGGCATCACCGAAATGCGGGAGCACCGGTGGAGCGTGCCGATATACGAGGCGCTCGCTCACGCGATTGGTGCACGCCGCGCCTTGGAACTCGGGTTAACCGGCCGCATTTTCTCCACTCCCGACGCACTCACGTGGGGCTTGATCCATCAGGCGGCGCCGGCATTCGAGTTGGCGGACCGCGCATCCGATGTCGCGTTTGCCCTCTCCCAAGCGGATGCGAATGCGGTGCGGGACGCGTTTGGGTCGCGTTAGAACGACGGCGCAAACGCATCCACAGCTTCGTTCCTTTCGCTCCTGCTATCCTCACATTGAATGCCGCACATTTTGACTGGCGCCCCGGTTCAGGCGCGCATCCTCGAAAGCCTCAAGCCACGCATTTCAAAATTGAGCCGCCCTCCGGGATTGGCCGTTGTCCTGGTGGGCCACAACCCCGCATCTGAAATTTATGTGCGCAGCAAAATCAAAGCGTGCGCGGACCTCGGTATCTTCAGCGAAAAAATTGCACCGCCCGAAACCGCGACCACCGAGGAGATCCTGGCAATCATTGAGGACCTGAACCGACGGCATGATATCGACGGCATTCTCGTCCAGATGCCGCTGCCCAAGCAGATCGATTCCCGCAGAGTGTTGGAAGCCGTTGCGGCGGACAAAGACGCCGATGGATTTCATCCCACCAACGTCGGCTTTCTTGTGGCCGGACGCACCGCCCCACGGTCCTGTACTCCCGCGGGCATCATCGAGTTGTTGAAGTTCTACAACATCCCGATGGCTGGCAAACACGCCGTGGTGTTGGGCCGCAGCGACATTGTCGGCAAGCCGATGGCGCTGATGCTGCTGCAGGAGAATTGCACTGTGACCATCTGCCATTCCCGCACTGAGAACCTTCCGCAGCTTTGCCGTGAAGCGGACATCTTGGTGGCGGCAATCGGCCGCACAGCGTTCGTCACCGCTGATTTTATTCGTCCCGGAGCCACAGTTGTCGATGTGGGCATTAATCGTGTAACCGATGCCGTGCTGGCTGCGCAATTGGGGCGCGCGGAAGAATTCGCAGCCAAGCAAAAGGCCGTTGTGGGTGACGTTCACCCACTGGATGTCGCTCGCGTCGCGGGTGCCTATACGCCGGTTCCCGGTGGTGTGGGCCCGCTGACGATCGCCATGCTGATGGCGAATACGGTCACATTGGCCGAACAGCATGAAAGATAATCAACAATGCTACGTGTCGGTCTAACCGGCGGCCTTGCAAGCGGTAAGTCCTATGTCGGCGAGATTCTTTCTGAACTTGGATGCTTTTTGATTCGCGCCGATCAACTTGGCCATGAAGTGCTGGAGCGGGGGGGCGCCGCATACGACGCCGTGATCCACGAGTTCGGCGCGGAGATCGTTCTCCCTGATGGAGCCATCGATCGAAAGAAACTCGCTGGAATTGTCTTCAATAATCCCGAGCAGCTCAAGAAACTGACCTCTCTGGTGCATCCGCCCGTGCGAGCGAAAACCGATGCCCTTCTTGCCGAATTCGCTGCCCGCGAGCCGGATGGCATCGCCGTTGTGGAAGCTGCCATACTGATAGAAACGGGCCGGTACAAGGATTTTGACCGGCTGATCTTGGCACTCTGCAGCCCCGAGCTGCAGATCGAACGGGCGATGGCGCGCGATCACGCAACACGCGAGGAAGTGCAGGACCGGATGAAACGGCAGAAGCCCCTCGAAGAAAAGCTTCGTTATGCGAACTATGTGATCGAGACGTCCGGAACCAAAGCAGAAACTGCCGCGAAGGTCCGGGACTTGCATCAAAAACTGCTGCAGATCGCACGGCACTCGCAGGCACGTTCGCAAAAACCTTAGAGATGACGATATGAAATTTCGCACATTGCTATTACTCGCGATCCTGCTTGTGGGCGGGTTCGTATTCTTCACAAACTCTCCGAATTCGCCGTTCCATTCTTCGGAGCCGCTGTGGAGCGGCCCCACCGTGGCACGTTCGGCCGGCCTGGGATCGGACGAGTTGAATAGCATCGATGTCTACAAGAATGCGAAAGACAGTGTCGCCTATATCACCAGCACCGTGTATCAACAGACGTTCTTCTTTGAGGCCGTGCCAACGCGCGCCTTGGGTTCCGGTTTCCTGATCAGCGCCGATGGCCGCATTCTGACAAACAATCACGTGATCAGCGGCAGTTCCAAGATCGAAGTGAAATTCGCCGACCAGAGCCGTTACACAGCGAAAGTCTTGGTCCGCGACGTGGCCGATGATCTTGCCCTGATTCAAATTGAGCCCAAGAAGAAGCTGCCGTATTTGAAGCTGGGCGAGTCGGATTCGCTGCAGGTTGGGCAGAAAGTGCTCGCCATTGGTAATCCGTTCGGTTACGATGGCACTCTCACCACCGGCGTTGTCAGTTCGCTGCGCCGTGAGATCCGCAGCGAGAACAGCCGGTTGGAAGGATTGATTCAAACCGACGCGGCGATCAATGAAGGCAACAGCGGCGGACCACTGCTCGATTCCCAAGGAAATGTAATCGGCATCAACACCGCGATTCTCGCGCCCAGCGGCGGCAACATCGGTATTGGCTTCGCCATGCCGATCAATCGCGCTAAGGCGATGCTTGAGGATTTCCGCTCGGGCAAGAGCTTCGGCCGTCCGCGCTTTGGGGTGTCCACCGTGTATATCGCTGGCGATCTGGCGGAAGAATTAAAGCTTCCCGCAAGCGGCGGCCTGTTAGTACAGGAAGTGGCGCGCGGTTCCGCCGCGGAGGCCGCCGGTATTCGTGGGTATCGTGACGTCGTACAGGTCGGCAATATGCGCCTGGGCGTCGGCGGCGATTTCATCACCTCGATCGACGGCAAGCCGGTGACCGAGCCCGACGCCGTCACGCGAACCATTTCCCGGAAACGTCCCGGCGACGTGGTGGACGTGAAGATCTTCCGCGCCGGACGCACCATCGATCTGAAAGTGAAGCTTGGCGAAGTGCAGGAAGAGCGCTTCTAACTTCCTTCTGGACGCTACCGTGGCGGACATCCAACAAGTCTCGACCGCCATCGTGGAAGACGGCGGCACGCTGGAATCTCCGGGCGCTCGCAAGGCCCTCGCGGGCCTTTTTGTCTCCGGGATACTGCTCGCCTACCTGGGCGCGATTCTTCCTGCGTGGGGACACCATGCACTTGCCGAATACTGGGTGATCGGGCTTTACTTCGTGGCGCTGATCGCGGGATTGCTGGGGTCCGTGGCGGCATCGGCATGGCTGCTCGCGAAAAAAGGAATCGGCTGGGCACTCTCCACCGGCTGCGGCGCTGCTGCCCTTTCGTTTTTGTATCTCGCGTTCTTCTCGCCACCCTTTTCCGCGTGGTGGAGGATGCCTGGGTTGCTGGTGCTGGGCGCGGCGGCCGGCTTGTTACATACGGCCATCTTTCACGCGATTTCACCCATGTACCAGCACGACCCCGCGGCGACCGTGAACCTGGGCGGTGCTCTCTTTGGCCTTGGATGTATGGCCGTCGCGTTCTGGATTTCGCGGGCCTTCTACTTCTACACGGCGTCGGCCATGCAGGTATGGCTGGCGGTGATCCCTGCATTCTTCGCCATCGCCTACGCTCGCACGCGCTTCGGGCCGGATCGAGTTGTCCAAAGAGCGCACGTCCTGCTGGACGAATTGAAAAGCCCGGCGGCGGTATTATTCAGCCTTGTGCTTTTCTTCCAGTTCGGAAATGAATGGGCCATAGCCGGATGGCTTCCCTTGTTCTTGAGCCAGCGATTGGGCCTCAGCCCGTCGTCGTCAATTGGATTGCTCGCGTTCTATTGGCTCGCCCTACTGGTGGGGCGAGTGTTGGCGCAATGGGTTTTGCCGCGCGTGCGCCATTCGCGAGTATTAGTGGGCTGCGTGCTTCTTTCCATGTTCGCGTGCACGCTGCTGGTGCTGACCGATAACGAATTCGGCGCGGTGCTGGGTGTGTTGTTGCTGGGGGCTTCGTTCGCACCTATCTACCCATTGGTCGTCGAGCGCATCGGCAGCCGGTTCCCCGATTACCACCCCGGTGTGTACAACGGAATCTTTTCTTTCGCGATTGGCGGAGGGTTGCTGGCTCCGTGCTCGCTTGGCTACTTTGCTTCGTTGATCGATGTGCGCGTGGTGATGTTCCTGCCGTTAATCGGCTCGGCGATCGTCTTTGTGCTGCTGGTGTGTTTGTGGCTGGAATCGCGCCTGGCGGCCTCGGTCAAAAAGACCGCTTGACCTTACGGCAACACCACCAGCGTATTCCGCGGGAAAGCGAACTTCTGACCAAGCGGATCAACCACGTTCACCTGAGAAATGTATTCCCCAGGATTCAGGCGGGACATCGGCACGTCGAACTGAAAGGCCGCAACGCCTGGACGCGATGTGAGCATTTGATTCACTCGCACAGGCGCGGAGGTGAATGCCTTGCGCGCGCCTTGCAGCAGTTCGACCGTCGCGAAAAGGTTGGGCGTTTTGTTCTCCGTGTCAGTTCCCGGATCGTACACTTCGAAATAGACATGTAGTGTCTGATCCTTGCGGAAGACGCGTGTGATGCTGGGTACGATCTTTTGGCCGGACTGCACCAGTGGATGATTCGCCAGCAGCTTCTTGTTGTTATCCGCCGCGCCCACCGCCGCCGTCACCGCCTCCTTCTGGCTACTGAGAATAACGGAGCTGAGGCGTAAGCTTTTGTTGGCGTTCAAATCGGGGATTTCAAACCTCGTCTCAAACGTACCCATCTTGCCGGTTTGATCTTCCCGCGCAAGGAAGACCAGATTGTAAGCTCCCGGGTTGAGCGTCAGTCCGGTGTCGTACTGCAGGGGGCGTTGATCCAGCTTTTCGGCGTCGGCATTGGTGAGATTGATGCTGATTCGATCTCGCACACCGCCGACCAGACGGCCATTCGCATCGCGCACCTGGCCAATGAAATCGAGCGCCGTACTTTGCTTGCCGCCTTTCTTCGCCAGCGCCAGAGTGGAGCCGGGCATCTTAACGGAGATGGGAACGAAGTAGCGGTCCTTCGCGACGCGAAAGTAATCCACTTCAAGAGCCAACGGCAGTTCGCTAACTGGGTCACCCAGCGTCAAGGCTTCTTCCAATTGGCGCTCTTTGTCGGCGGAGCTGAAGTTCTTGAACTGTTTGCTCGCGTAATAGCCGCTGCGGTAGTCGAGCTTATAGTCCTTGTAGGCGGGGTTCACCAATTGCACGCGGATCCGGCGGTAACGGCCATCTTCCGCGATATTGGCTGGAGTGTACGTGATGGTGTAGTAGCTGCGGATATCATCCTGCGCTTGCTTCATCGCCAGCGTCAGGTCATTCGAATCGAACAGAGCCTTGCCACCTGTGTCGGCGGCAAGGGCAAAGAGGGTGTCCTGCGAACTTTCCATGGCGGCCCGATTGCTGCGCTGCGTGGAGCCCGTGAGCACGGCGGTACCGCGCGGAGACGCCACCGAAGCGTCACCGCCCGGTGCGCTGGCAACAAGGCCGCGCGCATCCACCGGATAAATGGAAACGTTCGCACGCACTGAGGCGTTCACCGTGGCTTTCAATTGCGATTCGTTCTCGATGCCGGTCTTCTCCGCCCCGGCTGAAAAATAGATCAAGGCCTTTTTTTCCGGATAGACGGCAAGCTTGCGTGCGGCGTCTTCAAGAGCCGTCAGCTTGCGATCCGTGTTGAAAATATTGAACTCGGTATCATCAGCTGCAAAAGTGCCGCTGTCATCGTCGGCATCGGCTCCGGTGGTTGCCAAACCCGCAAGGTCACTGCCCTCGCCGGTGGCAATGCCGCGGATCAGTGCGATCAGTGTATCGCGGTCATCGGTGAAGTCGGCAAGGACGCGGAACTTGTTACCGAATGTCATGACCGATACCAGGTCGGCCTGCGTCATCTGGGTCTGCAAGTACTGGATGGCTGCGTCGCGCGCGCGAATTTGTTCGAGCGGGCCCATGGAGCTGAGATCGAAGAACAGGCCGATCAACCGGCGGTCTTCATATCGCTTCGGATCGCGTGCCACCTGCGGAGCGCGAACCGCGGCCGTTTGCGCATTCTGCGGAGCGCGGGTCTCAAGCGTCTGGGCAGCGGTGGAGGAGGATAGCGAAGCCATCGGCTCACCGTTCAGCTCCTGCAAGTCGAACGAGGCGATGTTCTGGGGCGCATTGTCCTCAAAAATACGGAAATCTTCCTTTTTCAAATTGGTGACCACACGTCCCGACTTATCGCGGACCGTGACGTTTACCACAACGAGTTTCGTGTCGACGGTAAATGTGACATCTTGCGCCAACAGGGACATCGCGAAAAGAAACAGCAGTTTCCGCATTAGAAATTGAACCTCAAAGTCAGCATCATGGTGCGCATGCCGGCAACCGAAGTGGGAGCGCCGTAGTTAATGGAGTTCACCACCGTTCCAAAACCCGTGAAGTTCGGGTGGTTGGTGACGTTGGTGGCATCCACGCGGATCTGCATGCGAATTCGTTCGTTGAGTGGAATGGTTCTTTGCAGACTCGCATTCAGCGTGAACGAATTTGGCCCTGGAATCGTGTTCCGCCCCGCGTTCCCATACTGGCCTGGCGCAGGCAATGTGAAGGCGGCCAGGTTGAAGAAGCCGGAGCCGGAATCCACCGGAAGCCCGGTCGCACTGGCGCGGCCGCTGCCGAATGTGCCGGTGCCAGCCGTATCGCTTTGGTTACCCAACACACGCGCCGTTAAAGGAGTTCCTGTTTGCAGTGTGACGCTGCCATTGAGGGTCCAACCGGTGAGCGCCTTCGTCAGGGCGCCTCTGTTGGCGAGGATGCCGTTGGGTCCTCCCACCGGTGAATTCACCACAAAGTTCCCTGTCAGGCTGTGGCTGCGATTGAAGCTGGAAAGGCCGCGCTCGGCGCTCAGATTATAAAAGTTCTGCGCGATGCTGTTTCCTGCTCCACCGAGAGTTGAGGAGTTATCGATCGACTTCGCAAAAAGATACTGCACCGATCCCGACGTTCCGCGGCGGAAGCGGCGATTCAATCGCACCTGGCCCGCGTGATAAATCGAATTGCCCACGGGTGTGTCATAAACAAAGCTGGTGGCGTTGCCGATGATCGTACGGTCCAGAGACGTCAACGGCGACCCGGGGGCCGCCTGGTTTGGATTCACCTGCACGTCTAATCGAGTGCCTTTCGTGCCGAGGTAACTCACTTCCATCACCCACGCGGCGGTGAGATTCGTTTGAATCGCGGCGTTCCACGATTGCGCATACATAGTGCGGTACAAGGGATTCACCGCGAAGGTATTGAGAATGGTCTTGCCCGCGGGCAGCACCGTGAGCCCGCTGGCAAGCGTCAATGGATTCGTAAGCGTTGTGGTTACCGTGGTTGATTGCGCAAAGGGAGGCTGTTGGGCCAGCCGCATCATGAACTGGTTGTAAATACCGGGATTGTAGTAGATGCCGTAGCCGAGACGGAACAGCGTGGAATGCTTCGTCCACGGCTTATAGGCCAACGCAGTACGTGGCCCGAAGTTGTTGCGGTCCGGCTGAATCAGTCCCGCCGCATTGACTCCGGAATAGGGGGCCGTGATCCCCGGCGTATAAACCTGCGCCGCGGTGAATCCCGGCGCGATGTCCAGATTCGCGATACGGCTGTACTTCTCCTGCCATGGCGCGAAGTATTCGTAGCGGAGTCCGAGGTTCAAACTGAGCTTTGCGTTCACACGCCAATCGTCTTGCGCATAAGCGTTCCACGAGTAGGACTGAAAATACATCGCGGAACTGCCGTAACGGATGGAATTCGATTGCGGCAAGCCAAGAAGGAAATCGGCAAAGTCGAGGCCCGTCCCATTGAGCGCCTGGCCGTTGGCGTTCAACTGGCTGGTGCCGAGTCCCGTGAAGGTAAACGTGCCGCGGCCGTTGGAATCGGTGACGGTGTAATTATTGGTGCGCGTGAGGCCGCCGCCCAGATTCCAGTTGTGACGGCCAATCCGCAGCAGCAGCGATTCGGTGAAGCCAAAGCTGGTCACGGCACTGCGCGAGGGGCTGCCGTCGGTGAGGCCGGCGTAGTTGGTGAAGTTCAAATTCGGAGGACCGAAGTTGATGGGATCAGACGAAGTGCCCTGGATACCCAGTTGCGCCGCGATGTTTGCTCCGTTGGCGAAATAAGGAGTGGCGGTGCTGGTGTTCCGGTTGAACGTCAGGCTCAAGTTGTTGAAACGGGCGTTGCCGAAATTGTGACGCCAATTGATGTTGCCGTTGATCCCGCTGCCGGAGCTGCTATCGGTGAAGCCAAACATCTGCGCTGTTTGCGCGTCTCGCGTTTGCCAGTTTAATCCCACGCCGAACTGGTCGCGACGGCCGTAGGGAATCTGCACTCGTCCGTTCAACGCCTGATTGTTCGAGGGATTCGCCACCGTATAGCGAAAATTATTGACGGTTCCCGGCTGATTCGGCGCGGGGATGTACGCAAGTAGGCCCTGCGCGATGGAGCTGATCCGGTTCAACGGGATCTGGTTGTTTAAAAACGGCAGACCGGATTGTGGATCGTAAAGAATGGAACCGCCCGCGGAAAAATCGCCTCCGCGTTGGGCCAGCGTTGGCACGGTGCCCGTCATGTTCGCGCCGTTGCGCAGCAGATTGCCGGTGTAATTGAGGAAGAAGAAGGTATTGCCCCACAACGGCCCGCCGATGTTCGCTCCAAAACGGTTTTGCGCATAGGCGGCCTTGGTTCCTGTTTGTCCATTGATCGAATAGGGTGCCGCGTCCGCCACCGAGTTACGCAGCGCAAAGAATACTGAGCCGCGAAGGGCCGGACGCCCGGCGTTGCGCCGGTTGCCGATGAATCCACCGTTGCCCTGCGGTCCACCGGGTCCACGACCGCCGCGGCCCGGACCGGCGAAGCCACCGCCACCGCCGCGAGGCCCACCGCCTCCGAAACCACCGGGAGGAGGACCAACGGGAGCGCCGCCGCCGGGAAATCCACCAGGAATTCCGCCGCCGAAGCCGCCGGGTTGGGCCTGCGCTCCTTCAACACCGGGAACATTGGCACCACCCGCGGCAGCGGTTGCACCGATGCCATTGAATCCGAAGCCAGGACGAAAATCGGCTTCGTTGGTGTTCAAACCTGTGCTCAAGCTGCCATTGACGAGAAACGACTCATTCGCGCCGGAGGCATCGGCCTGCACCGGCGCGGCCGCTTCCGAGGAAACGTCCACCTGCGGTTCGGCCCCGCCGCCTTCGATGGTGGGTGGCGCATTGGCCGCGTTTTCATTCGGGCTTGGATTCGCGGGATTTGCATTCGCGGCATTCGCATTGAACGGGCGGTTATCATTCCCACGCTGCTGCGGCGCAGTAGCTTGGCCCGTCGGGCCCGTGCCACCTGCACCAGGAGCCCCCGCATCGGGAGCGCCTGGACGACGGGGAAAACCAGCACCTGCCGCACCTGGAAAACCGCCGCGGCCACCGGCACGGCCCTCGCCGCCGCGCTGGGCGAATCCACCTCGGCCTGGGCCGTTACCTGGACCACCCCCCGGAGCTAGGCGTGCACCTGCACCCGCAAGGATAGCCGCTGGCGTGGCGCCTATTTGCAGCGCCACATCGAGTCGCAAGGGAGCGGATCCGATCTCCACGTCGCGACGCATCGGTTCAAAGCCGAACATGAGCACTTCGACGCGCCACATACCGGGCGTCATCTTATCGAGTGTGAAGTTGCCGTTGGCATCGGTGAGCGTGGTGAGAACACGATCGTCCTGGGTAGCGCGAACGGTGGCTCCCGGAATGGGCTGACTGCCCGATTTCACGGTACCGCTCTGGCCAAAGAGCCCCGGCGCCATGCAGAGGAGCAAAGAAAGAATCAACGAAAGTTGCGTCCAACGGGTTCTCATGAATAAAACCAACACTGACTTGATGCTGAACCGTTATCCTAAGGTTACCGCCTTCATCCGGTCTCCCTCGTGAAGTGGAACATCGCAGCGACGAATCCGAAAGAAACGGCCGCACTTGCCTCCGCGCTGGGCATTTCTCCCGTCGCTGCAAGGGTTTTGGCTGCGAGAGGCTACGCCGACGCTACCGCCGCGCGACGCTATCTTTCTCCTTCGGCAACCGACTTGCATGACCCTTTCCTCCTCGCCGGCATGGACGACGCCGCCGCGCGGTTAGCCCTTGCGGTGGAGCGCAAAGAGCCTATCTTGCTCTACGGCGATTACGACGTCGACGGAACCAGCGCCATCGTACTGCTGAAGAAGACGCTCGAACAGGCCGGAGGGATTACCTCTTGTTTCGTGCCGCACCGGATTCGTGACGGGTACGGCATGAAAGCGGATGCCGTCGAAGATGCCGCGGCGAACGGGGTGCGGCTGATCGTCAGCGTGGATACAGGCATTCGCGCCAACGATGTGGTGCGCCACGCGGCTGGCTTGGGCATTGACGTGATTGTGACCGATCACCATTTGCCGGAGGAAGAACTGCCGCCCGCGCTTGCGGTGCTGAATCCGAACCGGCCGGATTGCGGTTATCCAAATAAGAATTTGTGCGGAGCCGCAGTGGCCTTGAAGCTGGCGGAAGGGTTGTTGCACAGAATCGGCTGGCCCGCGGCGAAGCGCGAACGCTTCATCGATTCCCTGCTGAAGCTGGCGGCGATCGCGACAGTGGCCGATGTGGTGCCGCTGGTGGGTGAGAATCGCGTGATCGTCAAGCGCGGGTTGGAAGGATTGCGGGACGTGCGGAATCCCGGCCTGCGGGCGCTGCTTGCGGTTGCGGGAATTGAAGAAGGCGCGGTGCCCAGCGCACGCGATGTCGGCTTCCGCATCGGCCCGCGCATCAACGCAGCGGGGCGCATGGCAAGCGCCAATGACGTGATTGAACTTTTCTGCACCACTGATGACGCGCGAGCGAAAGAGATCGCCGCGCAGTTGCATGAGTTGAACGCGGACCGGCAGCAAACCGAAGCGGGCATCGCGCAGGCCATTTGGGAGCAGTGCCAACAGGTGCCGGTGACCGATGCCGACGCCGCGCTTATTTTCTCCGGCGACGGCTGGCATCGCGGCGTTGTGGGAATTGTGGCGAGCCGCGTCGTCGAACGTTATCACCGGCCGGCGATCGTACTGGCCGTGGATCCCGAAACCACCATCGCGCATGGCTCCGGCCGCAGCATTGCAGGGTTTCATTTACTGGAAGCGTTGGAGACGATGCCCGATCTGTTCACGAAATTCGGTGGTCACAAGCAGGCCGCCGGCGTCACGCTTCCGGCTGGCAAGATCGAAGAGTTCCGCGAGCGCTTTCGCGCCTACGCGGCGTCGCGTTTGACGGCGGATGATTTTGAACCGGTGATCGATATCGATGCCGAAGCAGAGTTGCCGGAGATCGCGCGGCACGCGGTGGCGGATCTGCTCAATCTGGCGCCTTTTGGCTATGGCAACGCAGCTCCAGTGCTTGCGGTGCGCGGCGTGGAGCTTGCGGCGGATCCGGAAATCAAGAACGAGAAGCACGTTTTCTTCCGCTTTCGCAATCAGGGGCGCCCATTCCGTGCAAAAGCGTGGAGCTTCGTGGATCGCCTACCCTCTCTGAAGATCGGCGACCGGGTGGATGTCGCGATGCAGATTGAGGAAGACGCCTACTCGGCGGCGCGCGGCTACGATCCGTGGCAGGCGATTGTGAAAGACATCCGTCCGCTTTGAGCCGCGGTTACGGACGCCGCGCCAGATAAACGTGACGGAGCAAACGGCGTTCGGCGGTTAGCGTTCGAACGCAATCGAGAAACTTTTGCAGGCCGTCGAAGTTCGGTTCGCCTTCCGCGGCGACCAGCGCCTCGCGATGTTTCGCGCGCGCATCATGCCAGCGTCCTGCGATCAGGGCCGCTCCGTCCGTCGTATCCGAAGCGGCAATCTTCGCGTAGCCCGCGGCTTCCAGCATCGTCACGTTTTCGCCGGGAGGGCTATAGACGTAGTAGCCGATGGAACTGCGCGCGGCAATTTCCTCCGCGGTCACGGCGCCGCCAATGATCAATGCGTCGCTAAACAACATGCGGCCGCGAAGCTTCAGCACACGATAGATTTCTTCGAGCAGTTGCTGGCGTCCGGGGATGTGACAGAGCGCGTCATTGGCAAAGACGGCGTCGAACGTGCGCTCCTCAAAAGGGATTCCCTTCGACACATCGCACTGCTGAAAACGAACCTTTTCCGAAAGCCCACGTTCTTCGACCAGCTTATTTGCATTGTTCACACCGTTTTCATTGACGTCGAGTCCGGTGACGGAACAACCAATACTTCCCGCCAGATGCACCGCGTACGCGCCCGAGCCACAACCGATTTCGAGTACGTTCGATTCCGGAGTCAACTCGAGTAGCTTCGGAATCTGGTGCGATTCTTCGTTGGTTACCCAGCTGGTTTGCCCGAAGTCCTCACCGTAGGTTTCCACGCGAACCTGGCGATAGGCTTCAGCGGCATAATTGCCGTAGGAATTGTTATAAAGATCGGTCTTCTGCGACACGGGCAGGCATCCTCCGAATGAGTATGACGATTGCGAGCTCAGGCGCCCACGGTTTCGAGCGGCTTTGCTTCGTAGTGGCTTTCCACGTAATCGTTCAGAATGCCCATGAACTCTTTGGCGATGTTGTCGCCGCGAAGGGTGCAGGTAAGCTTGCCATCGACATAAACGGGCGCCACTGGCTCCTCAAACGTGCCAGGGAGCGAGATGCCCAGGTTCGCATGTTTCGATTCGCCGGGACCGTTGACGACGCAGCCCATGACGGCCACCTTCATTTCTTCGACACCTGCGTGCGTTGTCTTCCACACCGGCATTTGCTGGCGGAGGTAAGACTGAATCTGGTCCGCCAGTTCCTGAAAGAAGGTGCTGGTGGTGCGTCCGCAACCAGGGCACGAAGTGACTTGCGGCGTGAACGCGCGCAGTTCCAGTGCCTGCAGAATTTGCTGCGAGACGATTACTTCTTCGGTGCGGTCGCCGCCCGGCGTGGGCGTGAGCGATGTGCGGATGGTATCACCGATACCATCCTGCAACAGGACGCCGATGCCCGCGGTGGAGGCAACGATGCCTTTGGTGCCCATGCCCGCTTCGGTCAAACCAAGGTGCAAAGGATACTCGCATTCCGCGGCCAGCATACGATAAACGCTGATGAGATCCTGCACGCCGCTAACTTTGGCGCTGAGGATAATGCGGTCGTGCGGCAGACCGTAGCTTTCGGCGGCTTTGGCGGATTCGATGGCGCTGACCACGATGGCGCGGCGCGTGACTTCCTTGGCATCGAGCGGCTGGGCCGAGCGGCTGTTCTCATCCATCATGCGCGTGAGCAGCGCCTGATCGAGCGAGCCCCAGTTGACGCCGATACGCACCGGGCGCTCGAATTCGATGGCGGCCTCCACCATGGTGCGGAAGTTATCATCGTGCTTTTTACCGATATTCACGTTTCCCGGATTGATGCGGTACTTGGCAAGGGCACGCGCCATTTCGGGATACTTCTTCAGAAGAAGGTGGCCGTTGTAGTGGAAGTCACCGACGATGGGAACCCGGACACCGAATTTATCGAGCGTTTCGACGATCTTCGGCACCGCGCGAGCGGCGTCGTCGGTGTTGACGGTGACGCGGACCAGTTCGGAGCCGGCTCGTGCAAGCGCCATCACCTGATTGACGGTACCGGGGGCATCGGCCGTATCGGTATTCGTCATCGATTGGACGACAATGGGGTTCTCCCCGCCCACACTCACGTTACCGACTTTGACGACGACCGAGCGGCGGCGCACAATTGCTGCCATGGGTTCTCCTCGAAGGGCGTCGTTGCCGTTGCCAAGCCGTGGCGGACGCCAACTTCTATTGTAACTTGCAAGGCCGCGAGAGACTGGAAAATCAGATTTGGACGAGCCAACTCGCGGTGCGGCGCATGGCGGCGAAACTGGCCCACGCGGTCAGCGCCACAAGCTCGGGATCGGAGGGATGGCGGTCGCGAAACGCCGCGACCGTTGGCTCATCCACACGGTACGCCGCAAGCGCGGTCAACAGCGCCAGTTTCGCGGCTGGTTGCGACGCGGAAGAAATATTTGCCACCGATTGGCTCAACCACGCGCCGCCCAGCCCTGGATCTTCCCCGCTCCACTGGGCGAGGTGTGTTTCCAGAAAATCGCGAACTTCTTGCGGAACATATGTGCTCGCAAAACTTTCGGCCGCTGCAGAGAATTGCGCGAAGGCTTGAGTGACAGTTGGATTTGCACTCGCCCAGAAGAGCCAGTCCCGTACCGGTGCGGGCGGCAATAAGGGGAGCGACTCCCCGGGTGCGGCGTGTACCTTCGCGATTCGCGCGCCCAGTGCAGAGGTTGCCGCGGCGCGGGCAAGACGTTGGGAAGGCAGGGGCGAATCGCCTAGGAACACGCTTACCATCCGGTTCAAATAGTGAAAAACAAGCGCGGTGCCGATCATCTGGGGTGCGTCCTGTTTGGAGAAGGGCGGCTCGCGAAGAATGGCTGCTCCGGGCGTTCGCGTGGCGTGCGCCCAAGCGGAACAAGCGGCGATGGCGGAGTCCTTGCGCGAGTGCGTTGTTCGCAGGATGGCGCCGTCCAGCATAAAGGAGTGAACATCGGCACAGTACGGGCAGCGATTGGTCTCGGCAACCCCTTGCGCGATGGCCTCGCGTTGCGCGCGGCTGGCCGGAGCGGCGATCAACGACTCGCGAAAGGCGCTCCAGAATCCCGCGAGCAATTCAGGACTGCACGAATGCAGCAGCCACGGCGGCGCGATAAGGAAATCGCGGCGGATCTGTTCATAGGTGCCGCGCAGAAGGCCGTTCGATTCGCGGATACCAGCGGGACGAACGTAGCGAATCTGACGGCGCGAGGTCCAGCGGTGAAACGCGTCTTCAATGAGGAGCGATGGACCCACGGCCCTATTGTCGCGAAATACAGGGCGTCCGCACATGGATCGGCGGCGTCGAGCCCAACGAAATGCGCCCAAACCCGCTGCTGAGACTCGCTATACTCGATCTAAAGGGAGGGCTGAGTGCCGAAAAACGAAGAAGGCGAGTTCGAGTTAATCCTGGGCAATCGACAGTTATTGAGCGTCTTCTTTATCGTGGTGATCCTGTTGGGCGTGTTCTTCACGATGGGTTACATCGTGGGACGGAATGCGGGCCCCACGGAAACCGCAAGCACGCGCACGGAACCCAGCGCGGCACCCGA
>JBEBGM010000126.1:0-2536 GCA_040081455.1 Bryobacteraceae bacterium
GGTGCGGGGCGGAGTAGCTCAGCTGGTTAGAGCACGGGAATCATAATCCTGGGGTCGGGGGTTCGAGTCCCTCCTCCGCTACCACCTTGAGCATAACGTATGGACCGGCGCTTTCAGCAGCCGGCCAAGCGTTGTGCGGAGAGGCTTTCACAGATTCCCAGATCGTGTCCCCGGTCGTTCAGGCGAGCTGCTCAGCGGCTCCTACACCACGGCTCGAGATGCGAGCGAAGACAAGGTATCGGAGCGGGCCGGTGAAGTTCCACTTCACGTCACGATCACAGGTAACTTGAAGACGCATATGGCCATTGCCGCAGCTCAATACCTTTCGCCGGCAGCCGAAGGCTGGCTTGAGGCGCACGTCGAAGGATATCGCGGTCCAGGGAAACTGCAGAAGTTCGCTTTCGGCCAGTCAAATCCCACCTTTCAGCTGTCGACGGCACGGAAAGAGTATGTCCTTCGGCGCAAGCCCTTCGGGCAATTGCTTCCTAAAGCCCATGCGATTGAGCGCGAATTTCGCGTGCTCACGGCGCTGCGTGAAAGCGATGTGCCGGTGCCGCGTGTGTATGCCTTGTGTGAAGATACCTCATTGTTGGGTACGGCCTTCTACGTGATGGATTATGTGGCGGGACGGTCCTTTCAGGACCATCGGCTGCCGGGCCTTTCCGTCAGCGAGCGGACCGCAATTTTCGACGGTATGAACGCGGCTATCGCGAGCCTTCATCGGGTCGATCCTCTGACGCTGGGTCTTGGGACCTATGGCCGGGCCGAAGGGTTCATTGGCCGACAGATCTCGGTCTGGACAAATCAATATCGCGCCAGCGCAAGCGAAGGCCGTCGCACGGAGGCAATGGAGCATTTGATCGAATGGCTTCCCCAGCACGTGCCACCAGAGCAACCGGCGGCGATATTCCACGGCGACCTACGCCTAGATAATATGATATTTCATGCAACCGAGCCTCGCGTTATTGCGATCCTCGACTGGGAACTCTCAACCCTTGGAGATCCGCTCGCTGATTTTGCCTACAATTGCATGTTCTGGAGAGTCGGCGTCGATCTCTTCCGCGGATTCAAGGGTTTAGATCTCGAGGCCCTCGGCATTCCGCAAGCGAAGGAATACGAACGATGGTACGCCGAGCGGACAGGCAGGTCAGAGCTTCCGCACATGAATTTCTATCTGGCATTTAGCCTCTTTCGCATGGCTGCCATTCTTCAAGGAGTCTGGCGTCGCGCCCAAGATGGCAACGCCAGTGCCGAAGATGCCGCGGAAGTTGGAGCTAAGGCCGCGCCGCTCGCGGCGATTGGATGGGATATCGCGCGTGGACTGATTCTTTAGACTGTTACGCTGCCATTCTCTAACTTCAGCTACGCCGCCCAACCTCAATCAGAAGGTCCGCAGATGGAATTCGCGTACTCACCCAAAGTCGAAGGCCTTCGCAAACGCGTTCAGTCTTTCCTGGACACCCATGTCGTTCCCAACGTGTCGCAATGGGAATACGAGGTTGCGAAAGGAATTCATCCCCCCTCGGTCCTGGAACCCCTGAAAGCCAAGGCTCGCGCCGAAGGTTTGTGGAATCTGTTCCTGCCTAATTTGCCGAAGGACGCGCCCGGCATGGGCTTGCCGGTTCTGGAATATGCCCCGCTTGCGGAAATCATGGGTCGCGTGTTCTGGGCTCCTGAAGTCTTCAACTGTAATGCCCCCGATACCGGGAACATGGAACTGCTGCACATCGCGGCTACGCCGGCCCAGCGCGAGCAGTATTTAGTCCCGCTCTTTGCGGGATCGATCCGTTCCGCGTTCAGTATGACCGAACCAGACGTCGGCTCTTCCGATCCCACCAATATCGCAACACGGATTGAAAAGCAGGGAGGGGCCTACGTCATCAATGGCCGCAAATGGTTTGTGAGCAACGGCGCCGACCCCCGGTGCAAATTCATGATCTTGATGGGGATCACGGATCCCAAGGCCGACCGGCACAGCCGCCACTCCATGATCATTGTCCCTATGGACACGCCGGGAGTCACGATTGTTCGCCAGATTCCCATCTTGAATCACGCAACCGGCGACCTCATCGCGGAAATTGTGCTCAAAGATGTGAGCGTGCCGGCCGAGAATTTGCTGGGTCAAGAGGGGCACGGGTTTGCGCTCGCGCAGGCTCGATTGGGCCCCGGCCGGATCCACCACTGCATGCGCTCCATCGGCCAATGCGAACTGGCCCTGGAGTTGATGGCCGAGCGCGCCATGGAGCGCGTTACCTTTGGCAAGCCGCTGGCGGACCGCGACAACGTGCGGGAATGGATCGCCCAGAGCCGCCTCGAGATCGACCAGGCGCGTCTTTTGGTCATGCGTGCCGCATGGATCATCGACAACCAGGGCAACAAGGCTGCGAGGACGGATGTGTCGGCCATCAAAATCGTCACCGCGCGCATGCACGTGAACATCTTCGACCGCGCGATTCAGGTGTTCGGCGCCGCCGGCCTCACGCCCGATACGCCGTTAGCCAATCTATTCACTTGGGGCCGCGCGCTGCGCTTCATT
>JBEBGM010000049.1:0-33939 GCA_040081455.1 Bryobacteraceae bacterium
GTTCGCGCGCGTAGACGCCAATGTATTCCTGATCGCCGAGATAGAGGAACGACGGCAGCGTGCGCCGGTTTTCCATCTGCCCCTGCGCAACGTACTGCGGTGCGTCGAGTACGTGAATCTCGGGGTTATCGGTGTCCGGCTTCGGGTCGATGTAGGCAAGCGCGGAGTTTGTGGTGCCGAGGTCGATGCCGATATTCATCGGAGCCTACTCGACTTCGATTTCCGCGGGCGTGACCAAGTCGCTGGGGCCGCTCGAAGGGAGATCGACTTTTTCGGCCTTCCATCCCTTGTGGCGGAGTAGTCCGCCAGGAGCTTTTCCGTTCGGAGGCACGTTGCCGATGAGGCGATACGAATTCGCAGCGAGGCCTTGCGTCTTGGCGTAATCGCCTTCGACGCCATCGAGCACCGGAGCGAGTTTCAAATGCCGAGTCAGCACCTGGCGCGAGTTCGTCTGGACGTCGCGAACCGCAGCGCCCACCTGATCGTCGGAGTAAGCTGAGATGTCTTCCATCAGGAAATCCACCAGCCGCGCGTCGCGCTGTAAGAGGGCCATGATGTGCACCGCTCCATCGGCGGGTCCGGCTTGCGGCTTTGCCGGGGCAGCGGCGGGAGACGGAGTGGCCGTGGGCTTCGGCCCGGCGCCGGCTTTGATGTACCCGTAGGTGCGCGCCACTTCGGGCGAAAGCTGTCCGCTGAACAGGATGGAAAAGAAACTGCTGAATGCGTCGGAGATTCGGCTCAAGATGATTCCTCGTAGGTACGATCGTGCTCTTTCCATTTTAGCTGGGCGGGTGACTTGAAGTGATCGTAAAGGTGGCCTAACCGTTGTTCCCCTCGCGGGAGTTCTGTAAAATGAGGCACCGCACACGGCGCGGAGAATTGCGAGAAGCCTTGAGCGAGCACAACACGGCAATGGTGATGGAGCACGCAGCGGCCAACGAGCATCGCTGGAAGATCCCGATTGCCGCGGTCGCCGTGCATGTCTGCATCGGATCAGTCTATGCGTGGAGCACATTCAATCGGCCGATTCAGACGCTGATTCCGAATTCGGCTCCGTTGCTGAGTCCGCCATACTCCACTTTTTCCACCGCGCTTGTGTTGCTTGGTTTGAGTGCTGCATTCGGCGGCCCGTGGGTGGAACGGCGTGGCCCGCGTGCGGCGGCCAGGGCAGCGGCGATGTTGTTTGGCTCGGGGCTTGTGATTGGTGGCGTTGGGTTGCTACTGCATCACGCGTTTCTCGTGTTTTTGGGGATGGGCGTGATCGGCGGCATGGGCTGCGGGCTGGGCTACATTTCCCCAGTGAGCACGCTGGTGAAGTGGTTCCCAGACCACCGGGGCATGGCGACGGGCATGGCGATCATGGGATTCGGCGGCGGGGCGTTTCTGGCCGGATACCTGAATGTTTACCTGATGGGCTTACTGGGAGTGGAGACAACGCTGATTGCGCTTGGCGTCGTCTATTTCGGCGTTATGATTACGGGCGCACGGGTTCTACACCGGCCTCCAGCAGGATGGAAACCGCCGAAGTGGAATCCGGCGCTGGCGGCGAAAGTATCCGTGCCGAGTTTTACGCGCAATCAGGCGATTCGCACCGTGCCATTCTACCTGCTGTGGGGCATGATGTTTATCAATATCACTGCGGGCATCGGCATTCTGGCGCAGGCCTCGCCGATGATGCAGGATATGTTCCAAAAAACGCCCGTGGAAGCAGCCGCGGTGGTCTCTATCATCAGCATTTTTAACGCGTGTGGACGTTTCTTCTGGGCGTCGTGCTCGGATTACCTGGGTCGCCGCAATACGTATCTCATCTTCTTTGCGGCCCAAGTTGCCCTGTTTATGGGAGTCCGGGAATTCAACCATAGCGGTGAATGGGTTCTCTTTCAGGCGGCTCTCTACATCATCTTCACGATGTACGGCGGCGGCTTCGCGACGATTCCAGCGTATCTGGCGGATCTCTTCGGAACCGATAACGTCGGCGCGATCCACGGAGCGATCCTCACCTCCTGGAGTGCGGCCGCCATCGCTGGGCCTCTGATTATCACGGAGCTTTCCCAACATGGAGTGTCCGTCGGCATGACGAGGAACTATGATTATCCACTGCAACTTCTCGCCGGAATGTTGGCGGTTGGATTTTTTCTCACATTGGCTGTCCGGCAACCCGAACGGCCGGCTGAGCCTTGAGGGGAAGTCCCGCTGCGTTTGGCGGGCTACAGTTTCTCGGCGATCGACTTCGCTTGCAGGAACTGCAGGAGGTAGTCAGGACCGCCTGCCTTGGAGTCCGTACCGGACATATTGAACCCGCCAAAAGGATGCGCGCCGACCATCGCGCCGGTGCACTTGCGATTGATATAGAGGTTGCCCGTAAAAAAGTCGCGCTTTGCCTGTTGGATCTTCTCGGGATTGCGCGTGTAGACGGCACCGGTGAGTCCGTACTCGGAATCGTTTGCTAATTCGAGGGCGTCGTTGAAATCGCGGGCGCGCGCGACGGCGAGCACCGGGCCGAAGATTTCTTCCTGAAAGATACGCGCTTCGGCATCCACTCCAGCGAACACCGTGGGCTGCAGGAAGTAGCCATCGCCAGGCACGGATGCTCCGCCTGCGATCAAGCGGGCTTCCTTGGTTCCAATAGTGATGTAGTTGAGAATCGATGTGCGCGCACTGGCACTGATCACGGGGCCCATGAGGTTTCCGCGGTCTTCCGCTGGACCCACTTTGATTTGCCCCACTCTGGCGATCAATTTTTCGAGAAATTCTTCGTAAAGAGGATCGTCGATGATGGCGCGCGAGCAGGCGGAGCACTTCTGTCCCTGATAGCCGAAGGCTGATTGTGCGACCCCAGCGACGGCGCTATCCAGATCGGCTTCGCGGTCCACGATAATGGCATCCTTGCCGCCCATCTCCGCAACCACGCGCTTGATCCACATCTGCCCTGGCGTGCGCTTGGCGGCCAGTTCATTAATGCGCAGGCCAACCTCTCGTGAACCGGTGAAGGAAACAAAACGCGTCTTGGGATGTTCGACGAGAAGATCGCCAATCACGGAACCGTTGCCGACGCACAAATGAAAACTGCGTGCCGGAAATCCGGCGGCGCGGAGCACATCTGCGAATTTATGCGCGATGGTGGGCGTTTCGCTCGATGGTTTGATCACCACCGTGTTGCCACAGACCAGCGCGGCCACCGTCATGCCGACCAGAATCGCTAGCGGAAAGTTCCACGGCGGAATGATGACGCCGACGCCGAGCGGAATGTAAGTCAACTGGTCGCGTTCGCCGGGGAGTTGCACGAGCGAAGGTGGATTCGCGTAGCGCAGGGCTTCGCGGGCGTAATATTCGCAAAAGTCTATCGCTTCGCTGACATCGGCATCGGCCTCCGGCCATGTCTTGCCGGCCTCGGTAACCAGCCAAGCGTCGAATTCGAGTTTCCGCTCGCGAATGATTTCTGCGGCGCGGACCAAATACCCTGCGCGTTCTTGCGGCGATGTTCGCGACCACTCTGGAAAGAACGCGTAGGCGTCTTCCACCGCGCGCCGCGCCAACTCGGCTGTCGCTTTGTGATGGCGTCCGACGATTTCACCGTGATGCGATGGATCGACGCTGGTGAGCAGATCTCCGGTGTGTTGTGGAGCGCCCGCGATCCACAGTTCGTACTCACGACCGTACTCCGAGCGCACGCGAGCGTAAGCACTTTGCGCCGCGGCCCAAATGCCGGGGTCGGAGAAATTGTGATACGGCTCGTTGGAAAAGACGGGCAGGGAAGACGTCACCGTCGACACCCGTGTTCCGTTAACCTTCCACCATGCGGCGGCCGCGCTCGAAGAGATCGGCGGCTTCGTCGGCAACCTTGCGGCCCTGCTCGTAGAGCTCGCGGCCCTTCTCCATCAGATCGCGTCCACTGTCGCCGATGACCTCTCCGCCTTCGCGGACTTTGCGGCCAATCAAGCGCCGGGTCTTGTCGCCAGACTGCGGAGCGTAAAGCAGTGCCACCGCCGCGCCCAGAGCCGCGCCGGTCAGGAACCAAATCAAACGATCGCCGTTATCTTGAGCCATGCTTTTATTCTACAGCCGGGGTAATCTCAAGACATGACGTCCCCGAACTCATCTCATGAACTGGATCTGGTTACTGTATTCCGCCTGAGCGAAGGCGGAGTGGAAGAAGCGGAAATCGTTACGGTGCAGCAGTTGTTGGAATCGAACGGCATCAAGACCGTACTGGTGGGAGATTCGCCCATGCCCAATTTCGCGGAAGAAATTCGCGTTGCGCGGGCCGATGCAGACGCCGCCCGGCAGATTATCGCCGATGCTCTGGCCGCTGGACCCGAAGGCGCGGAGGAAGCGGAAATCGAAGGAGAGAAGCAGGGATACTGACAGCGCCGGGCGAGTCACCTCCTGGCTGCTTCGAATTTCGATAGAATCATCCAGTGCGGGCGGCAGCCACACGGGGAGGCTTCTTCGATGAAAGCTTGGAAATTGGTTGCGACGGCTGTGGTATTTTGCGTGCCGATGGCCGCCCAGTGGCTGCGGCAACCCACGCCGGGCATTCCGCGGCTTGCGAACGGCAAGCCGGATCTCAACGCCGCCGCGCCACGCACGCCGGACGGGCATCCCGATTTTTCAGGTCTGTGGACCCGCGTATCACCGAAGTACGCGCGTAACATCGCTGCGGATCTGAAGCCCGGCGATGTCGCTCCGTGGGCCGAAGCGCTGGTGAAGGAGCGTGTTGAGAATCTGGGCCGTGAGTATATGAACGTGCTCTGCGTTCCGCTCGGCCCTGGATACTCCGCTGCGGGCGATAGCACTGGCGCGGAAATGATGAAGATTGTGCAGACGCCCAACCTCATCTTGATTCTCAATCCGGACCTCACCTATCGGCAGGTGTTTATGGATGGCCGGAAGCTGGAGGAATCGCCCAATCCGAATTGGATGGGGTATTCGGTGGGCCGGTGGGATGGCGACACGCTGGTTGTTGAGAGCGCGGGCTACAACGATAAAACGTGGCTCGATCACGACGGCCATCCGCACAGTGAGCAACTCCGCATGACGGAGCGCTACCGCCGCCGCAACTTCGGCAACATCGATTTGGAGATCGCCGTCTCCGATCCTGGCGTATACGCCAAGCCATTCACCGTCAAGGTAAGCGCCGTGTTTGCGCCGGATACGGAAATGCTCGAATGGGTGTGCGGTGAAAATGCCGCCAAGCCGATTCAGCATTGGGTGGGCAAAGCGTCTGATGAGCGTAAAGGCGCCTACGCGGTTCCTCCTGACGTGATGGCGAAGTACGTCGGCACTTTTGTGGAACAGCCCAAACTGTGGCGTAGCGTACCGCGCGTCGTCGAGATCCTGGTCTATGAGGGCGAACTGTTCGGCGATATGGATGGCCGCGGCAAAACGCCACTGACGGGAATGTCGGAGAAAGAATTCTCAGGTCTTTACGGTTTGGGTGTGGAGTTCACCCAGAACGGCGATGCTCCGGTGGAGCAGTTGTTCGTCAAACACGTTTCCGGCAATTACCGCTTCACCCGCAAGAAATGACAAAGAAACACCTGCCGGCGCGATCTGCAATGGAACTTCGCCTAAGTCGCGCCTAATCCGAATGTCCGCTGCGCAGCGTACGCGAAATCGAATATCCTTGACCCAATGGCCGTTACGCAAGCACCGGTGACTCCGCAGTCGAGCGGTGCGCAAACATCCGAACCGGTGCGTTTGCTGCGAGGTTTTGCTTTGCTCGCCGCCGTCTATGCGCTGGTGGTGTACGGCATTCAATGGCCGAGCACGATCAAGCCGGAAGGCCCGAAGGTTGCCGGTTTGTTTTTGGCGACGATTGTCGGCTCGGTCATTGAGCCGATCCCCGCAGCGGCGCTGGTTCTGATCGCCGTCACAATAGCCGGACTCACGGGCGTGATGACGATGGGCCAGGCGCTTGCCGGTTACTCCGATGGCACCGTCTGGCTGGTGATGACCGCGTTCTTCCTTTCGCGCGGCCTCATTAACACGGGACTCGCGCGCCGCATCGCGCTGAACTTCGTTCGGCTGTTCGGAAGAACGTCGCTCGGCGTTTGCTATGCGTTGGGCCTGTCCGATTTCGTATTAGCCGGGATGATTCCCGCCAACGGTGCGCGCGCGGGGGGAGTCATCCGGCCCATTGGCAAATCGATCGCGGAAATTTACGGCTCCACTCCCGGGCCGACGGCAAGCAAGCTCGGTTCGTACCTCTACACGGCGGTGTACCAATCTGTCTGCGTTTCGACGGCGATGTTCTACACAGGGCAGGCGAGTAATCCTCTAGCCGCGCGTTTCGCCGCGGGTTATGGATATAACGTGACGTGGCTCAGTTGGTTTGTAGCAGCTATCGTTCCCGGCGCGGTCTCGTTGGCGGTGATTCCATGGATCACTATGAAGCTGAATCCGCCGGAGATCAAGGAAACCCCGGAGGCATCGGACTTCGCGAATGGCGAACTTCGCAAGATGGGCCCGATGGCGCGCAAGGAACACATTGTTGCGGCGGTGTTCACCGTTGTTTGCTCCATGTGGGTTTCGTCGTCCTGGACCAAGGTGGATATCACTGCGACCGCTCTGCTGGGCGGAGCGCTATTGCTCATCACCGGCGTACTTTCCTGGGAAGACATTAAGAGTGAGAAAGCGGCGTGGGACGTTTTCGTCTGGTTTGGGGGCTTGTTCCGGCTGGGTTCCGCGCTCAATGACGCCGGTGTGACGCGCGCGTTTGCCGATGGGGTTGCCACGCAGTTCGGCGGCCTCGGCTGGCCCGCGCTATTTGGCATCGCCCTGGTCATCTACTATTACGCACACTACGGTTTCGCGAGCATCACCGCGCACATGGTTTCCATGTTCCCGCCATTCCTCGCCGTGTTGCTGGCAAAAGGAGCGCCTCCTGGCTTGGTGGTCTACGGCTTTGCCTGCTTCACAAACCTGGCCGCCGCGCTGACGCACTTCGGCACCACACCCGGCCCCATCTTTTACGCCGACGGCTACGTCACCTTGAAGGAATGGTGGAAGGTGGGAGCGGTGATCGGCATCGTCAACCTGATGATCTGGTCGACGATTGGGTTCGGGTATTGGAAGCTGATCGGGATCTGGTAAGGTCCAGATCAATTTCACCAAGATCGTCTACCCCAGCGCCTCCAGCACCTCCGCTGCGTGGCCTTTGGGCTTTACCTTGGCGAACACGTGGGCGATCTTGCCTTTTTCGTCCACGATAAACGTTGTCCGCTCGATGCCCATGTACTTGCGGCCGTACATGCTTTTCTCCTTCCACACACCGTAGGCTTCGGCGATGGCGTGTTCCGGGTCGGGCACCAGCGTGAAGGGCAGGCCGTATTTGGTCGCGAACTTCTGCTGGGCGGGGGCTTTATCGGGCGAGAGGCCGACGATCACCGCGTCTTTCTTGGCAAACGTCTTGGCGGCGTCGCGGAACTCGCAGGCTTCGGTGGTGCAGCCGGGGGTGTCCGACTTTGGGTAGAAGAACAGCACTACCTTTTGGCCGCGAAACTTTGCCAGGTCGAATTCAAAGATTTTAATGGGGGGTGCCGTGTCACCAATTTGAAGTACCATACGTCAAGATTGTAGACTGGAGGGTGCTATGGCATTCAACAAATCTTTCCTGAAATCGGCTACCCTGGCCGCCGGAGTTACGGCCGCGCTGCTGGCGATTGGCCTCCCGATGACCGCGTTCGCCCCGGACGCCAAGAAGGGCAAGGCTACCTTCGACGAAAGCTGCGGCTCTTGCCACATGGCGAACAGCACGGAAGCGCTGGTTGGCCCCGGCCTCAAGGGCCTGTTCAAGAAGGCGAAGCTGGCCAATGGCAAGGCTCTGAACGAAGCCGCGGTCCGCGACTTGATCAACAAGGGCGGCGACGTGATGCCTCCGTTCGGAGACACCCTGAAGCCGGCCGAAAAGGACGATCTGGTCGCTTACCTCAAGACCCTCTAGTGAGTTCCGGCCGCCTGTGCCCAAGCACGGGCGGCCTCCTCACAAAAAAATCACTCTCGACACTGGCCTTCACGCACCCTCGAATGCTACAGTAGAGGGAGTCCTTTCCGCACGTCCCCATCGTCTAGTCGGCCTAGGACACCGCCCTTTCACGGCGATAACGGGGGTTCGAATCCCCCTGGGGACGCCATACAAACCGAACGGTTTGTTTTTCTTCGTCGTTCTTCAGCGTGTGTGAATTCCTAAGATCTGCGGATCGCTTAATGTCCTAGGCGTTTCCGATCGGCTGCCGCGGCACTCCCAGCAGCATCCAGTTCCCAGCTCCGATCCACGCCTTTTCGAATTTATCTCGTTCCATGCGGCCGGGTTTGCGTTTGGCCGGATCGTTCACCCAAACATTCCGTTCGTCGATACCGGTGACCACCACGTAGTGCAGGCTTACGCTCGCGCTGTGGTTTAGTTCCAGGGGGACAATGATCGCACGCCCTTTTGACAACTGGCGAGTGAGGTCCTGTGCGGAAGTTCGTATGGTGAATGCATGGTAGCCGTGGGAATCCAGATACCGTCGCATGTCGCCGAGCGCGGTTCCTTCGGTGACTGTCGCGGAGAGAGACTGGAGCGTTTGCCTTCCGCTGGTTGGCGTTTCGGGATTGCCCTGCGCGGTCCAATACGCTTCCAGCATCATGATGGTGGCCGGCCCGCAGCCATTTTTCTCTTGATGCACGAAAGGCACGGCGAGGGGCTTCGTTTCGGCAAAACCCACGGACACCAACGCAAAGAAAATCGCGATCCGGAATGAGGCGGTTACTCGTGCGGACATCCGGGCCTCCTTACTTAAGCACCAGAACCAGAACAGCCGCGGCAAGCGCGATCACGATGTAGGTGAGGTGTTCATTCGAAAGCGATCCGCCGCGGACTTCTGCGCCTGGTTCCTCATTGCGCTTTGAGAGTGATTCAAGTTCGTCGGGCTGCAGCAACTGCGCCGCAGTTGTGGAGGCCGCGGGTTGCGCCGCTGGTGCGTTCCGCGTCGTGCGCTCAGATGCCCCGGTTTCATCTACCGTCTGAGGACGTGCGATTCCCGGTTGGATGAGTGCCAGGACCAAGATCGCGGATCTTACGGCATAACCTCTAACGCTAAAGATTGTCATAAACCCTCCTCCCGGAAGATGGAAGCAGGATCTCGAGCGTTACAGGCGGCCTTAACCGTTTATCTACAACACACTACCGCTGCGCCAACCGATCCGGCAGCGTAGCCGTAATCGCCAGCGAGCTCCAGCTTGCCGCGGCTGCGGATACGAACTGGTTGTTGCCGAACGGGTAGCCCGACTCAAAATAAATCTGCGTCGGATACGAGCGCGTGCGCACGAACCAGGAGCCGTCCTGGTATTGGTTGCTCTGCAGGTAGGCGACTCCCTTGCGATAGGCGTCGCTGGTGACGGGGACTCCGGCGACGTGCATGGCGTAGAGCAGGATGCCGGTTGCGTAGGCGTCGGGCTGCATATCGTCGCGCTGCGCCCAGCCGCCTCCGTCGCGTTGCGAACTGAGGATGGTGCGAATCTCGGCGTCAATTTCGGCCTTCGGCGCGTTCGTCCAAACCAAACCCATCAGCTTCATCGCGCGGTCTTCCGCCGAGCGCACTTTCGCGGCTTCCAGCCACTTGCGGGAGCGTTCCAGGGCGACGGCGGTTTCCGCTTTGTAGCCAAGAACCGGAATCGCGGTCAGCGTGCGGATGCCCATGGTCACCGCGGTCACCAGCGTGTCCTCGATGGGCGGGCGCGAGACGCCGTTGGGCGTCCAGGTGCCGTCGGGAAGCTGCAGCGCGAGCGCAAGGTGTACCATCTGCGCCACGATCGTATCCGCCGGATGTTTTTCCGCGCCGATGCCCATCATCGCGTAGCCCATCGCGATGATGTTGCCGCCGGGCTGATCGCCTTGCATGCCGAGTTCGCCGAACCTCTTATTGGCGATCTCCATCTGCTGCAGGTTCACCGCGACGGCCTTTTCGTTGACGGCGATTCCTTTGGCTCGCGCCTCCGCCGCGGCGACGGCGACGATGGATTGGCTGTGGCAGCTGATGCAGCCGCGCTTTTCAAACGCAGCGGGAGCGGTGGGCAGTAGCAGGTTGACGGCCTTCTCCACCGACACGCGCGGATCTTTGATTCCGCCTTCCGCCGCCGGCGGGTACGTTTTCTGGCGAGGTCCATGTCCGCGCTTTGCGCCGAATTTTTCAAGCACCGCGATCTTTTCTTTATCGTTGCGATAGATGGCCCAATCGAGAGGCCTTTCGCCGTCGCTATCCTCGGCGTTCGGATCGGCCCCCTTTTCGAGCAGCATCTGCAACATGGCCGCAGTCGATTGTTCACTGGAGGCCGCGATCATCAGTGCCGTCCGCTTATAGTTCCCTTCGGCGAAATTGACATCGGCACCGCGTTCGATCCATTGGGCAACCAGGCTAGGGTCCTGCCAATGCGGAGCATTCGCGATGGCGTTGGGCTCGGCTTTCGCTCCTTTTGAAAGAAGGTATTCGAGCGACGGCCGGTATTGCCGCGCGTAGCGGACATTCGTCCCATAGCCCGGCTCGTTCGGATCGACGCCGTGTTCGACCAAAAATTTGACCACGTCCACATCCGCCGATAGCGTCGCGCGGCCGAGTGCATGCACGCCGACGCGGTCTTTCGCGTGAATATCGGCGCCATGATCCAGGAGATATTGCAACACCGGAACCGAGCGCGGATAGCTGGAGGCAATGAGTAACGCCGTCCGCTGCGTGTTCGTCGCGCGGGCGTCCACTTCGGCCCCCGCATCCACCAGTAGCCGCACCTTCGCCAGATCCGGAACCGCCCACATGAGCGCCGTCGCGCCGATCTTGTTCCTCGCGTTTGGGTTCGCTTTGTGGTCCAGTAGGAGTTTTACGGAGTCCGCGCCGGAGAAGAGGACAGCGTTCATCAGTGCCGGTGTGCCGTCGGCATCCACCCCATTGGCATCCGCTCCGCCGTCGAGCAGGCGCTTGACCGCGGCGGTATCCGAGGATCGCAGTGCCGTAAAAAGCTCAGGCGTCGCGGAATCCGCGGCCGTCAATGCCAGCGCAACCAACAAAAGTGTAAAGGCACCTGGAACGAAAAACGAACGGCGAGCACTCATCTCCACCTCCTGCGGCGACTTCCAACGTTCGGTTAGTTTAACACCGCTTCCATCGGCCTGGAAGCGTTTGGTTCATTGATTTGAACGCGTTTTAGGCCCACTCGCCCGCACGCATCAGCGGCGATGCTTCGCCCGTGGCGCTGACGCCATCGACGTCGATTTTGTTTGAGCCGATCATCCAATCCACATGAATCAGGCTGGTGTTGGCTCCGCGTGCGGCCAGTTCATCGGGCTTCAGGTTGTCGCCGTTCTTCACGCAACTGCTATACGCCTGGCCGAGAGCAATATGGCAGGCCGCGTTTTCATCGAACAGCGTGTTCAGGAACAGCAATCCGCTGGCGGCGATCGGCGAGGAGTGCGGCACCAGCGCCACTTCCCCCAGGCGGCGCGCGCCTTCGTCGGTTTCGATCATCTTTTGCAGCACTTCGCCGCCGCGCTTGGCCTTGGCGTCCACAATCTTGCCGCCTTCGAACTTCACACAAATCTCTTCGATCAGCGTGCCTTGATAGGAGAGCGGCTTGGTGCTGGTGACGATGCCGTCCACGCGATCCTTGTGCGGCGTGCTGAATACCTCTTCTGTCGGCATGTTGGGGATGCAATAGCAGCCGTTGTGCGCCGTGGTGCCGCCTCCCAGCCACAGGTGATCGTCGGCGAGGCCCACGCGGAGATCGGTGCCGGGACCCTTGAAGTGCAGCGTGTGATAGCGCTTCTGGTTAAGATATTCAGCGCGCGCATGGAGCTTAGCGTCGTGCTCCTTCCATGCGGCAACGGGATCGGCGCGATCCACTCGCGACGCCGCGAAGATCGCGTGCCACAGGCGGGCCATGCCTTCATCCACCGTCAGATCCGGGAACATAGCGGCGGCCCAGGCGGGCGTTGCGCTGGCGACGATGGTCCAGTTGATGTCGTGGCGGGTAATCAGCTCGAGCGCCGGGCGGTATGCTTTCGACATTGCCCGATTCGCGCGGCTGACTTTTTCGGGATCTTGTTTGGAGAACAGCGAAGGGTCGTTGCCCGTCACTGCCAGCCGGGCCGCTCCACTGCGATATGCCTGCGCCATGCCTTCGTAGAGCCAAGAGGCGGCCGCATCAAAGCTCGCATCCGCACCATATTGGAAGCGGAGCAGGGAAGACTCCTCATCGGTATAAAACGTGGTCACCAGCGTCGCGCCCGCTTTATAGGCGTGCTTGGTAATGCGGCGCACCAGCGGCACCGCGTCGAGTGTCGCTGTAATCACCAATTCCTGTCCGGCTTTGAGGCCCAGCCCCGCGCCAATGGCGACCTCCGCCAGGCGATCCAAGTGCTGTTCGAAATCCGGAATCTTTGCTGCGTGCCCCGATGTGCTCATGTCCCTTATTATCCCGCGCGAAGACCTCGCTTGTTAAACTGATGATGTCGAATGAGTGCATCGCAAAAGCGTTGGCTTCTATTCGCCGTCACCTGCGCGGCGTTGGTGCTTTGCTACTGGAAAGTGATCGCTGGAATGATCGACCAGTGGACCAACGACGAAGACATGGGGCACGGTTTCCTGGTGCCTTTTGTTATTGGATTCGTCGTCTGGCGTGAACGCAAACGCTGGACGCAACTAGAGTTTGAGCCGTCGGCGTGGGGCATCGTGCTGATGCTGGCCGCGATTGGGATGCACATGGTTAGCGCCATTGGTGCCGGCCTTTTCGCCGGTTCGGTTGCGATGCTTGTCTCCATCATGGGCGCTGTCTTGTGCCTGGGTGGATGGAAGCTGTTGCGCACCTGGAGTTTTCCCATCGTCCTGATGCTGTTCATGCTGCCGAAACTGGCGGTCCTCTACAACCAAGCCACGCTCCCCATGCAGTTGCTCGCCAGTCAAATGGCCGCGGGCATGCTGACGATGACGGGCGTGGGTGTGATCCGCAATGGCAACGTGCTTGATGTTGGCGGTCACCAAGTGGCTGTTGCCGAGGCGTGCAGCGGGATCCGTTATCTGATGCCGCTCGGCTTCATGGGTGTTGTGTTCGGCTATCTTGCCGATACTCGTGCGTGGATGAGGTTGGTCTTGTTGGTTTGGGCATTGCCCGTGGCGATTGTCGCCAACGCCGTGCGCGTGGCGTTTTCCGCGTATTCCCCGAAGCTGGCCGATGGTACGTGGCATGCGCTGCTGGGGTTAGTGATCTTCGTGTTGTGCCTCATCACTTTCATTCCCGTTCGTTCGCTGTGGAACCGTCTGGTGGGAGGCCTTTCCCATGCATAAGGCCCTTTCTCTTAAGCCTTTGTGGTTGGCGATTCCCGCTATCTTCTTTGTGCAGGCCGGTTTGGTTGCCTTTGGAATCACGTCCGAAAATCCGCCTGCCTTACCGGACCTGAACCAGTTTCCCGAACAAAACGGGAAGTGGAAAAAGATGGGCGATACCCCTATTGATCCCGCGATCATCGCGCAGTTGGGCGCCGACCAAATCATGGAGCGCTTCTATCGCGCGCCGGATTCTTCGGCGGCAGGGCTGGATTTTTTTGTGGCGTGGTTTCAATCGCAGCGTGGCGGCAAGACGCAGCCGCATTCGCCGCAGGTTTGTTTGCCGGGATCCGGATGGGTGCCCGAGCAGACCGGCGAGATTCACATCAACACGTCGATGGGTAGCATTCCGGCGAATCGTTACGTGGTGACGTCCAATCTTGGCCAACGCGCTGTGGTGCTCTATTGGTATCAAACGCCGCGGCGTGTGCTGGCAGGCGAATGGGAGTCGAAATTCTGGCTGATTCCAGATGCTTTCCGGGATCACCGCACGGACACATCGCTCGTACGCATCGTTGCTTGGGCGGATGACGAGAATACCGACCAAGCGACTTCGGAAGCTATGGACTTCGCGCAGTCTTCCTATCCCACGCTACGTGGCCTGTTGCCGCGATAGGCATCCCCTTCCATCCAGTTCATGGACGGCCGAGGAGTTCGAGCAACTCCGTCACTTCCGCCTTCACGGCGGCCTTCAAGGTCGGCTCGCGATCGGGAGTCCATTGGGGTGAATGCGGCGCGGGGCCGGGGACGCCCGTGCGCTGGATTTCCGCAAACTTTGCTGCATTGACGGCTCCGATGTGGATCAATGCGGACGGTACTTTGCCGGTGTTCCAGTATTGGGCGAAGTCTTCCGATGTCATTTTTTGCGGCATTTCCACGACATTCGCATCGCCCATGCTCGCCTTAAGCGCCTTGGCGAGGCGGGCGATCAGAGTGGCATCGTTGATGACCACTGCTCCTGAGGCGCCTTCTTCCCGGAACAGAACTTCGGGCTCGCGAGGCGCTCCGGCGGAGATCGCTTCTCCTCGCGCCACGCGGCGGATCGCTTCAATCGTCTTCCTGCGGACCTCCTGCGTGTAGGTGCGGACCGAAAGCTGGAGGCGGACTTCATCGGGAATCACGTTCGCCTGCGTGCCGCCGTGAATGGAGCCGACGGTAATCACCACGGGATCGGTGGGGTTGTTCTCGCGCGAGACGATGGTCTGCAGAGCGATGACGATTCGCGAGGCGAGCACGACCGGATCCACCGTGTTCATCGGCATGGCCGCATGGCCGCCGCGGCCGTGAACCACGATGGTGACCGCGTCCGACATCGAACGAAAAGGCCCAGCGTGATAGCCGATCATTCCGGCGGGCATGGTATCGTCATCATGCAGAGAAAGCGCGAAATCGGGGCGCGGAAATTTTGTGAACAGACCATCGTTCATCATCGCCAGCGCTCCGCCGCCACCCTCTTCGGCCGGCTGGCCGATTAGCATTAACGTGCCGCGCCAGCGGTCTTTGTGCTCCGCCATCCACCGAGCGGTACCTGCCCATGCCGACATGTGAATATCGTGCCCGCAGGCGTGCATGACGGGTGTGGTTTGACCGGCCGCGTTCTTGCCGATCACCTTGCTTGCAAACGGCAGCCCGGTTTTCTCGTCTACAGGAAGGGCGTCGAGTTCGGTTCGCAGCATCACCGTGGGGCCTCCGCCATTTTTCATTACGGCGACCACTCCGGTTTTGCCGATTCCGGTAGTCACTTCATAGCCCAGTGTCTTCGCCCAGGCCGCAAGCTTCGCTGAGGTCTGCACCTCCATGAATGCAAGTTCGGGCGATTGATGTAGATCGATGTAGAGCTTTTCGATATCCGGATAAATCGCGTTGATCTCGGCGGAGGTAGGCGACGCGGAAGTGTTCTGCGCCATCGCGTATTTGGCGAACACCAGCAGCACGAGAAATGCCGCGAGTCGAAGAAATCTGCCGAGAGAGTTCGTGAAATGCAAACGTTCCTCCAGCAAACGAACGTATCATAAATTCCCCAGGCGAGATCCACCGGAGCTTTGCCGAAACGCCACCTTACAACGAAAGTTCTATTCCAGAACGAATCCTTAGTTCCATGGACAACCAGTACGAAAGCGGTGCGTAATGGATTATGCCCGCTTTTAACACGCGCTGTAACAACTGCAATGCCGTGATCACCCGGCATGATGTCCATTGTTACGTGTGTGGAGAGCGAGTTCCGGGCACGGGCGGGTTCCTTGACTATCTGTTCCGCCGCGATTCTCCACCGCCTGCCAAAAAAGACGCATCTCTTAACCGCGACTCGGCCAAGAAAGGCAAGTGCCGCGTGGACGACGTCCCCGTCCTGTAGTTGTTTTTTCTCTCTCTTTTGTCCACAGTCCATTTCGTTCGGGCGCGAGATCGCGCAGCTTTGCTTCATACTAAAAGGAGCGCTCTCGGGACGCGCCCCGGTCCACTGTGAAAAAATCCAATTCCTTGTTGCGGCTTCTGTTCAGTCTGGTGCTGATCGGAGTGATCGTGTTCATTTACCAGCAACGCAAAGCGGGGAGAGGTGGCTCGAATACGCCCTTGTTGGCCAATGACCCTTCCGCCGAAGGTGCGGACCGTTTCCGATGGATCCCGGCCTATCCCGGCGCGCAGTTATCTGATATTCATACGCGGGTGACCCATGGTGAGTTGAACTACGGTTACGACTTTCAAACCCCAGACGACCTGCAGAAGGTATCCGGTTTTTATCAGGAAAAGCTCCGCGCCAGTGGGTTTACCGTGCAATCGAAGGACAAAGGCGGGGTCGAGATCGATTTACATGGCGAAGCGCCCGACCGGACACGCATGATTGACGTGACCGTGGAGCAAATCAAACAAGAGAGCGGGACGACGACCGGCGTGTCCGTAGCCGCTCTGCAGAAGTGAGATCGCAGTGAGCCGACGCAAACCAGAAGTAAAGAGTCCCGCGGGACATTGGCCACAACTGCGAGCGGCCATTGAAGCAGGCGCCGACGGCGTGTATTTCGGGCTTCGCCATTTCACGGCGCGCGCGAAGACGGGATTTTCGCTGGAAGAACTGCCCAAAGCAGTGCGGACTCTGCATCAGCGCGGTGTTTGCGGATACGTCACGTTCAATACGCTAATTTTTGAGCATGAACTGCGCGAAGCTGCGCGGGTGATCGCGGCCATCGCCGAGGCGGGTGCCGACGGCATCATCATTCAGGATTGGGCCGCGGTGAAACTGGTGCGTGAGATCGCTCCGGATCTGCCCATTCATGGCAGCACGCAGATGAGCATTACGGAACCGAAGGGCGTGGAGCTTGCCCGGCACTTCGGCGTGGACCGCGTCACGCTGGCGCGCGAGTTGTCGTTGGAAGAGATCCGCAAGATCACGGCGGAATCCCCGTGCGATATCGAAATTTTCGTCCACGGCGCGCTTTGCGTGGCGTACTCCGGGCAGTGTTATTCGTCGGAAGCCTGGGGCGGCCGTAGCGCCAATCGCGGCCAGTGCGCCCAGGCTTGCCGATTGCCTTATGAACTGGTGGTCGATGGCGAAGTGGAGCCTTTGGGCGACGCCCGCTATTTGCTTTCTCCGGGCGATCTCTACGCGTTGCGGCAAGTCCCCGAGATGGTGGAGATGGGCGTCGGCGCGCTGAAAATTGAAGGGCGTTACAAAGACGCAGAGTATGTCGCGTTGGCCACGCATGCTTATCGCAAAGCCGTGGATGAAGCTTGGACCCAGCGGGAACTTTCTGTCACCAAAGCGGAAGAGCAGCAACTGGAGCAGGTGTACTCGCGCGGACTGGGTGCGTATTTTCTTACGGGTACGAATCATCAAAGCGTGGTGCGAGGCCGCGCACCACGGCATCGCGGCGTGAAAGCGGGAACCGTGACGCGCGTCGACGCCGGACGTATTTGGATCCAGCCGGAAGCTTCGATCGCGCTCAAGCCCGGCGATGGCGTCGTTTTCGATGCGGCGGATTGGCGGAGTCCCGAAGAGCATGAAGAGGGTGGGCGTATCTTTGAGGTGCGGAGCAGCGGGACGCATCCAAAGGGCAAAGTCAAAGAATCAGAACTTGTTTTCGGCAATGGCGCCGTCCGTGCGGACCGCATCCACCCGGGAGATTGGGTGTGGCGTTCACACGATCCGGAGGTGGAGCGTGCGGCGCGCGTGTATACCAACGCAAATGCTCCCGTGGCCCGGCAGTTGGTGGACGTCGCTGTTTGCGCTCGCGAAGGTGCACCCTTGCGGACGGAGTGGACCCTTGCCGCGCACCCGGATATCGTGGTGACGGTGGCGTCGCCCGAACCGCTGACGGTCGCGCAGAATCGCGGCATTACTTTGGAAACGTTGCGCGATCAACTGGGCCGTCTGGGGAATACGGCTTACGAGTTGGGATCGCTGAAACTGGACGCCGATGCCACGCTTTTTGTTCCGGTCTCCGCGCTAAATCAACTCCGCCGCCAAGCGGTGGAGCGGTTGATGGAACTACAGGCGATGCCGCAGACAATCCGTGTCCACGATCCGCTAGAGGTGACGGCTCGGCTGATTCGCGAAGATCGCAAACCGGAGAGCAATGCTTCGGATCCGCAGCTGCATCTGCTGGTGCGTACGCCGGAACAGCTGAAGGCGGCGATGGAATGCGCTCCATCCAGTATCACGCTTGATTACCTGGATCTTTACGGCTTGCGCCCTTCCATCGAAAAGGTGAGAAGCAGCGGCGTTGCGGTTCGTGTGGCAAGTCCTCGTATTTTAAAACCGGGCGAAGTGAAGATCGCAAATTTTCTTGTCAGTCTGGAATGCCCAATTCTTGTCCGATCGTCCGGTTTGCTCGAGATGTTGCGGAGCGGAGAGCCTCGTGAGTTGATCGGGGATTTCAGCTTGAACGTTGCAAGCTCCCTTGCAGCCGACATTTTTCTCGGCCTTGGATTGAACCGCTTCACGCCGACGCATGATTTGAACGCCGCCCAGGTGGCTGACCTTGCCCGCTGCGTTGGGTCCGAGCGCATCGAAGCCATTGCGTATCAGCATCTCCCCGTTTTTCACACGGAGCATTGCGTATTTTGCCGTTTCCTTTCCCAAGGAACCAGCTACCGCGACTGCGGCCGTCCTTGTGAGACGCACACCGTTGCGTTGAAAGACGCCTCCGGCCGCGAGCATCCAGTGATGGCTGATGTTGGTTGCCGCAATACGGTCTTCGGCGCCCAGGCACAGGAGGTGAGCGGACACTTTGACGAGTGGCGTAGTGCCGGCATCCGGCACTGGCGCGTGGAGTTCGCTCACGAAACGGCGGATGAAGTGGCGCACATCGCCGAAGCGTTTGCGAAAGCGCTATCGGGGCAGGGCAATGGCCGTGAACTGGCCGGCGCGCTCAAAAAGTTCGCGCCACAGGGAACCACCGAAGGCAGCCTCTACGTGGCACAGAACTACCGTTCGCTGCCAATTTTGCAGTGAAGCAGGATCTAGCCGCGATAGCGTCCGCGAATGCTGTTCCAGCGAACAATGGTGAGATCCGCAAAAGAGCGCATGCCGTTGGTCATGCTGACCTTGGTGCCCTCCACATTGTTCCAGCGAACCGGGACTTCAACGCAGGGGATGCCGAGTTTGCGGGCGATGAACAGATCTTCCACATCGAAGCCGAAGCCGTCCAACTGTTGACGCTCAAATATGCGTTTGGCGGCATCTCTTTTGTAGAGCTTGAAGCCGCATTGCGTATCGGCAAAGGGCAGGCCGGTGATGATGCGCATGACGCGGTTGAACACAACGCCCATGGACTCACGCCAAGCGCTTTGGTGCACGCCGATGAGCGACCGGTCGAGCGCGCGGGAGCCGATAGCCACCGAAGCGGTATTCTTTTGTGCCGCCTCCAGCAATTTAGGTAGTTCTTCAATCGGCGCGGAGAGATCGGCGTCAGAAAAGAGAATCCATTCGCCTTTGGCCTGCTGCATGCCGTTCCGCACAGCGTAACCCTTACCGCGGTTGCCGGGATTTTGCACTAACCGGACACGCGAATCGGCGGCTGTATATTTTCGGACCAGATCGGCGGTGCCGTCGCGCGAGCCGTCGTCCACCACAACCAGTTCCACGTCCTGATAGGGACTTTGGTCCAGCCAGGAAAGGACCGCGTCCAGAGTGGAAGGCAGACGACGCTCCTCGTTATAGGCAGGGATGACAATGGAGAGCGTCAACGGACTTAGTATAGCGTGACCAAACCCGCCGCAAGGCGAAGGTTTGGGTAACTCGCTACGCGTTTCAAGAACAAGGGCCACGTCTTTTTATCGGCGTGGCCCTGAATTTTCTGCAGAGTGGCTGACCGATGGCCAGCCACCAATTTGTTAGCTGCGGAAAAGTTAGCCGCGGAGCAGCGTCAACACCTGCTGGGGAGCAGAATTGGCCTGCGCCAGGGCCGCAATGCCAGCCTGCAACAGGATCTGCGCTTTTGTCAGGTTCGCGGATTCCTGCGCCAGATCGGCGTCACGGATGCGCGATTCGGCGGCCGCCAGGTTGGTCAGCTGCGACGACGCCAGGTTGATGGCGTAGTTGAACTGGTTCTGGCCGCGGCCGACAACTGCTTGCGCTTTACCGAGGTTCGATACCGACACCGCCAGTGCCGCAACGGCAGCTTGCGCCGTCGTGATGTTGCTGATGTCGGATGTGGATCCGTCGCCGTTCACTTCTGACGACAGCACCGCGCCGCCGGATGTTCCCAGGTCGCCGTCGGCAATACCGACGTCGGAGGGAGACGAACCAAGGCTCACTTTGAATTCGCCGCCGGCACTCAGGAAGCGCACGCCTTCCGCCGTGTTGCCCGAGTTCACTTCCTTAAACGCCGCCAACTGTTTGAGGGTCGCGTCGTTCGACTGGAGAATGGCCGAATTGATCGTGCTCACGGCCTGGTCAAGCGTGGACGCATTGGATGTGGTCAGAGCCACGTTCAGCGTATGTTCGCCTCCGCTGGCATCCACCGCGGTGAGCGTGATCGTTTGCTCGTCACCAGTATTGCGAAGTCCGGTGAACTGATAGACGTCGGTGTCATTCTGGTTCTGGCTCTGCTGGGCGCCTTCCGAATTGACGCTATTCTTCGCGGCATACGTGGTGCCCGCGGACGCAGCGGATGCGACCGTGGCCGCGGCGCTGGTGTCGCCGAAGCCGAATGCGTCGCCGGAGCCACCGTAGAAGTTCAGGCGGAAATTCGCGCCGGAACTGCTGATGGTGATGTTGCCGCCACCGTCGTCGCTGGCCACCAGGCCCGCCGCGCGTGTGGCCGAATTCGCCTGGAACGCCGCGTTGAGCGTGGTGATGTCTTCTGCTTCGGTGCCGGTCCCCGTCAACAGGCCGAGATCGATCGTCTCACCGCCATTGATCGAAATTTCCAGATGCTGGGTCTCGGCGTCCGATGCTGCGCCTGCCGTGATTGTGTTGTAGTTGAACGCGCCCGCGCCGCCGGCGACGCCTTGATCGTTGACGAAGGTTCCGAAGCCCAACGCGTTCTCGACGTCGCCCGCGGTGAGCACTTCGAACGACTGGCCGGCTCGGCCCACAAACTCAATGGTCCCGCCGTTGTTGACGGCGGTGATACCGGTGGCGGCCAACGCCGTGTTGCCGGCGATCGCCGTATTGAGGGACGCCACTGCCAGATCGGCATCATCCGTTGTGGCGATATTCACGGTGAAATCGCCCTGCGTGCCGGTCAAGCCCGCACCCAGAATGCGCACGTTGATATCCAAGTCCGCAGCGGGAGCCGCGAACGCAAGGCCGGCTTCGGCCGTGACGGAAGCAACCGCGCCGGTGGAACCGCTCGAGAAATTCGCGAGCAGTGCCGTGGACACCCGGTCTCCGCCTTGCACCTGGAAGGCGGTCGACGCGGAGTTGAACGTCAGTTGCTGTTTGCCGTCGGCATCCGTATTGACAGCGGCGGTGATGTTCGAATTCTTGAACGCCGTTGCTTGCTGGCTGGCGCCATTGCCCGCGTTCTGAATCGCCTTGTTGACGGCCGTCGCCAGCGTGCCGGTATCCGTCACGCCCGTCAGATTGACGGAAACCTTCACCACGTTCGAGCCGTAGGTGTCGGAAAAGCCCGGTCCAGTGAAGTAAAAATCCGTCGTGTTGTTCGAGATGGAGGCGAGGTTGGTCGAGTTGGTGATGATGTTCTGCACCGACGTAGAGCTACCCACGCCGATGTCCGTACCGGAGGCGCCCGACGCACGAACGCCCTTCAATCCCAGGCTCTGCGAGTCCACGGTGGAGTTGGTGAGGTCGATCGTGATGGAGCCGTTCGTAGTGGCCGTTACTCCGTTCGATTCCTTGCCGCCGCCGATGAACACGTTGAGCGATTTCGCGAATGTTCCGCCTTGGTTCAGGCCAATGGCCTGCGCCTGGCGGTCGATTTCCGCGATCACACTCTGGAATTCCGAGTTCAGCACGCTCCGGTCGCCGGTGAACGCGCCCGAGGAGGATTGTGTGGCCAGGGTGCGGGCGCGGTCCAGCAACTGCGAAATGTTGTTGATGCCGCCGTCGGCAATCTGCAACTGGCTGAGACCGTCGTTGGCGTTGCGGACGCCCTGCGTCAGAACGGCTTCGTCCGACCGGTAGCTATTGGCGATGGCCAAGCCGGCCGCGTCGTCGCCCGATGTCACAATGCGGAGGCCCGAAGTGACACGATTAATCGTCTTGCCTTGGAAATCGCTGTTCGCGCGCAGGTAGTTTTGAGCCTGTAGCGAGGCGACGTTGGTATTGATCGTAAAAGACACAGTTTCTCTCCTTGAAGTTGCTTCCCGGAAATCCCTTGCCGGGTGATACACGACCCTTATCGGAGAGGAAGATATTTGTTTGAGCGAAACCCTTCCAAATGGGACAATCGATCTACATGCAATGGGCGGCGGCGGTCTGGCTGATCACGGCTGCGGGAATCCTCTATATAGTGGCGGGATACCCGCTGCTGCTGCATATTCTCGCCCGTTTTCGTGCGCATCCCATTGCAAAACGCATCTTTCGGCCATCTATCACCGTAGTACTGCCTGTGTATAACGGGGAGCGGTATATCGAAGCGAAACTTCGTACCATACTCGCGCTCGATTATCCGAAACACATGCTGGAGATCCTAGTGGTTTCCGATGGCTCCACCGACCGCACCGATAAAATCACGCTGGGCTTTGCGGCGCATGGGGTTCGGTTGATCCGAGTCCCTCGGGGAGGGAAACCCGCCGCACTGAATGCGGCCATCGGTGAAGCTTCGGGCGAACTTCTCTTCCTGACGGACGTCAGACAGCCGTTGGCACAAGATTGCCTGACGATTCTTGCAAACTGTTTTGCCGACCCCACGGTAGGCGCTGTTAGTGGTGAACTGATCATTCGTGACGGCAAAACGCATGCCGAGGGCGATGTCGGACTCTATTGGAAATACGAAAAATGGATCCGACAAAAGCTGAGCGCGATTGATTCCATCTTCGGCGCTACTGGCGCGTGTTACATGATGCGGCGCGAACTGGCGAAACCTTTGCCGGAAGATTGCCTGCTCGACGATATGCATCTTCCGCTGAACGCCTTCTTCGACGGGTACCGCCTGGTCATGGAGCCGCTGGCGAAAGCCTATGATGAGCCGACCCCGCTCGATGCCGAATTCCGCCGCAAAGTTCGGACGCTGGGCGGTAACTATCAGATTCTGGGTGCGTTTCCGGCACTGCTGGGGCCGAAGAACCGCATGTGGATTCATTTTGTTTCGTACAAGTTCGGACGGCTGGTGTTGCCGTGGCTGCTGCTGATTCTTTTGGCAAGTTCGTTCTTCTTGCCACAGCCGTGGTCCTGGTGGTCCCTGATGGCTCAGTCGGTTATTTACCTGCTCGCGCTGATCGATCCGATCCTGCCCTCGCGGTTTCCGCTGAAGAGGATTTCCTCGCCGGCGCGCAGTTTCCTTGTGATGATGCTGGCTGTTCTATGCGGGTTGTCCGTGCTGTTCCATGACCCCCGGCGATTGTGGAAGGTTCGTCAGCACAGCTAGCATCGTTGTATGGCCCGCAAAGGAAATCGCGAACAGATCTTGAAAGAAGCTTGGACCGGAGACGCCGTTTTAAGCCTGTACGTGCGCGCCAAGATCCTGCGCGAAGACGGTGTCATCGATGGCCCCAAAGCCGCTCGTATGACGTCGAACCAGTTTCTCTCCGCGCTTGGCGAGCCGAGCGAAGTGGAGGCCGAACTTGGCCGCGTCTACGATCGTAACGGCCTTGATGCCGCGTTCGTGTGGATCGAATCGCGTTTGCTGCCCACATTCGATCGCCAGGAAGCGAAACGCACCCGCCGGTTGCCGTCCGCTTCCGCCCCGCACCCGCGCCAGATTGCCGGCGGAAAATCCGCGCATTCGTGAGAAACTAAGACAGTCGATTAAATTCCTAAAGGGCCCTTAGCACAGCGGTTAGTGCAGCGGACTCATAATCCGTTGGTCGTTGGTTCAAATCCAACAGGGCCCACCAATCCTCTCCTTTCGTCCCTCGAAACTATAATGGTCAAGCCGTCTCATGACCACCACCATCACGCACCTGGAATGCAGTCTTTGTAAGAAGTCCTTCTCTGCCGGACAAATTCACAACCTTTGCGAATGCGGGGGGCCGTTGCTGGTCCGATACGATCTCGCGAAAGCCCAGCAAATCTGGTCACGCGACAAGGTGGCCGAGGGGCCGAATACCATGTGGCGTTACGCGCCGGTGCTACCGCCGCAGAAGGCTTCGTCGATTGTTTCGTTAGGCGAAGGGATGACGCCGCTGTTGCGTACACCTCGCCTGGGATCGCGTATCGGGGCGGCGGATTTGTGGGTGAAGGATGAAGGACTTAATCCCACGGGGTCCTTCAAAGCGCGCGGCTTATCCTGCGCGGTGTCGATGGCCGTCGAACTCGGCATCAAGAAACTGGCCATTCCGTCAGCCGGAAATGCAGCCAGCGCCATGGCTGCGTACGCCGCGGCGGCGGGTATGGAAGCGCACATCTACATGCCGAAAGACGTTCCGCAGGCGAACTACATCGAATGCAAAGCCTTCGGCGCGAAGGTGACGCTGGTGGATGGCCTGATCAGCGATTGCGCCAAGATCGTTAACGACGGCAAAGCCGCGCATGGCTGGTTCGACGTCAGCACGCTGAAAGAGCCGTACCGCATCGAAGGTAAGAAGACGATGGGCTATGAACTCGCCGAGCAGATGCAGTGGCAGTTGCCCGACGTGATCTTTTACCCCACTGGCGGCGGCGTCGGCATCATCGGGATGTGGAAGGCGTTCGATGAGATGGAAGCGATGGGTTGGATCGGCAGCAAACGTCCGAAGATGATCGCCGTGCAGGCCGCCGGTTGCCAGCCCGTGGTTCGCGCCTATGAGAAGGGTGAGCAGCGCAGTCAGTTCTACGAAAACGCAGATACTGTGGCCGCCGGTCTGCGCGTGCCGAAGCCGTTGGGTGATTTCCTGATTCTCGAAGCCGTCCGCAACAGCGGCGGCACCGCCATCGCGGTCAGCGACGACGATCTGATCCGCGCCGGCATTCAACTTGCGAGCGACGAAGGCATGTTCGTCGCCCCCGAAGGAGCCGCATGCGTCGCGGCGCTGGAGAAACTCATCGTCAGCGGATTCCTCAAACGCGAAGATCGCATCGTGATCTACAACACGGGCGCTGGATTGAAGTATTTGGAGGCGTATTCGATGCCGTTTCCGAGGTAGGCGCGCCCAAGTGGTCTACCGAATCGCAATCGGCGCCACCGTCGAGCCTGTTGCGCCTTTAAGCTTCAGAGGCTGAATCACGAACGCGAATTCGTTCACTCGCTTGGCCGCCAGTTCGTCCAACTTCATGCTCTCCAGCATGTGAATGCCGTTCACGGCCAGCAGGATCTGGTGCACGGGCGAGCCGATCATCGGATCGGGATTCGGATTCACCTCCACCGACCAGTTATCCGAGCCCACCAGCATCGGGTTTTGCGCGGCCAGCCACTCAGCGGCGGCGACGCCGATGCCCGGGTCGGTCTTGAGGTAGCGGGCATTCTCCTTGCCCCACAGTTTGCCCCAACCGGTGTGGATGATCACCGCGTCACCCGGTTCCAGCTTCAGATTCTGGCGTTTTAGGGCGTCCTGCAGATCCTGCAGCGTGATCTCGTAGGTATCCGGCAGCATCTCCACACCTTTCAGTGCAGCCACGTCGATCAGCACGCCGCGGGTCATGAGCGTGCCCACATTTTCCAATCCCAGCTTCGTGAAGCCACCGCGCGTGGCGATATCGGTTTGATGGAAACAGTTGTAGAAGCCGTCATCGATGCCCTGGTGGCTGAAGCCGTCGAACTGGGTGCCAATCTGGCCAAGCTCGCCAATCACCAGCTCTTCATTGCTGATGCGGCGATTCGATTGGGGCAGGACGTTGGTGCGCTTCGTCAAAATGGTGAGCACTCGCCCGCCGAAGTAGGGCATTACCGCCGGGTCCAGGACTTCGCCGAGCTCGAACACCTCGCCGGTCTTGATCAATCTAGCGGCTTTCAGCACGCTTTCCGGCTTCATCAAATTTCCCGAGCCGCGTTGATCGCCCGCGCCCCATTTTGACGGACACCGTTGCGATTCGGCGGGCGGCTTCCAACTTTGGCCCATCAATAAGGTGCCGCAAAGTAAAATCGCGAAGAGCGTGGAGCGCATGAACGAAATCTCCTTTTTGAAGTACTCAGACATTCTATCCAAGTGGTTCTATGGGGGACACCCGCGAAAATTCCGGATATACTAGCTGCCCATGAATATCTTTCGGGGCTTCGGAACCCATCAAAACGCACCTGAAACTGCCTTGCGCTTGGAACTTTCGCGCCGGGGACTATTGGCCGGCATGGGCGCTCTGGGCGCAGGAGCATTGCTCTCCAGCACCAACGCGTGGTCGCAGGCGGGCGGACCGCGGCGGCTGGATTTGCACCATCACTTTGCCTCGAACAAATACAAAGCGAAACTCGCGGCAGGGAAGCGCCAGGGCTGGGATACGTTTCAACCTTACGATCCCGCAAAGGACGTCGAGACCATGGACAAAGGCGGCGTGCAGACGTCGTTCCTTTCTGTCTCCACGCCCGGCCTTTGGTTGGGGGACAATTTCGCGGCTGAGCGCGACGCTACCATCGCACTCGCTCGCGACATGAACGATTACGGTGCGCAGATTGTGCGCGATTACAAAGGCCGCTTCGGTTTGTTCGCCGCGCTGCCGATGCCGGATATCGATGCGTCGCTCAAGGAAATCGCATACGCGTTCGATACGCTCAAGTGCGATGGCATCGGCTTGCTCACCAGTTACGGCGATCACTGGTTGGGAGAGAAGATGTTTGAGCCGGTCTTCGATGAATTGAACCGCCGCAATGCCGTCATCTTCGTGCATCCCACTGATGCCCCGTGTTGCCACAGCCTGGCTGGGCAGAATCCAGGTACGCTCGAATGGCTGGTGGATACGTCGCGCACGATCTTAAGTTTAGTAGCGGGCGATCCACGAACCGTGGGTAGCCGCGGAGGCCCGGAGCAAAGCCCTGCCACGCGCTACTCGAACTGCAAATTTATTTTTTCGCACGGCGGTGGCGCGCTGATCGGCGTGGCCAGCCGCGTCGTCGGTGCCGTGACGGAAAAGGATTTGGCCGCGACTCCCGCGGTGAACTCGCGCTTACATCACATCCGGCGATTCTTTTACGATACCGCCGGCTCCGCGAATCCGATCCTGATGCAGGGCATTGCGAAACTGGCCGGCGCTTCGCAGATCGTATTTGGAACGGACTATCCCTTTGGCGGCGGACAAAATCTGGCGGAAGGGCTGAAGCTGGTCGGCTTCTCCGAGCAGCAGTTGCGTGGGATCGATCGAGAGAACGCGCTACGAATCCTGCCGAAGTTCCAATAAACATTTCGTGATTCAGTTGGATCGGCGTCCGTAGAACGAAGACGCCGATTCGTCTTTGTCTCCTCACCCCTAACCGCTCTCTGCTGCAGCTTTCCATCGCTACTGCGTCCATCCCACCATTTTTCAATGAAAATCTCTCTTGGAATCATCCGTTTGCGCATTGAACGTTTCGCTGTTTACTGTGGGCCTCCCTACACTTTGGGCGACGGGAGGAGAGCGAATGCTCAGGATTTTAAGGACTTTGGCGTTTATGGTCATGGCGGCTGGACTTGCGGGTGCGCAGCCTGCGCTGACCACGATTCAAGATATTCTCTATCGCGCGGATGGAACGCGGTTCAGCGGAACGATGTTCATCCGGTGGAGCAGTTTTCAAACGCAGGACGCGGCGAACATTGCCACCGCGAACCTGACGTTGCCGATTGTCAATGGTGTGTTGAGAGTAAGGCTCGCACCCACAACCACGGGCACGCCCGGTGCGCAGTATTCGATTACCTACAACAGCCAGGGCCGTACGCAATTCACGGAAACCTGGGCGGTTCCGCCCAGTTCGTTGACCCTGCGTGTGCGCGACGTGCGGATATCGCAGGGGTCAGTGGTTGGTCCTTCGCCCATCGTTACGCCCATTCAAATTGGCGATGTGACGGGCCTGTCGAATGCGTTGTCGGTACGGCCGCAGCAGGGCGTGGGATTCGCGATCGGCCGCTCGGCGATCATTAATCAGGCCGGCCAGATTGAAGGCGCGGCCGGCAACCTTGGAGATTGCATTCGCGTGGATGGCACTTCCGGCGCTTGCGGCGGCGGGAGCGGAATTCTTCCTGGTTACGCGGATAATGAAGTGCCATCAGGCTCTATGAACGGCACTAATACGGTGTTTACCCTGGCACATGTTGTTTCTCCGGCCGCGAGTCTGGTGTTGTTCCGAAACGGCCTGTTGTTGAAACAGAGTTCGGACTATGTTTTGAACAACGCAACAATAACGTTTCTTTCGGGCTCCATTCCGCAGAGCGGCGATCTACTGTTGGCCAACTATCGTTTCGCCGATTCCACAAACCCGCTGAGTTCGCTCACAGCACCGCAGGTGATCTGCAGCAATGTAGGCTCTACCACCAGCCAAACGGTCTCAACGCAAATCGGGAGTTGTACGATCCCAGCGGGGTTGATTGGCACGGGAGACCGCGTTGAGATTCGCTATCGCCTTGGCCACACGGGAACGTCCACCGGATTCACAGGAGAGGTTCGCTGGGGCTCGACGACGGTGCTCACGCGAACAGCATCGGCGTCGGAAGGCGCATTCGCCGCGCGTGTGGATATGGGTATATACGCGGGCGCGCAATCGTGGGAATCGCAAAGCTGGGGCGGCGCTCTTTCGCTGACCGCGGGTGCCGGAACGTCCACCGAAAACAGCAGCGCCAATTTGACCATTTCGTTCCGGGCAAACATGGCGGGGACAACGTCGGATAGCGTGACACTGCGCAACTTCTCGGTTGTTCGTTACCCGGCTCAATCCAATCCATAACCGCTCATCACCGGGCGGCCGGACCCTCCCCCAATCGTGACCGGAGAGAAAAAACTCTTAGTTCTCCTGGTCTACTTGCGCCTTAGTGGAGTTCGGCCGCCTTTGCATTTGCCGCGCGCGCCATTTTTGCCGCGATCGGATTAGTGCTCATTTTTGTTTCAATTCCAAGGAAAAGTGCATAGCCAGTACTAGGCCGTGCACGCACGACTTGCTAAGGTGACATTCTTAGGATTCTCCCCTGCAAACGCCTTGGATGCTTCTAGGTAAGGGCTTTTGAGCGATAGTGCTACGGTAATATAACTCTTGTCATTTTCGGCCCAAAGCCGCAGTATGGGTACGAAGTAAACGCAACGAGGAATCGAATTATGGCCACTCTTCTAAAAAACTTTGCCCGGCAATTGATTTACAACCGCCGAGGACAGGACCTGATCGAGTACTCGCTGATTAGCGGCTTCCTGGCTGTAATGGTCGGTGCGCTTTTCCCGCCACTCATCATGCCGAATATCAGCGCGATTTTCTCCAAGGTGTCGGATCTGATTAACAACGCCGCGCAGCAGGGCAGCTAACGCGCTCGCGGCCTCGTCCAGTCAGAGTCCCGCTACGGTTCTGCTCAGAAGCAACGGCGCGAATGCTATCCTGTTTGCAGCCATCCCGATGGCTGTATTGTGGCCGCCGTTGCTCCCGCTCGTGACGTTACCTTTCGCGTTCTCCAGCACGTCAGCACTGGTGCGTTTGCATCCGACGCCTTGCGCCAAGCATGCGCGCCGCTCGATGCACGCGACGCCGCGCTTGCTGAATCCATCGTCTTCGGTTGTTTGCGATTTCAAGCGCAGTTGGATTTCTTGATCGGGCACTACTCCGGCAAACCCCGGCAGAAATTGGATGACGAAGTCCGCATCGCGCTTCGCATGGGGATCTACCAGCTTCGCTACTTGGAACGCATTCCCCCGCACGCCGCTGTAACCGAGAGCGTCGAGCTGGTCAAAAAAGCGGGGAAGCGTTCGGCCTCCGGATTCGTCAATGCGATTTTGCGCAAGGTGAATCGCAGCGCCGTTTCCTGGCCGGATCGCGCCACCGAACTTTCGATACCGGCCTGGATGCTCGGGCACTGGGAGCAGGCCTACGGAACCTCGGCCGCAGAAGGCATAGCGAAAGCGGCGCTCATAGAGCCGGAATCTTCGCTCAACGAAACCACGGAGAGGCACCAGGACATCGGTGCGCAGTCCATTGTGCCGCTTCTTGAGATCGAATCCGGCATGAGTGTGCTTGACCTGTGCGCCGCTCCGGGCAATAAGACTGCGCAGGCGATCGCCGCGGGTGGGCGCGTCGTTGCCGCGGATCGAGTGTGGAAGCGCTTGATCTCAGTTCCTGCCGAGGCCGCGCGCGTGGTGTTGGATGCCGCGTTGCCGCTCCCGTTCCGCTCCACGTTCGATCGTATTTTAGTTGACGCTCCTTGCTCGGGAACGGGCACGCTCGCCCGTAATCCTGAAATCAAGTGGCGACTCACCCCCGAAAACCTGCCGCGATACCAAGCCCGACAGCACGCCATCCTAAAGAATGCATTGGCCTGTCTCGCTCCCGGCGGGAGGCTGGTCTATTCCACCTGCTCTTTGGAGCGAGAAGAAAATGAAACCGTGGTGGCTGGTTGCGCCGTCCAAAAAGTCAGTCTTCGGTTACCCGGACGCGATGCCGGTGACGGGTTTTTCGCGGCGGTGATAACGCCGTGATAGCATTGAAGTAAGCGCGATTTTGTCCCTTCCGCGCCACCGGCTCAGGCAGCGGTTCTGCTTCTGTTTACGATGAGCGAAATACTTCCATCCATTCTGTCGTCGGATTTTGCCCGATTGGGCGAGCAGGTTGCCGTACTCGAAAGCGCCGGCTGCCGCATGCTGCACGTCGACGTCATGGACGGCCACTTTGTGCCGAATATCACGATCGGCCCACCTGTGGTCAAGTCATTGCGCAGGGCCACCAGACTGAAGCTTGATGTCCACCTAATGATCACCGACCCGGATAAGTACGCTCCGCTCTTCATTGAAGCAGGCGCCGATCATGTCTCCGTTCATCAGGAAACCTGTCCGCATCTCGACCGCACCATTAAAATGATCCAGGGTGCAGGCGCCAAAGCGGGCGTCGTGATTAATCCGGCGACGCCGGTGAGCACGCTCGAGGAGATTTTGGGCATCGTGGATTTTGTGCTGGTGATGAGCGTCAATCCTGGCTTTGGCGGGCAAAAATTTATTCCGTATACGCTCGACAAGGTACGTAGGTTGGCCGCCTTGCGGCGCGATCGCGGTTTGTCGTTCTCCATCGAAATCGATGGCGGCGTCACCAGGGATAATGTCGCCGAGGTGATCCAGGCGGGCGTCGAATGGGCCGTTGCAGGGGCTTCGGTCTTCGGCGGCGGCGATATCGAGGGCGCCTACAAAGATCTGGCGCAGCGCGCGCGGATGGCGGCATCGGTGACAGTCTAGGTTACGGTATAGTTGGCAGGAGTTGTATTTATGAGCTTCTTCTTTCCGAGGACGGGGAAAAGCGCGGGCCGGACAACCGGAACCGTCGCCTTCGATGTGATGGCGGTATTGGTGCTGGCCGGCTTGGTCACGGCGTCGTGCGGCTTCCATCGCAAGAAATACGAAAACCCCATCACCAAAGACACGCAGCAGCCGGACAAGATTCTTTTCGATAAAGCGATCAAAGACATCGAGCGCGGCCGCTACGAAGTCGCGCGCCTCACGCTGAACACGCTGATCAACACCTACGATTCCAGCGAATTCCTTGCCAAAGCGAAGCTCGCCATCGCCGACAGCTGGATGCGCCAGGGTGGTCCTGAAGGTCTTGCTCAAGCCGAAGCCGAGTACAAAGACTTCATCCTGTTTTATCCGACCATGGAAGAGTCCGCCGAATCCGAAGCCCGGATTTGCGACATTCACTACCGGCAGATGGAAAAGGCCGATCGCGATCCGAACAACGCGTTGCGCGCCGAGATGGAGTGCAAGAACCTGCTGCTTCACTATCCCAACTCGAAGTTCGCGCGCGGCGTCGAACAGAAACTCCGCGAAATTCAGGAAGTTCTCGCCGAGGCCGAAATGGTGGCGGGCGATTTCTATCACCACAAAGGTTCGTTCTCCGCCGCGGCCAACCGCTTGTCTGGACTCGTCGGGCAGTATCCGCTCTACAGTCGAGCCGACGAAGCTCTGTGGCTGGAAGGCGATTCCTATACCCGGATGGGAGCGCGCTACAAACAGAAAAGCATCGATGCCTACACGGCTCTGGTTCGCGATTATCCGCTGAGTCCTTTTGCCGAGCAGGCCAAGCAGAAACTGAAGTCGCTGGAAGCGCCGATCCCCGAAGCCGATCCGGCAGCCATGGCCCGCATGAAGTTTGAGGCCGCTAATCACACCGAACTGGGCTTCATGCATCGCGCCACGCAGTTTATGCGCCGCGGTCCGGAAGTGAGCACGGCCGCACATGGTGGCGCGCCCACCATGGAGCCTCCGGTGCGCAGCATTCCGCCAAACGTCCCGGTGGCCGCTGGTGGTAGCTTCACGGGAGATGTACAGATTGCACCGGCGACGGACACCAACGCGCTCGACACCAAGCCCGATGCGCGCCCGGGCGGACCTCCCACGGCTCCTCCGGACACCACCACTGCGCCGGCAAGGCGTTAGCGGAACATCCTAGTGAGCACCATTCTGTTGGCGGATGAGAGTCCCCACGCGCGCCGCATGGGGGAAACGATCCTCCGGCAGGAAGGCTATCAAGTGTTGGTCGCTGGAGACGGCGATACCGCGCTGGGCCTACTGGCACAGACCGATCCCGATTTGTTGATCGCTGACGCGTTTCTTCCGCAAGTGAATGGCCTGACGCTCTGCCGGGAGGCCAAAGCGCGCATGCCGCACCTGCGCGTGATCGTCACGGCGGGATTGCTCAAGCCGTTCGACGAAGCCTCCGCGCGGGCACAAGGTGCGGACGCAACCTTGCGCAAGCCGTTTGAAGCGTCCGTGATGGCGGGTATCGTGCGGCCCTTGGTCGAGGAATCGATGCAGGCCCGCCGGGCGGCATCCGATGCGCTTCCTGTGCCCGAAGGCGAAAAGGTGCGGCTGCTGGTGACCAAAGCCGTCGAAGTCGAGATTCCGCGCCTGATCGACGAAATCACCCGGCGCGTTTTGAAAGATCTCGGGCGCTAAGCGCAGCGGGTGAAGGCACCCGCGCCTGCACGGACTGCAGATCCGATACGGGCCGATGAGGCCAGCACGGGCGTGGGCCTGCTCCGCATCATAGTGAAGCCAACAGACTAAAAAACGGCTAAAACGATATTCCCAAGAGAAGCTCGGCTTGATTTTTTTGGGATGGCGGATTGAACAGCACTCCCTGGTTTGGAGAGGCGTCCGAGCCCCAACGGGTAAAGCGGAGTTCCGGTCCGAAGCGCAGGCGGCCGATCTTTACTTCAATGCCTCCGCCCAGCGTCAGACCGCGATTGGAGAACCAGTCTAGTTGCGAGCCGGTGGTACGGAAACTAGGCCCGGCTTCGACCATAGGTTTAATAATCGGGAAGGAAAAACGGTATTTCGCCAGTACCGGAAACTCCCAGGAACTGACGTTGTTGCTGGTGGGAACCGGTGTCTGATTCGGCACGGTCACGATGCTTGCGAGGTTGACAGGCCGGTAGAGCGCGTCCACTTCCACAGAAAATCCAACGGGCAGGTGCAGTTCCACCGAGGGCCCGATAATGTATTCCTTTGAATCGGAAAACGTCCGAGTTAGTGCCCCGGGGCTGGTGGTGGAGAAGTCGGAAAGCCCGTTGGTTAGTGGGACGCCCCCTTTAATGCCAACGGAAACTGACTGTGCGAATGCTGCTACGCCAATTGAAAACAATAAAGAAAGAATTTTGAGTTTGGACATGAATTGTGGCCTCTTCATTGTGATGCGGTGCCCCCATCTTGCGTTTCTGCTCCAAGTTGAACAAATTTACGGTAGGCGCTTGCGGGCGTGGTTTAATGGAGATTGGGGCGCAGAACTCTGGCCGACCACATACTGGTTGTGTCTATTCACCCCCGAGGCCATTGGTTTGACACCCTTGGCTTAAAACGGCTACACTTAGTAGTTGAACGATTCTGACGGAGAAGGTCTGTCTACATGAAAACCGAAATTCCCTCGGGTGTAAATATTCCGCGCCAGTGGCACGTGATCGACGCCGAGGACCT
>JBEBGM010000127.1:0-2511 GCA_040081455.1 Bryobacteraceae bacterium
ACAGGGAACTGAGCACGCCGATTCCTGCTGGCTTCTATTCGCACCGGGCCGGTTAACGGATTCGCCGGAGCAACGTTACGGCCGGCGAAGGTAACGAGAGTCCAAGCCGGGTTCAGGCCGCACCATGTGTGGCTTGCGCCCGGCTTATTTTTTGACGCTGTGGCTCTGTGACCCTTCCTTCCTTTAGAGAGCTGCCGCTCTGGTGGAATCCTGTGGCCGGTCGCGCCGTTCGTTTACCGGTGACGGCAGCCGTAAGTAGCCTCTCCTGCTGAAGTTCGGCTCGGTGGCCTCGAATGTTTCGACGCCGAGCGAGGTGATCTCGAATCGGTTGTTATCGGACCTTATGATGAGTCGTTTGTCGCGCAGGAACCAGAGGGAAAACTCCAGGTGTTCAAGCGGACAACTCAGCATTTCCGCGAAGTCCCGTGCCCGCAACGCGGGGTCGTTGGGCTCCGTCATTCGTTTGCCGTAAAGGAGTCGTAGGATTCCCTGACGCTTACGGACCTCGGCCTGAACTCCGTCCGTGCTTTCCAGCGATTCAAAGATGCGAAGGCGCGTCTTGTCCTCGGCGGCCAGTCGGACATCGTATGCTGCTCTACGTTCGCGATCGCAAAGGACGGTGTGGGCTTCGGCGAGTTGCCGGAACACGTTGATATCGCCGGTGTCGCGGTTGTCCGGATGATAGCGCTGCGCCAAGACGTGAAACACTCGGTGAATCGTGTCGATATCGGCGCGGCGGCTCACCTGCAGGACCTCGTAGTAATCGATATCGGCACTGGGTACGGCCTCCGCCGTGGGCGCGTCGTCGGACAGGGGCGTCAGTTCCACCAGGTATTTCCCGGTGCCCGCGAGCACACACGACTTCACTTGATATTGGCCGAGCAACGGTAGGCGGCCCGCGGCACTTTCAATTTCTCCCGCAACGCCCAGGATTACTCCCGCGCCGAGCGCCGTCTCCATATGAATCCGCAATTGTGTGGGCGTTTGCGCGACAAACCGGGCCTTGAGGCGCGAGTGCGGACCGCCGACGGAATCGAGGATCACCGTAATCTCCTGGGCGTCCAGCAAATTTCGAATTCGTTGCCGTGTTTGCGAGAAATCTGAATTCACACTGGCCTCCAAGGCCGGGATTCCATGGTTCCCTGGCCAGTGAACCATCGACTTCCCGCCAGCCGGCTAATAGATGTCGGTATCCCTTAGTGTTGCCGCGGTTTTTCTTCCTAACCAAAAGGGTGTGCTGTTTCGAACCGTATCGGGCAAGCGGCCAGGCGTAATTCCGTCATCAGGTGTTTCTCATGCACCCGTCTAGGTTGTTTCGATACGCATATGCGGGCGAACAAGGGGCGGCTATGCAACGGCCGGAGGCGTACGATGATCTTAGACAAGGGTGAGTTATGGCACACGTACCTTCCGCCGCTGCAACAGAGAATAGAACGGATACGGGCGATTTGCCCAGTGCGCCCCACATTTTGCGATTCGCGAAGTCGGAAAGGTGGATGCATTGGGCCATTGCGGTGCCGTTCCTGGTTTCCTATTCCACGGCCCTGATTCTTGTGCTCGTCTACAATGTGGATCGGACGCGGCCATTTCGCGACCTTGTTTCCGGCATCCATCGCGGTTCGGGAGTGGCGCTTGTGGTGTTTCCGCTTTTGTCCGCGCTATTTCTCCGTGGGAATGTGCGGCTGCACTGGTATAACATCCGGCAAGCCTGGACATGGATGTTTGATGATTTCCGCTGGCTGGCCCGCATCTTTCTCGCTAACTTTTCCGACAAGATCGAACTCCCGGAGCAAGGAAAGTTCAATGCTGGAGAAAAGCTCAACTTCATGGTGCTGCTGGTCACGTATCCGTTATATGTATTGACGGGAATTCTCATATGGATCACGCATATTCACATCCTTGCGTGGCTGATGCACTTCTTCATGGCGGCTTTGGCCACACCGTTGATTCTTGGCCATATGTATATGGCATTGGTGAGCCGCAGCGGCCGTCCTGGATTGCAGGGGATGATTTCCGGATTCGTCGACCGCCAATGGGCCAAGCATCATTACCGGCGCTGGTACCGTGAGCATCACGAAGCGTCGGAAACCGGCCCAACGAACTAGGGTTTTGACTTTACGTCCGGCCGCGCGTCAGGGATGAAGCCGTCGCGATTCGGCATCCTTACCTTGGGAAGCGTGGTCCTATTCATCTCATCGTTCTCACCGATGATGCCATTGGCGTGCAGAATGAATGCGACCGCAGCGTAAACCTGATCCGCGGCAAGCGAGCCGGGTTGATCGTAGGGCATCGCGCGGCGGACGTAGTCGAACACGGTTGTCGCATACGGCCAGTAGCTACCCACAGTCTTAATGGGCTTCGACGAACGGATGCTGCCGACGCCACCGACCAGCTTCGTCGGCCGGACGCGGCAGCTCGCCGAGGTCAAGGCTTTGCTATTGAGCCCCGACACTCGACTGCTCACGCTGACCGGACCCGGTGGAGCGGGGAAGACGCGTCTTGCGCTCGAAG
>JBEBGM010000075.1:0-9610 GCA_040081455.1 Bryobacteraceae bacterium
AGAACGGAAAACGAAAGGATGGTGAAGAGAATACGAGTCACTCGATCCCAATGTAACGCAACCGGGTGACGATGCCGGGCAAGATTTCGAATACATAAACAGATAGTGCAACGGACCTATTTGTTCGGCCAGGAGTACGAATGGAGCCACTGATCAAAAGCTTGAACCGCACCCTCATTTCCAATGCGCCATTCTGTGGCACCCTGGGGCGGTTGAGCTTGCCACACCGTGTTCACAAATGCCTCCGTGCGACCTTTCTCCTTAGTCAGTTCACTGAAAAAAGGTCCGTAGTATCGAACGGCAAAGCCTTTCCCCTTGACGTCGCTAATCGACTCTCCAAGCAAACTGAAAGCCGAGGCAATCGTGGAGAATGGGGACTCCTTGGTGTCTTTCATTTGTGCCGCCGCAACGGCAATTGAGACGGACAGTTCAGTGGGTCCGAAATCACCCTCGTCATTCTTTTTATTGGAATCCGGCCGTAGCGCTAGGTTGATCACCAGATTGCCCGGCTTATCACCGGACTTCACGCTCCCTAGAACCATTTCATTCAAATTAACAATCGCATCTGCCGCACGACGGGAGTCGGGCTGGAGCAACAAGTATCGGGACAAGGCCATCAAGGCGGGAATTTTGTAACCTAAGCGCTGATAAGTACTCGCAAGCAGAAAATGACTTGTCGCGTGGTTGGGGTTTCGCAAAAGAGCTTCCTGCAAGCTACCCTTTGCCTCGACATGTTTGCCGGCCCGGGACTGAGCTAATCCCAGATTGAAGTACAACAACGCCGTTTGCGGCGACACTTTGATTCCCGCACGGTAGGCATCGACGGCTGAATCTGCTTTGCCGGAATCATCGTAGGCATTCCCTAAAAGTGAATACAGTTCACCCAAGAGAAGACTCTTATATCGGATTGCCTGCCGGACAACCGAAATTGTATTCTGATAATCCTTCTTCGCAAAGTACGTAAACGCCAACTCATAAAGAGCACGTACGTCGTCAGGTGTCTCAGCAAGCACGCTGCTGTAAATCGCGATAGCAGCATCAAACTGCCGCGAATCATGGAGACGCAGGCCCTCTTGGATCTTTTCCCTGTGGGCTGCGGTGGTTTCGGCTGGCGCTCGATCAGGCTTCGGGAACTTTTCGGCTCCGAAGCCAGAAGATACTAGAAAAATTAATCCAAGAATCGTGGCGGAATAGCGAACAACCATACGGGGAGTATCTCACTAATTCGCCAAGTTTGGGATCCGCGTCCCCTTCACACAAGCCTGCCCGTGACATACTTCCGCTCGAATGCTGATTCGTTCGAAGGCCATGTTTCCTCTGCCGTTATTGTAACTCCGTTCTACTTTGCGTCCCGCCAATTCTCTCCCACACCGACGTCCACAATCAGCGGCACCTGCAGCTTCTCCACGCCTTCCATTTCCGCCTTGACCATGGCACGCACCTGATCCACTTCTTCGGCGGGTGATTCAAACACCAGTTCGTCGTGCACCTGCAGAAGCATCCGCGTTCGCAGGCCTTCCAGCTTCTTCTCGATGCGGATCATCGCCAGCTTAATGATGTCCGCGGCCGTCCCCTGCAGAGGAGTGTTTACGGCCGTGCGTTCGGCGAAGCCCCGGGCGTTCGGATTCTTGCTGGTCATGTCCGGAATCGGCCGCTTGCGTCCATGCATGGTCACGGCAATGCCGCTGCGGCGCACTTCGGCGATGGTTTGATCGATGAACCGACGCACACCGGCGTAGCGTTCAAAGTAGGCGCGAATATATTGGTCTGCTTCCTTGCGATCAATCCCCAACTGTTGCGCCAAGCCGAACGGAGTCTGCCCGTACACGATCCCGAAATTTACGGCCTTGGCGTTTCTTCGCAGTTCCGCCGTCACCATCAACGGAGGCACGCCAAACACTTCCGCCGCCGTGCGCGTGTGGATGTCCTCCCCGTTACGGAACGCCTCCACCAGCACCGCATCGCGCGACATATGCGCCAATAGCCGCAATTCAATCTGCGAATAATCGGCGACAATCAGCTTCCACTTCTCGCCATTCTCCGCCCGAGGCACAAACGCCGCGCGGATTTCCCGGCCTAACTCCGTGCGAATCGGGATGTTTTGCAGATTCGGATTCGAGGACGAGAGCCGCCCCGTTGCCGCGCCCGTTTGATTGAACGTCGTGTGCACGCGCCCGGTCAACGGATCGATCAACTCCGGCAGCGCATCCGCGTAGGTCCCTTTCAGTTTCGCGATCTGGCGGAACTCCAATACTTTCGATGCGATGGGATATTCGCCCGACAATTCCTCCAGCACATCCGCCGCCGTCGAAATTTGCTTCCCCTTGCCCGCCTTCACTGGAGCCGGAAGGTTCATATCCTCAAACAGCACCTTGCCTAACTGCTGTGGCGAGTTGATGTTGAACGTTTTCCCTGCGATCTCATAAATCTCCGCCGAAAGCCGCGAGATCTCCTGATCCATCCGCGCGCTCATGCCGCGCAACTGATCCTGATCGACGCGAATGCCCACGTCTTCCATGTGCGCCAGCACGCGAATCAGCGGGCGGTCGATCTTTTCGTACAGATCCGCCAAGCCTTGCGCTTCCACTTCCGGGCGCAGTTTCTGAAATAAACGCAGCGTGATGTCGGCCTTCGCCGCGGGTTCGTCTTCCACCGGTTCACCCAGGCGGCTTTCCGACAAGTACTTCAAATCGCAGCCCGAAGGATCAGCGGAGAGCAGGAATCCGTACAACATCACATCGTGTTCCAGATGCGGACACTCGCCGAACTGCCGCACGATCGTTTTGATATCGTGCGCTACCGTGGCGCGATCCGGAATTTCGCCCAGGCCAATCGTTCTCGCCTCAAACGGCCGCGCCGCCAAGCCGAGCACGGTGGACTCCATCATCTCGCCCACGGCCACCGCCACTGGGCCCTCGTTCGGCAACCAGGTATCGAGTTCCGCAAGTGATTCGAAGCTCTTGTAATCTTTCTCCGGCTTCACTTCACTGGCGCCCGAGCCGCCATTACTCGCGCCCAGTTCGCGCAACAGCGTGTGGAACTCCAGCGTCCGATACAACTCGCGCAGTTGATCCTTATCCGATTCGCGTGTCGCCAGAGCGTTTAAGTCCAGCGGCAGAGGCACATCTGTGTGGATGGTCGCGAGCTTCTTGCTCAACAGAATAATGTCGCGATTATTCTGCAAGCTCTCGCGATACATCTTGCGCTCCACTTCGGCCGCGTGCTCCAGGGCGCCTTCCACGCTGCCAAAGCGGGTGATCAGATCCTTCGCGCCTTTATCGCCGATGCCCGGAGCACCGGGGATGTTATCGACGCTATCTCCCTTTAACGCAAGTAAATCCGCAACCTGCGACGGCTTCACACCCATGTAGGCTTCGGTGGCCGCTTCATCGAACATCATGTCGTCCTTCATCGGATTCAACATGCGGACACGGTCATTGACCAACTGCAGCATGTCCTTGTCGCTCGATACGATGACGACTTCCAATCCTTCATCCGCGCCCTTGCGCGCCAGTGTGCCGATGACGTCGTCCGCCTCAAAGCCTTTGTATTCGAGTACCGGAATCCGCATGGCTTCAAGCGTCTTGCGGATCCACGGAATCTGCTCCAGCAGATCCACGGGCGTTTCGGCGCGATTCGCCTTGTACGCCTCAAACGCCTCGTCTCGGAACGTGGGGCCTTCGCTCTCAAAAATCGCCGCCAGATAATCGGGTTTTTGAGTCGCCCGCAGTTTCCGAACCATGTTGTGGAAGATGTAAACGGCTTCAGTGGAAATACCCGCCGCAGTCCGCATGGGGGGAGCGCTGCTTCGCGCCCGCGCATGATAGGCGCGGAAGATAAATCCAAAGGAGTCGATCAAAAAAAGACGCGGCACCTCCCCATGGTACGTGTTTCATTGCTTGGGTAGAGCGGCGAAAAATGAACCCTGAGCGCGGCATCCCCAATTTCCACTACGCCCTACTTCGAAACCTTTCCTCCCCGCTTTCGTCTGTACAAACGCTGGTATATCCTATGCACCACGGAGCGGAGACGATGGCTCACTACTATCACGTTGCAGTCCGCCGCTGGGTTTTTTGGACCTCGATTGGCGGCGTTTTGTTTGGCGCAAGCGTTCTGGCGAACCTTGCGTTCGTAGATCACTCCGAACCTGGGGATCTTCCCTTGGCTCTTGTTTCCGGAGCAGTATTTTGGGCTCTCATCTCAACCATCTGTTGGGCAACCGACAGCATCGAGGTCTCGCAGCGTCCGCAGCAAGTCCGCTATGCCGCGCCCGCCCCTCACCATGAGGAATGGGAGGAACGCGCGCATCAGGAAGCACTCCGGGTTATGGCTGAGGAAGAGTTTGCCGACCCGCACCCGGCTCTGATACGCCGCCGCCGGAGTGTGTAAATCTAAGCTCCGAAGTTACTTTCACCGCGAGGCGCCGGTCTCTGCAATTTGCAGCCGGCCGCCCTTGCCGGTGATCCGTGTCGAAGCCGATTGCCCGCACGGTTGCAGCTTCTCGCGAGTGTAGTAGTTCAAACCGTACTCGGACGCGCGAGCCAAGTCGCCCATGCATCCGCCGCGGAGCCTGTCGCGATTCTCGTTCCAGAACGCGCGGACGGACACTTCGCGGTCAAGCACGGGATACGCCCGGTACTTGAAATAAGTGATCCCCAACGCCGCGGCAAGGGCCACCGTCAGAACAGCGAGTTCCCGCTGTTCCCTCCCCGCCAACCACCACGCGGCACCGGCGGCCAGAAGGAACACCAAGCCTCCGTACGAAACCTCGACGTGCGTGCGACTTAGCCCGGAGTTCAGCGCTTCCGGCAAAACAGTGGCCGCCGTCGGCAGCGCGACCAAACATAGCGCGCATGCCGCGAGCCACCACTCCTTGAATGGAGCCTTGTCCCAAGCCACCGCCAACACCACCGCAAGCGCCGGCATCAGCGGCAGCACATAGCCGGGCAGCTTGTTGCGCGCCATCGAGAAAAACAGCAAGCCATACGCCGACCAACCCGCTAGAATGAGCACTCGAGTGTCCTCATAAAGACGGCGGCGCGCCAGCAACCCGGCCAGCGGAGTCCATGGAAAGAATCCGGCCAACAGGACCGGCACGTAATACCAAAATGGTTGTACATGCTGGAGTTCCGGCGTAAAGAAGCGCGAAACATGCTGCTTCCAGAAGTAGTCGTTCCAAAACAGGCTGCCGTTGCGCATGTAACAAAGGTCATGCCACGGCGTGGCCACAAGGATCGCACCCGCAATGATGCCGATCCGTTTCCCTCGCGCAATCAGCAGCAGTGGAGCAAACAACACCACCGGGACCAGTCCTTTGCCAAGAATCGCCAATCCGAGCAGTCCACCGGCAATCCAGCCGCGGTTCCCCAAGTGGGCTAAAGGCCGCGTATCGAATAAGGTAATGAAGACGGCGCCGCCCAGTGCCACCGACATGGGCAGATCCGTCAGTGCCGTGGAACTATAGGCGAGCCATCCGACCGACGTGGCCAGAAACGCCGTTGCCACAGTCGCCACCCGTGCCGAGAATTGCCGCTCTACCGCGGCGCAAAAGAAGACGAGGAACGCCACGCTCGCCAGCGCCACCGGCAATCGTGCCGCCCATTCGCCGGAAAGGCGTAACGTGTGGCCCGCCGCCACCATCCAATAGAGCAGGGGAGGCTTTTCGAACCATGGCTCGCCGTCCAACCGGGGCGTGACAAGGTCATGGGATTTCGCCATCTCGCGGCCGATGGAAGCGTAACGAGGTTCGTCGGGGCCAAGGAATCCCACTCCGCCCAAATGCAGCAGGTAGAGGAGCAGCAAAGGAACAATGAGCCAGGAACGAGGCAAGTTAACAGTATGCCAAGGTTTTGAAAACGCGTCCGCTGCCGCTTGGCGACCCGCGGTCATCCGGACAAGCTGCGGCCTACCGACTACCCCGAAACGCCGTCAAGTATAATGGAAACACTGCATTATGAAAAACTCCGTCAAAATGTTCTTCGGTCTGCTGATACTCGCTTCTGTGGGCTTGGCCCAGCAGAAATCGGCCCTTGATAAGGCGACGCTCGAATCCTACTTGCGCTACTCCGAACTGTGGGTGCCGCAGGTCACCGTGAAGATTGATGACCCCGTCGCGTCCAACACGCTGAAGGACTACAACGACGTTTGGGTGCATCTCTCCTATAACGGACAAACGAAGGATGAGATGTACTACGTCTCCAAAGACGGACGAAATGTCATCAAAGGCACGGCGTATGACATCACGAAGAGCCCGTTCCAGGCCAACGTCGATCTGATGAAGCAGGATCAACAGCCGCACTTCGGCGCCGGCGACAAAGCCGTCGTAAATCTGGTTGTCTTCGGCGATTTCCAGTGCCCGGTTTGCCAGAAGGAAGAGACGGAACTCCGCAAGAATATCCCCGCGGCATTCGGCGACAAAGTTCGCGTGTATTTCAATGATTTTCCGCTGGTCACCATCCACCCCTGGGCAATGAAGGGATCCATCATCGGCCGCTGCATGTACAAGCAGGGCGCGGATGCTTTCTGGGCGTATCACGATTGGGTGTACGAAAGCCAGAAAGACATTACACTCGAAAACCTGGACGCCAAGGCGCAGGATTTCGCGAAGTCCAAGGCGTTCGATCCGGCAAAGTTGAAGTCGTGCACCGAGGACAAAGCCGCTGCCTCCGAAGTGGACCGTGCCGTCCAGATGGGCCATGCGCTGCAAGTAAACGCCACGCCGACGCTATTCATGAATGGCCGCAAGATCGAAGGAGCGCTCGATTGGGGTGTTCTCTCGCAGCTGCTGCAGATCGAAATCGACCACGCCACCGCCGCCGCGAAGCCAGTGGCCAAGGCCGAAGAGAAGAAGGACGATTGCTGCTCCGTCCAGATTCCGATGTTGGCCACCCGTTAGTCATACAAAGAAGAGGTTTCGCGCATGAAGAGCGTTCGTTGGATTTTGCTGTTTGGTCCGTTGGCGCTCACTGCCGCCACGTTTGACGCGGACGCCTACAAAAAGAACGTCAACTACCTGGCCTCGCCCGAGTTAAAGGGCCGGGCCACGGGTTCCCCGGAGCTCGAGAAAGCGGCGTCCTTCATCGCCGCGCAGTTCAAGGCGTTCCACCTCAAACCGGTTGACGGCAAGAACTACGAAATCTCTTTCCCCGCCGACATCGGCGCCAGGATGGGTCCGAACAACAAACTCGCCGTGGAAGAGAAGGGCCACAAAGTAAATCTAAAGATCGCCGAGGATTTCCAGCCGCTTTCGATGTCCACGAGCGGCAAAGTCTCTGCCGGTGTTGTCTTTGCGGGTTACGGCATCGCATCGAAAGAACAAAATTACGACGATTACGCCGGTCTCGACGTCAACGGCAAGCTGGTGCTGATTCTTCGCCATGAGCCGCAGGAGAACAACGACCACAGCCCGTTTGGAGGGCGCAAACTCACCCAACATGCGAGCTTCATTGACAAGATGCAGGCCGCGAAGCGCCACGGCGCCAAAGGTGTTCTCTTTATCAATGACTTGGCACAGCATCCGGATTCCGCCGACAAGCTGGAAGAGTTCGGCAGCACCGGTGGGCCCAAGGATTCCGGCATCTTCTTCGTCCAGGTGAAAGCCGCTACGGCGGAAAAATGGTTCGAGGCCGAAGGCAAGAGCCTGGCGGAAATTCAGAAAGGCATCGACGCCGATTTGAAGCCGCGCTCGTTCGCCCTCTCCACTCTGCATGTTGATCTTTCCGTCGATCTGACCCGCGTGAATAAGACAGTGCACAACGTCGCGGGATACCTCCCAGGAAGCACGCCGGAATATGTCATCATTGGCGCGCACTACGACCACCTGGGGACAAGCGTAGAGTTTTCGCTGGCGCCCAACGCAAAGGGACAGATTCACCCCGGTGCCGACGACAACGCCTCCGGCACTGCGGGCGTGATCGAATTAGCCCGCTACTTCACCTCCACGTACTCGGACAAGAATCGTCCCAAGCGCGGCATCTTGTTCATGACGTTCGCTGGGGAGGAAATCGGCCTGCTGGGCAGCTCGTGGTACGCGAATCATCCGAATTTGCCGCTGGAAAACGCCGTCGCCATGTTGAATCTGGATATGATCGGCCGCATTCGTGAAGGCCGCGTGTTCATGAGCGGATCGCAGACTGGCGGCCCGGAACTGGCCAAGCTGATTGAAGGCGTCCCGGTTCCAGCGTCGCTGAGGATCGACGAATCGGGAAAGAATTCCGGCACCAATATGAACGACGCAAGCGATCATGCGTCCTTCGTCGCCAAGAAGGTGCCGTCGCTATTCTTTTTCTCCGGCCTGCACGGCGATTATCACAAGCCTACAGACACACCCGATAAGATTGATGCCGGGGACGCGGTCAAACTCCTCGACTACGTCGCTGGAATCGCCAACGCGCTGGCTGTGGCACCTGATCGCCCAGCTTTTGTGAAGGTGGAAGCCGCCCCCCCTGGGCCCGTCGCTGGCGGCGAGGGCCGTTCCGGCTATGGCCCCGACTTCGGCAGCATCCCGGACTTTAACGAGCCACCCAAGGGCGTCCGCTTCGCTGACGTCCGCGCCGGAAGCCCTGCGGCCAAGGCAGGCCTGATGGGTGGCGACATCCTTATCGAGTTCGGAGGCAAAGAGATCGGCAATCTATACGATTTCACCTACGCGCTCCGGGACCATAATCCTGGCGATGAAGTCCTAGTGAAGGTACTGAGGTCCGGGCAAACAATTGAGGCCAAAGTACTACTTACCCAGCGTCGATAATTTGCGATACTTCGGTTTCGGAGAACCTGATGCATCGCAAGTTACCCCCCCTGATTCTTCATCCTTTCGCTGATCGTTCCGCGCCGAACCGGCTGCTGGAGAGTTCTCGCGCGAATCTGATGTTACAGGGCCTATTGCCGCAAGGTGAGCGCTCTCAGCATGACCTGGAGGCGACGCTGCTCGATGGCCGCTTCTCAGAGATCCGTATGCTCTTCTACGTGGGCAAAGACCTGCTGCGTTGGATCGAGCAGTGCCTGGAGCACATCGATCGCAATCCCGTATTGCGCGGTTCGGGCATCCGCTATCAGAGCCTGGCTTCCTACTTGATCAACCATACGCCCACCGACGTACAGGCCAAATTGAAAAAGTGGGGCGTCAACGATTACAAAGCCATCTTCGCGCGCGCTTTAGGGCTGAGCATTCTGTTGGCCGACGCGCCCACCCCGGGCGTGCTTTCCGACGAATTCATCCGCAACTACTACCGTTATGCGGATCACATGTTCCGGCTTCGTCAAGAAGAAGAGCCGTTCGCCGAAATTACCGATATGGGTTTCGAGTTCGATATCTACGCCTCCGGCGAATACTCGCGCAAGCTAGAGCGCGAATGGGCCGAACTGTAGTCCCGTTTTCTCCCAAATGCGGGCCGGAAAAGAAAGTCCGGCCTGCCTCCCCACCCGCACCGCCCCGCCGCGCACCCGAGCCAACGGTTCACCGTTACTCTAAGCCGTTGTAAGATATCATCTAACTAACGTGTCTCTGCAACGCTCGGTATCTTTTGGCAACCGGTGTACCCGGACGTTTTTTGCGCTCGCCTTGGCGGCGATTTGCGCGTCCACGCCTCTGTTTGGTCAGCGGCAACTCACC
>JBEBGM010000128.1:0-2479 GCA_040081455.1 Bryobacteraceae bacterium
CGACATCGCCTTTGGCTATGTCACCGGCCTTCATGCCGATGAATGGGGCTACGTCTCGATTGACGAGTTGGCAGCGCTCCATCTGGCGGGCAGTGTTCCGCGCATTGAATGCGATCGGTATTTCACGCCGATCTCGTTCTCGCTTCTCAAAGTGAAAGCGGGGTTTTGACCGCATAAGAGCCGAGCAATGCTCGGCTCTTTTTTGTGGAGGTCACGTTTGGATCGAGGGCTCGGGCGTTACCCCAGCCGGTGTCATCGGATACGTCCGGGCGCTCAATCGTAGGCGACGTTGATGACGACGCGACCCCGATAGCTCCCGTCATCTACCATCGGCGACACAGCGATAGTTCCGCCGATCCCCACGGCTAGCGCTCCGGTAGCCGGCAGTATGATCGACCCCTCACTGGTTTTGATGAGATCTACGAGGAAGCGGATGTTTTCGTTTATGAGCGTCACGCCGCCCACGGGCGGGTCCACGCCTTCAATCGAACGCTTACCGGTCTCCGGGTCGATGGTGATCGTCGCGGACTGAAGCGCCGACTTCCGCAGCAATGTGCCGAAGTTGAGATGGGCATCGATCGAAATCCCCGTTGGCTTTTGAGCCTCCGTCGTCATCGACGCCTGCGCTCCGGTGGCGCTCGCCAGTCCCACTACGAGCCATGCCACTCCACGGTTAAAATTATTCCTAACTCGAAATAGTCGAGTCAACGCAAAGTCTCCCGCAACACTAAGCATTAGTACGGGCGCTAAAGATAGTTGGTTGCAGGAATTGCGCAACGCCAGTCGTCCTAAAAACCGTGAGGTCGGCAACACCGATAAATTTACAATGACCAGTAATTCAAACGAGCACAGCTACTTACATCAGAGTCAGCACAATACTGGCGATACGGTATCATTCCGATCGCCAGTTTCGATCTCGTTGTGTCTGAACTGGAAGACACTATTCGTTGCGGCCGGCGACTCGGGGGAGACCGCCAAGGTGCCAATGTGCACCGGTTGTTTGGGGTGAAGCCTATATGCAAGGGGGAAGCGCGGCGCGTTTGCGTCGTGAAGCCGGTAAGGCTCGTGTGCTGGCGCAAAATGTTGGAGAAGTAGATCGGCAAAATCTATTGGCTATCGCGGCTTCACTTGAGCACGAAGCCACCGAGATCGAGCGTGCACTTGGTCGCAAGGACCAGAGCAACGACGAGGTGTGACGCGTGGGGGCGATGCACCACTGCGCGTGCTGAAAATCGACCAACTGTACCTTTGAGTGAGTTGCAAATGCGACCAACGTCGGCCGAATGAGTGACGCGAAGGGATGCTATTCGGCTGTTCGTGAAATCAACCTTTCGGCAACATTCACTTTACTTCCCTAGAAATTGTTTCAAAGAAAGATTGTCAAGTATATTGCTTGAGATCATAAATAGCGAATCCGCGCTCTGTGTTGACATAGCGTCGCTGCGGCGCATTTTTTTCAGGACTTGTAGGAGCGGGAAACATGCGCAACCGCAGGGTTATTTGCATTCGCGGTCTTGGTCATCACGGTCGCGCTTTCCCGGTGACCGGGATAATCATGATCTTGCTCGCAATCATGCTCTTGCAGTGGGCAATGCCTGCCAGCGCAAACTGCCCGACCGCCAGTTCTCCCGGGCTTCCTGCCGGCTGCGTCGGTTCCGAGTGTCAATGCCTAAGCATGGTCGATCCGGTGTGCTACCCGCCTGAAAAGATCCTCAAAGAATTCAAGAACAAAGGAGCCTGCGAAGCCTTTGGCAAGCCGTTGACACGGGCACGGCCGCGCCTGGCGTTCGGCGGTGAGTTCCAAACATTCGAACGAGGTGAGATTGCGAACTACCCCAACTTTGACAAGGACCCTTTATCGCCAGGCTTCATGCTCAGTGCTTACCAAAAGCGGACGCCGACGCCGCCATACACGCTCCTTAACAAGATCATGGTCCAATGGGGCCCGACTGCCCCACACTCATATGATAAGTTCGTGGTGCGCTGGGATCGAGAGAATAATGAGAAGAACGTCAAGGAGCAACACAAGAACGATAATCAACAAATTGATGTCGATGGCGGAAAAAGCGGGTTCTATGAAATCGACGCCAGCGATAAAGGCGTCTACGCTATCTACGTCGCCGGCTGCGACAAAAGTTTCCTAGGTTATACTACCTGTCCGCAAGGGTGGTCATTCCCTGTCTATGTCGATCGTTTGCCACGCGCGCTGCAGGCCGTTCCAGCCCCGCCAACCAACCCCGCTCTTTTCATAACCAGTGGCGGCATTCTTGATGTTCCTGACCAAGACAAGATTTTAATTCCGGAGCAGTTTGGCCTCCTCGCGGGCCAGTGCGGCGACTTACGCGACATGGACAAGGAGGGCGGCCACTATGGGGAACTCGGGGGTGGAAACGCGCTTGCATGGCTCCGCGCTGCCGGCCTGATAACCGCCAAGCCTCTTCCTCCGCCTGGCATGAGCTTGCCGCACACAACCGACCCG
>JBEBGM010000008.1:0-111389 GCA_040081455.1 Bryobacteraceae bacterium
GTTCGGGGTCTCGACGGCGAAGTGGTTGAGGCCGGCGGGGCGGTTGGCGTTGGCTTGGGAAATTTCGAGGAACGTGTACTTATCCACCTGGATGCCGTAGGTGGTGGGGTTGCCGCTCGCGTCGCGCATCACGAAGCCTTCGCGCATGCCGAGGGTCTTTTCGTAGAAATCGAGCGTCTCCTGCAGGTTTTTCGCGGCGATGCCGACATGGTTCACCCGCACGCCGAGTCCTTTTTCCTGCTGGGCGTCGATCGACTTAATGGTCACCATTCCCAGAATGATTCCTGCTGCGAATAAGAGGATTCCACGGTTTGAGGGGCGCATGATGTCTCCTGAATGTTTTGGTCGCGATGATTGAAAGAAGGGGAGCTTGTGCGGCGCGGGAGTTAGTATAGCGCGGTGGGGAAGTGGGGGATAGCACCCATGGCAACTCCAGTCGGTGGCTCCTTCATTCGCAGTAGTCAGGCCGCAGGGTACCGATTGTTTATCCAGCATATGAAGGCGCAGATCGTGCAGGTTAGGATCGCGCTAACTATCGCGACGCCTGCAACAGCACCCAGGAGGCCCCAATATGCGTGTCGCCCTATACCCTCGGAGTATGCACCAATGATCGCGGAAAGCGGGTTGGCAACGGCCAACGACACTGGCGCAAACAGAATATAGGCGATTGCCGTGCGGCGTGCCGTTCGCGTGGGATAAGTCGCTCGGAGTTTTTTGAAAAGCCACCAGGCCGCAACTCCTGCCGGAAAAATCAGAACAAGCGCCAAGAAAATCGTTGTCGTTACACGTGACGGGTCAGGCTTCTGTAGAAAAGGAAGGGACGCTCCAATCAGCCCCATGTAGATCGCTGTCGTTATGAGTGATGCGGTGACGACAGCAGCGAAAAAGTGAATTGTAGGGCGCATTCCTTCTCCTCGTTCGCCTCAAGAAGTTCGCTGATTCGCTGTCCTTTCGCTCAATCGAATTCTAGACTCAGATGGGACGGACTCGCGTCCGTCCCACACTTCCCTACAGCTTCTCTTTCAGCAGCTTGTTCACCGTTGCCGGGTCGGCTTGGCCTCGGCTTTGTTTCATGACTTGGCCGACGAGGAAGCCGATCACTTGTTGTTTGCCGCTCTTGTATTGCTCGACTTGTTTGGGGTTGGCGGCGATTACTTCGTCGATGATTTTGCCTAGGGCGCCTTCGTCGCTGATGGATTCGATGCCTTCGCGTTTGACGATGGCTTCGGCGCTTTCTCCTGACGCGGCCATTTTGGGCAGGATCTCTTTGGCCAGCTTGCCGGTGAGTTTGCCGTTCGAGATCAGCGCGATCAGGCCGCCGAGGGCTTGGGCGCTGATGGGGGAGTCTTCGATTTCCTTGCCTTCCTGCTTGAGCAGGGCGGAGAGGTCGCCCATCACCCAGTTGGCGGCGGCGCGGGCGTCGTCGGCACTTGGTTTTTCGGAGCCGCTCACGGCCTTGGCGGTTTGCTCGAAGTATTCGCTCATGGCGCGGGTTGCGGTGAGCACCTGGGCGTCGTATTCGCGCAGGCCGAATTCTTCGATGAAGCGCTTGCGGCGGGATTGCGGGAGCTCGGGCATGCGTTCGCGGACCGAGGATAGCCATGCTTCGCTGACGCGCAGGGGGGCGAGGTCCGGCTCGGGGAAATAGCGGTAATCGTGCGCGTGTTCCTTGCTGCGCATGCTGACGGTTTCGTCGGCGTCGGGATCGTAGAGGCGCGTTTCTTGGACGACGCGGCCGCCGCTTTCCACCACGGCAACCTGGCGCGCGATTTCCTTATCGATCGCCATTTTGAGGAAACGGAACGAGTTCAGATTTTTGACTTCAGCTTTGGTCCCGAACTTTTCGGCGCCCTTGAGGCGGACGCTCACGTTGGCGTCGCAGCGCAGGTGGCCTTTTTCCATGTCGCAGGTGGAGACGTTGATGTATTGCAGCACCTGCTTGAGCTCGGTGAGATAGGCGTGGGCTTCGTCGGAACTGCGGATATCGGGCTCGCTCACGATTTCAATGAGGGGCGTGCCGCTGCGGTTGAGATCGACGTAGGTGTAGCGGTCGGAATCCTTGAAGCCGTCATGGATGCTCTTGCCGGCGTCGTCTTCCATGTGGACTCGGGTGACGCCGATGCGTTTGGTGACGCCGTTGACGTTGATTTCGACGTGGCCGAATTCGGCAAGGGGCTGATCGTATTGGGAGATTTGGTAGCCCTTGGGGAGATCGGGATAAAAGTAATTTTTGCGAGCGAAGATGGACTTCGGATTCACCTTGCAGTTGAGCGCGAGCGAGGCTTCGATGGCGAGCTCAACGGCGTGCTTGTTGAGCACGGGCAGAGCGCCGGGCATGCCGAGACAAACGGGACAGACGTTGGTGTTCGGCGGGGCTCCAAAGCCGGTGGGGCAGCCGCAGAAGATCTTTGTGTTGGTGGCCAGCTGGACGTGAACTTCAAGGCCGATGACGGGTTCGTATTTGGCAATGACTTCGGGCGAAGCAAGCATGGTGGCGCTGGAGGACATGGGTAATTTTTAGTATACCCGCGAGGTTCTGTGCGGTTTCGCAGACGTGCGGTTGGGAAGCGGGTGGTGGGTCCCCAAATCCCTTAGCCGCAAATCCCTGTTGCGGTGAGCGAGGCTGGGACCTTACTAGGTTCCTCTACGTATACGGACTAGGGTTATCACCTACGCTCTAATCTCGGAAAACCCCCTGGACGATAGTGCTAGTGTAAACGCCGGAAAAGCGCTCGAAGCGGTCCGGAAGGGCGGAGGAATGATGAAAAAGACAGCATGGACAGCGGGACGGGTTCTTCTGGCCGGGACGGTTCTTGGTCTCCTGGTTGCGGGGACGCCAGTGACGGCATCGGCGTACGCGGATCCTGGCACTGGGGCTTTCGTTTACCAGGCGTTTTACGCGGGAATTCTGACTGGCGCGTTCTACTTGCGCAAATTCGTGCAGAAGTTGCGCGGCAAGGCCGACTCGAGCAGATAGGCGAAACGCTCCCCAAGACCACGATGGCGCTAACGGGCGAAATGGGACGATTGTCCTCATCGGTGCGATCGTTTCGTGACCCGGCCGGTGCCGTGGTGCGATCCGGCGGACGCATTCTGCGAATTGTCGAGCCGGCCGCGGCGGAAGAACTGGAAGCTTTTCTGCAAACCACAACCGCGCGGCAAGCCACGGAGCAGGGCAAGCTGATCCGCTCCGTTCGCATTCCCTCCACCGAAGTTCCGGAAGCCGATGTGAGCGCCTGCTGTTACGAGCATGAGCGCATCGCGTTTCCCAGTTATCCCCATGAGTGGCCGGCCGAGATGCTGGCGGCGGCCGGCGAGTTGACGCTTGAGCTGTTCCGCGGCGTGCTGCAAGATGGCTTTGGACTGAAGGACGCCACGCCGTACAACGTTCTTTATCGAGGGGCGGCCCCGGTGTTTGTGGATGTGCTGTCGTTTGAGCGGCGCGACCCGCGTGACGGGGCGTGGATGTCTTATGCGCAGTTTGTAAGGACGTTTCTATTGCCGCTGTTGACGCACCGGCACTTTGGAATGGAGCCGCGCGAAATCTTTGCGCAGAAGCGCGACGGGCTGGAGCCGGATTTCGTTTATCGGATAGCCGGTCTTGCGAAGCGGCTCTCGCCGGATTTCCTAAGTCTTGTTACGTTGCCGAAGTGGATGAGTGGGAAGGCTACTGCGGACGTGTATCATCCGGTTCCGCTCGATTCGGCGGAAAAGGCAAAGTTCATCGTGGAAAGCTTGCTGGAGCGCTCGGCGAAGCAACTGCGCTCGCTTTCGCAATCTTCAGGCCCCGAATCGACTTGGAGCGGATACCTGGACCACAAGTCGCTCTACAATTCCGCCCAACTTGCGCAGAAGGAAACATTCGTCAAAGAAGCGCTTGAACTGGCGCACGCGCGAACGGTGTTGGATGTGGGCGCAAATGAAGGCCGGTTCAGTTTGCTGGCGGCGGAGCAAGGGGCTTCGGTTGTCGCTATCGATACCGATCCGGCAGTGGTGGGCACTATTTGGAGAGAGGCCGCGCGCAGGGGGGCGGACGTACTGCCGATGGTGGTGGATCTGACGCGCCCGACGCCGGCGATGGGGTGGCGCAATGAGGAATGCGATTCGTTCCTCGACCGGGTTCAGGCGATGGGCCGTTTCGACATGGTGATGATGCTGGCTGTGATCCATCACATGCTGGTGACGGAGCGGGTCCCGCTGGCGGAGCTAATGGGCCTGGTGGCCGAAATTAGTAACGATTTTGCCCTGATTGAGTTTGTTGCTCCTGCCGATGCAATGTTCAGCAGGATCGTCCGGGGGAGAGAAGCACTACACAAGGATTTGTCAGCGAGCGCCTTTGAGTCGGCGGCGGCTCCGCATTTTGAGAAAGTTCGATGCCAGAGAATCGACGGACTGCAGCGATGGCTCTACCTTCTTCGCAAACGCGCGTAGGCATGCGCGATTTTCTGCTATGCGTTTCGCTCGGGAACCTGTTGTTTCTGCGGCAATGGTACGACGTGGTCACGTCTCACTTGTCCTCGACCGACTACTACCGCAACGAACCGGCGAGGCACACCGCATTCTGGGCGACCCTCGCCGCTGTTGGACTGACCGCGGTCTTTCTGTGGCTCGTATCGAGGCTCATCCGCCACCCGTTGAACGGATACGATTCAGCCGGCCGAATGAAGGCGTCCGGTCGAATCGCGATGATGCTGATGATGATCGTAAGCCTCGAAACCGTCCGGCGATTCTGGAGTTACCGCCAGGGGCGCGTTGATTGGGGCAGCACGATCTTTGTGGGACTGATGGAAGCCTTGCTGGCGTGGGGCATAGTCGATTTGTTCCGCAACCGGCAGCGTGTTTACCGGGCCGCCGAGCGGGCGCTGCTCTTCACAACCCTGGTCTTGCCGGCGTCGGCCGGACATTATTGGATCAATTATGAGCTGACCGATCCACCCGCAGCGTGGGCGGAGCGTCCAACCTTGCCTGAGCTTCCCGCAAAGAGCGGTGGGGCGGGCGCATCTCGGCGGGTGATCTGGCTCCTTTTCGACGAATTCGACCAACGCCTGGCGTTTGATCATCGTCCTTCGGAGGTTGAGTTGCCAGAGTTGGACCGCTTGCGCGCAGAGTCGATGGTCGCGGAGCAAGTCGAGCAGACCGCCGATTTCACGCTACTGGCGGTTCCATCCTTGATTTCCGGCAGGATTTTCGGCCGCTCCGAGCCGAGCGATCATTCCACGTTGTTGCTGACTCCACGAGGGTCCACGCGAACGGTTAATTGGCATGATCAACCGAACGTGTTCCGGGCAGCGCGGGAGCTCGGTTTCAACACGGGCATCGTAGGCTGGCATCACCCCTATTGCCGGGTTCTGGGGGATAGCGTTACGCGGTGCGCTGAGATCCCGAGCCTCGCAATCGGCAATGCTTTGGCGCGCGATCAGCAAGCTGCCAGACTGGGATTTTCCCGGGCCGTTGCGCTTGCCTTCCATCTGCGCTGGATGCGGTTCACCGACATTTTTCGATTCTCTGGGGCGTCCGCGGAACACGAATCGGAGGTCTTTCAACAAGCGGAGCAACAGAGGCAGTATTTTCAGATTCGCGACCGCGCCTATCGGGATGCGGTAGACCCGCGCCTGGGGCTGGTTTATATCCATTTTCCAACACCGCACCTCTTCGCGATTTACGACGCCAAGCAGAAGGCCTTCAACCTCAGCGAGAAGACGACATATCTGGACAATTTGGCTTTAGTGGATCGCACTGTGGGGGAACTGCGGCGAAGACTGGAGGAGGCGGGTCTTTGGGAAACAACCACCCTTCTCGTTTCCTCGGACCACGGTTTGCGGCGCGAAGTCTGGCAGGGAAGCCGGAACTGGTCCGCTGAATTTGATCATCTTCTGTTTCAGCGGCAAAACCGGCTGGTGCCGTTCATTCTGAAGCTGGCAGGACAGAAGGAACATATCACCTTCGCGCCAAGGTTCTCGGCGGTGATCACCGGCAACTTACTGCTATCCGTTCTGAATGGCGAGGTGAGCACCTCCAGGGACGCGGCGGGATGGCTGGCCAGTCATGGCGATGCGACAATCCTCAGTGCGCGTTGAAGGCGCTCGGGGCGGCTAAGTCCGCGCGCCAAACGAAAATTCATTTCCGCTTTACCTGCCGAGGAATTTTTCGATCTGCTCCAAGGCGCGTTCCGCCATCTGGAGATTCCGCTTGCCGCCTTCGACGTCACCCGAGCGGATGGATGCCATCGATTCCTGCAGCATGTAATCCATACGCGTATTCGCTTCACGGACATCGGCGCGCAGGTTGAGACCTTGGCGCGACATCTGTTGCTGCATGGATTCAACTCCGGCTTTGGCGGTGCTGGCGCGAATGGAAACGAGATTGTATCGCTCGCGCAGATCGTTGAGTTCGGGTGACGGAGCCGCGGCTCGCGCGGGGGCTGGTTGCGCTGCTAGAGCAGGTTGCGCCGGAGGCTGTGCGGCCACAGGTTGCGGAGGTGGCGGCGTCGCCTGCGGTGCCGCTTGCTGCACGGGGCGTGCGGCTTGCTGTGGTGTCGCCTGAGGAGTTGCTGCTGGGACTGGCCGTGCAGCGGGTGCGACTTGCTTCGCCGCCGGTACGGGCGTGGGAACGGCAGCGGGCGCGGGCGCCGCAGGTGTGGCTACGGGCGCTGGAGCCGCTTGTTGGGCCGCTGGCGCAGGCGTTGCGGATGGTGTACTCGTAGTCGCGGGCGATGTTTGCGCGTCCGACGATCCGCTGTTGAACATCTTTGGCCCTTGCGTCAAGGCAATGGCAACCACGGCGAGTGCTGCGATACCGCCAATCGCCATGTACATTCCGCGGCGGCTCGAGGGCGGAGGAGCGGGCATGGCTTGCGATGGCGGCATGGGCGCGGGTTGTGGCGGCGGTTGCGGAGGTCGCTGCTGTTGAACGGGTTGCGGAGGCGACGGCGGACGAGGCACGGCCACCGTGGGCGCGTCGCTTGCTTTGGCTGGCTGCGGCCGCGTGGCCATCACTGCCGTGGCATCATCCGAGGCAGTCTTGGTTGCCGCGGTTCCGGCCGGCTTTGCGGGCGCCGCGGATGCCGATCCCAACTCTACGTTTGCCAGAGCCGCGCGAAATGCCTGCGCGGATTGGAAACGCGATTCCGGATCCTTCGCAATCGCCATCAAGATGATTTCGCTCAAGTCCGATGGCACGCCCGGGACGACGTCGATCGGCGGCGCGGGCGATTCCTGCAAGTGAGCGGACATGATTTGGAAATCGCTATTGCCGGCAAATGGGCGCTTGCCGGTGACCAACTCGTACAGAGTGATGCCGAAGGAGTAAAGGTCGGAACGCGGATCGGGCTCGGTGCCTTTGATCTGCTCGGGCGACATGTAGAACAGTGAACCCACGGCGCTGCCGGTTTGCGTCAGCTTGCGATCGGATTTCGCGCGCGCGATGCCGAAATCCATCAGCTTCACCACGCCCTCATGCGTCACCATGATGTTGGCGGGCTTGATGTCACGGTGCACCACTCCTTTGCCGTGCGCATAGCTGAGAGCGTCGAGTGCCTGCATGGCCCAATCGATCACCGACTTCACCGGCAGGGGACCATTTTCCGCCATCTTGGAAAGGGAATCACCGGTCACAAACTCCATGAACATCAGGAGTTGATTGCCGTAACTCATGGCGGTGTAAAGTTTGGCGATGTTCGGATGGTCGAGTGCGGCCTGCAGTTTGATTTCGCGCTGGAAGCGGGCGAGTGCTTCTTGATTACCTTCAAGATTCGACAAGGCGACTTTCATCGCCTCCACGCGTTCCGAGAGAGTGTTGCGGACCTGATAGACCTGGCCCATCCCGCCCGCACCGATTACTTTGACGACTTCGTAATCGCCAATCCGGTCTCCCACCTGCATCCCGCTCTCCCTTCAACATGCCGCGCGGCATGTCTCTACGGCTTCCTGCGCTGTTGGCTACTTCTTCACGTGGTCGCCGACTTTCACGCCGGGTTGGCCCGAATACGTGCCTTCCGAAGAGCCGTCGTCAGCGGACGTGATCTTGATGGTGCCGAGATCGGTTTCGACGCGGCGCAAGACTTTGCCTGTGGCGGGATCTTTGATCTCGCGGCCGGCGCGCGCGATTTTCAACGTGTCCCCAACGCGAATGCCTGCACGCTTACCTACGTTCAGGACTAGCGTGGAGCCGCTGACGTCGGCCACCATGCCGTCGATTTCAATGACGCGCGTGGGAAGCGTCGCGGATTTTTCATCCAGCCCGGCGACAACTTCCGTAACCGCCTGATTGGTTGCTTCACCCAGAATCGTGGCGCCGAAGTTGGAGTTCGACATATCCAGCCCGCCGGCCCCGACCGCACTGCCGCTGCCGCCGCCGCCGATTAGGTTGGTGCCCGAACGCTTCGATTCACCCTTGCCTGCAATGGACGCCAAAATTTCGCCGGTCTCCACGTTCACCAGCCGCGCGGTCAACTGCACCACCGCTTTCGATTCCTTCTTGCCAATGCCGCCGATGCCGAAGCGTCCCGCGGCGGCGCCCAGGCCACCGAGGTTCGTGCTCTTATCGTCGCGGCCAAACTGGGTGACGCTGCCGATGATGATGGCGTCCACGCCGAGCAGTTTGCCGAGCTTTGCGGCGCTCGATGGATCGGCGCGGTCGCTGTTGGAAAAATTCTGCTCGGTCATCAGCTTGTCGAGGGCCTTGCGCTCGATCACGGAGTATTTGGCGCCGTTGACGAGCCGGTCCACGATCATGTCCGAAATGCCCTTGCCGATATCCTGGTTCGAACCCCAAATCTGGACAACGCTGGTGGAAACAGTGCCGTATTCAAAGTTCATGACGGCGACCCGCTTCTTGTCCTGCCCATACAGGGTGGATGCCAGCAATGCGGAAACAATCAGAAGTTTTTTCATGAGGCGAAACCCTCCTCCAAGGTGTATGCGTCGGCACCTTTATTATAGGCTCAAGGCATCCGTTTTCCGCCCCCCTAAATTAAGTGGGAGAACGCTTAAGGTGCGGCCGGATTCGCCAGTTCCCGGCGAGCGAGGGCAGCGGAGGACACCGCCCTACATCCGCCGACAAATCTGATACTATTTGTTCATATGATGAAACTCTCGCCTGCTGGTGGACAGTCCGCTCGATGAATCCCAGAGGATTTCCACCCCGCCGGCCGAGGATCCGCGAGAACGTAAATGAGGCGATCCGTGCGCGTGAAGTGCGCGCGGTGTTCCCCGACGGTGTCGTCGAGGTGCTGCCTACCATGGCTGCTGTGCGCAAAGCGCAGGAGCTGGGACTCGACCTGATTCTCATCGCCCCCACTGCCGAACCGCCTGTCGCCAAGGCCATGGATTACGGCCAGTGGCAGTATGAAAACAAGAAGAAGCAGCACGAGGCGAAAAAGAAGCAGCACGTCATCCAGGTGAAAGAGCTGAAGTTCCGCCCCAACACCGACGATCACGATTACGATTTCAAAAAGAACCACGCCATCCGGTTCCTGCAAGAGGGCAACCGCGTGAAGGCCGTGGTGCAGTTCCGTGGACGCGAAATCGCGCACACCGATCTGGGGCGCAAGCTCCTGATGCGGTTTGCCGCGGATCTCGCGCAGTACGGCGCAGCCGAAGGCTCTCCACGACAGGAAGGCCGCAACGCGCACGTGATCATCAGTCCCGTGAAGGCCGCGGCACCCGCGAAAGAGCACAAGCCGAAGCCCGCCGAGGGTGCCGGTGCTCCTCCGGCCGAACCGCCTGCGCAGTCGTAGACGGCAATCTAAATCCTAACGCCAACGCTCGTAGCGCCCGTCGCGGTAGCCGTCGCGATCATGATCGCGGTCGCGATAACGGCCGTCGTTCCGGTAGTCGCCGCGATAACGCTCATCGTAGCCGCGCCTGTAATCGCCACGCCCGTAGCCGTAGGGAGAAGCTCCATGCCGGTAGTAGTTCGCTCGAACCGCGCAGCCGGACGTGAAGACGGCCAGCGCCAGCGCTGCTGCAAGAACCCAACGTTTCATGACGGCCTCCGTTGTGTTGGAGTCGCCCGAAGCGCGGTGGGTTGCGTGATTTAGGGGAAATTAATCCTGCGCCATCAAGGCCAAGATCGCTACTTCAGCGACTTCACGCACCGGAACCCAATGTCGGTAGACGTGAAGCGTTCCGGGATCGGGCTCCATTCATAGGCGACGGCGGCGGCCATCGGTGTGTTGAAGGAGCCGCCTCGGATTTGGATCCATTTTTCTCCGGCGGCGGGCGGCGGAGTGATCATCTTGGCGAAGAGCGCCGCGGCTTCGGCGCTGGGGGTGACGCTGCCTTCCACCATCTCCCACGCGTTGCCGCCCATTTGGAACAGAGGCGTTGCTTTGAACGAGCGCACGGGCATCAGCGCGTGTGAGGAAAGCGTGGAGTTGTCGCGCAGATTCGCTTGCGACGCGTCTTCCGCTTTGCCCCACGGATAGCGGTTGCCATCGGCTCCACGTGCGGCGCGCTCCCATTCGGTTTGCGTGGGCAGGCGCTTGCCTTTCCACTTGGCGAAGGCGCGGGCTTGCTCGATGGTGATGTTCACAATTGGCAGGTCGGCTGCGCCGGAAGGCGGCGGGCATCCTGTTGCTTTGCAGAAATCGACGAAGTCGCCGTTGGTGACTTCCGTTTCGTCCATGTAGAAGCCGTCCACCTGCTGCGGGTTGTTGCTTGCGCCGATGGGGAACGATCCAGCGGGGAAGAAGACCATGCCGGGTTCGGTGGGTACCTGCTTGGACATGTTCCAGAAGATGCCGGCGGCGGCGCCAATGACGATGATCGCCACAACCGCGATCACGATCATCTTGCTGTTGCTTTTCGGAGCCTCCATCACTTCCGATGGGATGGGCGCAGCAGCAGCCTTGGACGCGGACTCGGCGGCCTTCGATGGCGGCGGTGCGGGTGCTTTCGTTTCCGGCTTCGGCGGAGCCGCGGGCTTTGCAGGCTGCGCCGCCGTGGGACGCACGGTGGTCACCGCAGCTGTGGGCGCGTCCGGATCCACCGCTTGGCTTGCTGCTGTCTTCGCGGGTCCAGCGGAGGCTATGGGTTGTGTGCCGGTGCTTATGCCGGAATCGCTTGCAATGGTGCGAATCGTTTCGGCAACTTCTTTCAGCGTCTGCGGACGGTCGGCGGAATCCTTTGCGGTGCACTGCATCACCAGGTCGCGGATGGCAGGTGGCACGCCAGCGTTTTCCATCTTCGCCATGTCGAGCGGTTGCTGCAGAATCTGGAAGAATACCTGTTCCATGGTCTGACCGCTGACGCCGCGCTCGCCCACCAGCAGTTCGAACAACAGCATGCCGAAGGCGTAGACGTCGACGAGCGGTGTTACTTCACGGCCGGTGACCTGCTCGGGAGCCATGTAATACGGCGTGCCCATTGCCATGCCCGTGCGCGTGAGAGAAAGGTCGGCGGTTTTCGCGATGCCGAAGTCCATCAGCTTCACGCGCCCGTTTGCGTCGATGTGAATGTTTTCCGGCTTCACGTCGCGGTGGACGATGCCGCTTTCGTGCACGTAGTGCAGAGCGCTGGCGACGTCGGCGGCGATTCGCAGGCGATTGGCCAACGTTCCCGCGTGCCCTTTACGCAGGGCTCCACGCAGATCTTCCCCGCGTAGGAACTCCATCACCAAATACGGCAGGCCTTCATGCTCGCCGTAGTCGAAAATGCTCACGATGTTTTCGTGCTGGAAATTGCCGGCGATGCGCGCTTCGTGCAGGAAGCGTTGCCGCGCTTCCTCGTCCGCCTGCGCGGTGAGGATCTTCACCACAACCGTGCGGCCGATCATGGTGTCCTTCGCCCGGTAGACGTGCGACATGCCGCCGCCCAAAAATTCGAGCAGCTCGTATTTGCCAAGAGTGGATGGTAGCGGGATTGGGCTTTGCATCTGCAGCTTTTAAAGTAAGTGAGTGAGCCGGAGGACCGCAACTGCCAGCGCCAGCACCACCAACGCGCTCAGTATCCCTAATCCGACCTGGCTCCGAAATGGTGCGGGAAGGATTCTGAGCAGTCCCGGCATATCGTTGTCTTCCGGCTTGGGCGGCGGCTCCACGCGTTTGGTGACCAAGGGCATCTCCGGACTGCGCCGGACGCTGTGTTGTGCGGGATCGAGCAGCGTTTCGAGCTGGCCGCAGATTGCTCCAAGCCCCTGCGGACGCGCCGCTGGGGGTTTCGCGGTACACCGGGCGATCAGGTCGATCACGAGCGGTGGAATTTTTGCCTCGACCAGCGGTTCCTGTGGCAAAGGTTGGGTAAGAATACGGTCGAAGACTTGTTCGAAGTTGTCACCCTGAACCGGTTTTAGTCCAGTCAACAGTTCATATAGCACCACGCCGAATGCGTAGACATCGGCCTGCGCTGTGACGGGCCCGCCAACCACCTGCTCGGGCGCCATGTAGAACGGCGTCCCCAGCGTGAAGCCGGCTTTGGTGAGCGAAAAGCCTTCCGTCTTCGCGATGCCGAAATCCATCAGTGTCGCGTGACCGTGGCCGTCGATGTAGACGTTTTCCGGTTTGATATCGCGATGAACGATTTTGCGCGAGTGGATGTATTCGATGGCGCGGGCGACTTGCAGTGCCACGCGAATTTTCCATTTGAAATCGCCGGGCGTCTTGCGGTCGAGGATGCGGCGAAGACTCTCGCCTTCGAGCAGTTCCATCACCATGTACGGCTGGCCCTGATCCTCGCCAAAGTCGTACACGGCAATGACATTTTCGTGCTTCGCGGTACAGGCCAAGCGCGCTTCCTGCAGGAATCGGGCTTGCGCGTCAGCATCGCAGCCTTCGGAAAGAATTTTGATCGCGACGTCGCGGCCAAGCACGGTGTCCTTGGCTCGATACACCCGGGACATGCCTCCGCCGAGGAATTGTTCCACGTCGTATTTTCCGACTCTTGCGGGGTGCTGCATGATTTCACGCGACCGCTTCCTCAAGTGTAGTCAAAAGCCCTTGTTGCGCGGGGAAGGGTTCGCCGAAAACATCTAGCGCATTATTCGTTCGATGGAAAAACGTCTTAGTGTGGGTGCGTGTGCCGTGCGGCTTCGGCTTCCGCCGATGTGCAATGAACCTCAGCGAGCACGCATCGCACGTGTTCAAACTGAATCGTCGTGTGATGGATATCGAAGCGAGAATGCAGTACCTGGTTGAGATGCTTCAATATCGCGTCGCTTTCAGCGGGCTGCATTTCCTCGATCAGAACATGGCAGCTCAGCGCGCTGGAATCCGACCCGAGGCTCCAGATGTGCAGATCATGCACGTCGATGACGCCCGGCACCTGCGCCAGCGCGCGGGTGACTTCTTTCAAATCCAAACCCTTCGGCAAACCTTCGAGCAGGATATTAAGCGAATCGCGAAGGATCCCCCAAGCGCTGCCGATGATGGCGACACCAATCAGAATCGAGAGGAGTGGGTCGATCCAAAGCCAGCCGGTGTACTCGATCACGATGGCGCCGATGATGATGCCGATACAACTGGCGGCATCGCCCAATTGGTGAATCCACGCCGCACGAACGTTCAGATCATGATGGTGATCGCCATGTCCACCGAGCGCCCACGCGATGCTGAGATTGACCACTAACGCAAGCGCCGCGACTACGATCATCACGTGCTCGTTGACGGGCTCGGGATGAAGCAGGCGAACGTAGCTTTCGTACAGTAGCACCGCGGATACAAATGCCAAGATGATCGCGTTGACGAATGCCGCGAGAACCCCCGCGCGTTGATAGCCGTATGTTCTCTGGTGATCTCCCGGACGCGCTTGCAGGTAAACGCCAAATGCGGCAAGTAGAAGAGAAAAGGCGTCCGTGAAGTTGTGGCCGGCGTCGGAAAGCAGCGCCAAGCTGTGCGCGCGCAAGCCCGCGACCGCTTCCACGATGACAAAAACCACCGTGACGATTAGCGACCACGTTAGTACTGACGTAGTGCGCTGGGTGCGAGCATGGTGCGTGCCGCCCATCTAATTTCATCGTACACCCGGTGAGAATCGGGAGGTCATCAAACAGAAGCGCAGAATCTCACGGGGAAGCGTCTATTTGCTCTTCGCCGCCGCTTCCACCGCTTCCAGTTCCTTGCCTGCTTCCGCCCATTTTCCTTGCGCGGAAAGCTGCCGGTAGCGTTCGAGGTGCATGCGAATGACGTCGATTCGCGGGTCGCTGCCGCCGCGGGTTGTCGTTGGGACGGGTAAAGCGGATGTTGCTGGTGATGCGCCGGTTGGCGCCGTTACTGGACGCCCTTGCTGCATTGCACGCAATTGCTCCAGCGCCTGATCGTACGTATCGGCGTAGATCAACGTGTCCCCTTGCACCAGGGCAACTTTTCTCAACTGCGGCATGCGTGCCTGCGCGGCTTGAATGTAAATGGGAGCAACGTAAAGGATGGTTTGATCGATGGGCAGCGTTAGAATCTGGCTGCGCAACACCTGCGAGCCTTGCTGATTCCACAGCGACAGATCTTTCGATATGTTCTGATCCTGATTAATCAGCGCTTCCACTTGCAACGGGCCTTGAATCACTTCCTGTTTGGGTAATTGCAGATAAACGATCTCGCCCAAGTGCTCGCCATCGCATCGGGCGGCCATCAGGCCGATGAGGTTTTGCTTGTTGCGAGGAGTGAACGGCACAACGAGGAGGAACTCCGGAGCCTTCTCTCCCGGGAGTTGCGCGATTACATACGTGGGTGGCGTGGGTGTCGGCTCGCCCCCCTGGCCGGTGGTGAATGTGGCGATGTCCCACAGATCGGCTTTGTTATAAAACGACTCGGGATCCCGCATGTGGAAAATGCGATAGAGTTCCGCCTGCGCGTGGAACATTGACTCGGGAGCACGCGCGTGCTCCCGAAGGGCCGCTGGCATTTTTGCAAGGGGTTCGAAGAGAGTGGGGAACAACGCCTCGTAGGCTCTGGCGAGCGCGTCGTCCGGGTCGAAGATGTAGAGATGCGCGTCGCCGTCGTAAGCATCCACGGTTGCTTTAACGGAGTTGCGGATGTAGTTGAACCGCCCTAACGACGAAGTCGAAATCGAGCGCGCATATGGATGCGAGTCGCTGGTGAGATACCCGTCGATGATCCACACCAAATGGCCTTCGGGCGTCGTCACCAGATACGGGTCTTCATCCCAGCGCAGGAACGGCGCCAGCGTGCCGACGCGATCCAAAATATTCCGGCGCACTAGCATCTTGCTCTCATTGGTGAAGGCTCCAGTGAGCACCACGTTCCAGTCGCCGTTGGAGAGAGTGGCAGCGATGCGCGTCGATAACGGGGAAATCGGGAATCCGCCTTTGCCTTCGTAGCGTGTATTGACTTCGGTGGAGCCCGACGGATAGTTGAACTCTGGCTGCGTGGTCCGCACGAACACTGGAGCGCCGGTTACCTCGCCGTAGTAAATTTCGGGCCGCGATGCATTGAGGCTTTTGCTGCGCACTTTCAACGGCGCATCTTGCACCAGAAGTTCCGGCAGGCCGGCCTCGGTGATTCGGTTCGCCTCCGCCATGACGAAACCGTACCCGTGAGTAAACGTCAGCGTGCGATTGATCCACCGATCTCTGGCCGCACCCAATTGGTTCAAATCCAATTCGCGGGGAGCCAACAGCGTCTGGCGTAATCTGCCGTCGATGACGTAACGGTCCACGTCGGTATCCGCATAGGTGTAGGGGCGCAGCGGTTGGCTTTGGCTCAGCGTGTCATGAAACGGACGCCAATCCCACAGGCGGACGTTATCGAGCAGCGTCGCGTTGGCGGCGAAATCGATGCGCCCGCTCTTGCTGGCGGGAAACTCCACTTCCTTGGTGCGGTGATCCAAATCGAACGCCGAGCGCGTTGCCGCGATGTGCCGCTCAATGTACGGCTTTTCGAGCGACAGTTCGTTCGGACGAACGTACACGCCGCTCACCAGCGGTGGAAGTACTATATCGATCACCAGGATGGCAGCACAGCCGATGGCCAGTTTGCGCCTGCCGATGATCACGAGTAGTGCGGCGAGAACGGCGAACCCCGCCTTCGCTATTTGCAGTGGCAGGCCGATGTTCTGCTGCACGTAGTCGATACCCGTCATCAAATCGCCGTGGTCCGTGGTGAGCATTTCGTAGCGGCCCAGCCAAAACTGCACGGCCATTGCAACCAGGAAGGCGGCCACCAGGCCCTTGAGCATGTGCGTATCGAACTTGCCCAGAACGCGGAGGTCACGAAGATCCAGTTCCTGGCCCAACGTGAATCCCGGCATCTCACGCTTCAACTGCCACCCGCGAGCCGCCAGATAGTATGCCAACGCACAAACAAACGCCGTCGCAGCGATGTAGGTGATCAGCATTTCGTAAAACGGAAGATCGAAAAAGTAGAAACGCAAAGGCTCGCCGAAGACGGGATCGGTCCATGCGCCTGCCGCTTGTGGAGCTTTCTGCCCGCCAAGGAAGCGAGCCACGGTCCAGCCATCCATCGTGCCCGTCGCCAGCACGAACGAGAGCGCGGCCAGAATCAATGTGCTCAGTTTGGCGTAATGCGGATGTTCGCCCAGTCCTGTTCCCGCATGCTTCATGCCGCGCGCATGTGCAATCCATAACGCAGCGAAGGCGATGGCCCATGCCGCGATGCCAGGTACGAAGCGATACTCAAGCATCTCCGCCCAGGTTTCAAGATGGCCCATCTCCTGCCACCACTGGTAGTCGATCACCAGCGCGCCGATGGAGCGTCCGAAAAACAGAACTACAAAGACGAGAAAAGCGACCCAGAACATCCCGAACCGGGGTTGTCGTTGAGGCATAGGGAGTACGGACATAGTTTGAGTAGACCGCTTTCAGCGTACACCCGTGGGCCAGCCAGATTGTGCATTCGAGTATGGAAGCACCTGAATCTGAGCGATTTGTGGAAAGGGAAACGGCCCGACCGCACTTTGCAAGGTGCAGTTCCGGGCCGTTTTGAGGTCGTTCCTGAATTCGAGTCGCCTAGTCGGCGTTCGGGTTGTCCCACTTGCCGAGCGTCTTGCCATCCTTGAACTTCGCGCCGATGAAACCGCCCATTGGGGAGCCATTGGTCATCGGGTGAAGTTTGATGGTGACAGTGGAGCCAGGCGTAAATGTGCTCGGACGAATGCCCTCGCGGCCCAGTTGATTCGGGCTGCCCCACTCGACACTCCACTCGGTGACCTTGCCATTTGCGTCTGCCACGTTCACCTGAATCCAGGAGTGCGGGTTCCGGAACTGGAACTCCTTAATAACGCCGGTAATCTCCTTCACCACATCGGCGCTGAAACCCGCGCCCGAATGGTGCGCATTTGCGGAGGGAGCAAAACCAAGGGAAACAATAGCAATCGTTGCGGCGATAATTGCGGATCGGACGATTCTCACAGTGGACTCCTTTCGGCTAATTCAAGGGCTTTCCGTCCGGACCCAACATCAACGTCTTCCCTGTCACCGGATCGGCCGGATTGCGGTTGTTCTCCGCGCATCCGTAATCATACATGAACTGATATGGCTTTGAACTCTTGCGGAAGCGCTTGGTCACCAGCCAGGGTTTGGTCAAGGCCTTTGGGTCCTCGATCACCACGTTGGCCTCCAGCGTGTTTGCATCGATCTTCCGCATGCGCGTAGTAACGGTGGCTTGATCGCTCAGCACCAGGCCCGTGCGGTCCAAAATGGAATCGTTGTCGCGATTGCCTTTGAGACCAACCGTCTTGAAAACCAGCGTGTCGCCTTCCCAATGTCCGACGGAAACTCCGGTGTAGGTTCCCCACGTGTCTTCCTTCGCTGGTAGTGGACGGCCATCGGTATAGACGCGCATTGTGTTTGGGCCGTTCTCTGTGACGATGTAGAAAATATCCGGGCGCACGGTGAATTCGTAGGTATCCGGCAAATTCAAAATGCGCGGATAGCCTACTGGGACGCCGCAATTTGTGATGACATCGGGATAGCGATTGGCATCGCGCAGAGCCAGATGTTCGGCGTAGATTTTTTCAAACGCCGGCGTATACGGAGGATGTTCGCGCACGCCAGGAGTGATCACGCCGCCTTTGCCGGTTTGCGTCGCGGTATCAAAGACCGTGCCACCCATCATGCTCCACAGGCCGCTCCAATCGGGGAGCTTGTCGAAGGGAACCATCGTGCCCTCCGCGGCTTTGTTGGTCTGCGCCAAGGCGGAAGTGGAGGCGAGTAGGAATTGCAGTCCGACGAACAAGGCCAAGGTTTTTCGGTTCATTGCGTTTCTCCCGGTCCGAATGATTGTACATCGTCCGGAGGGAAGGTGGCGGGGGGCGGTTGGCTAAGCAGCTTTCAATTTGCTGTGGCGTGGAGGCCGGCCGCATTCAGCTGCCTCAAGCGGATTCAGGCGATCTGCTTCTTGCCGCGACGGCCTTCGTGTTTGATCTCACTTTGGCAACGGCGGATCAACAATTGCAGTCGTGCAAAAGGCTGAAGGTTTTTCCGAATGATTCGTTCCGCGCTGGGGACAATTTAGAGCAGGCGGAAGTTGACTTCAATCGTGGCAATCACCGACACCGGTTTGCCATCTTTCATGCCTGGTTTGAACCGCCACTTTTCGACGGCTTCAATGGCTTTCTGATCCAGGCCGAGGCCGAGCGAGCGCAACACCTTCAGGTTTTGCGGACGGCCCTGGTCGTCGACGATCAACTGGATGACCACCGTGCCTTGCCACTTCGCCTTACGGGCTTCTTCGGAGTATTCAGGCTCCACTTTGCTGAGCAGCGTCGGCTGAGATACGCCGCCGCCAATACGGTAAACGCCGCCGCCGAATCCGCCCCCGGAGCCGGGGCCGACGCCCGCACCGCGACCGGAGCCAACGCCGCCGCCGATACCACTACCGATCCCGCCCAGGCCGCCGGTGCCATTCGAAGGAATGCCCAGCTTGCTCAGCGGATCGCCAAAGTTGGCTGCATCAATATTCGGAATGTCATCTGGCGCGACGATCGAAGCAGGCATCGGAAGCTTCGCCTGCACTTCATCCACACGCGGCGGAGTGAATTGCTTTGGCTTCGGCTTGGGGAGCTTGCCCTTGCTTGCGTCCACGGGCGAACGGGCACCGCCGCCACCACCGCCGCCAGACTGCTTGTCCATCTTCTTGCCGATGTACTGGCTGATGTCGGGTGCAATCAACACCGCTGTCTCTTTCATCATCTTCTGCACCGGTTTGAGCGACCCAAGAAACAGCAGCGCAGCCACGACGCCGACGTGAATCAGTAGAGAGCCGACGCCAGCCGTGGTGCTATTTCCGCCGTAAATGCTGATTTCCTCAATCGGTACCGGCTTGGAAGTTATTTCCAAAGGCGGAAGCTTCGGCGGACTGATGATGTCCTTAATGTTTGAGACAAGCGTCGTGTACCAAGGTTGTTCCGCGGGCGCAAGAAGATGCTGTAGATGAACGTCTGGATCGTCTTGCGGCGCTCCATGCGCACCTTTCAGATTTTCGTCCGCCACTCGGATACCCCCGTCGGGCATACTGCCTCACTTGATATGACGTCGCTGGGCCGCTTTTCGTTGCAGTTCTGCGTCGCTTCGCTTGGCAGCTTCTTGATTCCTAAAATACTATCATACGCCCTGTAGAAAGGCGGCGGTCTCGGCCCAAATCGGGTCCAGTACATCTGTCAGCTCATGGCCGGAAGGGAACTCGCGCATGCGGACGTTCGCATGCCGATCCGCAAAATCACGCGATGTTGCCACGGGAACCACCGGATCGTCGGTGCCGTGAAACAGCAGGGCCGGTTGCGGGAAGTTCGGCTCACGAGCGTAATTTTGTGCATCTTCCACAAAAGAATAGGCCAACCGCTCTTCCCGTTTGTGGCCGTAGTGAAAAAACGGCGCCCAGCCTCGCGATTTCCATTCGGCCAATTGCTCGGCGGTAAACCGCTGCCGCCAGCGTTCGGCGAACCGGAGCGCCGGGGCCAGAAGGACGACACGCTCGACCAACTCGGGGTGCCGGTCCGCGAACAATCCGGCAACAAAACCGCCCAAGCTTGATCCCATCAAGACTACTTTTTCCGAACCCACGGCCTTTCCCGTCACGGCGAGCATGCCGGAAACCGTCAGTTTTTCGAAATCCCCTTCATCGAGCTCGGGGATGTCGAACGGGTTGCCGCGCTCAATGAACTTATTTAGGAAGAATTGGGCCTTGCTCGATTGCGGGCTGGAGGCAAAGCCGTGTAAGTAAACGATGCGCATGTGCGTTAGTTTTTGCCAAACTTTCGGAAGCTGGAATAGGAGAATCGGTTATTGACCACTGCCCGGCCGCCCAAATATTCCCGATGCTCCACGCGCGTGGGCAGCGGGGCCCCAAATTCACCGGACGCGTATTCCACGGTCGCCTCCTGCCGGTATTCCTGTTCGTGGTCCTTGCCGGAGGCCTTCATCGTAATAGTTTCCAGTGCGCCGTCGCCATGCCGGAATCGGATGTCGCCTTCCACGCGAAGTGCGCTGGTTCCGCCAGTTGCGCCGTCGACAACAGTGAGCGCGGCCGGACCGTCCAACTGCCGGTAATGGATCACAATATCGCCGGTGGTGTCGGCAGAACCCGTGAATTCATAGCGTTCCTGAGATCGGCCCTCAAACAGCAGCAAGAGTTGGCCAAAATCCGTAACGGCGCCGCGCAGGGCGTATTTCTCCAATTGCTTCAAAGACTGAAGCTTGGCTTGGCCATCCGGAGCCGTGGCCAACCGGGCCAACTGATCCTGGGCGCTCTTGGAGTCCTTGATCGACTTCTCGTCCACCGAGATCACTTGGCGAACCTCATGGAGTGCCCGCTCTGCTCCGATATAGGCAAACCCATACGCCGAGACGATCTTGCGGCTCTTGAGGACCTGATTCGTGCTTTTTGCGGATTCTCCCGCGCGCAGGCGGAACTTGCCGGAGGGTAGAAACGCGCTCTGCTCCAGCGTTTCCTCTGCCTGCAGATCCTGCGCAATTGCTTGAAATGCCGTGGCTTCCCGTCCAAGGCGGTTGAGCATTTGGGCAAGAGTGATTTGCGCGTGCAACGCCGCCGAGGCGAGTATCAGGGGCAGCAGCAGCATTGGTACGCGCATACTTCGAGCATACCTGATAGCATGAAGAATTAGGCCCGTTTTTCCGTAGTTGCAGAGCGCCTTGCGGCCACCTCCCGGTCCCGGCCGCAACCGCAGCGCGGGGCCTGAATCCAACTGGGGTCGCAGCCGGATAACGATTTATGATTCGCACTCTCCGTGGCATCACTCCGCAGATCGCCGAATCGGCATTTGTCGATCCGACGGCGCTGGTCATTGGCGACGTGGAAATCGGCGAGCGTTCCAGCGTCTGGCCCCACGTGACGATTCGCGGTGATGTGAACCACATGGCGATCGGCGAGGATACGAATATTCAGGACAACTCCGTGCTGCACTCCGATTACGGCTTTCCACTGACCATCGGCAATCGCGTGACCGTGGGCCACGCCGTGGTGCTGCACGGCTGCACTGTGGAAGACGATGTGGTGGTGGGCATCGGGGCCATTGTATTGAACGGCGCGAAAGTGGGCAAAGGCTCCGTAATCGCGGCTGGTTCTCTGGTGCCTGAGGGTGCCGAAGTTCCTGCCGACACCTTGGTGATGGGCGCGCCCGCGAAGCCCCGCCGCCCGGTGAGTCCCGAAGAGCGCGTGCGCTTCCGCGAGGGGAATCAGCATTATGTCGATGGCGCACAAGTGATGAAAGAAGCAACGAAGGACGAAGCCCAGTGAGTATCCGCGCCATTAAAGGCACCCGTGACATTCTTCCTCCCGCGAGCTCCGTCTGGAATCGCGTGGAGGCCGTCGCGCGCGAAGTGTTCCGCACGTTCAACTACCACGAAATCCGCACGCCGATTTTTGAGGAAACTGCTTTGTTTGCGCGCGGTGTGGGCGAGGATACAGACATCGTCGGTAAGGAAATGTACACCTGGGAGGATCGCGACGGCACTTCGCTGACGCTGCGCCCGGAAGCGACGGCCTCCGTGATGCGCGCCTACATCGAGCACCGCCTCGATCAAATCCCCGGGGTCAAAAAGTATTACTACATTGGCCCGATGTTCCGCCGCGAGCGTCCGCAAAAAGGCCGCTACCGCCAGTTTTTCCAGATTGGTGCGGAAGCGATCGGTTCGGAATCGCCCATTGTGGATGCCGAGGTGATCGAGATGGTGGTGGAGATCCTGCAGCGTGTGGGGTTGAAAGCCGCCAAGACTGCGGACCTGATCTCCTCTGATCTGGATCCAACCGAGTCGAAGGGCGAAGAAGGTTTCCACCTGCTGCTGAACTCGGTGGGTTGTTCGAAGTGCCGCCCGAATTTCATGGCAACGCTGCGCGATCGCTTGAAAGACGTTGCGCCCACGATGTGCGCCGATTGCCAGCGCCGCGCGACCACGAATCCGCTGCGCGTGCTCGATTGCAAGGTTCCCGACGATCAGGCGACCATCGATACGCTGCCCTCGATCCTCGATCATCTGTGCGAAGAATGCCACCAGCACTTCAAAATAGTGCAGCAGCATCTGCGCCATCGCGGCATCGCGTTTGAGATCAAGGCACGTTTGGTGCGCGGGCTCGATTACTACATGCGCACGACGTTCGAAATCACGCACGGCGCCCTGGGGGCCCAGAACTCCGTTTTGGGTGGCGGGCGCTATGACGGGCTCGCCGAATCGATCGGAACGAAAGTTCCCGCACCCGGCATCGGCTTCTCGATTGGTGAAGACCGCCTGGTAATGAGCGTTGGTGAAGAAACGCAACCAGCCGTGGACGTTTACTTCGCGCCGATGGGCGACGCAGCCGATGCGTTGGGGGGCTTGCTGTGTGCGGAGCTTCGCGCCGCCGGCATTTCGGTGGAGCGCTCGGTTGATCGGAAGCTGAAGCGAGCTTTGGAAGTAGCGAATAAGATGGGTGCCCGGTATGCGCTGATCCTCGGAGATAACGAGGTCGCCGCCGGAACATACTTAGTGAAGGATATGGCATCGGGCGAGCAAGTCTCCTTGACCCGCGACCAATTGATCGAGCACATTCGCCAGAAGACGAATTAGAAAAAATATCATGTCATCCGTACCTCTCGACTTTTTAGGAAATCTACGCCGCACGCACAACTGCGGAGAACTGCGCGCCGCTGACGCGGGCAAAAAGGCCCTGCTGATGGGCTGGGTGCATCGCCGCCGCGATCTGGGCGGCGTCATCTTCATCCACCTGCGCGACCGCGAAGGCGTGACGCAGCTTGTGTTCGAAGAGAACGTCGATCCCGCCGTGCACTCGAAGGCAGAGATGCTGTCCGCCGAATACGTGATCGCCGCCGAGGGCGTGATCCAGCAGCGTACCGCGGATAACATCAATCCGGCGATCCCCACCGGCGAAGTGGAAATGATGGTGGAGAAACTCTGGCTGCTGAACACCTCGCGCACGCCGCCGTTCCCGATGGAAGACAACGTGGACGTGAAGGAAGACGCGCGCTTGAAATACCGCTACGTCGATCTACGCCGCCCGCGCATGCAGCGCAATATCATGTTGCGCGCCAAGGTCGCTTTCGCCGCGCGCCAGGTGTTGACCGACATGGGTTTCCTCGAAATCGAGACGCCGTTCATGACGCGCTCGACGCCGGAAGGCGCACGCGATTTCCTGGTGCCCTCGCGTGTAAATCCCGGCCTATTCTACGCGCTGCCGCAATCGCCGCAGATTTTCAAGCAGTTGCTGATGGTCTCGGGCTTCGATAAATATTTCCAAATCGTACGCTGCTTCCGCGACGAGGATCTCCGTGCCGACCGCCAGTACGAATTCACGCAGATCGACTTGGAAATGTCCTTCCCGCAGCAGGAAACGATCTATGAAACGATCGAGCAAATGGTGCAGCAGATTTGCAAAGTGGCCGGCGTCGATGTCGAGTTACCGTTGCCGCGCATGACGCACGGCGAGGCGATGCGATCCTATGGCATCGATAAGCCCGACCTTCGCCTTCCTCCGTTCCATTGCGTCGAACAGTTCTTTCCCGATGACTGCCTGTTGAAGAAGCCAAACCTGCCATTGGTGGCCATTGTGATCCCGAACACCGGCCAAGTGAGCCGCAAGGAACGCGATGATCTGAAGGAGATCATTCAACCCCTCGGTGTCGCGGTTTATGACAACGTGAAGAGCCTGGAGCAGAAATGGCCCGAAGCCATGGAGCAGGTTCGAAAAGTAACGAACGCGGGGCCCGAGGATTTGCTGCTGCTGTGCGGATGGGCGGGAATTTTCAAGGATCCATTCCCCGCGGTTCCCACCACGGATTTTGAAATCAAGCGAACGACGGATGCGGTACTTCATGCGGCGGGACAACTCCGGCTGCAAGCTGGTCAGAAGTTTAACGACCGCCACAAGCTGCTCGACCCCACCAACTTCAAATTCCTGTGGGTGACCGACTTCCCCATGTTCGAGTGGGACGAAGAAGAGAACCGTTGGAACGCCGCGCACCATCCGTTCACTTCGGTGCACGACGACGATATCGAAAAGCTAACCGCCGACCCGGCGCGCTGCCGCGCGAAGTCGTACGACATTGTGCTGAACGGCACGGAGCTAGGCTCGGGTTCGATTCGTATTCACCGCCAGGACGTGCAAGCCGCCGTATTCTCGGCGCTCGGCTTGTCGGATGAAGAAGCCAAGCACAAGTTCGGGTTCCTGCTCGAAGCGCTCGAATACGGCGCCCCGCCACACGGCGGCATCGCTCTGGGCCTCGACCGCCTGGTGATGATCCTTGCGGGCGAAACCTCCATCCGCGACGTGATCCCGTTCCCCAAGACCGCCAAGGGAACCGACCTGATGTGCGAAGCCCCGTCGGATGTGCCCGAGCGCATGCTGCGGGATCTGAATATATCGCTGCGGAAGAAGCCTTCGTAGACGAAGTTAACATTGACCAAGAGAAAGAGCCGGGAGCGGATCCCGGCTCTTTTGTTTTCATGGGAACGCCCCAAAGCGAAAGCGCCGCCGGGCAGGTCTGCACATAACCTGCTCGACGGCGCTTGCTCGCCTCTGGAGAAAAAAGGGGGGATTCTCTAGAAGCCGTACGAAACCGCGGCCACGAACTGGCTGCGGAGTTGCACGTCCACACCGGGGGCGATCTTGCCTGCCACCTGCGCGATGCCGAAGTCGATGTTCAACTTCGTTTTCTCCATCGGAACGATGCGCGCGGCGTAGGCGATGGTGGTTGGAATCACCACGCCCGGAACATTCTTGATCTCCCGCGGCTGCTGCGAGAATTCCGTCACCAGGATGATGGTGCTCTTCGCCGGCCCCTTCAGAACGAATCCACCACCGCCGAACATACGACCCGTGAATTCGGGCGCGTTGCCAGTCAGGCCTAATACACTCGCGTTGGTGCCTTTGTAGCCGAAGTTCACAATCAGGGGCAGCTTGGTCTGCGTGATGATTTTCGTGCCGACGATGTAGAAATCGCCATTCGTGTATGTCTTGTTGCCGCCCGCGATGCCGCTGACGTTTTTATCGCCCATGCGCGCAACGAAGCCCGCCGAAATTGCCGGGACCCAGTTGTGCTTGTTCATATTTTCCGGCACCAGTACGCCTTTGGCGTGAACGACGTTGAAGCCGCCATCCCACAACGGGCTCAAGGCCGCGTTGCTGCCCGCGCTCATGAAGTTGCGCGTGTAGCCGAATTCGAACCGTCCGCCAATGCCCTCGGTTATCGAAACTGAACTCCATTTTCCGAGAACGTCGCCACCGTTCAGGAAGTGGTAACCGACCGAGGGCTTCCCGAACTTTCCTGCCGGGGCACCCGAGGTGTACGCAAGAGGCGTCACATAAACGCCCGTCTGGCCGTCCCAATTCAAGCTCTGAGCCGAAGCCGTTGTTCCCACCAGCGCTACTGCCAGCGCTGCCATGCTCACTGCGTTTCGAAGATTGAGTTTGTTGCCGAATCTCACAGTATTCGCTCCTATCGATAAATCCAAATTCTCGCGGCCGGCGAAGTTATGAATGTATGAATTCCGGCAACGCGAGAAAATTTCTTGTGTCTATGCACGCGATGGGCCTAATTTAACGATTCGATGAATGTTTGCCGAATGGCATGGCGAATTTGTGGCGGAGGAGCCCAGCGGAGCCCGTCGGCTGGCTCGGATCACGGAAAGTGGAAGAATCTTCATCCCCCGCTGAGGGTCTTTGCCCAGCGGATTGCGTCAGGAGACGCTCGGAGGCGGGTAATATGGCGCACTCCGGTGTCAACGTCGGGATCCAAATGAACTCGTAAAACTACTGCATGTGGGGCGAGGTTCGTGCGAATGTGTCGCCGGTGCTCCCCCGTGATGCGAGGAAAAATGAAACGGGAGCCAGCGCTCTACAACGCGGCTCCCATAGATTGGCGGCGACTTCCTGCTTGTTCCTTGGACGTTATTTCTATTTCTTATGCGAATTGATGTAGTCGGTCGCGTACTTCTTCAACGCTTCGCTCGTGAGACCAAGTTGCGCGGCTTCCTCCGCGGCGCGGTCGATTTCCCATTTGTCGACCAAGCCACGTTTAATCATCCACATGGCGGCGGCGCGGTTGCCGCTGGCGCAATGGATGAAGGCTGGCGAAGTGCCGGGCGACGTGATGGTTTGCATAAATTTGTCGGCGACGGCTGGATCGGGCTTTGCGCCGTTCATGGGAATGTGGACGAAAGCGATACCAGCATCTTTAGCAGCGGCGGCTTCGGAGTCAATATCGGCTCCTTTCTCGTCGGCCTGCCGCAAATTGATGATGGAGGCGAACCCCATCTTCTTGATGCCGGCGACGGAAGCCGGGGTGACGGCGCCCGCGCATGCCACCGTGGTTTCCACTTGCGCAAAATTCGTGACGCCTGGAACGTCTGATTTCTTCACCTGCGCTTCCGCCAAGGGTAGCGTCAGGCCCCACGCCATCAAAGCAGTGATCGAAAGAATCTGTTTCATCGAAGATCCTCCTGTATCCGAATGCATTCTATGCGCAAACGACTGCGTAACCGCGCTCCTGCGCCCGGGCGACGGCTACGATTCCTGCGGGTACAATACGGCCGTTCATCACCAGATTTGATGTGAACTCTTTGAAAATGGAGTCTACGCTACCGCCCATTGCCTCCGCGGCCACAGCCGCATAACCGCGGCTCGACACGCCACACACGCCGAACTGCACGCCCTGCTTCGCCATCGACTCCATGGTGGCGGCGCGGCTGGGGAGAGCTTCGCCATAGACGGTGGAGTTGTACATATTAATCTTCGGAGCGAGTTTGCTGTGCGGATCCTCGGTGTGCGCGCGTTCGGCCAGTGCTCGGCCATATTTGGCCCACATAGCGTCGCTGTAGCCGAATGGAGTGGCGCGGTGGCGGACGACGATCACGATCGCCAACTCATTCGCCTCTAATCCGTAGTCGCTCTTGTTCACTCGGATGAAGTTGCCGGTGAACGCGAGTGCGTCGCCCAATGCGTCCGGAGTGGGGCAATCAAAGACCAGCCGGTGCTTGCCCGGGATTTGGTCCAACCAATCGTCTTTCTCGTGCCGCGCGGGCTCAAAACGAACAGAACCGCCCGACGGTTTCTGCTGCGCCATCGCCACGCCGGCCATCGCGGCGAACGAGGCGAGGCCCTTGTTCATGCGCGCCAGAAAGGAACGGCGTTCCGAAGAGGAAGGAATAGAATTGCTCATTTGGCCCTCGTATTCTATTGTTGTGGGGAGACCCGGAAATCACAGGTTAGCATGGGGCGAGCGACGGCAAATCTCGGCCGGACCGCCGTCTTACAACGCCTGCGTATTCCCGGTTAACGGTTGCCTGGAATCGGCCGTTTGCGGTGCCGTACGCCAAAACGCCCAACACCAGATGGCGAGCATTCCGGTCAGTACGACACTTTTGAAAACATCGGTCAGCCAGTGCCAGTCGGCTGGAAGAAACGGACGAACGCCGTAGGCGATGGCGATGCCGGTTACACCCAGTCCAAGGCCGGCGCTTACCTTCATGAGTTGCGCGTCCTTCCGCCGCTGCGTCAGCATTCCTGTCCACAGGACGAGGTTCATCACCGCGCCGGATAAGCTTAGGAGCTGGCACGTTTGCCGGTACCAGCGCGACGAAAAGTAGTTGCCATAGAGCACGAACGGAAGCAGCGTGGCGACGATCGTAATGATGAACAGAATCTTCGTCGCCTTAGGGCGAAACGGATTGCCCTCCAAGATCCGGTCCGTCATCAGGATGACCATGATAAAGAGCAGGAAGTACGCAATCACCTCGCTTAACCAATACACGGTACGGTATTGAGAAGAACTCGCGCCCATGGTGTACAGAACCACGCTCTGCGAGAAGATGAGGATCAATTGAATGACGCAGTAGGAGAGGAAGAGCCGGTACTGACGGAGAGAATTACGAAGAAGCAGGAAAATAAGAAGGATCTGTAGGATAACGCTGACAGCGTACAGACCATACAACACAAGACTCATGACCGGACTCCATCAGCTTTCGCCATGAGAAGTCCGGCCAACTCTGACAAAGCTTTAGGCGACGCGAATCCGAACCTCGTCCTCAGGCGTCGGCAACGGGCTGAGAGCAATGATTTCATCCTCAGGCGTCGGCAACGGGCTGAGAGCAATGATTTCATCCTCAGGCGTCGGCAACGGGCTGAGAGCAATGATTTCATCCTCAGGGGTCGGCAACGGGCTAAGAGTAACACTGCCCATGGCCAAAACAAATGCCCCCAAAATTGTAGCATACAGAACTACTTTTACTTGTTTCATCCGCCACCACTTTCTAGTCTCCTGTGCGTTTCCAATACGTAGTACGAAGTTACACGACGCACTAAGAGCTTCCAGTCAATGCTATACGGATAGCAACCTTATGTCAAGACTCAGGTTGGCTTCTTAGTAAGTACTTTATCTAGTACCGGTACCAATTTGGAAACACAAAGGCTGGTTCGCGAGGCGAAAGCTCAGATAACTTTATTATTTATCTATGTTTAGCGCCAACTACGCAGCAGGTGATTGGCCTGTACGGCGGCGATCATCAGGTTTACCACGCCCAGGCCGCTGACGGCACCCCGGAAGTAGGCGTCGGTCCAGAGGTCCAAAAAGGCGGGGAACATGGTAGGGAAGTGATTGAGTTCCCAGGACTGTAGCCAAGGGAAGATCGTCAGGAAGGCCCCTATCTCCAGACAGAAGATAGTGAAGCAAATGGCCCAAATGCGAGTCTGTGTCAAGGTTCGAACCGAGCGGGCTGGCAATGGGGGAACCTGAAGCCCGTTTCCGCTCTCCCCTGGGGTTAATTGCATGCGAATAACTCCCCCTGTGGGGATTCGGTTTTCCGTGCGGGGTAGCCAGTCCACACGGCCTGGGACGCGCGTGTCCGGACGGGGCCAAAGCTATAGCGGTGCAGGGGAGTGGGGCCGTACTGATCAAGCGCAGCCAGGTGATCGGGCGTGCCATACCCTTTATTGCTCGCCAGTCCGTATTGCGGATAGACCTCGTGCCAGGCGGTAAGTGCGGCGTCACGATCCACTTTGGCCAGGATGGACGCAGCCGCGATGGAGAAACACAGCGAATCGCCCTTAATGAGAGAGCGTTGCGGAAGATCCAGGGGAATGCGCATGGCGTCGGCTAAGAGATAATCGGCGCGGACGGGGAGTTTCACGATAGCCCGCTGCATGGCGAGCCGCGCTGCTTCAAGGATATTGATGCGATCGATTTCAAACGCATCCGCCGCGCCAATGGCCCAAGCCACCGCCCGCTCGCGGATGCGTTCGGCAAGGGTTTGGCGCCGCTCGGCCTCAAGCTTTTTACTATCGTCCAGGCCCCGGATGGGGCGCGCCGGATCCAGAATCACTGCTGCCGCGAATACCGGCCCGAACAGCGCGCCTCGCCCGGTTTCGTCCAGGCCGGCAATGGCCTGGTAGCCAGCAGTGCGGGCGGCGCGCTCGTAGCGGCTCGACGGCATCCGGGAGGGCGATTATACGCGCTCGCGCAGACGGGCGGCTTTGCCCTTCAAGCCACGCAAGTAGTAGAGCTTCGCGCGGCGCACGCGGCCGGTGCGGACAACGTCAATGTGATCCACCACGGGGGCGTTCACCGGGAAGATGCGCTCCACGCCTTGACCGAAGCTGACTTTACGTACAGTGAAGGTTTCGCCCAGGCCGGCGTTGTGCTTCGCGATTACGGTACCTTCGAAGGCCTGCAGGCGCTCTTTGTCGCCTTCCTTGATCTTGACGTGCACGCGGATGGTGTCGCCCGGACGGAAATCCGGGTGATCGGCGCGCTTGTTCTGGTTCGTGATTTTGGTCAGCACTGCGTTGTTCATGATTCGTTCCTGCTTTCTACAATTTTTTCAGCGCTTGCGCGCTTAACTTTTTTCGCCGGACAGAAGATCGGGCCTCAGACGCGCCGTTTTTTCCTTGGCTGCCTTTTCACGCCACTTCCGGATCTCCTCATGATTACCGCCAAGGAGCACATCCGGCGCCTTCCATCCCCGAAACTCCGCTGGCCTTGTGTACTGCGGCCAGTCCAACAAATTCTTTTCGCCGAACGATTCGTCCACCACCGACGTATCGTTACCCAAAACACCGGGTACCAGCCTCGCTACGGCGTCAATCATTACTGCCGCCGCCAGCTCGCCGCCGCTCAGCACGTAATCGCCGACGGAAACTTCATCGTCGGCTAAGTGCTCGGCCACTCGCTCATCGACGCCTTCGTAGCGGCCACAAATGAGGATCAACTCCTCCAGGCCACTGTACTCCCGCGCCAACCGCTGATCGAACTTCCTACCCTGCGGCGTCATCAGCGCGACCTTTTTCATCGGCGACCGCTCTCCGTGGGCCTTTTCGGGCCAAATCGCTTCCACGGCTTCGAAAATCGGCCCAGCCTTCAGCAGCATCCCTTCGGCGCCGCCAAACGGCCGGTCATCCACGGTCCGGTGCCGGTCGTACGTCCACGTCCGTAAATCATGAACGTGAATCTCAACCAAGCCCGCATCGCAAGCCCGCTTCACCACGCCGTGCTCGAATGGTCCCCGGAAGAACTCGGGGAAGATCGTCACGATGTGAAACTTCACGGGTTCCGCTCGACTCTCTCTACAATTCCGTCAAACCCTCCGGCAATTCCACCCGGATGATCCTTGCCGCCGCGTCGATCTCTTTGCAGATCGACCGGGCGAACGGGACCAAAATCTGCCGGCCGTCCTTCGCTTCCACATTTAAGAGAAGCGGACCGCCGTATTCTTCTATGCTCTTCACAACCCCCAGCGGTTCTCCGCTGAGCCGCACTACTTGGGAGCCGATCAGGTCGGCGAAGGAGTATTCGCCTTCCTCCGGGGGAGCCACATCTTCGCCCCGTACCAGGATTTCAGCATGTTCCCACGCTTCGGCGTCTGAGATCGAATCGATTCCTTCGAACTTGAACACCGGGCGGCCGTCATGCCGCCAGATCTCTTCCACCTGGAAAATCGCGCGCCGGCCCTTGGCCTCAAGCGCAACTTCCGTCAAACTCTTCTCGCGGTCCCGCTTCTGGCTATCCAACTCGCCCAGCAACTCACCGCGATTGCCCCGGACCCGGAACAGACGTCCGATGGAAACCCACTGCTCGCTCACCGCCGCTACTCGAGAATTTCGAGCGTGAACCGGCGATTCAGCTTCATACCCGCCGCGCTCAAAATGGTACGGATGGAGCGGGCCGTGCGGCCCTGCTTTCCGATCACTTTCCCTACATCCCCAGGGGCCACGCGCAGTTCGAGCACAGTGGCTTGTTCCCCCGCCACTTCGTTGACTACAACGTCGGCGGGGTTATCCACCAACACTTTGACAATCTCCGTTACCAGCTCTTTCACCGCGACCCCCCTTCCGAACAACGAATTCACTACCGAGCCCAAGGCTCCTCGTTGCAATTCAGGGAGTTAGGCGGCGGCGACGGCCGGGTTCGTCTTGATCAGGCGCGCGACGGTATCAGAGGGCTGGGCGCCGTTCTTGATCCAGTGCTGAATGCGCTCATGGTTCAAGTTCACAGCCGCCGGATTCGCCACCGGGTTATACGTACCCACCACTTCGACGGCGCGGCTATCGCGCGCGCGTTCTTTATCGATCACTACCACGCGGTAGGTCGGCTTCTTCTTGGCGCCAAAACGCGCCAAACGAATCATCAACATTACAAACTCCTAGAGACCTTGCTGACTACAGCGGAAGGGAGACACACTCCTACCGGACACGAGTCGCTCATACCATTGTGCAGGAAGAGGGGGCAAAAGGGCAAATCGGGAGCGGCACCTGAATCCGCCCCACCTAGATTCCCAGCGGCTTTTTCTCCACTTCCTTCAGCCGGTCACCGCGCATCCGGGCTTGCCAGACGCTGGCAGCGCGGTAGATCTGCAAGACTCCCATGACCCCAATCGCCACCATCACCATGTTCCGCGAAGGCCCGAGCAAAGCTTCGCCCTTCGGTGTGAAGCCCATGTATTCCGCGGTCACGACCAAGACCAGGGTGAAGATTGTCCGGAGCATGATTCAGTTGGCCTAAACCAATATCCTACAACTCCTGTGGTCCCATTTAGGGTGGAGTCTTGGGCCGGGGGTTCCTGCCGATAAGCTCTCCGATGATTTCGCTAAAATATCACGTTGAACAGCATCGGGAGGAGGCGCTGGCGACGGCGCTCGAATGCTGCAAGAGCTTGGTTTCTTCCATGGCCACCAATGGTGCGAAGGTTTGCCCGGCAATTGGCGATCAGTTTCAGGACAGCTTACTCCTGCTGGCCGAACAGATCGCGGGCTCGCGCGAAAAAGAAAGTCTTTCGGCCACCACGCACCAGATTAAGAGCGAGGTGGACGACTGGGGCCGCCGCGCCAGCGATTACTATTCAAAGAAGGCCGCGGAGGTCCGGGAGATTTTGCTCGCGATGACCGACGCCGCGAAAGCAGCGAACCGGCGCGACGAGAAATATGGTGCCCAGTTCACCGAGGTCAGCGCGAAACTGCAGCAGGCGGGATCGCTCGAAGATCTAACTGAGATTCGCCAGTTGGTCGGTAAGACGGCTGCGGACCTGCGCAGTTGCGCGGAACGTATGGTGGAGGAGGGCGCACAATCAACTGCCGGATTGCGGGCACAACTCGATGCCTACGAAAAACAGCTCAAGCAGAGCGAACGTAAGTCGGAGACGGATCCGCTTACGGGTTTGGCAAATCGCACGGGGGTTGAGCGAGCCATGAACGGCCTTGCTGCTGCCGGGCAACCGTTCTCGGTGCTGGTCGTCGATCTGAACAATTTCAAGGACGTCAACGATACTCATGGTCATCTTGCCGGGGATGAGTTGCTTATTCAGTTTGCAGCCGAATTGCGCGGACAGTTCCGCACCCTCGATGTGGTGGGCCGGTGGGGTGGAGACGAATTTGTTGCCGTGATCGGCACCGCCGGTTCCCGTGAAGTGCAGGATCGGGTGGAGCGCATCCGCAACTGGGCGTGCGGGGACTATGTGCTGCCGGGGATTGTGGAAAAGATTCACCTGACGGCGTCCGTCGGAGCAGCCGTGTGGCGGCCGGGGATGTCCACGCAAGACGTTTTCGCCGAAGCCGACAAAGCGATGTATGGGGAAAAGAAGAGCCGTTAACGTCGCTTTGCCTTAAGCCTCAGATCCGCCAGTTTGGCGTTTCCACCCGGTCGCGCGTGATGGAAGAAACGGATTGCGTTCCGCAGTTGCCCATCACTAACTTCAGTTCGCCTTGCAGAATTTCGAGCACGCGCTCGACACCCGCTTGTCCGAAGGCTCCCAGGCCCCACAGCATCGGACGTCCAATGCCGACGGCTTTCGCGCCTAGCGCGAGCGCTTTGAAGACATCCGTCCCGCGGCGAACGCCGCCATCGACAAATACAGGAATGTAGCGGCCCACTTCGTCGGCGACCTCGGGAAGAGCTTGAATGGTCGGGCGCAGAGTCTCCGTCGAACGGCCTCCGTGGTTTGAAACGAGGATGCCGTCGATGCCGTAATCGAGCGCCATGCGCGCGTCTTCCTTGGTGTCGATCCCTTTGAGGAACAACTTTGCTTTTGTAGCTTTGCGGAGACGCGCGACGAACTCCCAGGTCATCGCGGGATTTTGACGTAATACGCCCTCCATGTTGATGCCGTCGTACATGGGCTTTTCGCTGAGCGCGGTGCCGGGTTCGCCTTCATGGCAGGTGGCACAGACGCGCAGGTCCTTTGGGCGCGTGCGCAGATAGGTTTCGCTGTTGCGGCCGGTGGTGTTATCGACCGTGAGCGCGATTACCGGGCACCCGGCCGCCTCCACGCGGCGCACGATCTTTTCGCAGGCCTCCCAGGAGTTGGGCGCATAAAGCTGATACCAGCAGGGACGGCCCAGAGCATTGCAAACCTCTTCGACGGATGTGGAGGTGGAGGTGGAAAGCATCTGCATGGTGCCCTTGGCACGCGCGGCTCGGGCGACGTCCACTTCGCCTTGCATGGAGAAAGATTTCTCGCCGCCGGTGGGGCAGATGAAGATGGGGCTGTTATAGGTGGTGCCGAAAAGATCGACGCGCATGTCCACTTTGGTGGCATCCATCAAGCGGCGCGGGCGCAGTTGGACTTTGCTGTAGCCTTCGCGATTGGCGCGAAGAGTGCCGTCTTCATCGACGCCGCTCCGCATGTAGGCCCAATGCCCGGGCATGACTTTGCGATGCGCGGCTTCTTCGAAATCGAGCACGGAACGCGCTTCTTTGGGATCGCCGATGACGGCGTCGGCGGCATTTCCAATTAACGCCGAATTTTGCTGTGCCCACGCCGTGAAGCCTCCGGTGGCCGCGACGAACGGGCTTGCTGCGACGAAGCGCAGAAACGCACGTCGGTTGCGACTGCGGATTTCTTCGTAAGTGGAGGGCATCAGCATGGATGCCATTCTATCGCTAAGGGAAGCCTGAAAATACCAGACCTGCGGAGGCGGGCGCCTTCGCGCCGGCCGGGCGGCCCGCCCTACATTTATTCGTAAAATTCCGGCGCTTTCTTCCACTTGGCGACGGCGGTGAAATCGTGTTGGATCCACAGCTGCGCTTTCGTCTTTTTCAAATACGCCTCGATGACGCCGCGCGCGGCTTTCGTCTGCTCCACGTTGAACTCTGTCGTGGGATAGCGGTCGAGCTTGCGCTCTTCGGGATAGTGATAGAGGTCTCCGCTCAGCATGACTGGGCCGATTTTCTTGAACTTGAGAAATAGCACTTGATGATCCGGCGAGTGGCCGGGTGCGGACTTGAGCACCACCGTGCCATCGCCGAAGACGTCGTATTCGTCTTTCTTGACGATCACTGTCTTCGCGCTCTTGAGAGCCGAATAGTTGGCGGGAACGGTGCGGTCTGAGGGCGGCTCCATGAACATGATGTCGTGTTCCTTTTGCCGCACCAGCCAAGTGGAGCTCGCAAACGCGTTGGCGTTGGCTAGGTGATCGTAATGGAAATGCGAGAGCGAAAGGTAGGTGATGTCGCTGGGTTGATAGCCCACTGCGGCGAGCTGCGGCAACAGCTTTTTCGCCGATTGCGCGTAGTTGAGTTTCGCGAGCGTGCCATCGCCCGGGATCATCGCGTCGGGAATGACGCCGACATCCCACATCAGCGTGCCTTTGGGATGCACGATCAGGAAACAGGGCACGGACATCCAGTTTGTGGCGATTTCTTCGCGCTTTAAGTTGTAGCGGCCCGGATCGGGCATGTCGAGCGCCCCGCAATCGAAGACGTAGAGGCGCAGCGATTGCGGAGGCTTCGGCGCGGCGGAAATATGCGGCACGGTCAACGCACAGGTCGCGGCGAAGAAGGCAATACGCAGCAGGCGGGTCGTCATGGGGAGCAGGATAGCGCAATCCAGTCTCTCGCGCGGCACTTTAGGTGGGACGTTAACCTATAGGAATGAAACTTCGCGATCTGGCCGGCTCGCTCGGCTGCGAATGGAAGGGCGATGGCGATCTGGAGATCACGGGCGTCCGCGGCATGGAGCAGGCGGGACCATCGGAAATCACTTTTTTGGCGAATCCCAAGTACGCGCACAAAGTAAAGCAGACGCGCGCCGGGGCCATTCTGGTCGCCCGCTGGATCGATGGGCTCGAAAGCACGGTCCAGGTGCTTTCTTCCAATCCGTACGTCGATTTCGCTCGCGCGCTGGCGCTGTTTTATCAACCGCCGCGGCCAGCGCCAGGTATTCATCCAACTGCGTCGGTGGCCGCCTCGGCGAAGATCGGTGCGAATGCGTCCATCGGGCCGTTTGCTGTGGTTGGGGAGAACGTCGTCATTGGCGCGAATGCGATTGTGCATCCGCATGTGGTGATTTACGAAGGCGCGCAGATCGGTGACGATTTCTATGCGCACTCGCACTCGGTTGTGCGCGAGTTCTGCCGCATCGGCAATCGAGTGACTTTGCAGAATAGTGTGATCGTCGGCGGCGATGGTTTCGGCTTCGCGAAGCGCGCCGATGGCACGCATTACAAGATCGTGCAGAGCGGCGTGACGATTATCGAAGATGACGTGGAGATTCAAACGCTGACGTCCGTTGATCGCGCGACGGTTGGCGAAACGCGTGTGCGGCGCGGCGCGAAGATCGATAGCCTGGTGCAGATCGGCCACGCGTGCGAAGTGGGCGAAGACAACATCATCTGCGCGCAGACGGGATTGGCCGGGTCCAGCGTGCTGAAGAAAAATGTTCTACTCGCCGGACAGGTGGGCGTTTCCGGGCACCTGACGATTCACGAAAATTCGGTTGTCTACGCGCAGAGCGGCATCGGCGACGACGTTCCCGCGGGTTCGATGATGAGCGGATCGCCTGCGTTTGAAGCGAAGGATTGGTTACGCGCGGTGACGGCGTTTCAGAAATTGCCGGAGATCCTCAAACGCGTGCGTGATCTGGAACGCCAACTGGAGTCCATTTCTCCCGCAGCCGATAAGAAGACCGAATAGCCCTGTCGCGCGAAAGACAGGCGGAAAGACACGATCATGATCGAGAAGAACGATCCCGTTGACGGCCAGATGCCGCTCGCGTACCGCAATACGGATTTCATGGACACGCCGCAGGCGCGGCCGCTGCGTATTCTGAGCGAGTACCTGCATCCGCTGGCGCAGTTCCGCGAAGAGAAGGTCCGCGACACGGTTGTGTTTTTCGGCTCGGCGCGCCTGATGGAGATGGGTCGCATGGGCGGCTATTACAAAGCCGCGCGGGAACTTTCACGGCGGTTGACGGAGTGGTCGAATAGCTTGGCGAATCACTCACGGCGTTTCGTCGTGTGCACGGGAGGCGGCCCCGGCATCATGGAAGCCGCGAATCGAGGCGCGTGCGAGGCGGGCGGAAAGACGGTGGGCTTGAATATCGGTTTGCCGTTTGAGCAGCGCCCGAATCCGTTCATCACGCCGAACCTCAACTTTGAGTTCCACTACTTCTTTATGCGCAAGTTCTGGTTTGCGTATCTGGCGAAAGGACTGGTGGTTTTCCCCGGCGGCTTCGGCACTTTGGATGAACTGACGGAAATCCTGACGCTGATTCAGACGCAGAAGCTGATGAAGAAGATGGTGGTGGTGCTGTACGGCTCGGCGTTTTGGAAGGAAATTTTGAACTTCGACGCGCTGGTGAAGTACGAAATGATCGCCAAGGAAGACCTGGAACTATTCCACTTCGCCGATACCGTCGACGACGCATTCCGCATCTTGCAGGAAGGCCTGACGAAATTTTATTTGGAAACGCGGCAGCGGCCCGGGGAGAAGGAAGAAGAAATCCCCGCCATCGCGCCTTCGCAGGTTTCGACGGGCGATTTGCCGTAGGCGGCGTGCGGGAATGATTGTTTGTTGCAGGAAGAAAACTAGCCTTTTGCGGCGATCTTCCGCTCTAGGGCTGTCCACAACCTCGATTTCACGTCGTCTGGAATTGCCTGCGGTTCGCAGCCTTTGTATACCTGAAGGGTCTTCTTTGTCGTATCCACGATGACAAAGCAGTTGGGGCACTCGGTGACGTGTGCCTCCAGGTGTACTTTGGTGACCGAGTCGACGTTCGGATCGAGATAGTCGTTTAATTCCTGAAGGAACTGTTTACAAGTAAGCAAACATGTCCTCCCCTTTCCGCTTGAACTGGCGGGTAAGTTTTTCGCGCAACGCCAAGCGTGCGCGCAGCAAACGGCTCTTCACGGCGGGCACAGAGATACCCAACGATTCCGCCGTTTCTTCCGTGCTCAATTCTTCGATGTCGCGAAGCACGAAAACGGTTCGGAAATCTGGCTTTAACGATTCCACCGCTTCGTCCAGGATTTGCTGTAGTTCGCTCTGGGAATACTGCTGTTCCGGGTTGCCTTCCCACACGGCGACCTCGCGTTTCACCTCTTCTTCGCCTGTTTCGATGGGTTCATCGAGCGAGACGAAGCGATCGCCCTTGCGCTTGCGCAGTTTCATCAACGCTTCGTTGACGGCGATGCGGACGATCCAGGTGTAGAACTTGGAATCGCCTTTGAAGGTGTCTAAGTGCTCGTAGGCTTTGAGGAAAGTCTCCTGGAGCACATCTTCGGCGTCCTCGTCGTTTTGTGTAATGCGCTTGGCGAGCCGGTAGATCTTGCGCTCGTAATATTCGACAAGACGTCCGAAAGCCGCACCATCGCCGCCCCGCGCCCGTGCGAGATCAACGGACTCATCGAATCCGCTGTCATCGGGAATGGGAATGGCTGACGGTGTCACAGGGAACCTCTCTCTCCACTATACAGGACGAAAATGGTCGCAGATAGGTTCGGGCAGTTATTGGATGTTATCGGCGGTTGGAGGGGCCGAATCCCGCATCGAAACAACTTTGAACCGAATGCCAGTCCAGATCCGATAGGCGCCCGACGACGCGTACCTGACGCTGTGGAAATGTCACCAGGAATAAGCGAAAGTAAGAGGGCGAGTGGAGTCCTGCGATGCGCCAATCCAATAATTCGCAGTCGGTGGGACCTAGCGGTATGGGCGTTTGGCTGGTAATAATGCCAACGACAACATCCGGCCGCTGGTTTTGATAGCTTTCGCTTGAAAGCACAACCGCAGGGCGAACTTTTGTCATGTGGGCACCTGCAAAGGCGCCGACCACAACGTCGCCGGGTTTCACCGGTTATTGCTCCGTGTTCTCAACGTGGCGTAAAGCGGCTGCGGTGGCTTCGTTCAGGTCCTCTTCCGTCCAGGAATCAGACCAATCCACTGGCGCTCCGTTTCCGAGAGAATCCAGAGAGCGAGCCCAATGCAGAATCTTTGTTGCTTCGCCGGGCGGAAGCGTGCGCACGACATTGATTAACGATTCCTCCTGCGCGTTCAGCACCATGCTTGTAGTTTAACTCCTGGGTGGGTACGAGTCGTTGCTTGCCCACATTGCCATATTCTAGACAAGCAGACTTTCGTTCTGCGAGACGCATTCCTTATCTCGGTTGCGTCACCACATCCAGCAGCGCAGGCTCGCCCTTCTTCACCACTTCGACGGCGGCGCGGAGGGCGGGGCCTAGGTCTAGGGGGTTGGTGATGGGGCCTTTGCTATACACGCCCATGCCTTTGGCGACTTGTGCGTAGTCGATGGGCGGATCGTTGATGGTGAGGCCGACGTTCAGGTTGTCGATGCCGCGTTGGTGTTGGTTGGCGACGCGCTGCACGTGCATCAGTTCCTGATGATAGGCGCGGTTGTTGTGCATCACGCTTAACAGCGGAATCTTGTGGTGCGCGGTGGTCCACAGGATGCCGGGGGCGTACATTAAATCGCCGTCGTCTTGGATGGTGACGCTGAGGCGGCCGTATTTGCGGTTGGCGAGCGCGGCGCCTGCGGCTGCGGGGGCTCCGTAACCGATACCGGCGCCGCCTTGGCCGCCGATGAACTGGTGGTGTTTGGTGAAATCCCACATGCGCTGCGGCCAGCGGCTGAAGTGGTCAGTCGCGGATAGCAGCGACCAGTCTTCGTTCTTGATCACGTTCCAGATTTCCGCCGCCATGCGGCTGGTGCTGATGGGGCTTGCGTCCCAAGCTTAGGTGGCCTCCAAGCGCGCGCGTTCGAGCGTCGCCAGGCGCGCTTCGGCCATCTTCTTGCCCCGGGCTTCGTAGGCGGCTTTACGGTTTGGCGTGATTAGCTTTTTCACCGCTTCGATCAGGAAGGGCAGCGTCGCTTCGGCATCGGCGGCGATGGCGAGATCGACTTCCGGAAGCCGCTGGAAGTCCTGATAATTCGAGTGCATGAAGAGATCGCCCGCGGTGATGGTGATCATTTTCGTCCCGGGCTTGGTGATGGCTTCGGAGTGGCGGATGAGAACGTCTTTGTATTCGTTCACCGTGCCCCAGAAGTCATCGCATTCGAGGCCCAGCACGACGTCAGCGTTTTGCAGAACCGCGCGGCGGCGCTCGGTTTGGTTGAGCGGATGGCGCGAGGGGAAGTTCATGCGGATGCCGGGATCGATGACGGCGGCTTGCAGTGTTTCGGCAAGATCCTTGAGCAGCAGCATGCCATTGGGCGTGCGCGCGGCGCGGTCGGCGATGATGACGGGGAACTCGGCGTTGACCAGCATGCGCGCCGTCTCGTTCACGGCCGAGAGATCGCCGATGGGGTAAGTCGGCAGAATCGTTTTGGGGATGTGCAGCTCTTTTTCGTTCTGGATGCCGGCTTCCTGCAACCCGAGATCGGCGACGAGAACGACGGGCTCACGCGGCACCGTCATGGCGGCTTTGTAGGCGCGGACGGCGGATTCGGAAAAGTGCTGCAAAGACGTCGGGTTATCGTCCCACTTGACGTAGTCGCGGACCATGGCGGCGGCGTCCTGCACGGTATGGAACCATTCGGCTCCAGGACGGCGGACGGTGAGATCGAGCGTGTTGCCGAGGATGATGTACACGGGAACGCGGTCGCACCATGCGTTGTAGATGGCCATGGAGGCGTGCTGCAACCCGACAGTGCCGTGCGCGAGCACGAGCAGCGGCTTGCCTTCGATCTTGAAATAGCCGTGGCCCATGGCGACCGAGGATTCTTCGTGGCAGCAGGTGATGAACTCGGGCGCTTTGTTGCCGCCGTAGTTGAGCAGCGATTCGTGTAGCGAGCGGAAGCTGGAGCCGGGGTTCGCGCAAACGTACTCAAAGCCGAGCGACTTGATCACGTCGACCATGAAGTCCGAGCCGGGGCGCTGATTTTCCAGCACCTGAATGTTTGCCGGCATTGCGGATTCCGCCTGATTCGTCATCAGAGGCGTGGTGGTGCGCACCTGTGCGGATTGTTGTTGTGCTTGTTGTGCTTGGGCAGCGGGTGTTGTGGTTCCGGCGACGAAAGCCGCGGCGCTGGCTCCGGCTCCTTTGAGGAAACTCGGCGTCCGGTTTGGGGCTTTTGCGGCTTAGACACGTGCGTTGCCTCCTGGTTTCGGCGTGAAACGGGAACCAGTTTATCACTCAAAGGGAGTGCCGCCTGTCGGGTCCCGCGCGATTCATCGGGCGGCCCGTTGGTGCAGTCGCCCGCGACGCTCACTGCTAAAGGCTGAACGGTGAACAACTTCGGCGTGACCGTCGCACAAATTTTCCGGCGAGGGTTGTATTTCAGGATTGAGAGCGCGGCATGCATTCGTTCGCGCTGCGAGGGCGGAACGCCAGGAGGATACGATGACAGTTCAAGTAACCGGAGACCACGCTGCCGCGCAAATGCTGCGCGCCTATTTGAAATCGATCGGATACGAGGTTCTGGATGTGACATCCAGGGCGGTGGCTGATTTCATTGTGCAGATCGAGCAGGGAACACAGCCGAACGTCGTGCTGGAAGGGGTGCGTGGACGGCTTGCCGATGAGGCGCTGCACTCCATCGCTTTGATTGCGGGCGTCCCGGTTGAGTGGCGCGCGGCCATTGCCGGATCGGAAAACATCATTCGCGTGATCGCAGGCGCCAATCAGAATGAGGCGCTGGGGCGCGGGTTGCTGCAAGCGTTGCTCGCTGCGGGAAGCATTCGGACCTGGGGCGCGATTCGCGGCCGGATTCTGGGATTCCTATCTCGTTTTCTCAGGAAATCGAATTAGCAGAGGAGAAGATCGAGATTGCCATTCCGGCCGACGAGAGCGCCGGAATGGCGCCTTTCCAACTCCGCTGCTCAAACAGTGATAGTCTGTCTGATGGTCGCTCGACGGGGCCACGGAGACAGATATGTTCCGAAAAAAATCCTTCCTGTTGCTGATGGGGACACTTGCGTGTTCTTTCGCGGCTTTCGCGCAGACGAACAATGCAACGAAGCGGACTGTGCCGCGGCCGGGCGGGCTTGGCAATAAAGTGCCGGAACTTCCCGCGAATCTCTTCACGGCGGCCGGGGCGGTGTCGAAATCGCCGCTCAAACATGAGTGGGTGGACATTCCCGCCGGCAAGATCAAGTTGCACACCTGGATTCACTACCCGCAAGGGGACAGTAAAGTTCCCGTAGTGCTGCTGATGCACTATGACGCGGGGATGGATGATCTGCAGCGCTCGATGGCGGATCAGTTGGCCTCGGAAGGTTTTCTGGTGGTTGCGCCGGATCTGACATCGGGCATGGGCCCGAAGGGCGGCAATTTCGAATCCTTCAAGTTCCCCGATGAGGCATTGCGCGCGAACCTAAAAGTGACGCAAGCAGAGGCGATGCGCCGGTATCGTGTGGCTTATGATTACGCGATGAAGATGCCGCGATCGAACGGCAAGATTGCGAGTGTTGGCTGCGGACTGGGCGGCGCTTATAGCTTCCGTTTTGCGGCGGAAGCGCCGAAGTTGGATGCTGCCGTGGTATGGTACGGCGCCGCGCCGGATGCGGCGACGATCGCGAAAATTAAGGCTCGGGTGCTGGGGCTTTATGGCGGCGACGATCCGGTGGTCACTCCCACCATTGATGCGACGAAAGACGCGATGGCGAAGGCGGGAAAGACCTACGAGCCTCATATATATGACGGCGCAACCAATGCGTTCATGACGTATCAGGCGGAAGGCGGCAACGGACAGGCGACGGCGCAATCCTGGATTTTGGCGATGGAATTCTTGAAGGAGCATTTGCAATGACCAACACTCGGAAGTGGACGATCTCGACGGCGATTGTCTTGGCGGCAGGAGCGGTGGTGCTGATCGCTCCACGCGCTGCGGCGCAAAGGGCCGCGAAATCGGCGATGTCGGTTGCAAAGCCCGCGAACGCGAGCGCGACGCTGCGCTCCATACTGCCGGCTTCCGCGGATTCAAAGAAGCTGCTGGAGACGACGCAGCGGTGCCGCGATTGGGTCGGCATTCCTTATGGCGATTCGGTGCTGCTGGCGTTTGTGGTTTATCCGGAACGGTCGGATAAGGCTCCGGTGGTGTTTGTTTCGGCGAAGCATGAAGGATTCAATCCCTGGGCGCGGGCCGTGGCGGATCAGGTCGCAGGCGAAGGCTTCATTGCGATTGCGGCCGATGTGATGACGAGTCAGGGCCCGAAGGGCGGCGATAGCGAAGCGTTTGCAAGTCCCGATGCTTTGCACGCTGCGATGCAAAAGCTTGGGCCTGCCGAGATTGCGCGCCGCGAAAACGCCATTCGCGAGTATGCGCTGGCGCTTCCGGCTGCCGATGGCAAGAGTGCGGATCTGGTGCTCGACAGCAATGCGAATTTGTTGCACGCGTCAGTTGCGGGTAAGGGCGCAAGGGATTTCCGCCTGGGCGCGAGTGGTTGGTCGGAAGGTATGCGCTTTTTGACCGAGCAGACCAACAATCGCCCGCAAATGGGCGAAGACACGATGATGATGGCGATGGATCACTCCGGTCACATGGGTCACGGCGGGATGATGACGGTGCGATCGGGCATGGCAATGGCTCCGCAGCGAGGGGTATCGGCGGCGGGCAGCGTGGGCGCGGCCGGAACCAGCACGGTGGAAAAGCAGCCGAATCTTCCTGCGGGTTTCTACACGGCGCTTTCGACGCTGAATAAATCGAAGCTGCGCAAGGAGTGGGTGGACATTCCTTATGGCGATATCAAGTTGCACACATGGGTGGAGTATCCGGCCGGCGAAGGCAAAGCGGGCGTAGTCCTGGTGATGCAATTTGGCACGGGCATGGACGAATGGATTCGCGCGGTGGCAGATCAGGTGGCACAGGAGGGCTTTATTGCGGTGGCTCCGGATATGTGGTCGGGCACGGGACCGAACGGTGGAGGCCGGGACAGCTTCCAGTTCGTGGATGACGCCATGCGCGCGGGAGCGAAGATTACCGGCGACGAAAAGCAGAAGCGCTACCGGGCGGCCTGGGAGTGGGCGATGAAACTGCCGCGCGCCAACGGCAAAAGCGCCACCATTGGTTTTTGCGACGGCGGCGGACAGAGCTTTCGCTTCGCGGCGCTGAATCCTGAGGTCAACGGAGCAGTGGTCTATTACGGAACTCCGCCGACCGATGCGGAGATGGCGAACATCAAGGCACCGGTGATCGGCTTCTATGGAGAGAACGACGCGCGCGTGACCAGCACGGTGGCGCCCACGACTGAGAAAATGGAAAAGCTGGGCAAGGTTTACGAGCCGCACGTTTATACCAAGACGACGCACTCCTTCCTGTACTTCCAGGAGATGGCGGGCAATCCGGCGGCGACGAATGACGCTTGGCCGCGCACTGTTGCGTTCTTCAAAAAGCATCTGAACTAGTAGTGGGCAGGGGATAAGGGACATCCATAATAGGTGAGAGTGGACAGTTTGCTTGAGTAGTTCCGATCGACTCCCTTTCCGCGCCACCACCGAGGCGGTTTCTTACGACGGCATCACGAGGATGCCGGTCGCGGTGCTGCTCGATAATGTCCGCAGCATGTACAACGTCGGCTCATTTTTTCGCACGGGCGATGCCGCCGGTATAGAGATGCTGCATCTTTGCGGCATCACTGCGTATCCTCCGAAGAAAGCGATTTCGAAAACAGCGCTTGGGGCGGAGGATACGGTGCCGTGGAGGTATGAGCGCGATGCGGCGGCGGCAACCGCAGCGATGCGGTCACGCGGATTTGAGATTGTTGCGATTGAAACCAGTGCCCGGGCCGTGGATTTGTTCGACTGGGTTCCGCGCTTCCCGGTGTGCGTTTTGTTCGGGCACGAGGTGGACGGGCTGAAGCCGGAACTGCAGGAAATGGCGGACACCCATGTCCGAATTCCAATGCTTGGACAGAAGCATTCCTTAAATGTGGCGACCTCCGGTGGCGTTGTGCTGTACGAGTTGCTACGAAAGTACCGGGATATGCTCCGGGCTGGCGGTAGGTAACTTACTTAAAATACGCCACTTTCCTGGCTAAGGTATTTCTTGTCCGCCTGATTTTCAATTTCTCGGGAACCGAACCCGCGAACCCGGTGTCTATTCCATTGTTGAGAGCGGTACACTTGAACTTGGCGAGGCGCCTGTGGCCGATACTGCAATAGGACTACCGTTCGACATTCCGCGTGAAGCGCCTGCCGGGTTTGAGGTGGATCAAGCACTTATTGCGCGATTGCGCGATTGCGACGAGGCTGCCTACGAACTTCTCATTGCTCGATTCGAGCGGCCCGTCTTCAATCTTGTATATCGCCTGATGGATGATCCATCGGAAACCGCCGATGTCGCACAGGAGGTTTTCCTGAAGGTATTCCGGAATGTTGGGACGTTCCGGCAGGAAAGCTCGCTGAAGACCTGGATTTACCGGATCGCAGTGAATGAAGCCCGTAACCACCGGCGGTGGTTTGGTCGCCATTGCAGACAGGAAGTTGGGCTCGAAGCAGAGCGTGACGATTCCTACTCGATGGTGGAGCAGTTGACGGATCCGGGACCGAGCCCGTTTGAAGTTGCGGCGGACTTGGAAACACAAGCACTGTTAGTAGCCGCCTTGGCTGATGTGAAGCCAGCATTTCGGGCGGCCTTGGTACTACGGGAGATTGAAGGCTTGAGTTACGAAGAAATCGCGCAGATCTTGGAGGTTTCGCTGGGAACGGTGAAATCGAAGATCCTGCGAGGCAGGGAAGCGCTGAAAGAATCGCTGGTGGCCAGGCTAAAGCCGGCAGCGGGTGTTCGGCATGGATGGCGGATGAAGGAGATGACAGCGGAATGAAACAGCATCTGCAACATCTTCTGCGCTCCCCTGGCTCGGTGAGTCAGGCTTTGGGGCAATTGCCGGCTGTGGAACCGGCTCCGGAAATGCGGACTCGTTTACAGGTGATCGCATCGCGTGAGCGGCAGCGGCGGATCGCGAGGCGGGACTTGCATTCGCGCCTCACAACGATGTGGGACCGCTTCGATTTGTTTTTCCAACATTTGCTGCGGCCGTTTGCCGTACCCTTCGCGGGCGGTGTGTCGTCGGCTTTGGTGCTGTTTGTGACGTGCGTCGTTCCGGCGTTCCCATTGCGGACGCAGGATGCGTTTGACGTCCCGACGGTGCTGTTCACACAAGTGGCTCTCAAGGGCAGTGCGGCGTTCGACGCTGGCGAGGAAGATGTTGTGGTGGATGTGAACGTGGATGGCCAAGGGAAGATGATCGATTACGCGATCGTCTCCGGAGCGGCGATCCGTGCGAACGTGCAACTACGGCGGCGGCTGGAGAACGTCCTGGTGTTCACGGAGTTCACTCCGGCGACGGTGTTCGGTCAACCGACGCGTTCCAAGATGCGGCTGATGTTCACCGGCATCGACGTGAAGGGCTGAGGGGCGACATCTGGGCCGGCGGTTTGGGCAGCACTTTCTCGCCCGCAAATCAATTCTCAATCGAATCGCGGAGGCCGCGTGCGCGGACTCGCCCGAAACCGTTATCGAAATCGGCCCGGGTAAAGGCGCGCTGACGGAATGTTTGCTCGAGTATCCGGGCCGCGTCGTTGCAATTGAAGTAGACACCGTTCTGGTGCACTACCTTCGTCAGAAATTCCGCGATGCCGTGGAGAGCGGCAAACTCCAGATCATCGAGGGCGACATCCTCAAGGCCGAGCTTGCTCCGCTGGGCAAGCGGCCGGTGATCGCGGGCAATCTTCCTTACTACATCACTTCGCCGATTCTCGATAAAGTGTTTGCGCTCGAGGGCCAATGGCAGCGCGCGGTTTTTCTTGTCCAGGCGGAAGTCGCCGAGCGAATCACCGCCGACCCTGGCAGCCGCGACTTCGGATACCTCAGCGTGCTGGCGCAGATTCACTCGCACGCGGAAAATCTTTTTCCTGTATCGAAGGAAGCGTTCCGTCCGCCGCCGAAGGTGGAAAGCGCTGTCATCCGGTTGATTCCACGCGATGCGGCCGCGGAGATGGGCATTCGCGACGTTCCTGGATTCCTAAAGTTTGCGCAAGTCTGTTTCCGGCAGAAGCGGAAGACGTTGCGAAATAATCTTGCGCCAGTGTACGGAACGGAACGTGTCGATGCGCTGCCGGAAGCCAAGCAACGAGCGGAGCAATTGAGCTTAGAGCAACTCGTTTCGATCCACGAAAAACTGCAATGAAACGCGGCGTGGTTTTGAGCCTTCCGGTATTACGCGAACAGATCATCGCGTGCGAGCGCTGCTCCCGGCTGCGGAAGCACTGCAACGCAGTGGCCCGTGTGAAGCGCCGCGCTTACCTGGATTGGGAGTACTGGGGAAAGCCTGTGCCGCCGCTCGGCGGCGCGACAGCGAAGCTGCTGATTGTCGGACTCGCTCCCGGCGCGCACGGAGCCAATCGAACGGGGCGCATGTTCACCGGCGATCGTTCGGCGGATTTCCTGTTTCGCGCCTTGTACGACACCGGCTTTGCCTCGCAGCCAACCAGCGTTTCGCGGGAAGACGGGCTGCAACTGATCGATTCCTACATTACTTGCGCGGTGCGATGCGCTCCGCCGGATAACAAGCCGTTGCCTGTGGAAGCTGCGCGATGCCGTCCATTCCTCGAGCGCGAATTGGACCTATTGCGCGACGTTCGCGTTGTTGTGGCGCTTGGCAGGTTTGGCTTCGACGCCTACTTGAGCATCTTGCAGGATAGAGGCGTGATTGAGCGGCGCTCGGCGTTCGACTTCGGTCATGGGACTGAACACGAATTAGGAGAAGGACAACCACTGTTGATCGGGTCCTATCATCCGAGCCAGCAGAATACTTCGACAGGAAAGCTGACACAGCCGATGCTGCGGTCGGTGTTCGAGCGTGCGCGGGAGGTACTCTCGAAGGCCCAGTTCTTCGGATAATACAAAGATGCTGGCTCGTCTGGAGCGGTACTTCGAATTTGAAAACCTGAACACAAACTGGCGGACGGAGATCCTTGCCGGGATGACGACGTTCATGACGATGTCCTACATCATCTTTGTGAATCCGTCGATACTGCAGGAAACGGGCATGCCGTTTGATGCGTTGGTGGCGGCCACATGTTTTAGCGCCGCGTTAGGCAGCATCTTGATGGGCGTGTTCGCGCGTTATCCCATCGCGCTTGCTCCCGGTATGGGGTTGAATGCGTACTTCACTTACACAGTTGTAAAGGGCATGGGCATTCCATGGCAGACGGCGCTGGGCGCGGTGTTTCTTTCGGGCGTGGCGTTCGTGTTGTTGACCCTGGTGGGTGTGCGCCAGTTGATTGTGGAAGCGATTCCCCGCGAGTTGTACGCCTCCGTTGCCGCGGGCATCGGTTTGTTCATTGCAATGATCGGCATGCGCAATGCGGGATTCATCGTGCCCAGTCCCGCGACGATGGTGACACTCGGGAATCTGCGCGATAGGAATGCCGTGCTCGCTGCGTTCGGCCTCATCACTATTGCCGCGCTTTCGGCATGGGGTGTGCGTGCGGCGATGTTGATCGGCATTCTCGCCACAACGGTTGTGGGCTCGCTGTTCGGCCTGGTCAAATTTGCTCCGCACGCGTATCATTTCTCGAACATCGGCGCGGTGGCGGGGCAGTTGGATATCGCCTCGGCTTGGAGGATCGGTTTTCTCGATATTCTCTTTGTGTTTCTGTTTGTCGATCTCTTTGACAACCTGGGAACACTGGTGGGCGTGGGGACGCGTGCGGAGCTTTTTGATAAAGACGGCCGCATTCCAAGGATCCGGCAGATTCTATTCACGGACGCCACCGCCACGCTGGTGGGCGCTGTGGCGGGAACATCCACGGTGACCAGCTACATTGAAAGCGCCGCGGGTGTCGCCGCAGGGGGACGTAGTGGTGTCACGGCCATCGTATCCGGCCTGCTCTTTATCGTGTCGCTGTTCCTTGCACCGCTGGTGGGTGCGGTCCCGGCGGCGGCAACCGCGCCGGCGTTGATTGTCGCGGGGTCGCTGATGCTGGCGCACTTGGGCGACGTGGATTGGAAGGACGCGGCGATAGCGATTCCGTCTTTCCTCACGATGATCACCATTCCACTGAGCTTCAGTATCGCGAACGGGCTTGCTTTTGGCTTTACCAGCTACGCGCTCTTGCGCATTGTACGCGGCGAGTTCCGCAAAACACACTGGCTGGTTTACCTGCTTGCGGCCGTGTTCATCGCGCGGTTTCTTTACTTGGGCTCCGCGTAACCGAACTCATCCTCACATCGCTGACTTGGACCAAATGACGGCCGCGCGGAAGCACCAGTACCTCGCCCCGCATCACGGGAGCCGATTCCACTCCATCCACTTCCAGCCGCCCCGGTGCACCGTCCAGCATGACCAGCACGCGGGCATTTGAATAGTAAGCGAATTCGGTTGCATTTGCTGCGATGCGCGCAGAGGTGATCTCTCCATTGATACCGGACACGCGCACGCGCGGCGCTTCTGTCCCTGTTTCGAGTACGTGCGTTCCTGCGGGAAGCCATGCGATTGTTCCATCGGTGAGCGGCCACGGAGTTCCATCCACTAGCAATGGTCCGTTCCAGGGCACGCCCACGCTGCGTTTGGCGTGAATCACTAGTTTGCCGTTCACTTGCTCGGCGCGTTCCACTGCCGCGGCGGCGGAAGAAATCCATTCCTGATCCGTACGTACGAGGGAGTTTTCGAAGTACAACGCCACCCGGGGGAATGCTACGGCCGCTTTGTGCACCAGTTCGAATAGTTCCGTCCCGGTCTGCTGTTTGGTGGGATACACGTCCTGATACCGTTCGACGACATTGATATCGATAGCGAGCTTTTCTTGCGCCGGCGTCTCAGGAGCGTAGCGGGCAGCAATTTGCGGATAGCGCTTCGGCCCCAAGTTCCAGATGGTTGCGGGATCTTCGATGAGGAAAGTGAAATCGTGCTGCTTCAATAGCGGCAACACGCGAGAGGTATCGGCGGCGAGCTTGTCGCGGACGCTCGAATCGAAGCGGTCGTCGATGTGTGTCAACGCCAGATCCAGATGCGGCTTAGTCTTGCGGATCGCTTCTGCTTCGCCGATCCAATGGTCTTGCATACGGCGCGCCAGTTCGCGGCGATGCTCCAGGAATTTTGCCAAGCCTGGAGTGTTCTTGCTCCAGTGCTGGGGCGATTGTGGGTCAAACAGCTCCATTGGATCGAGGCCGTGGGAGCTCCGAAACTCCGCCCGAACGTCGTTGTTCATCGGGGTGAAGCGAGCAGGGTTGTCGTGCCCCTCGAGTGACTCAAAATACATCTCCGCCAAATTCAATCCGTCCCAATCGAAACTCGTCATCAGTTCTTGCAGTCCGTCGGATGCCGCTGCGGCGGCCTGCGGATTCGATAAATTGATCAGTTTGCGCCAATCAAGTTGGGCATCTTGCAAGAGTGCTGTCTTCTCGCGCCACTCCGGATGTGAGGTCCAGAACGCTTCGCTGACGTGCGGAAACTCCACCCATGCGTACACCAAAATCGCATGGCGATGACAGGCATCGATCAGCTTCCGGAGATACTCGTCGCTCTGCGGATTGCGTTCCCAAAAGTGCCACGCGGCCACATGCAAGGCGGAGATGCCGGACGCCCGCCAACGCGCCGCGAAGTAATCAAGATCCACTCGTGACCGGTACGCCGAATCGAAGAAGGCCCACAGGCGCTCAGAGCGGAACGGAGGCTCCAGACCCAGATCCGCGAGCGCCTGCGCGACGTAAGGGAAACGCTCGTACCCTTGTCGGCCGGGCGAGGTGGCGATCCACAGAACGGCGCCTGCCCCCTTCCGATATCCGGCCAGCAGCGGAATCCGCTGGTAGCGTTCACGCGCGAAGACTTTCGCGTCAACTGGAATTGCGAAGGTGGGAAGATCCATCGCCTTTTCCCAAACAATCCGCAACTGTGGAGCGCGCAGATCCTCGACACTCTGGACAGAAACACGCGACTGCCCGGTTATCTGGAACCCACAATCGCGGGCGAGCGGGGAATCTCCTTCTACGATCAGAATGGTTCCGCGATTCACTCGCTCCATCCAATCCGTCGCGGGCAAATTCACGCCGCGTGGCGCAACGATGATGGAAGCGGTTGCGGTGGGTCCATCCAGCAATCCGATGGAGGAAAGTATCTCTGGCCACGAGCCCGGTTCTTCGCCCAAAACGTGGTACTGAAACCGGGGTGCGGCGGAAGCACATGCGCCGACGCACAGCAATACGGCGGCCAGCGGCGCGATGCGGCGGGATCTATTTTGTAAATGCATACCAAAGCCCAATGCGGAGGTCGTTGAACGCGCCCGTGCCATCCAGATGCACGCCGCGCAAAGCATTCACCGAAAACAGAAACGGCAACGATGCTACCCGAAAGCGCACGCCAGGACCCGTTTCCGCGTAGTTTGCCCAGTGCTCGCGCTTGAAATCGGTTGTGATGCCGAAGTTCCAGTACACTTGTGCGCGCGAGCCTTTGTAGCCCAGACGGTTCTGCGAATAGAACAACGTATCGCGATTGAAGCGGTGGACATAGACCAAGTCGTCACTTGTCTCGGCGAGCAAACTGCTTTCTCCGAACGATTTCGCATAGGTGATGCCGCCGCGGTAGTCCGGCTTGCCGCGCGTCGCGTCGCCGGGAGGCTGGCGGAAGCGAATGGCTTCACCCGCTTCGAACCATCCGCTTGCACCGTGCCATGATTTGCTCGCGATGCCGACCGCCGGAATCACGCTTTGTTCCGAATAGAACTGTGGCGCCAGAGACGGCGCGGCACGCACCACATCGCGCGCATCGCCGATGAAACGGAGCGAAATGTAAGGGCGAAACCAGCCATTGGAAGTTCGCCACTCGGTCTTTGCCTGCGAATAAAGGAAAAGATCGTGCCAGCGCGTCGAAAACATCGGGAGCATCCATACCGTGGTGCGCACGCGCTCAAACTGTGGAGCCAGATTGCGGTAGGCGCGCGAGGCCTCGGTGGATGTTTCCTGGTCCGGACTTGAAGCCGCCATTTTGAACCACCGCATGGCGGCGCGGTCATTCTTCAATTGGTTGTAGGTCCAGCCCAGCTTCAGCATGGAGCCAAAATCAACCGGGTCATTCTCGAGCGCGGCGTTCAGATACTTCACGGCATCCTGCAGGTAGCCCTTTTCAAGGCTTTTGGCAGCCAGTTCGCGAGCTTCGGCGGAGATGTTTTGACGAGGCTCCTCCGCTCGTCCACGCAATGTTTGAGGCTTCTCCAAAGCCTTGCGTACGCGATCAGCCAGTTCCTCGTTGTCGCTCGCGAGCACGCGATTAAGCAGTGGCATCGCGCCTTTGGAATCGCCCCGGGCTAATCGAAGCAAGCCTAACTGCGCTACCACGAAGAGGTCATCCGGATCACGCTCCAGCACCGCCACAAATTCTTTCTCGGCCTGTGCATTCTGTTGAAGCTGCAGTTGGAGGAATGCCAACTCCCGCCTCAATCCAGTGTTCGACGGATCGAGCGTCAAGGCCTTTTCGAACTCGTACACATATGGGTATCGTGAGCCCATCCGTTCCCGTGCCTGCTCCGCGATCCTTGGCTCTGCCCCGCGCGATGCCGCGATCAATGCGGAGACGGAGTCTTCCGCGCGGTCCAGTTGTTTCCAGATGCGACCCATGTCGAGTAACAAATCCCGGCGCTGGGGACGCAAGCGCCAAGCCCTTTCGTAATGTTTGGCGGCGAGCGCGATGTCGTCCCTTTGCTCGGCCAAGCGGGCGAGTTCTTCGTGACCGCTGAAATTCTCGGGCGATGTGGCGAGTGCCTGCTGCCAGCGTGCGATGCCTTCGCGAAGAGGGCGGTCGATATTTTCAAACGCCTCGGCGGCGGTGGCGTTTGCACCCCTGTACTTGAGGAAGACTCGCCGGGCTGCGACCTCCTGCTTTGTCTCGTAGCAGAGGAAGCCATACTCCAGCGCCACATGTTCATCGGCCGGATCCAGGCGCATCGCCTCGGCGAACTGGTCGCGCGCGCGGGCGTTCTCGCCGATTTTGATGAGCGTATAGGCGAGATCCTTGCGTATGGATGGCCGGTCCGGGGCGAGCTTCGCAGCCTGCTCGAATGCCGTTACGGCCTGTTCGTAATCCTGCTGCCGCAGTGCCTTGTAAGCCTTTTCCAGAATGGGGTAAGCCGGATCGACCTTCTGAGCAAGTGCGGGCAGGACGAGATAGGCCGACAGAGCAACTAGGATTATCCTGGTCACGCAAACCTCCTCCAGGGATATCTAGTTAGTGTGCTTAGGGGGACAGATTTCTCCGATTAATCCAGCGGCTGGCCTGTTTTCTGCACGCGAAGGGGCCTATTGGCCCACCATGTGTTTCTGATCCTGCTCGTTATCGCAAATGTACTCGATGAACTCCGTTTCGGGCAGCAGGTGGAAATGGAAGGTCGCGTTCCAGGGGCGTGCGTAGGATTTCGGATCGTCGATGATGATTTCCATCGTCATATGCCCATAGTCCGGGCGGCGGAACCGTTCGGTGGTCTTGAGAGCCTCGCTATGCGGATGGCCGTCGTCATCCAGCCAACTTTTGTCGTTAAAACCGCTCGTCTCGATCACGAACGAGTCGCGCTCCCATCGACCGACGGAGTAGCCGAACCACGCGGGCTCGGGGGCCTTTGGGAGCGCACGGCCATCGGTGAAAATCTGGCGGAAATCGACGAACTCTTCGTACAAGACCAGCGTGAATTGCGCCGTATGAATGAACTTGAACGGCGAAGGTACGATCATCGCATCGGGGATACCGTGCGGCATGCACTTGCCGGAGGGCCGATCTTTCCCCGCGCCCGCCAGACGCTTTTGGTAGATCGCTTCGGCCGCGGAGGTCAGGGGGACCTGGGGGCCGTCCGCCATCATGTTGAACTGCAAGTGATTGTCGTCCACTTGCCAAATGCCGGAAAGGTCGACTCTGTCGCCGGCCAGTGCCGGTGCCGGACCGGCAAGGTTGATCTTGCCATCGGCAGAGCGGGGCGCATTTTCATCCCGCGCGGTGGGCCACTGGGCGAATGCGGGCAAGGACAATGCCGCTGAGAGGAAAAGGAATGCGGCCCGCAACCGGACTCCAGGCACGGACTTCATGTTAGGGAAGTGTATCACTGAAAAGTAAAACCCCGCCTTTGCAAGCGGGGTTCGTTATGGATGCTTGGTGTTGCGTTACTTCGCCAGGCACGGCGTCGGGTCCCAGTTGCGGTTATCGGGCACCGGCTTCCACAGGTAGGTGCGGATAAATGGCTGATTCAAGTACGTGGGGTCTTCGACAAACGCGGTCATCACCAGATACGGAATGTCGCCATCTTTGAGGATGTTGAAGTTCTCCGTCAGCACGGCCTTGTCGCTATAGGGCACGCCATTCTTGCGAAGGTAGCCAGGCTTCATATTGGTCGTGGTTACCTTGAGGGTGCCTGTCGGCGGAGGTCCGGCAGGTCCGCGGCGTCCGCCAAGCGCGGGTACAAACGTATCGCCGGTGAACAACTGCACGTTGCCCGGCGCAAGCCACACCGCCTGCGAATCGCCCTGCCACGACGCCGCAGCCTTGGCGCCTGTCTGCGGATTGAAATGGAAGACGCGGGTTTGCGTGCCGGTGTCGATATCCAGCTTCAGCGTGTTATCGTCCTGCCATGCGATGTGCATGCGGCCGGGACGCTGCATGATGCCGATAGCGCCATATGCGCGGCAAGCATTGCCATCGGCTTCGTCCTTCACCGGATCCCAAGCTTCCGCCGCTTTGCGTGCGGCTGCGTTGAGCGGCATGTAGGGGATGTCGCCTTTGATTGGCGTGACGCGGAAGCGCCATTCGTCAACGATCTGCGAAACCCAGTAGCCAGTGACGTCGACCGGCGCAAGCGATTTTCCCGTGCGTGGCGGACCCGCCGGAGCCTGCCCGCCTTGCTGCGCGGCGAGAGGAGCCATCGCGGCCACTGCCAGAAGCGCGTAAATTCCAATTTTGATCATGTCGTTCCCCCTCGCGCTTCCTATCTCTTTTGAGCCGGCGGATTCTTCAGGCTCTGGTAAACCGCTTCCACGAACTTATCCGGCGTCATCCGGTCGCTGATGCCCAGGCGTCCATCCCAATCTTCGGTTGGGCGCATCGCTTTAATCTGCTCCAGCGTCTTCCCGTTCTTCATGGCATCTTGAACGCGGTCGCGAACCATCGTGACCATGTCGCGGTAGTAGGCAACATCCGCTGCATCGGCAATGCGGCCATGCCCCGGTACGATGAACGTGCCGCCTTCGGAGCGATACTCGGGGACAATGATTTCGAGCATGCGGTTCAAACCTGCCAGCACGCCCTGCACGCTGCCGCCTTCGGCGAGGTTGATCGGCGGGTAGCTGGCCATGGAGAAGATGTCGCCGGCGACTAGAACGTCTGATGCTCGGAAGTGCACAATGCTATCGCCATCTTGAATGGCGTTGGCAAAATGGTACATCACCACGGCTTCGTCATTGAAGAAGTGGCTCAGTTTCATAGTGGCGCCGAAAAAGGTTTGCGTTGGCATGCCTTTATACGGCATCTTTGCGTCGCTCAAGCGCTTCAGCACGTTTTCGTGAGCGAGCACCGCGGCGCCTTCGCCGACGTCCGCGAGGTCGCCCGCCACGTTGCCGCCGGTAAACGTTTTACCCGCGACGGCGATCTTCACATTGCCGCCCACGTGATCGGGAAGCGCGCTGGTGTTCAGCACGAAGCGAATCGGCTTTGGAGGACGAATGCCCGTCAACACGGTGCCGGATCCGCCCGCTCCCAAATTCTTCGTGGCCGGCTGCCGGAAAGCCGCCAGATCCATCGCCAAATGATTCACGGCGGCCAGAACTTTATCGGCATTCTTTTCAAGGCCCGTATCCACCATCAACGTGCCGTCATTACCCGTGGAGATCACGATGTTCGAGCCCGCACCGCCCACCAGATAAATGTTTCCGCGAATCGGAACAACTTCGATATCGCCATCGCTCGAATCGACAACTTTCACTTGCTGGGCAGCGGCAAACACCGCCAGCGACGCCATGCCCACCAGAGCCGCGCCTGCGATCGCCCAACGTTTGGTTCGCATTTTCAAAATAGACTCCTGAATTCTTTTGCCCGTGCCGATTTACTTCGCCGCGCTTGCAGGACCGGTCTTCACGCCGTTCACTTCGCGCAGAATTTTCTTGGCGAGTTCCGGATACATCGTCGCCGCGCCGCCCTGGTTTGCTTCCATCGGAATGCTGTACTTCTTGCCGAAATCCGAAAGGAACGGATTCTGTCCCGGCAAGTAGTGCGGCACGATGCCGGCGGGGCGGTCCACTTCTTCCACCACTTCGCACGGGTAGGGAGGAATGCGCATCTGCGGCTGCAGACGGTATTCGCTGGCGCGGATCATCGGCTCGGTTAGATAGATGGGGTCGGTCGCAATCGTCACCCAGGTGAGGATGTCGCCGCGGCGAATCCAGTATTGCGTCAACGTCGCTTCATCGCTCGAAGGAACGCCGTTGCGGCGGTAGTAGTCTTCCTTCAGGTGCGTGGTGGTGATCTTCAGCATGTCGCCAATCCACTCGGCCTTGGAAAAACCACCCCACGTGTGCGGAGCGTACTTCGACGGACGCGGACGGCCATCCATGTAATACGGGTTATCGATGGAGCGGAGCCACTCGGCGTGCCACGCGATAATTTCGCGCGAATCGGGATCAATCTCTTTCCAGATGCGGACCTGCGAAGGGCCGCGCGAAATGTACATGGCGCCGTGCGGGCGGCACTGCCACTCCGGCAGCGTGTAGAGCGACGCATTCCAGGCCTGCGAACGCAACAGCCCGGCCTTGCTCATCGGAAGGCCGATGAACTCGCCCGTATACGGGTTGCCCGTGTTGTCTTCGTCTTGCACCGGAGCCCATTCACCCGAAAATTCGTTCTGAGCGAAGGCGGGCGCCGCAAGCAGTGCAAACATGGCGACCCCGGCAAAAGCGGTAGGCAGTACTCCAAAAAATCTGCGCATAGAAAACCTCAGCTTGAACATTCTATCAACAAACTGATATGCCGCTCTAGGTGGCTGGTGCGGTCTTTGAGGCATTGTTGCCGATCTTCTTGATACGCTGTTTTGGACGAAAGTTTCGCTGAAAGACCTGATCGAAAAATCCATGAACCGCAAAACCGTCCGGGGCGATCTTCACATCAGCCGCACACGCAACGGGGAGCTGTTGCTTACCTCCAGGCAGGACGGCTGGGTGCGGATAATAGTGCCATAGGCGGCGAGTAATGCATGCACATGCATGTAAAATAGAGTTGTGCGCACCACAATTGAAATGAAAGAAAAGCATCGGGCCAAACTCCTGGAACTGGCCGCGCTACGGGGCGAAAAGGGTTTTTCCGAGATTGTGTCGGAAGCGCTCGAACAGTATCTTGCGCCGAATCGCGAACAAGAGGACGTCGTTCGCCGGGCGCTTCGAACGCGCGGGGTCCTTTCGAAGGCCGACGCAATTCTTCTCCGTAAAGAAACCTTGAAATTGCGGGAATCGTGGCGATGATCATTGCCGACACCGACGTTCTGATTGATTTTCTTAGTGCTGTTGAGCCGATGACGGCACGTGTTGCCGCGTTGCTGGAATCGCGGACTTTGCGGACTACCGTGATCACCCGTTTCGAACTTCTCTCGGGAGCGCGAACGCCGCGGCAAACGAAGGCAATTCACGATTTACTTGCGGCCGTTCCTTCCCTGCCGTTGCAATCAGAGGAGGCGGATCGCGCCGCCCGTCTTCGCCACGATCTAGACCGTCAGGGTGCAGCCATTGGCATGGCCGATAGTCTGATTGCCGGGATCGTCCTCGCCCACGGCGGAAAGCTTCTCACAAGGAATCAGAAACACTTCACGCGCGTGCCGGGACTCAAGCTGGAATCTGTTGAGTGACGTTGGCGTATTTCGCTAAACTCCCGCTCCGTTCGCCTTTACCGCAATGCGTGCCAAGCGCTCTTCTTTGAACGGATCGTCCACGGACTTGCACTCGTTGTTCCAGATCATCATGTGCCGGCTGTCCATGTTGTAGGGCTTCCATGTCGGGTTGCCCTTGGCGTTCGGATTGCCGGTGCGGGCGAATGCCACCCACGCCGCGCTCATCTTGTCTTCGAGCGCGTAGCGGTCCTTGCCGTTGCCGCACATCGATTCGGCAATATCGGCGGTGCGGAAGATAAACGGAATTTCCAGCGTGTGATAGGAACCGAGCACGCCTCCGCGCACGGGCGAATACCACTGGAAGTAGTATTTGTAGACGGGGGCTTGGCGTTCCGCCATCGCGCGGCGGTCGGCTTCGGCGTCGGTACCGGTGCGGAAATTCGAAAGATCGGTGCCCATCAAGTTCCACAACTGCAGCGGCTTCCAATCGGCGCGCGTCTTGCGGTAGACGCGGATCAATTCCTTTGCCGCGGCATCGTCGATCTTGCCCGCGTTACTCACGCGCTTAATCAATTCGGCTTCTTCAATCGGCTCGCCTTTGTACGCCGCGTTCCAGGTGATCTCAGTTTCGGTCGATCCCACCATGAACGGAACACTGGCAGACAGTGGGCTCGACACCGGATTAAACGGACCAGCAGGCAGCGTCTTGCCATCGACCACCGGGCTCAGATTCAAGCCGCGCGTGGCGCGCATGCCTTCCAGTAGCTTTTGCACCGGAAGCTTCTGCAACTCGTCCACAGTGCTGACGTTGAGCGTCGCCATCAAAGCTTTCGCGCCTGCCGTCGCACGATCGGCCGGCTGACCCATCACATTCGATCCGCTCTGCGCGATCGCGCGATGGAACAGCCCCTTCGCCGGAGCCATCCCCATCAGCGTGGAAACCTTGCCGCCGCCGCCGGACTGACCGAAGATGGTCACGTTGCCGGGATCGCCGCCAAAGTTCGCGATGTTATCGCGAACCCATTCCAGCGCCGCCACGCAATCGAGCATGCCCACGTTGCTCGCGCTCACAAATTTCTCACCGCCCAGCTCTGCCAGGTACAGATAACCAAACACGTTCAGGCGATGCGTGACCGTGACCACCACCACATCGTGTTTCGCGGCAAGATTTCCGCCGTTGTACATTTCCCAATTCGAGGAACCAGCCGAATAGCCGCCGCCATGAAACCACACCATCACGGGGCGCTTACCCTTGAGGCTGTTCGTCCACACGTTCAAGTGGAGGCAATCCTCCGAACCGTTGCCGTCGCCCTTGGGCTGCTGCGCCATCGATTCCGGAATCAGAGTGGAAGGAACTTGCGGAGATGCCGCACCCAGTGCAAGTGCCTCGCGCACGCCAGTCCACGCCGCAGGCTTCACCGGTGGCAGGAAACGCGTGCCTTCGGTGGAAGCGCCGTAGGGGACTCCTTTGAAGGCGAGCGTCTTACCTTGCGCGCCGCCTTTGATCTTTCCGTAAACAGTGGTTGCAACGGCTCCCGCGGAATCGGTATTCGCAGCGCGCAGGATATTGAACGATCCGTTCAGTCCGGCCGCCAATCCCGCGGCTCCCGTGGCCTGCAGAAGGAAAGATCGACGGTTCGAGCCTTGCATATTGGATCTCGTGGAATTCATGGTGTCCTCTGAATAGAAGTAAACGCCGCCATTTTTCCATACTTCGTTTTCTCAAGTCAATTCATGTGATATGTCAAGTGCTGATTCATCTCGAAAATATATGCAACGCGCCGCGCCGGAGCACCTCCGGTCCGCGCCTCTGATTCGGCGGTATGATTGGACTTGGCGGAAAACTCCGTCGGGTGACTCGTCCGTTTCCATGCGGACGTGTAGGGAGCACTAATATGACAGGTACCGAATTTTACGTGAAGCCGGAAACCACTCCGGCGATGGCGGAGTACTACAGCCGGTTGGCCAAATTAAACGCTGGACCTCTTTGGGAGGTTCTTGCCGACCTCGTGCCAAAAGAGCCGAAGACCCGCGTATTGCCGAACATCTGGCGTTTCGAAGAGATGCGCCCCATGATCCTCGAGGCCGGCGCGCTGATTTCTGAGAAGGATGCCGAGCGCCGCGTTCTAATTCTAGAGAACCCAGGTATCAAGGGATCGTCGTGCATTACCGAAACGCTTTATGCCGGCATGCAGTTGGTGCTTCCGGGCGAAACGGCTCCCACACACCGCCACACGGCCTCCGCGTTGCGCTTCGTGCTGGAAAGCAAAGGCGGCTATACCGCGGTTGACGGCGAGCGCACCACGATGCACAAGGGCGATTTCATCGTCACTCCTTCCTGGACCTACCACGACCACGGCAACACGAGCGGCGCTCCTGTGATCTGGCTCGACGTGCTGGATGCGCCAATGGTGAACATTCTGCAGACGGGCTTTGCCGAGCATCACCCGCAGCACATTCAGCCAGTGACCAAACCGGATGGAGATGCACAGGCCCGCTATGGCTCAAATATGCTTCCGGTGGATTACGAACTCCATCGCAGAGCAACGCCGCTATTCAATTATCCCTATTCACGCAGTCGCGAGACACTCGATCAGCTTTACAAGAACGGCCCCGTGCATCCCTCGCACGGCGTGAAGATCCGCTTCATCAATCCGGCGACTGGCGGAGCGCCCATGCCCATGATTCAAACGTTCATGCAGTACCTTCCGAAGGGCTTCCGCGGAGAAGCATACCGCGGGACCGACGCGACCATCTATTGCGTTGTGGAAGGAACCGGCCAGAGCGTGATTGGCGGCACAACCGTTCGCTGGAAGGAAAACGATGTGTTCGTGGTGCCCTCATGGCACCCGGTCTCGCACCAGCCAGACGGCGAAGCGATCCTGTTCAGCGCCTCCGACCGTCCAATTCAGCAGGCGTTCGGCCTCTGGCGCGAGCAGGTGCCCGCGGTGGTCTAAGATTCGTTCACAAGTCTCTGCAACCCGCCCGTCTTGGGCCGGGTAGACTTTTTGCGGCGGCTCTGGCTATCAAGCGAACGTTGCTCAAAAACAAAAAGCCCGTGGGGTTGAACCCACGGGCTTTTGTTGTTACTTCGTTTGTGTTTAGAACACGTACTTCATCGCGAACTGCAATACGCGAGAGTCGTTCACGCCCGCGCCAGAGAACGTTTGCGTGATCTGGCCGAACAAGTTGTTGGGGAAGCCCGTGGTCGGGTTGCCCGCACGCAAACTGTTCGTCACGTTAAAGGCCTCGGCGCGAACTTCAAGCGACTGTTTCTCGAAGGTCTTGAAGACTCGGGAAACCGCCGTGTCGATCTGCCAGAACGCCGGGCCAACAAGGGCAAAACGTCCCAGGTTGCCAAACGTGCCGAGCGGCATGCAAGGATTGTTGGCCGCGCACGTCGCGGGGTTGGTTGCGATCGGCTGGAATGCCGCCGTCTGTATCCAGCACGCGTTCGTACGTTCCGTGCAATAGGGATCGCCGATCAGGTTCGGGCGTTGTGCCGTCGTTCCGCTCAGCAGCACGTCCTGAGCCGTACCCGCGAGGGTCACGTTCAGCGGCTGGCCCGAAACAAAGCGGTAGATGCCGGAAATACGCCAACCCGACGCGATCATCCGGGTCGTGTTGTTGGCGAAGCGCGGCGTCTCCGCAACCGCCGTGAAGTTGAACAGATGGCGCCGGTCCGACGAAGTGTTGGTCGAACCCGAGCACGGGCCACGGTCGCGTCGGCGGTTATTCGGATCGGTAAATCCAGTGCCGACGTTTGGCGTCTGTCCGCCCTGCGTAAAGTCGCCGATGCAGTGCGACCACGTATAGTTCGCATTCAGACTGTAGTGGTGGCTGAGGCGTTTCTGCATGGACAGCAGCAGTCCGTTGTAACTTTGCGTGCCGCCGTCGTCAAACTGGTCCAGGAAGCCGATATAGCGCGCGTCCGGGTTCCCCCTCAACGTCAGCAGGCGGCGAGCCTGCAGATTGTTCGCCGTCGAACACGCGCCCGGAGCCGTCAGGCCATACTGGCCCGCGACGCACTGGCCGGGAACGTAAACGCCCGGGTTGGCTTGCGTCGAAACCCAGAGGTGTTGCGTCTGGTTGCCAATGTAGCTAGCCGATAACAGCCACGCCGCGCCCAGCTGTTTTTGAATCGTAAGATTCCAACTATGCACGCCCGTGTTCTTCGTGTTCGGCTTGAGTGCAATGAACGGACCGCTTAGCGAGAACGGAGCGTTCTGATTGAAGCTGATCGGGAAGATGTTCGTCACGTCGCTCCCGAATGGATCGTCCAGCGAGCGGGTGCCCGTGATGCGAACTTCCGAACCCCATGGCGGAGCGTTCGCCGTGTTGATGTAGAACTGGCCGTTCACATAATCGTAGGCAAGGCCGTAGGACGCGCGAATCACCAGTCGTCCGTCGCCCTTTGGATCGAACGCCAAGCCCACACGTGGGCCAAAGTTGCCCCACTTCTTGTCCATGCCGGCCTGACCGGCAAAGCCGGAATCGCCAGGGAACCGGAAGCCCGCCGGAGCGTTCCGGAAAATGGAACTCCGCTCGCCCGCATCGAACCGCCCGGAATCGAAGTTGTAAATCGCACTATTGGTCAACTGCATCGGGAACCAGGGCTCCCAGCGCACGCCATAATTGAGCGTCAGCTTCGACGAAACCTTCCAGGTGTCCTGAATGTAGCTGCCGAAGTACCAAGCCCTCGCAAGCAACGTGTTCGGACCGGACTGCAGGAACGACGCCGCGGCCCCATTGAGCTGACCTTGCAGGAAGGCCCGCAATCCGCCGCTCACGGTGTAGGAGCCGGGCGAGCGGACGTTCGCATAGCCATTCGAGCGCCACTGGTTGAGCGTCACACCGAAGGCGATTTGGTGCGAACCCTTCACGATGCTGACGTCATCACCCAACTGATACGTCGTCGTGCGGAACGTCGCTTCGTTCTCCGTGCCGCCGCCCAGCGTGAAGCCGTTCGTGATGTTGAGCAGCATGTAGTGCGGCATATAGCTGAACGCCTTCACACCCACCTCGGGAGCAGAGAAGAAGTCTGCGTTCGAACGGTGGATTGCCGTGCGGTTCAAAGCAAGCCGGAAGGAGTTCACCATGGTTGGGCTGATCAAATACGTGTCGCCGAAGGTGAACGTCTGCGCCAGGTTGTCGCGGCCGCCCTGCGTGGTGTTGAGGATGTTCGGATCCAGGTAATACGGCGGCGTCTGATAGTACGTCGTCGCAATGTAGCGGCCAAACAGCGTCTGCTTGTCGCTCAACTGGTAATCCATACGGCCCACACTCTGCCACTCGTTCACCGAGTTCGGAATACCAAAGCTGATGCGTCCGCAAGGATCGGTGGATGTCACACCCAGGCGCTTGGTAATTTCCACCGCCGCCTTTGAGAACGTCGCGGGGTTCACCGTGCCGCCGATCGTGCTGCAAGCGGTGAAGTCGCCGTTCAACATCGCTGCCGTCGGAACAAAGCTGACGTTATCGGGAGTGAACTGGCGAGTCTTGGTGGCCTGATAGCCGCCGAAGGCAAACAGCTTGTTCTTCCTCAACGCGCCGCCGATGGTGCCGCCGTACTGGTTACGCTTCAGGTTGTCGGCGATCTTTGAGAAGTACGGGTGGCCATTCGCGGCGCCGTTGCGTAGGAATTCGAACGCATCACCGTGGATCTCGTTTGTGCCCGACTTCGTCACCGCGTTCACCGCTGCGGCCGAGTGCATCCCGTTCTGCGCCGTCAGCGAGCTCGTTTCCACCTTGAATTCCTGCAGTGCGTCCGGGAAGGGAAGCGGCAGATTCAAGTTGTCGAACGGGTTGTTGTGCAGGCCGCCATCCAACTGGTAGGACACGCCGAACGCCTGCCCACCATTCATGCTGCGGCTTGAAGCCGCCCCTTGCGGAACCGCGGCACCAGCCAGTTGGATCAAATCCGTCGCCTGGCGTCCGTTCAAAGGCAGTTCCAAAATTCTCTGATTTTCAATCACGGTTCCAACGCCGGTTGCTTGCGTTTCCACCAAATTCGCGTTGGCTTCCACCTGTACCGATTCGTTCACCGAACCGACCTTCAACGCAATATCCACCGTCGGCGCCACGTTCACCTGAAGCGTGATACCGGTCTGCACATGCTTGGTGAAGCCCTCTTTTGTGACCTCCAGCGAATACGGACCAAGCGGCAGATTCGTCAAAATATAAGCGCCATCCGCACCGCTGGTTGCCGCGCGCGACACACCGGTTTCCGTTTGCGTCGCCTTAATGCTAGCCCCGGGCACAGCAGAGCCCGTCGAATCCTGCACGGTTCCCTGAATCTGCGTCACGGCCTGCGACCAGGCGAACGCGCTCAGGCAAACGAACAGGACAACTTTTGTAAAGATCCCCAATGTCTTCATGGATTGCTAAAGCTCCCTGTTAACTCTCAATGGTAAGGAACGGGAATGGGACATACCTAACCCCAACCTAAGACCAAACTGTCACATTATATTCTGCTATTTCAGGATGGGTCAAGAAGATAACGGCATAGCGGAACCCGCTTTTTCAGTAGAAGATACGGAGACTGCGCCATTAGGTGGTATGGCTATTTCCCACTGCCACCCGTCTGATCGCATGCCGGCCGGCCCTTCAGTGGGCCAAAACTTGCGGCTGCTTATTCCCCATTCGGGCAGGTCTCCATGCCCGGCCGATCAGGAAGATCATGAGCGCCGAAATCAACGCCGGAACCGCCGCCGCCAGGAAGAGCTCCCGGTTGGTCCACTTCAATGCCATCAATTGGCCACCCAGGAACGGGCCAACAATCGCTCCCATCCGGCCAATGCCCAGACCGAAACCGATACCGGTAGAGCGCAGATCCGTCGGATAAAACACGGCGGAAAGAGAATTGATGCTCGATTGACCGCTCATAATCCCCAGTCCGGACAGAAAAACCACCACAAAGAGGGTTGTGACGGCCAGCCCCGGGTATCCGATGAACGAGATGCTAACACAAGCAAGTAGGAAGGTCGGCATCAGGATTTTGACGAATCCAAACTTCTCCGTTAGCCAACCGATGAAAAAGGTGCCGATGGTCCCACCCATCTGCACGGTAGCCCCGGCGAGCACGGCGGTCTGCGTACTAAATCCCAAATCGCGCACCACCGTGGGAATCCAGCTGGAAAGGAAGTACAGGTTCAACAGGTTTGTGAAATTCATCACCCACATCAGTAGGGTGACGGTCGCGCGCCCTTCGCGGAACAAGTTCGCCGCAGGCACGCCTTTCTTCGATTCCTCGCGAGCCGTGTATTCCACACCGTCGCCGACAGGTGCCGCTGGATCCACACGCTTCAACCATTTGGCGATCAATGCCGTGCTCTTCTTCCGGACCACCAGAAACTGCAAGGACTCCGGCAGAAGGAAGAACATGAGAGTGGCGATCACGAGCGGGATCAGGCCACCGAACAAAAATACCGAGCGCCAGCCAAACGCCGGAATCAACCACGCCGCAACGAAGCCACCCAGAGCCGCACCCGCGTTAAAGCCGTTTGAGACAATCACCATCGCCGTGATCCGAAGCCGCGCCGGTGCGTACTCGCCCACCAGCGCCATCGTGTTCGGCATGATTCCGCCCAACCCGATGCCGGCAAGGAAGCGGATCAACAGCATCTCGTTCACCGTCGAGGCACGTGCCGTCAACAGTGTCAGTGCCGAAAAATAAAGCGATGCGCCGATCAGCACCGGCCGCCGGCCAATACGGTCGGCCAGCATACTCGTACCCAAAGAGCCAATCAGTACGCCGAACAACGCGGCACTGAACACGGGGCCAAGCGCGGAGTTTGGAATCTGCCAATCCCGGATCAGCGCCGGTGCGACATAGCCCATTGCTTGGACGTCGAAGCCATCCATGATCAGGCAGATCGTGCAGAGCACCATGATGCCCCACTGGAATCCGCCGAGCTTACTATTGTCGATTGCCTCGGAAACGCTGAACTTGGTGCGCGTTTGCATGTGGTCCCCGCTGACTTGTTCCAATCGCCGCCGCGCGGCAACCACTTATCATACGCGACCGGACCCACCCGGGCGAAACCGTCTTCAATACGCGGAACACGCTCGCCATTTTTGATACAGTGTGTGGCGATGAAGATCCCACCCTTCGCCGCGGCGCTTTGCTTGACGATGAGCCTGCACCTGACGGCGCCTTGCGCCGCGCAACTCGCTACTCCGAACGCTTCCGGAGTGACCATGGGCCACGTGCACCTAAACGTGAAGGATCTTGCCGCGCAAAAGCACTTTTGGATTGACATCATGGGCGGCAGGCCAGTGGCGAACCAGCAACTGGAGATGATCGAATTCCCCGGCGTCTACATCCTTTTAAGGCAACAGACTCCGGCGGCGCCACCCGATGGTTCCATCGCCGACCACTTCGGTTTTGTTGTCAAAGATTGGAATGCGTGGCTCGAAAAATGGCGCAACAATGGACTCAGTCTTGAGCAAAGCGGCGTGAATCCCAACCAGCGCTACATCAGCGCGCCTGACGGAATCCGTCTGGAAGTTTTCGGCGATCCCAATTTGCCCACGCCCGTTCAGATGAATCATATTCACTTCTACCCGCCGAAAGCGGAGATCGGCGCGATGCAGGCATGGTACGCCAAAATGTTCGGGGGAGTTGTTGGCAAGCGGGAAAGCGTCGCCCGCCCCGGCAATTATATTGATACCGACGATCTGCCCGGAGTGAATCTATCCATCTCCCCCAGCGACACGCGCCGCGCTGCCACAGCTGGCCGTGCACTCGATCATATTGGATTCGAAGTGAAGAACCTGCCCGAGTTTGTCAGGAAGCTGGAGGCCCAAGGCATAAAGATGGACGAAGCCGTCCGAAACGCGAATGGATCCACAGCAGTGCGCGTCGCCTATCTGACCGACCCCTGGGGTACAAGAATCGAGCTGACGGAAGGCTTGCCTCCTTCAAACCGCTAGAGCAGTCTGCGTGAATGTTCCTAACGGCATATTGTAAATATTCCGAATGACACATTTTTCCATTGACTCCCGGCTCTTTTTTGACTAAAGTCATCTGAGCCTTTTGATAGGTCAGATTTCGGGGTTAGGAGCGGGGCGATGCAAAATTTCACGAGCAAGCTTATTGTAATTTTCGCTTTGGGCTGTGTCTCCCTTTGGGGGCAATCCACTGCGCAGATTCATGGTACCGTCCAAGACGCGAGCGGGGCGGCGGTTCCGGGCGCCGAAGTGAAAGCAACGCAAACCGAGACAAGTTTGACTCGAACAACGGTGAGCGGTGCGGATGGCGGTTACTTGTTCACGAACCTTCCGATCGGTCCGTACCGAATCGAGGTTTCCAAGGATGGCTTCAGCAAATACGCACAGTCCGGGCTGGTTCTGCAGGTCAATGCGGATCCCACCGTGGATGTCGCGCTCAAAGTGGGAGCGGTGACCGAACAAGTCAACGTGGAAGCCAACGCGAACCTTGTCGAAACCCGCAGTGCCACTGTTGGTCAGGTTGTGGAGAACCAACGCATTCTCGAACTCCCGCTCAATGGGCGAGACGCCACCAGCTTGATCACGTTGGCCGGAGCTGCGGTGACGAACGGGGCCGCCGGTGACAGAAACGGCGGTGGAGTCATGATCTCGGTTGGTGGGGGATTCAGCTTCGGCGTTGAGTATTCTTTGGATGGCGCGAATCACCGGAATTTTATTACCGGCGCCAGCATGCCGCTGCCATTTCCTGACGCGTTGCAGGAATTCAAGGTGGAAACCACGGGAACCGGGGCGTCGAAGGGCACCTCGTCTTCCGTTGGCGCGGTGACCAAGTCGGGTACGAACTCGCTTCACGGCGATCTTTTTGAGTTCATCCGAAACGACCTTACCAACGCCAACTTTTACAACATTCTCAGCGCCCAGAAGAGCTCCTTCAAACGCAACCAGTTTGGCGGGGTTATCGGTGGGGCCATCAAAAAAGACAAACTTTTCTATTTCGCCGGATACCAAAGAACCACGCAGCGCTCCGATCCAGGCAATAACGAAGCGTTCATTCCCACTCCGGCCATCCTTCAGGGAGACTGGACAGCATTTTCTTCAACGGCGTGCGGCAACACTGTCCGCAATCCCACGGGATCGAACCTGATCGGCGGTGGATTCTCGAACGGGCGCATCGACGTTGCCAACTACAGCCCGGCGGCGGTCAGCTTGGCCAATCGATTGTTGGCTCAGAGCACCCCGGATGCGTGCGGGCGCGTAGCTTTCGGCGCTCGCAACGTGCGGAACGAAGATATGGGCGTGGGAAGAATGGATTACCAGTTGAGCGACAGGCAGTCTGTTTTCGGCCGCTACATGGCGTCGCATCTTGATTTGCCGCATCCATATTCTTTTGGGAACAATCTTCTCAATACCAACAACGACAACATTCTTGGACTGAACACCTCCGTCACCATTGGGGACACCTATGTCGTCAGCCCCGCCATGGTGAACGCCTTGCGGGTTTCCTACAACCGCAACTACAACACCCGCTACGGAGTGGAGTTCTTTTCGGCCTGCGATCTCGGAGTCAATTTCTATTGCGGATACGCGCCGAAACGGCTCGGGCTGTTCACTGTGGCCAATCAGTTTGTGATGGGAAGCAACTCCGGTGAGCAGGGACAGAAGTACGTCGGTGAGTCGTTCCAGTTGAATGACGATGTCAGTTTTGTCAAAGGTGCACATCAGTTTTCCTTCGGCGGAAACGCACTCCTGGGCCGGTATCACCAGACGAACCACTTTGTTTCCTCCGGTGCCTGGACGTTTAACAACACACTTTCGGGAAACAATCTCAGCGACATGATGCTGGGGCGATTGAGCACCCTGAACGCCGGCAATATCGGAGAACACTATATCCGGCAATGGGGAATCTCCCTTTACGCCAACGATACGTGGAAGATCAACCAACGTCTCACGCTCAACTGGGGTGTCCGCTGGGAGCCTTACATCACTCAAACCGTCCCGAATGGGCGCGTTTATGCATTCGATTGGTCGAGATTCTCAGCCGGCACGAAGAGTAACGTTTTCCTGAACGCTCCGGCTGGCCTTTACTATCCCGGTGATCAGGGATTTCCCGGCGAAAATGGAATCAACAACCGTTGGAATCAGTATGCTCCGCGTGTCGGACTGGCTTGGGATCCGTTCGGCGACGGCAAGACGTCGATTCGCGCTTCCTACACCTACGGGTATAACTTCCAGTCCGGCCAGTGGCGGCTCGATGCTTCCGGATCTGCTCCGTGGGGTAACCGAACGAACGTCACCGGAGTGTCTTTCGACAATCCCTGGGGAGCGGCGGGGAGTCCTTTCCCATATACCCTCGACAAGAACGCGCCCTTTGCGCCTTTTGCCTTGTTCAATAGCGTCCGGTATGACGTGCGGACACCGACAACGTCCGCCTGGAGTTTTGGCATTCAGCGGCAGATGGGATCGGAATGGCTGGTTTCGGCGACGTACTTAGGGAACGAAACCTCTCATATGTGGACGTTGCAGCCTATCAACCCGGCACTGATTGTTCCCAACACAGCAGGAACGGCGATCGGAACTTGTCCGGCCGGCGTCACGGCGGGATGCAACGCGGTTTCGAACACCAACCAGCGCCGCCGTTCTTTCCTTGAGCGGCCCGCCGATGGCGCAAAGATGTCGGCAATCGCCGACACCGACGATGGCGGCTCCATGAGCTACAACGCCATGCTGCTCTCCATTCAGCGCCGGTTCAGCCACAACTACAGCGCCAGTTTCAACTACACGCTGTCGCATTGCATCGGTGACTACGCCGATTTGAACTCACAAGGTCCGCAAGCCGACGCAACCTACACCAACCCGAACAGCCGCAGGTTCGATCGCGGCAATTGCGACACTGACCGCCGGCATCTTTTCAACTTAACCTCGGTTGCCCAGACGCCGCGCTTCGGAAGCCGCCCGTTGCGCATGGTCGCTTCCGACTGGAAGTTCTCCGGAATCTACCGGTACATCTCCGGGAGTCCCCTGAATGTGGTTGCCGGTGCCGACCGTGCCTTGAACGGATCGAACTTGCAACGCGTCAACTTGGTGGATCCTAACGCCTACGGACCAAGTTCGGCCGCTCTGGGAACCTATTTGCAGCGGACCGCATTTGCGACTCCGGCTTTGGGAACACTTGGAAACCTTGCCCGCAATGCCTACTACGGACCAGGTGTCTTTACCATCGACATGTCCGTATCCCGCAATTTCCGCCTCACGGAAGCCTTCGGATTGGAGATTCGCGGAGAGGCATTTAACTTGACCAATAGTTTCCGGCCGGGCAATCCAAACGTGACTCTGACCAGCGGCCAGTTCGGACAGATCCGATCGACAGCGGCCGGTGACTTCGGGCTGCCCAGGATCTTGCAGTTCAGCATGAAGTTCACGTTCTAGTCTGTTTCGAGACCGCGGGGGCAAGGAGGATTTGCTCCCGCGTATGTATGCTAGAGAGGATCATGAGCACCCGTTATTCGGAACTGTCCCCGTCCCGGCGTCAGATGTTGCACGCGTTGGCGGCAACATTGCCTGCACAAGCTCTGCTTGCTCAAGGTGCCGGAAAGAAGAAAACCGCCTCGAAGCTCGGCCGCATCGATGTGCATCAGCATATGAAGTCTCCGGCTGACCCCAACGCCGGCCTCACGCGCAATTGGACTCCAGAAAAAGCCATCGAAGACATGGAACGCAACGGCGTCGCCACCGCCATCGTCATGCCCGTCAATGGTATTCGCGAACATCTTTGGACCGGCACCGAAAAGGCCCGCACCTTGGTGCGCGAAAGCAACGATTACGGCGCGAAATTGGTGCGCGATTACCCAGGCCGCTTCGGGCTCTATGCATCACTCCCGTTCGTGGACGTCGAAGGCAGCATCAAGGAAATCGCCTACGCGTATGACACTCTGAAGGCCGACGGCATTGGCTTGTGGCCCGACACTGGCGCCGACAAGCGTTGGCTAGGCAACCCCGCCTTCGCGCCCATCTTCGACGAACTGAATCACCGCAAGGCCGTGGTCTTCATTCACGCGAACACGCCCGCTTGCTGCGCGAATCTCGAGCCCGGTGTGCCGGATTCGATGAGTGAGTACGATTTCAACATCACTCGCGCCGTGACCAGTCTTCTTATCAATGGCACGCTCTCTCGCTGCCCCGATATCAAGTTCATCATTGCCCATTCCGGCGCTACCATCCCGATGATCGCTGGCCGCATCCGCGACCGCGTTCCCAAGGAAGCGCAGCCGCGAATCCCGAACGGAACGTACTACGAGTTCAAGAAACTCTATTACGAAATCGCCCACGCCAGTTTCCCCTGGGCGATGGCCGCTTTGCTGAAGCTGGCCCCCATGTCGCAGATTTTGTTCGGCACCGATTATCCCATCGAAAAAATCGAAGGGACCATCGACGAACTGCCGGCCACCAAGTTAACTGCAGCGGAACTGCGCGCCATCAATCGCGAAAATGCGGAGCGCCTATTCCCGCGGCTCAAGAGTTCGTAAAGCAAGGCCACGCGATGGATCAGCGCACGGGCGTTTGCCCTGGTAAATGACGCATCACGGGCCGGGAACGCGAACCCTCGCCTTTGGGCGGGGCAGGAACGGAGACGAACCATGACGTACTCTCGCCGTGATCTCTTGAGTGGAATCGCCGCCGCGGGCGCGGGGGCCATAATCGCTCCGCGCTTTGCCGCCGCGCAAGCCAAACAGCGCATCATCAACGTCCATCACCACCTGGTGGCGCCGGCCTACGTGAAATTTCTGCAGGACAACAAAGTCCGCCAATTTCCCGTCAAAGGCGAAAAAGAATGCATCGAAGACATGGAGCAGGCCGGGGTTGACGTCGCGCTTTGCTCCACCATTGGCCCTGGTTTCTGGTTCGGCAATATCAACGAAACCACGCGAATCGCGCGAGAGATCAACGATTATGCGGGCATGATGATCTCAAAATATCCAAAGCGCTTCGGCGTTTTCACCACGCTGCCGCTTCCAGACATCGACGCCAGCCTCAAGGAAATCGAATACGGATTCGGCAATCTCAAAGCCGACGGCGTATTCATGCATACCAATTGGGGCGGAAAGGCGCTCTATGGCGACAAGTACCTCGGCGACCCCGCACTTGCTCCCATCTACGAGGAGTTGAACCGGCGCGGGGCCATCGTTTATACGCATCCCAAAGACGCGGCGTGCTGCGAGGGTGTTCTACCGGGCGTTGGCTCGGGCACGGTGGAATACGTGATGGATACGGCGCGCACCATCACGAGCCTTCTCTATAGCGGAACTGCCGCGAAGTATCCCAACATCCGTTGGATCTTCTCGCACGGCGGCGGTGCATTCCCCGGTATCATCGGCCGCATCGCAGGAGCGCAGGCGTCGTACCTTGAAGACGGCGGCAAACTGCGTGCAGGCGCACCTGCTCCACGGAAGAGCGCGCCGATGCCGGATGGTCCGCTACCGCTGGTGCAGAAATTTTATTACGACACATCCAGTGCCGTGAATCCCGCAGGCGTCGGTGGGTTGCGCAAATTGGTTCCGCTGTCACAGATCATGTTCGGCGGCGATTTTCCCTTCGTGGTCAGTTCCGAACAGGTGCGTCTACTCAAGGAATGCCGCGTCTTTAACGGCACCGAACTGAAAGCCATCTTCAATGGCAATGCGGAACATCTGTTCCCTCGTTTGAAAGCCTAGCGCAAGGCTCGCGATAAAAGCGTCGAAAAAATCGCCGTAGTGACAAGGAGGAAATGATGAAACTTTCTCGCCGTGATTGGTTGGGCGGACTCGCTGCCGCCGGCGCAGGCGCCGTGCTCGGCGGACGCTCGCTCGCGCAAACGACGCGCAAGACCAAGCTGATCAATGTTCACCATCACCTCACTAGCCCTGCCTACGTGAAGTTCCTGCAGGACAACAAAGTCCGCCAATTTCCCAACAAATCGGCGCAGCAGGGTCTTGAGGAAATGGACAAAGCAGGCATCGATACGGCCATCTGTTCCATCATCGGCCCCGGCATTCATTTCGGAAACCTCGCCGACACCCGCCGCATGGCGCGTGCTTGCAATGAATACGCGGCGAAGCTTGTTTCCGACTACCCCGGCCGCTTCGGCATCTTCACCGTTCTGCCGTTGCCGGATATCGACGGCAGCCTCAAGGAAATCGAATACGGTTTTGACACTCTCAAAGCCGATGGTGTTTATCTCTTCACCAACTGGGGCGAGATGCCTCTTTACGGCGACAAATATATCGGCGACCCCGCGCTCGCGCCCATTTATCAGGAACTGAATCGACGCAAAGCGGTTATCTACACCCATCCCAAAGACAACGCCTGCTGCCGCGAGATTATTCCAGGACTCAGTGACACCACCATCGAATACGGCACCGACACCACGCGCGCCATCGCCAGCCTGTTGTTTAGTGGCACGGCGTCGAAGTATCCCGACGTGAAGTTCATTATGTCTCATGCCGGCGGCACCATGCCCTTTTTGATTTCCCGCTTTATCGGTGGAGCCGCCGCGTATCTGCAAGAGGGCGGAAAACTCAAAGCCGGTGCGCCACCCGAACGCGCCCGCCCAACGCTCCCTAAAGGGCCGCTCTACGAACTGCAGAAGTTCTATTGGGACACCGCCAACGCGGCCAATCCCATCTCGCTATCGGCCTTGCGCCGCATGCTGCCGTTTGAACAAATCCTGTTTGGCGCCGATTTCCCGTTTGCCGATTTGGCGGAAGACCGCAAGTTGCTAGCCGCCAGCGCCACCTTGTCCCCCAAAGAGCTGGAGCAAATCGGTTACGATAACGTAATCAGGCTTTTGCCGAAATACAAAGTGTAGGCTCAGGGGGCCGAGTTTGCCGTCCTGGAACAGAAAAGGGGTTCCATTGCGACGTTTTCTTGCCGCGCCGTTGTTTCTTGCCGGTCTTCCGCTACTCGCGCACCATTCCATACCCGGTGCGTATGTTACGGATCAGAACGTGCGAATCGAAGGCACGCTCGTCGAGTTCAACTTTCGTGATCCCCACAGCTTCCTGGGCGTGTCGGGCAAAGACCCCAAAACCGGGGCTCCGGCAAGATTTAACCTCGAATGGGGCTCCATTCAGCGCCTTGGCCGCGACCAAATCACGAAAGACACGCTCAAAATCGGAGACCACTTGGTCATTTTTGGAAGTCCCTCCCGCAAACAGGGCGACCCGATTCTTTTCCTGATGGGCATCCGTCGCCCGTCGGACGGCTGGAAATGGGGCCGCACGGTTCAATAAGCCGAACCCCATCACCCGCGACGCACCGATAATTGATTGAAAAGAAGAGCACTGATGCGTCAGTTACCGGTCACTGACCCCGAACTTCGCGCCAACCCCTGTCTTTTTACTCTTCCTGATGATACTCTGGCACTCGTGAACGCAACCGCGTCGTAGGCGTCCCACAGGGGTTGCCGAGTTCTTTGGAGTCCTAGTGAGGAGGAGTTTCAGCGTGAAGCATAAGGTTTTGGGTTTTGTTTTCGCAGCCGGAACGTTCCTGGCGGGCAGCCAGGCGTTCGCGCACCACTCGTTCGGCGCCACCTATGATGTGGCGAAGGAGCAGACGATCAAAGGCAAGATCGTGCAGGTATCGTTGCGCTCGCCGCACTCGTTCTTCTTTATCGAAGCGGAAGATTCCAGCGGGACCTTGCAACGCTGGTCCATCGAAGGCGCCGCCGCCGGTCAGTTCGCACAGCAGGGCGTCACCAAAGACGCTTTCAAAGTGGGCGACCCCGTGGAAGTGATCTGCAACCCGGCCCGCAGCGCAACCAGCTTTCGGGGACGCCTGATCAAAATCACGCGCACCACCGACGGCAAAAGCTGGGGCGGACGCGCTGGCGAAACTGTCGAGTAATTCCGTGGGGCGGGTTGGAACCGCCCGGGATCGGTGATCCCATTGTGTGATTTATAAATGCGAACGGCCAACCTGGGCGCCCCACGGTTGGCCGTTTTCGTTTCTGAATTGGAGCGAAGCCCTATTTCGCCGTTGCCACCGGCAGTTTTTCTTCCTTTTCCTCGTGATACTCCTGCTCGGTGTTGAGCGCCCATAGCGCTTCCCGATCGATCGCTCCAGCGGCGATACCATCCACCGACACCATCGCGGTGAGCATCGAATGATCCTGGTTGTTGTACTTGTGCATCCCGTTGCGGCCCACCAGTACAAGGTTCGAAAGCCCATTGATCCACTCGATCACGCGTGGGAAGCGTTCGTAGGTGCCAAAATACGCCGGATACGTTTTCGGCATCCGAATCACCGTGGAATCGAGCACGGCCGATGGATCCACAATGCCGAGACGATTCATTTCGTCCTTCGCCAGTGCCCGCAGCTCGTCATTCGTGCGGTCCCAAAGCGAGTCGCCTTCGTTGCAGAAATACTCGAGTCCAATCCAAGTTTTGCTTGGATCGGCCACCATGTACGGGCTCCAGTTATTGAAAATCTGCAGCCGGCCCACCAGCACATCGGGTTCCTGAATGTAGATCCAGTTATCCTTGATGGTGGTCTTGCCGTTCGCGGTCACGTCCTGCAGCTTGAGCTTGTCGCACAAAAGGCCAACGGTGATGAAATCGCGGTACTGCAACCCGGCGGCGATCTCGCGAACGTCTTCGGGGGCCTGGGGTTCCATGTTGCCGATCAGTTCCTGCACCGGCATAGTCGAAAAATAATACTCGCCCGTGTAGGTGCGGCGCTCCCCGGATTCCGTGTGGCGCGCATGGACGGCCACAATGCGGCTGCCGTCGCGCTCCATGCCCTCCACTTTCCAGCCGGTGAGGATAATGCCGCCCTTCTCCTGCACTCGCCGGGCGACTTCCTCCCACATCTGTCCGGGGCCGAACTTCGGATAGAGAAACCGCTCAATCAACGATGTCTCCACGCCTTTCTGCGACACATCTTTTGATTGCCCCTGCAGCGCCTTCTTCAACGCATGCTGCAGCGTCTTCAGAATGGAGAGGCCTTTGATGCGCTGCGCGCCCCATTCCGCGCCAATCTCATGGCATGGCACGCCCCACACCTTTTCCGTGTAGGAGCGGAAGAACGTGTTGTACAACTCGCGGCCAAAACGGTTGATGAAAAATTGCTCCAGCGTCCTCTCCGGGCGGATTGGACGCAGCATGCTCCAGAAGTAGCTGAGGCCAATCCGGATCATCTTCGGGATGCCGAGCTTCCGGACCGTGTCCACGCTCAAGCGGATCGGGTAATCGAAAAACTGCCGCAAATAGAAAATGCGGGAACGCCGCTCGCGGACCAACATGACGCGGTCTTCGGTGCGCGCATCCGGCGCGTTTGCGGTGCGTTCGATGCTGCGGTGTTGCTGATGGTACGTGATCTCTTCGGAACCGTTCGCGCCGGCTTCCACCGGCAGAATCCGCTTCCACCACTCCACCACGCGATCGCTTTTGGAGAAGAAACGGTGGCCGCCGATGTCAATCCGGTTGCCTTTGTAGTTGACCGTGCGGGAAATGCCGCCCATGTACTCGCTTTGCTCGAGCACTATGGGCACAATGTCCGTGCGTTCCAGCAACTCCAGCGCGGCTGTCAGTCCCGCGGGTCCTGCGCCCACGATTACGGCACGTTTTGAGCTATCGCCCTCCTCGCCAGCGTAGGTCACATTTGTAGTATCGCTGGTTTGGTTGGTCCTCCGAAATGTCACCGGTAAGGTTCTCCCTTACATGACTTCGTCCTTTTGGATTCAGAACTTTAGGGAGCTTTAGGCAGGCCGGAGCGGGCCTGGGACTGCCCATCTAGAAACTCCCGCAGCACCGTCGCCGTCTCGTCCGGTTCCTCAATGTAGGGGAAGTGCCCGCTGCGTTCGAGAAACACGATCCGGGCGGTTGGGGTGAGCTTCCGGTATTCGACTACATTCTTCGGCATGGAGATCCGGTCATAGCGCCCCGCGAGGATCAGGATCGGAATCTTCAGTTTCCGCAGATCGGGCCGGAAGTCGATTTTTGCAATATCGCCGCCGATCTTGAATTCGGCGTCCTTGCCCGCGATGGAGTAGTAAACGTCGGGATTGCCGGCATCGTGCGGAAGCAACGCGGCCTTGGCGGCATCGAAGAAATAGAACAGGCCTAGGCCCACGCCGAAGTAGGCGTCTTGATGCGCGAAGTCATCGGAACGGATGCCGTGCGCCCGCAAGTCCATCAGCTTTTCCCAGACATCGGGATACTGGTTGCGAATCTCGCGGTTGGCGTTGTCGTCGTTCTCCTGCCACATCGCGCCACTGTGAAAAGGGCCGATCAGCACCAATCGCTTCACGGCCTGTGGATACTTCAGCGCGTAAGCCTGGGCCACGATACTGCCGTAGGAGTGTCCAATCACCGTGATGGACGGCAATCCCAATTGGTTCCGCACGGCTTCCAGATCCTCGATGTCCCGCGCAAAACGGTACTCGCTCTTGTCTTTCGCTTTGTCTGACTTGCCGACGCCGAACGGATCGTAATAAATCACACGATGGTGATCGGCAAAACGCGAAAAGAAGGGGTGATAAATGGCGTGTGTGTCCCCGGGCCCCCCGGAGATCAACACAACAGGATCGCCCGTACCCTCGGCCTCATACCAGAGCTTGGTGTTCCCAGTTTGAAGGTAATCGCCCTTGGGATGTGGTCCGCCCGTCGGCAATTGGCCGTACGAGATACTCAACGCCGCCATGGCCGCGGAAACGATCCACGTCAAGCGGACAAAGCGTACCAACGAACGGCCAATCTCCATGCAGACTCTTGCAGCCCTACGCGGGTGCCCCAGACTTCTTCTCACGAAGAGCGTCCAGGCTCCACACTCCGGCTCCCGCCAGCGCGAAATACACCATGAGGATAAAGTACGTCACGCTCTCTTCACCGCCATTGCGGATCGGCCACGGCGACCAGTGGAACAGTGGGCCAACGCCGTAGCCAACCGCCGCCATCAAACAGAGCACAACGGCGACTGGCGCGGTCAGTAGACCCAGCATCAGCAACGCTCCGCCGATTAGTTCGACGTAGCCTCCAGCTGCACCCATCAGGTCCAACGCCATCGGTGGAGCACCGCGGCGGCCTGCTCTAGCTTCCAGAACGCCAAATGCGTTGCGGCAGCCGTGCAACAGAATTAGAAACCCGATAATGATCCGCATCACCGATCGTGCTTGCGATTCCCATCCAGAAAGTTTCGTTTTCATCGCACTGACTCCTTTCTATGTGTGCGCCGGGTGCGCCATGGGTGCGCTCTCGTTCGATTTCCTGCGGCTTGCCAGCCAGGCGTCCAGACTGTAGGGACCGCCTCCCGCAAACACCAGCCACAGGAAGACGTAACAGTTCAGGACGGCAAGTTCGCCGCCATTCGCGATCGGGAAAAAACCGCGCGGAGCCCACGACATGAAATACGCCGCCGCCATTTCTCCGCAGAGAATGAACGACGCCGTGCGAGTGAACAACCCAAGCATCAACAGCAGGCCGCCGATAACTTCTATCAGCCCGGCCCATCCGTGTAGATGGGAAAAATCAAGGTCGATGCGTCCACCCGCAAATCCAAAGATCTTTTCCAGTCCGTGTTGGATAAACAAAAATCCCATCACAAACCGGACCACACTTAGAATTTGCGCTGCGCGCGCGTTGGTTAGAGACGGCATGAGCGACTTGGCCTCCTTGAACAGAGAATCCGACTTGGCAAACCGACGACACATTATATCCGTTCCTTGGACGTTGCGGAAAAAGAAAAGTCCCCACCGGCGAACCGATGGGGACCAAATGGACTTGTTTGCAGTGATCTAGTGGATCACCCCACCCGCAGGGTCACGGATGCGCTTGTTAAATTGATCCACGTCCTCGATCGGCGCGCAGATATCTTCCATTAGACCCTGCCACCCTTCGAGCGTCTTCGGCTTATCGATCAGCCGGAATTTCTTCAACTGGCTGGTCCACGGCTTCGTGTACACCTTCGGATCGTCGATGGTCATCTGGAGCTCCATCGTATCGTAGTAGGTCCGCTTGTAGCGCTCCGTCAGATGCATGTCGGTGGAATGCGGATAACCGAAGTGATCCACCCACGTGCGCTCGTCGAAACCGTACGTATCCACCACGAACGTGTCGCCTTCCCACTTGCCGGTCGAATAACCCCACCAACGCGGGATGTCCGGATCTTTCAACGGTTGGCGGCCGTCGGTCCAGATGGTGCGGATACCCTGGCCCCATTCAAAGTGCTGGAGCACGCGATCCTTCAACTGGTAGAACTCCACCGGATCGGGATAAATCAGCGCGCGCGTTACGCCCATCGGGTTGCACCACTGATACGGGTCCGTTCCATTTGCGGGTGGAACCGCACGGCGGCGTCCGATGTGTTCCTCCGGATGTGCGGCCGCTTCCGGACTTCCCAGATTCCGCCCGTACGACGGCTTGTTTTCATCGAACATTTTCTGTCCGAGCGCGGTGAACGGAGGCGTGTCATTGCCGAAGCCGCGATCGCCGCAGTCCCGGCACGTTCCGCCGCCGCCATAACCGCCTTCCGATCCGTTGCGCGACCAGATTCCGTTCAGGTCGTGCTTATCGAAAGGCTTGTTGTCGTTCTTGGCGTCGTGCGCCATGATGCCGCGTCCGCCTTGGGCGAAAGCGACAGAGGTCATCGCCAGACTACCCGCGAGGATACCTGCCTGAATCCAATGTTTTTTCATGTGGCCTCTTGGTCTCCGCAGCTATTCTTTCTTGCCCGGTGCCGGAGCCGGAGCCGCACCAGGCGTCGTACGATTGTCGATGGCCAACAGCACTTCGTCTTTTTCGTCTGCCAAGCGCATCAGCGCGCCCACCGGACCGCCCGCCCGCGCCGGAGCCACTGTAACGTTAATAGCCGTGCCGGGTGCCAGCGCCGCTTCCGAACGCTTCTTGCCCCAGCCAAGCTGGACCAACTGAGCCGGATTCGGATAGAACTCGCCGCTCCAGTGCACCACGGTGCCCTTGTCGTCTTTCACGTCGAAGAATAACTGCGGGTGCGGATTCGCATAGCGGAATTCAGTTACTACGCCTTTCAGTTGCACCGGCTTCGAGGCGTCATAAGAAACACCTGTGCCATGGTGCGCCGATAGCGGCACGGCAACTATTAACATTGCCGCCAAAGACAAAGCGGAAAAGAAAATCTTGGTCTTCATCATGTTCCCCTTGGACTCCTTAGATAGAACCCACTGCAATGTATCACTGGCATTTCAATGGTGTCAAGGCGGCCGTCACCGCCCTCACTCCTGCCTTGATCGCGCAATGCTAGGTCCGAATCACCGATGTTTCTGCGTGGATATCGAAGGGCATAGGTCGAAGTAAATATGGAAGTGATATGTTGAAGCCCTCAAGGACCGTGCGCCTCGCCACTCGATTTAGACGGAAAACGTTGGAGATCAACGGGACCCAAAAAGAAAAAGGGCCAGCGTTTCCGCCAGCCCTCTTTGATGAACGCTTTGTCGAGTGACTAGAACGTGATCTTCAAGCTCAAACGCACCGAACGCGCCCCGCCGTCCATAAATGCCGGATTCAAGAATCGGCCCCCGGCTGTCGTTTGGACATTTGAGCCAAGCGATGGCGACGCCGGTTGGAAGGGGCTGGCACCTTGGTTGCCGTACTGCGGGTGATTGAAGAAGTTGTAGAAATCCACGCGTAGATCGGCGAAAACGGCTCCACTCTCTGTATCCATGATCTTCGTCTTCTTCAGGAAGGATACGTCCACGTTCGCGATTCCGGGTCCCCTAAACGTGTTGCGGCCCAGGTTTCCGGTGGCACACCCATTGGGGTTCGCCGTGACATTACAAGCCGCCAATTGAACGTACATTGCAGCCGCAGGGTTGATCGAGCCGCCGGTCTCGGGATTGATGTAACCGGTGGGGCTGGTCGTGCTCAGTTGCGCGCGCACGCCGGGCTGCCCGTTCGGATTATAGTTCGGACGATCTCCCGCACCACCAAATCCATCCGCGTCCAGGCCGTTCACGATGGAAAGCGGAACACCCGACTCCAACATAAGTACACCCGATGCCTGCCAGCCGCCTGCCAAGTGTCCGACCATCCCTTTCTGCGAACTGTAGAACGGAAGTTCGTAAACCCAAGTCGCCGTTGTACGCTGCGTGCGGTCGAAGATCGAAAGCCCGCGTTCCATTTGCTGACCTCCGAAGATAGCGGGCACCGCCGCCAGATTCGTATTCGCAAACAGGGTCACAGCGAAAGGATCGCTTGCGTTATCGATCAGCTTCGACCAAACGTAGCTGCCGGTGAACGACAAGCCCTTCGACATCTGTTTTCTGCCGGAGATCTGCAGCGAGTGATAAGTGGACGATCCGCCATTGGTGCGGATGGTTCGCGTGCCCTGTAGGTTGTCATACCGGCCAGGGAGGGCGTAAGGTACGTTCGCGGCGGTCAGTCCCGGCGGGAGAATCCGCAGATTCGTCGGAACTAGCGGATTGACGTCCTCGGTCGCATACAGCCGCGTGCCCTTCGAGCCCACGTAGGAAATATCGAGGATCGTGTTTCGGGTGAGATGCCGCTGGAAGCCAGCAGACCAGCGCTGGTAGTAAGGATTTCTTAGTCCGGGCATCACCAGACTCTGCGCGTCGAGGGGGAGCAGTGCGCGGGGAGCCGCCGGGATCGCGCTCGACAATTTCGCGATGCCCCGTGGATTGGCGGTGTCCACGACGGAGGTAACGGACGTGCCCACAAGATTGGGAGAGGAAGCCTGCGCGTTCGAGGCGATGTTGTTAAAGAAGGAATCGTAACCCATCTGATAACCCATGCGCCAAACGGATTTCTTCTCGCCCAGTATCCAACCGAGCAGGCCTTTGCCGGCCGAAGGCGACCAGGCAAGGCCGAAGGCCGGAGCAAAATTGTTCTTATCCGGTTCCACTTTATTGGGCGCGCTAAACGGACCAGTGAAGACGGCTGGATTACTCGTATTTACATTGAACAGGCCGGAAAAGGCCGGTGTTTGCAGCGAATTCATCGGCAGACCGAAGTACTCGTAGCGGAGCCCCAAAGTCAACGTCAGCGAATCGCTCATTCTCCAGCGGTCTTGGAAGAAGTAAGCATGCCGGAACAGATCGGGATAAAACTTGGGGCTACCGAAGTCTTTCAATGCCGATGCGCTTGAAGTGCCAGAACCGCCGAAATCGTCAATGAAGTTCGCCCATTGGTTGAATCCGCCGCCTGCGTTATAAGAAAGCGCCCCGCGCCCATTGAAAGGAGCCGTCTGCACGGCACGCTGCTGCAGAAGATCCACGCCCATACGGAAGGAATGCGCGCGATGAACAATGGAAAGCGTTTCCTGTAGTCCGTAGTTGTTGGCGACACGTCCCTGCGGAAAAGTGTTGCGAACGCCAACGGCGCTTGCGCCCGCAACCGTGATCAGGGGCAACGTCTGCGCCGCAGGATTGCTTGCGTCGTTTGGAAATTCAGCGGTGATGCGGTTGTAAGGTAGACGCAATTCGTTCGTGATATTCGCCCGGATAATCCGCGTATACGAAAGCAGCGCGTTCTGGTAGCGCCCGCGGCTGCCTGTGTCAAAGCCTTCAAAGGACGCCGAGCCGCCGTACGGAGTCTTGATGTCTTCCACCGCGAATCGGCCCATTAGAAAATTGTTTTCGTTGATCTTGTGGTCGATTTTGAAGATCGGTTGATGCTCGGTCATCGTGTACGGATACGCGCGCACGATCGTGCCAATCTCCAGCGGGCCGCGGCCCAGGCCCAAGTCGACGGTCGAGAATTGTGAGTTCGCCAGGTTTGGCCCAATGCCGATGAAATAATTGTCAACCGAAGGGTTAGCCCCCGGAGGGGAGAGCGTCCGGATTTTCTCTTTCCCGGCCGCCGAGACTGTTGTCAGGGCCGTGGTGGAGTTCGCCGTAAGCCGCCGTTCCTGGTATGCAGCGAAGAAGAATGTCCGGTCCTTCTTGATCGCTCCGCCCAGAGTGCCGCTGATCCAGTGGTCGGTTCCAGGAAGCGGGTGACCACGCTTAATGATGTCCTTATTCCCGGACTCCTGGTTTGTAATCGCATTCAGGCGAGTGCTTTCCACCAAATACGCCGCCGTTCCGTGCATCGTGTTGGTGCCCGATTTGATGATCGTGTTTACCACCGCTCCACCCGCGCGTCCGAATTCGACGTCATAATTCGAGGTCTGCACCGCAACTTCGCGGACTGCATCCGGATTGGTGACCTGGAACGCTTGGCCTGCAATGGAAATGTCGTTGTTCTCTGTTCCGTCCAGAAGGAAGTTGTTCGAACGGCCCCGCGCGCCGTTCACCGAAAAGGTATCTTGACCGGAGGCGCCGCGATTCGTCGAAACGCCGGGAACCGTGAGAGCCATCATGACCGCATTGCGGTTGGCAATGGGCAATTGCGTAGTCTGTTGGGCCGTGATGCTGCTTTGCCGCACAGGCGCTTCCGTTTGTAGTTCCACAGACTCCGCGACCACGGAAACCACCGTATCGGCGGAACCGATCTGGAGCGCCGCATCCACGGACGCTACTTGCGCGGAGACCAACGCGAACTGCGCCGCCTCATGGGTTGCAAAGCCCTGCGCCGACATACGAACTTTGTACTGGCCCGGGGGAAGCGCTTCAAACGCGTAAATGCCAACGCTATTCGTCGTCGTACTCCGGACCACATTCTGGTCCAAGTTCGTCAGTTCGACCTTTGCGTTTGGCAGACGAGCGCCACTGGGGTCGGAGATCGTGCCACTTAAGCTTGCCAAGCTCGTCTGCGCCCAACTCGACGCCGACAGCAGGACCAGCCAGAGGCATAATATCGATAAACGATTGACTCTCATTCTCTTCCTCATCAGGGTTCTCGTACTTCTAGTACCTATCGGGAATAGGCAAGCTGATGCCCGTAAGCTTACTGAACGAGCACTTCCCATGCCAAGGCGTCTCCTACGGACACCTTAAGCCCTCATATCGGCGGATTGCGGGGTTTTGTTTAGTTAAAAAAACCGATGGATCGCCCAGCAATACCCACGCCAAACCATAGACTTAGAGCAATTATTGCTGTTAGCTTAGCATTTCGGGCGGCTGGGCTGTCGGCGTCGTTCACCCTTCGGAAATAGCCAAAGTGAAAGGTTAAGGCGACTGTCAGCAGGCCCATTTTGACCCAAAACCACGAGGCACCGTAGCACTTTAGCGCTACCCCGATGAACATGGGAACACCTGAGCAGAGAGTAATGAAGAGCCCCCATGTTGTGTAAGGTGTCAGTTCGTTCACCAACTCCGCCACCGGCTGTTTCGGCAGCATAACGCCCAGCAACCGGAGGCTTGTGACCAGGATGGTTCCGAGCAAAAGGGTGATCCCAAAAAGGTGGAATGTTTCGATTGCGGGAAAAATGGCCTCGTGGCTCGAAATGATTTTGTTGAGCGGCCCGGTCTCGCACCATTCGAAAAAGGGGTAGATCGCCGTCATCAGGTCTCCCATGGCAAACTCTCCTTAAAACGAATAGGCCATAATCCGGCCCATGGTGATTACGGCAACCCACAAAACCAACGAGGCCCATCCGGCGAACCGTGCGCCTGCTGGCGGTACTGTATCGTTATCCCAGAGATTCATTCTTCGATAGACGGTCAAATGATAATAGGCTGCGTTGACGGCGGCCAGAAACAACAGAACCAACTTGGCGCGGAACGCTATGCTGTTGAATGCCGAGTAAGCGTGCGACCAGAACAGCAGCGCCCCTGTAATCGTCATTAAGGCGAAGCCCGGTGAAAGCCATGGAAGGAACTGGCTCCAGACCTCTGACGCCGCGCGCTTTTTGAGGACGAGCCCCGCCAGCCTCAGATCGGAAATGACGATCAGTCCGACCGAGACGGAAAGCCCTAAAACGTGCAGCCCTTCAATCAATGGGAACCACAGCGAAGACTCGCGTATTTCGGTGCCTATACCGCTGTCTTCGAGCATTCTGCATATTTCCGGGATGGTCATCCCCGTATCACTCCCCCAGCGCGGCCGAATCGGCCGTCACATCGCAAAACCACAGTCACGCAAGGCTGTTGTGTCAAATGCCGCGCGTCGAACCTATCTGATTGCCCGCCGATTGTATCAAATTGGGGGAAATTGAATCTCTGCGGCGAAAGCCATACTTTCAGCCAGAGGCCGATATGTCTTCTCGTCATCCTGGCGCCGGCCGGGCGCTTGTAGTGTGCGCCCCGGCCCGTGTCTTCGAATGATCCCCAATGTTTTTGGGGATTTTCCCCCATTTCCGGATTGCGCGGGCGCCTTTCCTCCTCCGCTCCCGGCTGTTGTCGCTTCAAAGTTGTTGGAATTGCAACGTGTTGCAATCTTGGTGTGTCAATTGCATGACTGGAGAAACGTAAGGAAAACAAGCGAACAGGGGGGCGGATGCAAGCGAGCCTCCGGTGACCGATTGGTTTCTGTTTGCGTGGTTAGGAGAGAGGATTATGAACCTGACACCCATTATTGTGTTGTGGGCAGTGCTTGGACTGGTGACCCTCGGCTTGGCACTCTATCGGATTTTTGTGACGCATGACGAGCAGGACGTCGTTCACCTTGGTGCTGGAGAAGAGCGAGCGATTCCGCAGCAGGCGGCATTGGTAAAACGTCTGACGGCCGTAGACCGGTGGGGCAAGACGCTCACCGTCATTACTGTTCTCTTGGGCCTGATGTTGGCCTGCGGCTATTTGTACAACGGATGGAATGACCCAGGCTCCGCACCCAATAACTTCTATCGCAGGAACACCCAGTAAGCCGTTTCCCTCCTGAAACGAGCGGCAAGAGAGTCGGCAGGATCTCCGGAGTTGTCCCCGGAACCTGCCGACTCGCCTTATCCCAGACCCTTGGCGGTCCGCAGCCTTGCCAACGCGGGCTTTTGCACCTTCGCCGAGCGACGTCGCATTTCGCGATGGTACCCTGTCTCTGAATCCGCGCAACGCGCGCGCGCCAGGAGACATCGTGGACCAGGAAACATTTGAAAAGGGCCTCGCTATCCGCAAAGCGGTACTGGGTGCCGAGTTCGTCGAGAAATCCTTTGCCTCGGCCGATGAGTTCAACCGCCCCATGCAGGAATTGACGACGCAATACTGTTGGGGTGAAACCTGGAGCCGTCCGGGACTCGACCGTAAAATGCGCAGCATGCTGAATCTCGCAATGCTGGCCGCCCTCAACCGTCCTCACGAATTCAAAGCCCACGTCCGCGGCGCCATCACCAACGGCGTCAGCAAAGACGAAATCCGCGAAGTGTTGCTCCAGGCCGCCATCTACTGCGGCGTTCCTGCTGGCATGGACACCTTCCGCATGGCGAAGGAAGTGTTCGCGGAGTTGGGAATTTAGTCCTATTTCGAGCGGCGGATTCACTTAGCTCCCGATTGCTGTCTGAGGGAAGTCTTGAACACCGTTATGAACGAAACCATCGAGGGCCGACTATTTCGCGTGATCGCCGTACAGCAGGGTGTTCCAGTGGAATCCGTTGGGCTGGATACGCCCTTCATCGAACTGGGCGTGGATTCCCTGGACGCCATCAACATCGTCTTTGCCGCCGAGGAGGAGTTTGGTGTGACACTGCCCGATAAACAACTTGTTTCGGTTCGCACGCCGCGCGAGTTCCTGCAGGTTCTCTGTTTGCGGCTTACGCCTCCGATGGATTTCTAATCCGGTTCCAAAAGAAAGCGGCGAGACAGCCGGGCAGGCTCGTCTCCTTGTGTTCTCGTCTTGCGCTAAGATCGGGAAAACGCCATGCCTTTGCCGGTCGCGTATTCCTCCGCATTCGGGGCGGCTGCACTTGCCGTTGTGCTTCTGTCGTGCGGGCGCAAGCTGCGGCGGGCATGCCGCGTCATTGTCCCCTGGCAAAGACAAGGCGTGCCGCAGCGGGCTTTGTTCGCTCAACGGCTTCGCACGCGGGACGGCTCAAACTTGAAAATGACCGACCCTGGCTACTGCGCTTTGGTTTTTTGGAAAGCTCCTGCCCGCGCCGGTTTCGATTCGCGTCTGGTGGACCTTCTTACTTGTTGTTCCGGTGTCTACGCTACGGGTATCGATTTCTCACATCATGACCAGAACGAGTCCTGGTTGATCACCTCTAGACTGATTCGCACAAAATACTGGAATCTGGACGGCCCGCATTATATGCCTGCGTCTTCGGCGGAATGTTCCGCTTGGGCCAAGGTCCGCGTTGACGGTTACATCGATGTGCCCGGTTTGCACGCTGATATCGAAGCAATGATTGCGGACCGTTCCATCCGTCACCGCGGCTTGGACCCGATCGGCTATTGTCTGGGCATCACCCGGCGTAATCGTGTGACGTGCTCCGGCTTCATAGGAGCAGCAATTCTCAAACAGCACGAGTCCGCCCTGGCTGGCGCGTTGCGTTCTTCCCTACAGCAGCGGTTTCTCCATGGTGAAATCACTCCTGCCGATTTAGCCCGCGCGGCGGCAATACTTGGCCTGGTACCTGAGGGAGCAAATCGTCCCATAACCGTCGCGCCAATATGTCAATGGCCGTACTCCTCCAGTTTCTCTGCCCCATCCTCGGAACAGGGGAAGTTCCATGCCTGACTCCGATGCCCTGCGTCCGGCCGGTGCCATTACTTGGTTCCGGGAGGAGTTCCATTCGCGCCTCCGTTTTCTGGGATTCTTTGGTCCCCGGCTGTACAAATACTTGTTCCACAATGCAGAGCAGGCCTACTTGCGATTTCAATCTTTCGACGGGATTGTCTTCAGTCGGGGTTTGCAGGAAATCAATCTTTGCGCTGAATATACTGAGGAATCGCTCGCAAAGATTCCCCGGGAGGGTCCGGTAATTGTCGTTGCGAACCACCCCCACTGTGGTTTGGAAGGGCTGCTCCTTGGCGATCTTCTGGCGAGGCGAGTCCGGGGAGATTTCCGCCTCCTGGCGACTTCCGCCGCAGCGGTGTTGCCCCGAATTTCGGACTACATCATTCCACTTCTAATGGAACCCGGCACCGAGGAGCGCCAAAGAAATGCACCGGCACTGCGAAAAGCGGTCCACTGGCTCCGCGGCGGCGGATTGCTGGTTGTTTTTCCCGCTGGTACCGTTGCCCAACCCTCGATTCCTAGCTTTGCGATTGCCGAACAACCGTGGCACCCTATCGCGGCGCGGCTCGCTCGATTGACTGGTGCGCGTGTCCTCCCCGTCTACTTTCACGGAACACGCCATTGGACGTTTTACGCTGCACGGCTTCTTCACAAGGACCTGCCCTACCTCGCACTGGCTTGGAAGGAATGGAAAGCCAAGCCGCGCTCGATCCGCTTGTCCATCGGGGATCCCATCTCCCTCAATGCCGTGGCTGGTTCATTCAGCGACGAGCAGTGGACCGAAACCCTTCGGAATCGGACGCTCGCACTTGCGGGCGCCGGTCGTTGAATCCATCGAACAGAACGTTTTCAGCGAAATTATGTAATGATGTCGGAATCGGAGGCGTTTCCATGATTCGACATTGGATTCGGGTCGCTTTGGTCATTCTGCCCGTACTTGCGCTGTTGGGGATCGGGTGGCTGTTTCTATCGGCGCAGGGAACCTCTATCGTCCCGCCATTTTCTTCGTCACCATTCATCGTTGCTTACCAGTCCAGCGGCGTAAACGCAGGCATTACCCTTTATTGGCATCGCTTGAGCGGGTTGTACGAAAACGGCCGGATCGGACCGTTTAATCCTTTCAATTGGGTTTCTACTTCGGCGTCCATCGCCAATGTGATTGCCGATGGGCTGGGGAATTTTCTGAATTCTCCCGGTGGCCCTCCGAATATCGGTCGCGCAGCCCAGTTCGGCGGCGGCGGAAAGTTCACCACCAGCGGCACCATGGGTGTTGCTTACATCACCCACTCCGGCTCAAAAGTCAACGTCGCACTCGGTTCCGCATCGTTGAGCTACACCGGAGTGACGCAGTACGAGACGGGTCAGAATCCGCAAAACGCTCTCACCGCCGATTTCAATGGCGACTCTGTCCTCGATATCGCCGTGACGTACGGTGGAAATTTTTCGGACATCAATGGTGGCGTTGCGGTTCTCTTGAACAAAGGCGACGGAACTTTCAATAACGCTGTGATCTACGCGGCGGGCAAGATTCCGTATGGCTTCACTGCTTACGACGTGAATGGCGATAGCATCCTTGACTTGGTGGTTGCTGATCGGGGCACCACAAACGTCTATGTCCTGACCGGCAACGCAAACGGCACCTTTAATGCTGGGGTCCCCTACGCGACCACTGGGTCGCCAATCTCGATTACCACCGGCGATTTCAATGGCGATGCGAAGCCCGATATCGCCGCGTCTACTTCCGAACCGGGCGGGTACTCGATTCTCCTCAACAACGGTAACGGTACATTCCGCTCCGGCACTTCGGGTTTGACCGGTTATTACAACACCTATATTGCCGCGGGTGACTTCGATGCTGACGCGAAACTGGATCTGGTGGTCTTGGACCACAACAGTCAAGTGCTCCATGTGCTGCGTGGCAGTGGCACGGGAAGCTTTCAGGAAACAGCCGCCTACGCCACCAGCTATAGCCCGGAAAGCCTGGTGCTGACGGACTTCAATAACGATGGCAAGCTCGACATCCTGGTGGCCCAAGGTGATGCTCGTGCCTTTGGTCCTGATCCAAGTACCGGACACATCGACTATCTGCTGGGGCGCGGAGATTGCACGTTCCAGGGCTTGACCACAAGTTCGACCGGCGGCGGTTTCGGCAGTCTCCTTTTTTCCGTCGCGGGCGATTTCAATGCCGATGGCAGGATCGATGCGATTGCGAATAAGTCCTCCGGTAACGCGAGGCTGGTTTTGTTCTCTGGTGATGGCAACGGTGGATTTTTGCCGACCGGCACACCCATGGATCTCGGCCCCAACGGGCCGTTTCCGAACAACGCCATTGCGGGGGATTTCAATGGCGATGGCCGCACGGATCTGGCCGTCTCATCCGGGTCCACTTCCAGTTCCGCTTCTCCGGGCGAGGTGACGGTGCTCTTGAACACGGGATCCGGCCTGGGCTCGCCCGCAAAGTTTTCCGCGACGGGTAAGGGTTCCTTTGGCCTGGTCTCAGCGGACTTCGATAGCGATGGCAAAGTGGATCTGGCCGTGACCAACTCCGCTTCCGGGACCACTGACTATTTCCGCGGCGGAGGGAATGGCACCTTCCAGTTGGTGCAAACCTACAATACCGGCACGGTACCGCTGAGCGCGGTCGCCACGGATTTGAATGGCGATGGCAAGCTGGATTTGGTTGTCGGCGACTACGGCAATCAATATGCTTCGCCTCGGGTCAACGGGCAAGTCTACGTTTTGAAAAACAACGGAAGCGGTGGATTTCAGCCGCCCGTTCAAGTGACGGTCGATTCCACCTTCAATACCACTCGCGTTGCCGCCGGCGACGTCAATGGCGATGGCAAGCCGGATGTCGTGGTGACGGGCGACGGTGCAAACTTCAGCAATCGCGTCGCTGTTCTCAAAGGCAATGGCGATGGCACCTTTACAACGCCATTGCTGCTAACCACGGACTTTGGCCCCAAGGATTTGGTCGTCCGCGATTTCAATGGCGACGGCAAAGCCGATATCGTCGTCGCGCATTGTTGCGGGGACACCGACCTCACGTATTTTCAAGGCAACGGGGACGGCACCTTCCCGGCGGAGGTCCATTTTTCAGGACCGGCCTCTCCGCAGAGCGTCGTCGTCGCGGATTTGAACAAAGACGGGGCGCCCGATCTCGTTGTTGGCGGAGCCAACGGCACACTCGCGGGACTGCTGAACACTTCCACGAACTTCCCGTGCTCCTATCAATTGGACAAGACCTCGCTCTCACCGTTCCAGCAGGGCGGCACTTACACAATCAACATCGACGCGGGCCCCTCTTGCAACTGGTCGGTCTCCGGATTGCCGGATTGGATCACCGTCTCCGGCGCCTCGTCGGGTACCGGGCCTGGAAGCGTCACGCTGATTGTTTCTTCTACATCGGCCGCCCGCAACGCGACGTTCAGCATCGCAGGAATCACCGTGACCGTGACGCAGACGCTCGCACCCGTTTGTAACTATGTGGTCACGCCGGGCGGACAAACGTTCCCATCGTCGGGTGGCACCGGCAACTTCAGCGTTACAGTGAATCCCGGCTGCAACTGGAACGCGACAGGCGCGCCTTCGTGGGTGAACGTCACTGGCGGATCCAGCGGCAGCGCGACGGCCACTGGGTCGTTTACCGTGGCCGCGAATGGCGGCGCCGCGCGAACGGCCACCATGACCATCGCTGGCCAGCCATTTGTTCTCGAGCAGGCCGCGTCATCCATCCCTGGGCTGACGGCTGTCGGCAGTCTCGCGCAGGTGGCGTCGCAAGGCGGATGGAAGTTTTTCTTAAACGAAGTCAACCTGGGATCGTCCACCGCCACCGCGCGCGTCAATTTTTACGACAACAACAGCAATCCGTTGCCGCTGCCCGTAATCTTTCCCCAGCTGGGAGACGCGCTCACCGCACCCGCGGCGCTCAGTACGGGCGCTCCGCTGATTGCCGCCACGCTCGATCGAACGATCAATCCGAATGCGCAGTTGCTCGTTCAGAGTTCGGGTGCCGATTCGACCTCGCAGTTGATCGGTTGGGGAGAGTTGCTCACCAACGGTCAGGTGAGCGGCTTCGGCATCTTCAACCACCCAACGCTGCATTGGGAAGCCGTGGTGCCGCTCGAAACGCGCAACGCCAGTTCCTACGTCCTGGCGTTCGATAACACCGGCCAGGTGGCTACTGGTCTGGCGATCGCCAGCACAGTGATTCAATCCACGGTTGTTCAAATAATCATTCGCGACGATACCGGCGCACAGATCGGCACGGGCACCATACCGTTGGGTGGTAAAGGCCACACTTCGTTCATGTTGAACCAACAGTTTCCAGTCGCCAACGGCAAGCGCGGAACCATTGAGTTCGTGACGCCGCAGAACGGCGGGATCACTGTGCTGGGCCTGCGCGCGAACGGACCCGCGTTGACTACGCTGCCTGTGCTCGCGAACGTGACGAATTCCGGTGGACTGATTGCGCACACCACTTATAACGGCGGATTCACCAGCATCTACTACATCGTGAACACCGGGACTTCCTCCGCCGATTTCACGCTTAGCTTTTTTAACGAAACCAATGGCAGCCCGCTGCAAGTTCCGCTGTCCCTGCCGCAATCCGGCACAACAACCACCACCGCCGCGTTAACGCGCACGGTTCCCGCCAAGGCCATGCTGGTGGTCGAGACACAAGCCGATGATGCGGCGGCTGCGATTGCCGCGTCAGCGCAACTCACAACTACGGGTAATATCAGCGCATTTGAAGTCTTCCGTTGGACCACGTTCGGCCAGGAGGCATCGGTGCCGCTCGAAACACGCACGCCGGCAAGCTTCCTTCTCGCTTTTGACAACACCGGCGGCCTGACCACCGGCGTCGCTCTTTCGAACGCCGTGAATGCCACGCAGAACGTGCAGGTGATCCTGCGTGATGACGCGGGCACCACACTGCAGACCACGTCCATTTCGCTTCCGCCGAACGGACACAAGTCGTTCCTGCTACCGGACACTTACGCAAGTGTTGCGAACAAGCGTGGCTTGGTGGAGTTCGTGGTTCCCAGCGGCGGCCGTATCAGCGTCATCGGCCTGCGCGCGAAATCGGATGGCACACTGACCACTCTGCCGGTATTGTCGAAGTAAAAGCGATCAGGCGTTTTCGCTCAAGTCGATTTTCTTGGTCGCGTCGATCTTCAGGTAGAGGATCGCCGCGATCACACACAGGACGCTTGTGACAAAGAACGGTGCGCTCCAGCCCAGCTCACGGACGGTGTAGGTGACCACGGCCGCCGATATCGCTCCGCCGATGTTGCCCAGCGTGTTCATTACCGCGGAAACCGAACCGGCGAAATCGCCGCCTATATCGAGAGGAATTGCCCAACTGATGCCGACCGTCCATTCGAGCGCAAAAAAGGCTACGCAATAAAAGGCAACCGACGCCTGGGGATCCACGCTGAGCACAGCGGGAATCGTCGCCGCCCCCGAAACAACAAAACCGACAATGGCGACCCAGCGGCGCGCCAAATTCACATTGCTCGTTTTGCGCAGCACATGATCGGAGAACCATCCTCCTAACAAATCGCCCAGTGTTCCGGCGAACAAAGGAAGGCTCGCATACACACCCATCTTTGCCAGCGTCATGCCGCGCGAATCGTGCAGATAGGTGGGGAACCAGTCGTTGTAGACGTTCAGGTTGAAGTTGTAACAGAAGTACATCACCGCCAGCACCCACAGGTTGCCGTGACGCAAAATCTTGCGCCAGGGCACATTGCCTGGCCGACGGCGCCCGCCGCCAATCAGTTCACGCTCGGCGTCATTGCAGCGGTGGTGCTCTTGCGGTGTGTCGCGATAATACGCAAACCACGCTGCCGCCCAAATGACTCCAAGAATGCCGAACGCTACGAACGCCGCGCGCCATCCCCACGCCGCGATTATCCAAACGACAATCGGCGGAGTCAGTGCCGCGCCCAATCGCGATCCCGCGTGTGTCACGCCCTGAGCGAAGCCGCGCTCCGTTGGCCGCATCCAGCGGGAAAGTGAACGCGTCGCAATCGGAAACGCGCCCGCTTCTCCCAATCCAAAGAAGACCTGAATGGTCAACATGGACGCCGCGTTCCACGCCGCCGCCGTGAGGCAGGTGAAGGCACTCCACCAGGTAACCACCAGCGTCAAAGCCCTACGGGCCCCGAACTTGTCCCCCAGCCATCCGCCCGGAATTTGGAACAGCGCGTAGGCCAGGCGGAATCCAAACGTAATCCATCCCATCATCACCAGCGAGATGCCGAGTTCCTCGCGGATCACAGGCCGCGCCACAGCGAGAATCTGCCGGTCCATGTACGTGATCATGTACGCGGCCACGGTGAGGCCAAGCACGACGTGGCGGACGTGTGTGGGGCGCTGCCCGGTGTGCTTTGCGTCGGCCTGAGAAGGCGCAGTGGATGATGGCTGCATTTCGCTCAGTCCATCAAACCACGAACCAGCACCGCAGGGTGGACTGCCGTCACGTGCGCCAGATCATCCACCTGGTGGCGGCAAGACGTGCCCACCGCCACTAACACTTCGCCGGCCTTCAACTCACGCGCGGCCGGCAAGAGTTTGCGATTCGCAATGGCGACGGAAACATCGTAGTGATCCGCCGTGTATCCGAACGAACCCGCCATGCCGCAGCATCCCGCATCCAGGTCCACCACCTTCGCTCCAGGGATTTTCGAAAGCAGCGCCGCCGAAGCCTGCAGCAGGCCCATCGACTTCTGATGACAATGTCCGTGCAACAGAATTTTCTCCGGCCCGTTGCGCAACGGAAGCTCCAACTTCGCCGCGTATTCTTCCCACAGCATGCAAGCCTTGGCGACCACGCGTGACTTTTCTTGCTGAGTCCCACGCAGTAGAGATGCCGCGTCTTCCTTCACTGCCGATAAACAACTGGGCTCACAAAACAAAATGTTTTCGCCGCGCTCGGCAATCGGGAAAAGTCCGTCGATTAGCTGCCCCAGGGACTCCCGCGCCTCAGCCAGCAGTCCCTTTGAAATCAAAGGCCGCCCGCAGCATCCTGGACGCACAACGCTCACCCTGCACCCCGCGCGCTCCAAGACTTCCACTGCGGCGATGCCAATCTGCGGATCGTAATGATTGGTGAACGTATCGTTAAATAACGTGACGCTCTTCGCCTGCCTCGCGATCTGCCGTGCGTTCGCCCATTTCTCAAACGTATCGCTGCGCCACTTCGGCAAGTTCCGCCGCGAATCAACGCCCAGCAACTTCTTGCTCAACGCCGTCCCCGCGACAAAATTTGCTACCGGCGCAAACGCGCTCCCCATCTTCGACAACTTCGCGATTCCGCCCAATGCTTTCGCATGCAATGGTGTTCCATGCTTCTCGTAGTAGTGCGCCAGAAATTCGCTCTTATAACGAGCCATGTCCACATTCACCGGACACTCGGCCTTGCACGCGCGGCACTCCAGGCACAGATCGAGTACCTTGTAGACTCCCTCGTCGGTCAAGCCCGCGTCACTTAACTGACCGGACATCGCCAGCCGTAGCGTGTTCGCGCGCCCTCGCGTCGAGTCCTGCTCAGCGCGTGTCGCCATATAAGAAGGACACATCGTGCCCGCCAGTTTCTTGCGGCACGCGCCCACCCCGCTGCACATTTCTACCGCTTCCGCGAAGCCGCCGTAATCGGAGTAATCGAAATACGACGCCTCCGGATTCACCGCGCGGTACTTCGTTCCATAGCGAAGATTGCTGGTGAGGGGCGGGGAATCGACAATCTTCCCCGGATTCAGAATCCCCTTCGGATCGAACGTGCGCTTCACCTCGCGAAACGCTTCGTAGAGCGCATCGCCAAACATTTTCCGCATGAACGGACTGCGTACCAAGCCGTCGCCATGTTCGCCCGAAAGAGCGCCGCCATATTTGAGCACCAGATCAGCAACTTCACCGGCAATCGCCTCGAACTTGCGGATGCCGTCCTCGGTCTTGAGGTTAATCACCGGCCGCACGTGCAAGCAGCCCACGGAAGCGTGCGCGTAAATACCCGCCGACGTCTGGTGCGAAGAAAGAATACCGAGAAACTTCCCGATGAACTCGCTCAGCTTCTCCGGAGCCACCGCCGTGTCTTCGACGAAAGAGATCGACTTCGCCTCTTCCTTCGTCGCCATCGACAGCCCGAGCGCCGCTTCGCGCAAGCTCCAGATGCGCTGCTGCGCCGCCGGATCGGTTTCGCGATGGAAGAAGTAACCAGTGCCGCGAGATTTGAGATCCGCCTCCAGCGCGTCCAGCCTCGGCGGCAGTTTTTCCTTGGTGTCGTTATAAAACTCAACGCACAACGTCGCCGCCGGATCGCCTTGCACGAAAGATTCGCGAATCCGGTTCAGCGCAATGTTCTGCCGCGTGTTGTCGAGGATCGCGCGGTCCATGATCTCGACGGCCGATGGCTTGTGCTGCAAAATCACCGGCGTCGCCGTCAGCGCCTCCAATAAATCATGGAAGCCGATCACGATCACTGCCTTCGCCTTCGGTAGCGGAACCAGTCTTAACTTCGCTTCCAATACGACGCCGAGCGTTCCTTCCGAGCCCACCATGATCTTCGCCAGATTCACCGGCTTCGATGCATCGACAAACTCGTCCAGGTTGTAGCCGCCCACGCGCCGCAAAATCTTCGGGTAGCGCCGGTCGATCTCCTCGCGATGCGCCTCCGCCAGATCCAGCACCGTGCGGTACGCATTCGCCTCAAGCGACGTCCCTTGCGGAACGTCACTCCGCGGCGTTTCACGGAACTGGACAACGCTCCCATCCGCAAGCAGTACTGTTTGCTCCATGACGTGATCGATCGTCTTCCCATACAGCACGCTGCGCGCGCCGCAGGAATTGTTCGCCATCATGCCGCCGATAGTTGCGCGGCTCGCCGTGGAGATATCCGGCGCAAAGCGCATTCCCAGCGGAGCGAGTTGCGCGTTCAACTCATCGAGCACAATACCCGGCTCCACACGTACCCAGTGTTCCTCGGCATTCACTTCCAACAGGCGGTTGAAGTACTTGGAGGTATCCACCTGCAAGCCCTCGCCAATGGATTGCCCGCCCTGCGCCGTGCCGCCCCCGCGCATCGTGACGGGACATCCGTGCCGCCCGCAGATCTGAACAATCTTGACGATGTCCTCGCGCGTCTTCGGAACGGTTACGCCCAATGGCTTGATCTGGTAAACGCTCGCGTCCGTCGAATAGAGCGCGCGCGAAACAGCGTCGAAGCGGACCTCGCCATCAATCGCGCCTTCGAGTTCGCGGCGTAACGCTTCCGCATCCACCAGGCTCGCGTTCGCCTGCGGAACCGGAGTGCCGCTTTGGACCTGCACCAGGCTCAACGGCGTGATTCTCCAATGCGAATCAAGCCTTCGCGCACCGCGGTGAGTCCCTTCGCCAGGTTCTCGCCGCCCGAAGCAAACGAAACGCGCAGCGTGCCTTCACCCGCCGCTCCATACGCCGACCCATGCACCACCACCACGCGATTCTCCCGCATCAGCGTTAGCCGAATTTCATTCGATGGCACACCGATATCGCGCACATCCACCATCGCGAAAAATCCGCCTTCAGGAGCCAACACGCGCGCCCCCGGAATACCCGCAAGCGCATCCATCACCTGCGCGCGCCGCCGTGTGTATTCGTCCTTCATCCCTTGCACGCAATCCTGCGGCCCCGCGAGGGCTTCGGCCGCAGCATCCTGCACGAACGTTGCCGGACCGCGGCTCGATTGCGCCAGGATCATGTACATCGCCTGAATGAGCGGCGCCGGACCCGCGCAGTAACCCACGCGCCATCCCGTCATCGCATACGTTTTCGAAAGGCTGTTGCAAAGGATCGCGCGCTCGCGCAGTTGCGGAGCCACGGTCAGCGGTGAAAGATGCTTTGCGCCGCCATAAGTGATCGCCTCGTAGATCTCGTCGCTCAGTAAAACAATGTTGTGGCGCTCGCAAAAGCTGGTGATCACCTGAAGCTCCGCCTGCGTCAGCACCGTTCCCACCGGATTCCACGGCGTATTCAGAATGAACACTTTCGTCGCAGGCGTCCGCGCCGCTTCCAGCGCCTCCTCGCTGATGACGAATCTTCCGTCCACAATCTTCGACGTCACCGAGCGCACGTTGCCGCCACACAGCTTGATCGGCGAATAGTACGCGTCGTAGATCGGATCCGGCAGTAGAACGTCATCGCCGTCGGTCAAAACCGCCGCCAGCGCCGCGTAGATGCCGAACGTCGCGCCCGTCGTCGCCAAAATCTCCGTCGCCGGATCGTAAGTGAGCGCGTTATCGCGAATCAGCTTCATTGCAACTGCCTCGCGAAAATTCTTCTCGCCGCGATTGTCCGGGTACGCCGTGCGCCCATCGCGCATCGCGCGCGTGCATGCATCAATGATGTGCGGAGGCGTTGCGAAATCCGGCTCGCCACGCATCAACGAAACCACGGTGTTCCCCGCAGCCTGAAATTCGCGAACCTCCGCTAAGATCGCGTTGACAGCAGTGGGGCGGAGCGCGAAAACTCGGCCCGATGGGGAAACGGCGCTCGCAGACACCACACGAGCGTATCAAAGGCCCGGTATCCGGACAAGAGCCTGCCTCAGCGTGTCCCCCACGGATGAATCCGGGCGCGGCTTTCGTTACCCTAACAAAGATGCGGTTTAAATTCTTCCTTCTTTGCTCTGTTTCTGCGATCATTCTGGCGCAGCAACCCGCGCCGCGCCTGGCCGCTGTTGTCGCCCCGCCAAAGAACCTCAAAGTGCTCCCCGCGGACGACACATTAATGGATACGATGCGCGCCTTCAACGAATCGCTCGGCGTCGATTGCAACTACTGCCACGTACAAGGCGATTTCCCCAGCGACGCCAAGCCGCAAAAGGAAACCGCGCGCAAGATGATCGCGCTCGTCCGCCAAGCGGAAAAATTCTTCCCCACCACCGCAGGCGTCTATCCGCGCGGCTATCACGAAGTGGATTGCATCACCTGCCACCGCGGCTCGGTGAAGCCCGAAACCAAATCGCCCAAACACTTCCTCAACCGCCGCGACGCCATGGGCAACAACCCTGCGCTCGATGCGGCCGTGAATCTGAAGGTCCTTCCCAAAGGCACCGTCGTCCACGGCCACGGCACCATAATGGAAGATTTCCGTGACGCGCTCCAGGTGGATTGCGCTTATTGCCACGGCGGCGGAGTCGGTCAAGATAAGGATCTGAACCCTCGCAAGGATATCTCGCGCCAAATGATCGTCATGACCAGTCAGTTGAATGCGGCTTTCCCCGGCACCGGCGTCTATCCCGCCGGACCCTCGGCCGTCACTTGCTACACCTGCCACCGGCTCGACACGCACCCCGTCAGCTTGAGCAACAAGAACTATCCGCCAGTGAATGCTCCCGCGCAATAGCGGCCGCGCAAACTGGAGTCAAAGACGCGAGGGTTCGTATTCGATACTATGTTCCTGATGCCGAAACGAACTCTCGCTCTCCTCCTCTTCGCCTCTTGCGTCCTGTTCGCACAGCAGCGCCCCGCCGCGCCGCCTGCTCCGAAGAATCTCAAGCTGCTCGCCGCCGCCGATCCCATCATGGACGTCATGCGCGAGTTCAACGAATCGCTCGGCGTGAACTGCGCCTATTGCCACGTCCCCGGCGATTTCGCCAGTGACGCCAAGCCGCAAAAAGAAACCGCGCGCAAGATGATCACCATGGTCCGCAACACGCGCAAATATTTCCCGGTGACCACCGATGGTGTCTACCCCGGCGGCTTTCATCATGACGTCGATTGCTTCACCTGCCACCGCGGCACAGTGAAGCCCGAAACCAAATCGAGCAATCACTTCCTCAACAAGGAAGACGCCGAAGGTTTCGTGCCCCCCAAGGAAGCGGCCACCAACCTGAAGGTTCTCCCCAAGAACACTGAGGTTCACGGCGAAGGCACCATCATGGAAGATTTCCGCGACGCCCTCCAGGTGAACTGCTGGTTCTGCCACGCCGGCGGCCCGCCCAACTTCGCCAAGGACGATAACCCGCGCAAGGAAATCGGCCGCAAAATGATCACCATGACCGCGGAACTGAACAAGAACTTCCCCGGCACCGGTGATTACCCCGCCGGCCCCTCGGCCGTGACTTGCTATACCTGCCACCGAGGCAGCCCCGCCCCCGGTTCGTTTAGCAGCAAGAACTGGCCGCTGGTGAAGAAGAATTAGCGCAGCGACGGACCCCCGGCGTCACGCCGGGGGTCCGATGGTTCCGCCTACGTGGTCTCAGCCCCCGGACTCACTCCGCCGTGCTATGAATCCATCCCAAGTGCGTCCGCCGCAACTCCCCTGTTAACCTAAGAATTACCCATGAGCAATCTTCAGGTCACCCTTCCCGACGGAAGTGTCAAGGAAGTTCCCCAGGGCAGCGCGCCCATCGATGTCGCCCGTGCGATCAGCACTCGTTTGGCGGATGACGCCATTGTAGCCAAGGTTAACGGCGAAATGTGGGATTTGAATCGCCCGCTCGATGGAAACGCTACCGTCGCGATCCTCACCACTAAGAATCCCGAGGCTCTCGAAGTCTATCGCCACTCCACCGCGCACCTTCTTGCCGCTGCGGTACTCGAACTGTTTCCCGAAACCAAGCTCGGCATCGGCCCGCCGATTGAGAACGGTTTCTACTATGATTTCCAGCGCTCCGAGCATTTCTCGCCCGAAGACCTGGAAGCCATCGAGAAAAAGATGTGGGAGATCCAGGCGCGAGATCTTCCCTACGAGCGCAAATACACGCCCAAGGCCGAAGGCCTGAAGCTTTATGGCGATCAGCCCATGAAGTGCGAGCTCATCACCGAGCGCGCCGGCGAGATCTTTTCCGAATACACGCTGGGCCCGCATTTCATCGATTTCTGCCGTGGCCCGCACGTTCCTTCGACGAAGAAGATCAAGTCCTTCAAGCTTCTCTCCGTCGCCGGATCGTATTGGAAGGGTGACGAGAAGAACGCGCAATTGCAGCGCATCTACGGCACCGCCTGGTTCACCAAGAAGGAGCAGGACGAATACCTCACGCGCCTCGAAGAAGCGAAGAAGCGTGATCACCGCAAGCTGGGTCAGGAACTCGACCTCTTCAGCATTCAGGAACTCGCCGGACCCGGACTCATCTTCTTCCACCCCAAGGGCGGCCGCATCCGCGTGCTGATTGAAAACTGGATGCGCGATCAGTATCTGAAGCGCGGCTACGATCTGGTCTACACGCCGCACGTGATGCGCTCGGATCTGTGGAAGACCTCGGGCCACCTCAGCCACTACAAAGAAAACATGTTCGCGGGCATGGAGCTGGACGACGCCGAATACCGGCTGAAGCCCATGAACTGCCCCGGCCACATTTTGATTTATCGCGATAAGCTCCGCAGCTATCGCGAACTCCCCGTGCGTCTGGGCGAGCTCGGCACCGTGTACCGCTACGAAAAATCGGGCGTCATGCACGGCCTGCTGCGCGTCCGCGGATTTACGCAGGATGACGCGCACATCTTCTGCACTCCGGACCAGATTGAAGATGAAATCGTCAACTGTCTGGAGTTCGCCATCGACGTTCTGAAAACCTTCGGCTTTGAAAAATACGAAGCCGAGCTATCCACCTGGGACGGCGGCGCCAGCGGCAAGTACGACGGCACGCCAGATCTGTGGGAGCTCGCCGAAGGAGCGCTGAAACGCGCCACCGAGAAGCTGGGCCTGAAGGCTCCCGTGATGCCTGACGAAGCCGCGTTCTACGGTCCGAAGATCGACATGAAGCTCGTCGACGCCCTGGGCCGCAAATGGCAGCTATCCACTGTGCAGTTCGATTTCACTCTGCCCAAAAAGTTCGACCTCGAATTCGTTGGCGAAGACGGCAAGCGCCACCAGCCGTTGATGGTGCACCGCGCGCTCTACGGGAGCGTCGAGCGTTTCTTCGGCATCCTGATCGAACACTACGCGGGCGCGTTCCCGCTATGGCTTGCTCCGGTGCAAACCGTCGTCATGCCCATCACCGACCGTCAGCTTGAGTACGCGCAGAAAGTGCAAGCGCAGCTCGAAGCCGCCGGCATCCGCTCGCATCTCGACGATCGTAAAGAAAAAGTGAACCTGAAGATCCGCGACGCGCAGCTGCAAAAAGTCCCCTACATGCTGGTCGTAGGCGACCGCGAAGCCGAAGCCGGCACCGTAGCCGTGCGTCACCGCAAACACGCCGACATGGGCGCAAAACCGCTCGATCAATTCATCGCGGAAGTAACGCAGCTGATCGAGACCAAAGCCGTCGCGGAATAACCGCAGCCAGCTTCATCTCCCCTTATTTTTCCAAGGGGAGATGAACTTGGAACCGCGGCGAATCGACTTCGGCAACACGGTCATCCACGATAATGACCTTGCCCGTGATGTCTGTCGTGTTCGCTGCCTTGTAGGTAAGTGTCTGCCGATCCATAACGGCATCCACCGTCCGCGGCTCCCCTAAAATATCTTCCACCTGCGTGCGCGACATGCCGATTCGAATGGCTGCCCACCCGTCCACTGAATTCCATGCAGGAGCCACTACTCTTCGGTTCGCCGCGAGCATGGTCGTTTGCAAAGTGCGAACTGTGCGCTCCAGCGTCGCGATGCGCCGCTCCTGCTCGATGACCATCCGCCGCAGCTGAGCTATTTCAGTCGAGGAGCTCTCCGTCCGGGGCTCCGGTGTTTGCGCGGACAAATTATGGAATGCGAAGAGTTGGACGAATAACAATGCACCTATCGGAGATTTGCGACGCATAATCACTCCTTGCGGCTCATTCTAGGCGATTCCGGTGCTGTTGAAAATCCCTCTCCCTTGACTCACCCCTCCCCGCGCGCTATAACTTCCAAATCCGCGATTAAGCGAAACACATGACTACCGCAGCCGAAGTGCAGACGGTCGCGGCGGCTTCTTCCACCAGGGAAGTAATGCAGACCGTAGCGCATGAGCTGCGGCAGCCGCTGAGCGCCATGGAATCCACCGCCTATTACTTAGGCCTCGTGCTGCCGCGCACGGACGAACGCGCGCAAGCGCAGGTCACGCGCCTGCGGCAAATGGTGGATCAACTCAACTGGATTCTCTCCTGCGGCCTGCAAGTTGCCGATGACCGCCCGCCCGCGCCCGAGCGTATTGATCTGGAAGAGTTCGTCACCCAAGCCGTCGCCTCCGTGATGCCCTCCACCGCGCCGCGTCCTGTGCTGGCACTGGCCGGTGACCTTCCGCCGGTTTTGCTCGACCCCGGCCGTGGACGCGCGTTGATGGCGAATCTTCTGTCTCTCTTTCAACAGATCGCCGATGGCAAGCACCGCATCCGCGTTCAGACTTTCCACGAACCCTCGGATGTCGCGCTCTGCATTTCCGTCGATACTCCCGGCCTCGCCTCGGAAGCGGTTCTCGGCCCTGGCTCCGCGCTTTGTCTCGACGGGGTTCGCCGGATCGTGTCCGCGCATGAAGGCACCGTCGCGCTGCGCGTCGATCCGGTGGACGGCGTGCGTCTTCGCCTTACGCTGCCTGTTTCTTAGCCTCTTCGCAATGGCTCTGTGCGCCTCTGGCATCACGAGGGTGATACCATGGAAATTCCCCTGACATGGCCGTTGCTGTCCCAGATATCCTCGCTAAAATTGTCGACCAGAAGCGCCAAGTCGTCGCGGAATTGTTGCCGCAGCGCGCCGAATGGGAACGAAAAGCAGCCGCGCGTCCGCCGGTGCGCGATTTCCGTGCCGCGCTCGAAAAAAATCCGCCGTCGATCATCGCTGAGGTGAAAAAAGCCTCGCCCAGCAAAGGCATCTTCACCGGCGATTTCCGGCCCGTCGATATCGCGAAATCGTACGAACAAGGCGGAGCCGCCGCGCTCAGCGTGCTGACCGATAAAGACTTCTTCCAGGGCTCGTTAGCTGATCTGGTAGCCGCGCGCGCCGCCGTGCAGATTCCGGTCCTGCGCAAGGATTTCATGATCGACGAAGTGCAGATCTTCGAAGCCGCCGCGCATGGAGCCGACGCTATTCTTCTGATCGCGGCGATCCTTACCGCCGATGAGATGCGCCGTTTCCGCGAATGCGCCGCCCGCTTCGGCATGGCGTCCATCGTCGAAGTGCATGATGCGGCCGAGCTTGCCCCCGCACTCGAATCCGGCGCGGATATCGTCGGCGTCAACAACCGCAACCTGCACACCTTTGAGACGAAGCTCGAAACATCGTTCCAACTCGCCGAGAAAATTCCCAGCGGCATTTTGAAAATCGCCGAAAGCGGCATCGGTAGCGCCGAGGAAGTGCGTGCACTCTCCGCCGCCGGATTCAAAGCATTTCTGGTCGGCGAAAGCCTCATGAAATCGGGCGATTCCGCCGCCGCGCTGAGGGCTTTACGGTCATGAGGCTGTCGTCATGATCGTCAAAGTCTGCGGCATCACTCGCCGCGAAGACGCTGAAGTGGCCGTCGATGCAGGCGCCTCCGCGCTGGGCTTCATCTTCTATCCGAAGAGCCCGCGCCACGTCACGCCCGACGCCGCCGCGCAGTTGGGCGAAGGCTTGAAGATTTGGAAAGTCGGCGTCTTCGTCGATGAAACCGCAGCATCGGTGGAAGCCGTGATGCGCTCGGCGAAATTGGACGTCGCGCAGATCTACGGCGGCGAAACGCCCTCGGGTGTGCGCGTTTGGCGCGCGTATCGTTTGCCGCTCGCTGAAGGCGCTCCGGCGATCGACCCATCGGGCTGCGAAGCGGTTCTGCTCGATAGCCAGAAGAACGGCGAATCGTTCGATTGGAACGCCGTTCGCTCCACCATCGCGGGCGATGGCAAAATTATCGTCGCCGGCGGCCTCGACGCATCGAACGTCGCCGAAGCGATTCGCGTGGCGAAACCATGGGGCGTGGACGCAAGTTCAAAATTCGAAACCGCGCCGGGAATCAAGGATCACGAAAAAGTGCGCGCCTTTGTAAAGGCCGCGCTTGAGGCGGGAAAGGCCGCTAGCAGGTAGCATCATGATGACATCGGAACCGGATCGCACCGGACATTTTGGACCCTACGGCGGCCGCTTCGTGCCGGAAGTGCTCATGGCGCCGCTCGAAGAACTGGAGCGCGCCTACAAAGCAGCATCGGCCGACCCCGCATTTCAAGCGGAACTCGCCGATCTCCTGCACAACTATGCCGGACGCCCCACCGCGCTCTACTACGCCAAGCGCCTGAGCGAGACGCTCGGCGGCGCGCGCATTTATCTGAAGCGCGAAGACCTGCTCCACACCGGCGCGCACAAGATCAACAACTGCCTGGGCCAGGTGCTACTCGCCCGCCGCATGGGCAAGAAGCGCATCATCGCGGAGACCGGCGCGGGCCAACATGGCGTGGCCACGGCCACCGTCTGCGCGCTCTTTGGCCTCGAATGCGTCGTCTATATGGGCGAAGAAGACATGCGCCGTCAGCGCCTCAACGTCTTCCGCATGCGCCTGCTCGGCGCGAAAGTGGTTGGCGTCACCGCAGGTAGCCGCACGCTCAAAGACGCTATCAGCGAAGCGATGCGCGATTGGGTGACGAACATCGATTCCACCTATTACCTGCTGGGCTCCGCGCTCGGCGCGCATCCCTATCCTGTGATGGTGCGCGATTTCCATAAAGTCATCGGCAACGAAACGCGCGCGGAAATCTTGAAGCGCGAAGGGCGCTTGCCCGATATCGTCATCGCCTGCGTCGGCGGCGGCAGCAACGCCATCGGCATATTCCACGCGTTCATCGGCGATGACAACGTAAAGCTGATCGGCGTCGAAGCCGGCGGCCGCAGCGGAGTGCTCGGCGAGCATGCCGCGCGTTTCTCCGGCGGCTCCCCCGGTGTTCTGCAAGGCACGCTCAGCTATCTTCTGCAAGACGCCGACGGCCAGATCGCTTTAACGCATTCCGTCTCCGCTGGACTCGATTACGCCTCCGTTGGACCCGAGCACGCGTGGCTTCACGATCGCCATCGCGCCGAGTACACTTCGGTCAGCGACAGCGAAGCGCTCGCAGCCGCGAAAACATTGGCGCGTACCGAAGGCATCATTCCGGCACTTGAATCCGCGCACGCCGTTGCCGAAGCGTTGAAGCGAGCCCCCACAGCGAAGGGCCAACTGATGGTGGTCAACATCTCCGGCCGCGGCGACAAAGACACCGATATTTACCGGGAAAACCTTCCGGAACTGGATCAGGCGTAGAGCAGCGATATGGCTAAGGGAAGAATTGAATCGCTCTTTGAACAGTGCAAGGCCGCGAACCGCGCCGCACTGGTTGGCTACGTCACCGCGGGCGACCCCGCGCCTGAGCGTACGCCCGCCATTGTCGCCGCTCTGATTCGTGGCGGCGTCGATCTCATCGAGCTCGGCGTGCCGTTCTCCGATCCTGTTGCCGATGGTCCCGTCATTCAGGCCGGCGCCGATCGCGCTCTCAAAGCAGGCACCACGCTTGCGAAGGTGCTCGACATCGCGCGAGAGATCCGCAAAACGTCGCAAGTGCCTCTGCTGTTGTTCACGTATCTGAATCCGGCGATGCGCTACGGATTCGAGAAACTCGGCAAAGACGCGAAGGACGCGGGCATCGACGGCTGTTTGCTCACCGACTTGAGCGTGGAAGAAGCCGAGCCCTACGTCACCGCCATGCGCGCCGCCGGGCTCGATACGGTATTTCTCGCCGCGCCCACCAGTACTAGCGAGCGCCTGAACCTGATTGCGAAATACACCACAGGTTTCGTTTACCTTGTCTCGCGCACCGGCGTTACCGGCGAACGCACGGCGCTTTCGAACGCGCTAGAGCCGCTGATTCAATCCACGCGCGCGGTCACGTCGCTGCCGCTCGCGGCGGGCTTCGGCATCTCGACTCCCGATCAGGCCGCCGCAGTTGCTAAGATGGCCGACGGTGTGGTCGTGGGCAGTGCGTTCGTGCGTATGATTGAGAAAAACGCACCGGAAGGTGATATTGAGGCCTTCGCACGCAGCTTGCGGCAGGCGATGGACGCCGCCCGGTAACGGAGTGGCGCGCGGAAACGGAAACGGGTTAACACGGATGACAAAGGTTGAAGCCGAACAGTTACTTGCCGAAAGCAGGAAGCAAATCGATGCCATCGATCTGCAATTGCGTGAGTTGTTCAACCGCCGCACAAAGATTGTGGAGGACGTGTTGCGCGCCAAAGATGCGCTGCACATGCCGGTGTATGAAGCGAGCCGGGAGGAAGCGGTGCTCAACAGAATCACCGACGGCAACCCGGGACCGCTCGACGATGCCTCCTTCCGCCGCGTATTTGGAACGCTGATGCAGGTGATGCGCGAATTTCAAATGGCGCGGCGCGAGCAGCAGCATCCCCACGCCGCTCCATCCGACGATCCAACATCGGAGACGTTTGAGTAATGCGCCCGTGGTCGACCGTCACGATTGCGGGCGTCGGCCTGATCGGCGGTTCCTTCGCGCTGGCACTCCGCGACGCGGGCTTCGTGGGCCGGATCATCGGAGTCAGTTCGCCCAGCACCATTGCCGCCGCCATCGAACGCGGTGTGATTGACAGCGGTCTGCCGCTCGCCGAAGCCGCAGCGCAATCCGATGTCGTTTATCTCGCGCAACCCATTGAACGCATCATTGGGATGTTGGAGGAAGTGGATCAAGCGGTTCGTCCGGGAACGCTGATCACCGATGCGGGTAGCACCAAGCTTGAGATCGTCGAACGCGCCGCGAAAGTGGTGATGCGTGGACGTTTCGTTGGTGGGCATCCCATGGCTGGCAAGGAAGCGCGCGGGGTGGAAGCCGCGGATCCGCACTTGTTTCGCGGACGCCCTTATGTGCTGACTTCGCCTGATCCCGTGCTTGAGGAATGGATCGGCAAAATTGGCGCACGTCTGGTGCGCATTGACGCTACCGAACACGATCGCCTGGCTGCCGTTGTCTCTCATGTTCCTCAGTTGATCTCCACGGCGCTTGCCGCCACCATCGGCATGGAACCGGACGCGCGTCTGGTCGCCGGACCCGCATCGCACGATCTGACGCGGCTCGCCTTGAGTCCTTACGATATCTGGCGCGATATTTTTGCCACCAATATGGGGGAGATCGACGCCGCTCTCGGACGGTTCATCGCCAAGCTCGAGGAGTTGCGCACGGCACTGCGCAGCGGTCCGGCCGCCGATTTTTCCAACTTAAAGGAAGAATTCGAACGCGCCGGAGATGCCGCGCGCGCCATCCGCCGCACATCTTGATATGCTGTGGTTAGCATCGAGTGTGTACGCAGCACTCGAGGAGGAGGAGTTCGCACCATGGACGACGACAGCAAGCTGTCTTATTTTTTCCTGGGATTGGGCCTCGGAGTGGCCGCTGGAGTGTTGTTCGCTCCGAAGTCGGGCGCCGAAACCCGCGATTTTTTGCTTTCAAAGGCAAACGAGGGCGCCGATCTGGCGCGCCGCCGCGCCGAGGAGGCGCGTGATGCAGCGAATGATGCGTTGAATCGCAGCAAGGCCGCCGTGCAGCGTCAGAAAGAAAATCTTTCCGCCGCGGTGGAAGCCGGCAAACAGGCGTATCGCGATTCCGTCAACACGCCGGTGGCCGAGTAACCGCCACTGCTTTTTGAGTCACTGCGAGGCCGCTCCGATGAATTCATTGGAGCGGCGCTCGCGGTAAAGATGACGCGGACACGAGTTCGCGATTTTGATAGCAGGCGAACGCAAGTTCGCGATTCAACATGGACCAGCAAATACTGCTCACCCTCTTCGTCGGCATCGCGGCCATCGCGATGGGGCTCCAATTCGTCATGTTGTGGGGCATCTATCGCTCCACCCAGAGCATGAACGACAAAGTGCAGCAACTGCTGCCGAAGGTCGAGAACCTCATTGAAACTTCGCGCCGCACCGTCGAAGACAGCCGCGTGCAGATCCTCGATATCACCAGCAAGACCAGTGACATCTTGAATACCGCCCGCAAGCAGCTCGACAAAGTGGAAGAAGTGATTGATGACGCCACTGCGCGCGCGAAAATCCACATGGATCGCGCTGAGATGGTGATCGACGACGCCATGACGCGCACCCAGCAGACTGTGGCCACCGTGAACAACGGCATCGTCAAACCTGTTCGCGAAATCCAAGGCGTGGCCGCTGGACTCCGCACCGCGATCCTGTTCCTCACCAAAGGCCGTCCGAATCCGACGCAGGCGACGTCGGACGAAGAGATGTTTATCTGAACGTGGGGCGGGGCTTTTGCCCGGCAGCCGAGCTTCCGCTCGGCTCTTTCACCTGTGTAAGTGAACTAAACGCCTTCTACTTCTCCGCCACGCAAATCACACGCTTCTTGCGCGCGAGTTGCTCGTACGCGCCGGGGGGCGGTTCGATAATTTCCGTTTTTCTAAATCCCGCGTGCCGCAACATCGTGTGTAGTGCTTTGGGGGACGGGCACGTGGCGATCGGGGATGCGCCGGTTTCCGGGCGATTGTTGTAGTATTCGTCCGATTCGTCGATCAACGCCAGCACGCCGTGATAGGGGCGCGTCCATTTTTGCGAGCCCCACTCCACTTCGCCTTCCACTTCGTCGGTCACCTGCGTTTCCAGGATGCAGATGCCGCTCGTCACTGCCGCAATGTTCCGCAAGCAGAGCATCGGATTTTCCAGGTGATACAACACGCCGAGGAACAGGCAAAGTTCATACGGCTCGCCACAGTCGCGGAGTTGTTCGCAGTTGTGCTCTTCGAAGCTCAGATTCTTGAGTTCCAACAGGCTGGCGATGAAGCGGGCTTTATCCAAACTCACACCGCGGACATCCACGCCGCGTACCTCTTTGAAGCCCTTGCGCGCCATGGAAACCGAGTAATAACCCTCATGGCACCCGACGTCGATGCAGCGAACGGCGCTCAGGTCTTTGCCGAAGTGGCGGTCGATGACGCTTTCCACCATGGACAAGCGCGTTTGATGAATGGGGAAGACGTCGGGCGGAAGATCGGATTCGGTGCGGCCGTAAGCGCCTAAATCGAACTCATAAAACCAGGGGCTGAGCCGCGCGATCTCTTCGCGGGCCTGTTGAGGGGTCACTTAGACAGTTTACCGTGCCTTCTCCCCAATCATTAGCGTGTTCCTAAGGTTGCCAACTCTTTTGAAAGTCGCTTACCATTAGCACAGGTCAAAGTGATCCTTCATGAACGTCCTCAAAATTGTTGAAGATCTGAAGATTTACCGGGCGCAAATCGATCAGGCGATCGCAAGCCTGGAAGGATTGGCGCGCCGCCGCAGCGGTGCGAAGCGGGGACGTCCGCCCAAATGGATGTCCGAGGCAAAATCCACGCCCTCGCCAAAACGCGTGTTTAGCGAAGCGACGAAAAAGAAGATGGCTGCGGCGCAAAAGAGGCGTTGGGCCGCCTCACGCAAGAAGGAAGCTGAAGCCTAGCTTTCTCAGCCGGCCCAACGGTCGAATCTCGTCCAGCGGAGCTGCGCGCAAGTGCACTACACTGGGCGCATGCGGCGGATTCTTGGCCTTCTTTGCGCCATTTTCTTTAGTTCTTCCATTTCGTTCGGGCAAATAGACGAAATCTCAGCGGAGCGGATGCGCGCGCACGTGCGTTTCCTTTCGAGCGACTTGCTGGAAGGGCGCGGCGTGGGCACGCGCGGCGGCGATCTGGCCACCGAGTACATCGCCACGCAGTTTGCGCTCGCCGGGCTGAAGCCTGCGGGCGATAACGGCACCTGGTATCAGAAGTTCACGCTGGTGGGCTCCACGCCTCAGGCGACAACGTCGATGTCCGCCGACTCGACGCGCGCGGGTGGAAGCAAGCTTTCTTTTAAATGGTTGGACGAATTCGTCGGCGTCACTTTGCGGCAGCAGGCGAATGTTTCCATCGATGCCGACGCGGTGTTCGTTGGGCATGGCATCACTGCGCCGGAGTATCAGTGGGATGACTACAAGGGCGTCGACGTGCGCGGCAAAATTGTTGTGCTGTTCACGGGCGAGCCGCCGTCGAACGATCCAAAATTCTTTACCGGCGAAGCTCTGACGTATTACGGGCGCTGGAGCTACAAATACGAAGAAGCCGCGCGGCGCGGCGCTGCTGGCGCGATCATCATTCACACGACACCGACGGCAAGCTATGGCTGGAACGTGGTGCGGTCGTCGTGGTCTACCGAAGATCTGGCGAACAGTTTGGCGCAGGGACAATATGCGCTCGGCATCGCGTCTTGGGTGACGACGGAAGCCGGGCAGAAGATCGCGGCGACGATCGGCAAGAACGTGGATGAGTTGCTGAAGATGGCCGATACGCGCGGCTTTCAGGCGATTCCGCTGCCGCTGCGGTTTCATGTGAAGACGGACGCGAAGATCCGCACGATGGAGACTCGCAATGTTGTGGGCAAAGTGGAAGGCGGCGATCCGGCGCTGCGCGACGAAGCGGTTTTGTTCAGCGCGCACTGGGATCACCTGGGGGTCGGCGAGGCGATCAACGGCGATAACATCTATAACGGTGCCAGCGACAACGCGACGGGCTGCGCGATTCTCTTGGAGATCGCGAGAGCGTGGGCGGGATTGCAGCAGAGGCCGCGGCGCTCGGCGATTTTTGTGTCGGTGGCCGCGGAAGAGGGCGGGTTGCTCGGGTCCGAATATTACGGCAAGCATCCGGTGGTGCCTGCGGGGAAAACAGCGCTGGCGCTGAACTACGACAGTTACATGGCGATGGGGCGGATGTCCGACGTGCAGGTGCGCGGGGCGGAGCGCACGACGATTTTCCCCATCGTGGAGCAGGCCGCGCGGCGGTACAGTCTGGCGCTGGCAAAAGATCCGACACCGGCGGCGGGATTGTATTACCGCTCCGATCACTTTTCGTTCGCGCGCGTGGGAATTCCTTCGTTCAGCGTGGATAAGGGCGTGGAACTGGCAGGCACGGAACCGGGGGCAGGGAAGAAGGCCGAGGACGAATATTACGCGAAGCGCTATCACCAGCCCTCGGATCAGTACAACGACAACTGGAACCTGGCGGACATGGAAACCTACGCGCGCTTCGGCATGGTGATCAATATGAACGTAGCCAATCAGCCGAAGCTGCCGACGTGGAGGGA
>JBEBGM010000129.1:0-2435 GCA_040081455.1 Bryobacteraceae bacterium
GTGTCGATCAACACCGCGGCGGTCAAAACACCCGAATTCGTGCGCGAAGCCGCCACGAAATTCGGCAGTCAGTGCATCGTCGTCGCCATCGACGCTAAGCAAGTCGCTCCGGGTAAATTCGAGATTTTCACCCACGGCGGCCGCAACGCAACCGGCCTCGATGCGGTTGAATGGTCCAAACGCATGACAGCCTATGGCTCCGGCGAAATTCTGCTCACGTCCATGGACCGCGACGGTACGCGCGTGGGTTACGACCTTCCGCTCACCCGCGCCGTGGCCGATGCGGTCAGCGTGCCGGTGATTGCGTCAGGCGGTGTGGGCAATCTCGATCACATGGTCGATGGCGTACGCGAAGGCCACGCCAGCGCAGTATTAGCGGCATCGATCTTTCACTTCGGTCAGTTTACCATTCGCCAAGCCAAGGAACGTCTGCTGGCCGCGGGCTTGCCTGTTCGCCTCACGCCTCAAGCTGCCTAGGAGATGCCATGAGCGTTGACGAAAAAATCCTGCTTCAGCTTTTTGAGGTCATTCAAAGCCGTAAGAACGCGGACCCGGAATCTTCCTATACCGCGCGTCTTTATGCCAAGGGCATCAACAAGATCGCGCAGAAGCTTGGAGAAGAGGCGGTAGAGACTTGTATCGCCGCGGTCGCTGAAGGCAACGAGCGCCTCGTGCGCGAAAGCGCCGATCTGCTTTATCACTTGCTCGTGTTGTGGGCCGCGAAGGGCGTCAGCGCCGATGAGGTTTGGGCGGAACTCGACCGGCGGTTCGGGACGTCGGGAGTCGCCGTAAAAGAAGCGCGCAAGAAGAACGGGTAGTCGCATGTCGTACGACGACAACAATATCTTCGCGCGCATTTTACGCGGCGAGATCCCCTGCAAGAAAGTTCATGAAGACGCACATACGCTGGCGTTCGAGGATATCAATCCCCAAGCACCAATCCACACGCTTGTGATTCCCAAAGGCAAATACGTGTCGATGGCGGATTTCGCCGCGAAGGCCTCCGACGCCGAAATGGGTGCTTTAATTCGCGCGGTCGGTAAAGTCGCGCAGATGAAAGGCCTTGAGGAGTCGGGTTTCCGCATTCTCGCCAACGCAGGCGCGAACGCACATCAAGAAGTGCCGCACCTTCACATTCACATCTTCGGCGGCAAGGCCCTGGGGCCGATGCTGGTGAAAAAATAATTCCGCGCCGCGCTTAACGCGCAGGGACTGGACACGGATGTTGCGTCGATCCGGTCTGACAGACCACTGTTGTGATCAGAAATTGCGTTCCCGTCTGAATTGACTGTGGCGCAATGTCGGGCCCTTTGTCGTCGTAATTTTTGGTGCGCCAAACACGCGTGATCACGTACAGAACGTCGCCGGCCTGGATCGTCTTGGTGTAGCGTGTCTCGCCGAAATTCGTGCGTTTGAGACGCTTACACCCCAGCGTCCAGAAAGCGCTGGCGTAGCCATTGTTCACGCCCGACTGAAACTTTCCTTCGACGGTGCCGTCGCAAGCCGCGCGAGTCTGAGCAAGCGTGCGGCGTTGTAAGGCGTCCAGTGGGAGATTCAGTTTGCGGTAAACCTCGACGGTAATCTTGTCCTGGAAATTTTCTTTAGACTGTCCGGCGGGAGCGTATTCAGTCATCTCTTCGTTACCGCCGCGCGAAAAGACTTTTGTCCACGCCGCGGGAAACTGCGGCATGACCAACTGTTCGGGCTCGGCGGCAACCGCCGATGTTATGAGGAGAGAGGCGAAAGCGGAAAAAAATGGCATGCAGCTATCCTGTCAAAAGAAGCGCATGCCCACAAGAAGCCCCGTGCCCCGGTGCCGGTGCGAAAACACCGGACACCGTAGGCAGGGCGCAAACGGCGAGACGCCGTTCGCTTATTTGACTTAACGACGGTCGAAGTTGACGTCGTCCGGGCTCGTCAGCGCACCGGTCGCGGCGCCGACGCCAGCGCCAACCGCGGCGCCGGTCACCGGATCACCGCCAATGATGGCGCCGCCGACCGCACCAACAGCCGCGCCGATTCCGGCGCCGCTCAGAGCACGTTCGCCCGTGCTATAGCCGCAACCGGCCAACGCAACGAGCACGAGAGTAGCTGCAATAGTCCGTTTCATAACCTGCCTCCTGTTCTGGCACCGCGCTATGTGCGCGGCTTGGGAAAGAAACGTTGTTGCTGAAGGAATCGTCTCGAAAATGCTGGTGTTCCTTGCGTGGCGACAATGTGATTTCCGCTGCCGCAAACTATGTATGCGTGCGGCGCGGCATCATGATGCAACTGACGCCGAAGACGCTATTCCTGATGCCGACGGTTTCCATCATCGCGGGGACCACCGGCTGGTTCCTGGCGGTGCAACTTGGCTACACAGCGCTCGCTTGGCCGGCGTACGGCTGGGTTGCGGCGGCGTTGACGCTGGTCACGCTGATGACGATCCTGGGGTT
>JBEBGM010000130.1:0-2389 GCA_040081455.1 Bryobacteraceae bacterium
CCCGCAATCCCAGCAACTTTCATAAAGGTCCGTCTGTCCAAAATTCTGCTCATAGCTCTCCTCCTGTTGATCTAAGGGTCTCCCAATAATGAGCAATCGTCATGCCATTAAAATTCTTGGGTTTCTCGCTGGTCTCCGGCGTAAAGTGTTCATTTTCCAAACGCCGTCTGTCTGATCTTCGGAACTCCATTTCCCAATGGGAAAACGATGCCAGCAGGTCCCACCGGGGCTCGTAAGCCAGTAACGTTTCCGCCAATCTCCGTAATATGCATTCCAGACAACGATTCGGCACCGAAAAATGCTGCCGACAACTCAACGAGGAGAGATCCAATGGCAATCAAGGCACCACGACGTTTCGCAGTTCCGCTCCTTTTCTTAATGTGTACTTGCATCGTAACGAGCGCACAGACCGCTCCAAAGTCAATCAAGCTGACCGCCGATGGGCATCCTGTCAATCGTGACTTGGAAGGCGGCAAACACTTGAATGCGGGCAACTCTTATGCGTCCGCGCCCATTCCACTACCGGCAGCCTCGCCGGGCACTCAGGTGTACTTGAAATTCTGGATGACAAAGCAAAAGGCCAATCCCAATGACCCCAGCCATATCCCCCTGACGCCAATGCGAATCAACTATAACGACGACGAGCACGGCGGAACGCAACATGGCCAGAATGTCGGTCGCGGTTATGACGGAAACTTGCATCTCGAAAACCACCAAATGTTCACAGGAAACTGCGATGATCCCAGCGTCAACACGTACTACGGGTACTCGACAGAAGTCACTGAACAGAAAGCGGTCTGGTTCAACAAAGCGGGTCAAGATTTCCTATACGCTGGACCCTTCGATACTGCTACGACCAAGCAAGTAACAATCCGGGTAACCGGAAACGGCGACGGCGGAAAATCAGGTGAACGAAATATGAAATTTGGATTCGACGAGCCAGACTTCACATTCCAGTACGAATGGCTTCGCACTAAGCCGTGACCAAGTCCCACTGAAAGACGAGCACAATTGCGGTGCCCCGGTTTGTACATTCTGTGTACGCGCCGGGGCACCTTTCAGTTTCTGACCAATGTTGACGCGGCCCGTACCTCAATCGAACTCCTTTGAATCAGTTAGGACTTACACTTCGGAGACGCGTTCCCGAGTGGCCAGTTCTTGCCACGGCCTTGCCACACCCAGCCGCAAAACTCACGTTAAAAGCACGTCTACCCTACGCAGCCCGGCTACGCATCGAGACACAAGAAGCCAACAGAAGCGTACCGAACGCACACCCAAAGAAGATGTTTTCGTGAACGTCCCCGGCTTCGAATCCCGGCGCCCCGACCATTTTTAAAAATCGTGCCATTCGCGAGTAGGTCGAATGGTTTTCGCACGGTGAATACAAGCGATTCACCTTCGAGCGTCGAGTTCAAACAGACGATTTGCAGCAAGTGGCGTTTCGTCAGCGCATCCGCACTAACCCATTTCTCCGCAAGCGCTTGTGAAAGTTCAAACGCTTTCAACGCCAGATCGCGATTCTCGGCGTCGTCCTTGTCCGAGACATCCACAGCCAATTGCAGACGGGCTATACGGCCCTGTAGTTCGCCGTTCTTGCGTTTGAAGGTCTCGCTGTCAATCTCTTCCATCAATCGCATGGAGAGCAGCGTATCGGCCTCGCGACGGGCCGAGGTGAGTTCACGCTGTAACCGTTCACGCTCCTGCTCGGATTCGACCCGACCGGCTTTCCTCTTTTCTTTCAGCACACGCACCACCCACGCCCGCAGACGCGTATCCTCGATGCGGAGCATGGCGAAGAGGTCAAGTACGTGGGAGTCCAGGTGTGCTTCCGTCACCCGCGTCCGTGGATGGCCTTCAGCGGTATACCCCGAGCAGCGGTAATAGACGTAGTTCCGCTCGCCGCCCTTGGCCTTCTTCGTGACCCGCTCCCCCGTTACCGCCCGGCCGCAGTGGCCGCAGACGACTAACCCGCCCGCGTAGGTAAGTTCGTTGGACTGGTAGACCTTCGCCCCGAGCAATGCCTGCACGCGCTGGAACAGTCTTGAATCAATCAACGGTTCGTGACCGCCGGGATACCACTGACCCTTATAGAAGACTTCGCCGAGGTAGGCCCGGTCTCGCAAGACCAGATGAATCTTGCTGCGCGTGAACTTCGGCTGCGAGCGCGAGTAGTGCATTTCTTGGTCCTGGAGCGCCTGCCCGACGCTGTCTATCGTGTGATGATGGTAGGCGTATAGCTCGAACATCTTACGCACGACAGCCGCCTGTTCGGGATGCGTCTCGATGATGCTGCGACCGTCGCGCCGCACGTTGCGGTAGCCATAGGGCGACTTGCCGACGAAAAAGCCGCTCTGGACCCGTCGTGCCATTCCCTCGCGCACGTCTACGC
>JBEBGM010000131.1:0-2387 GCA_040081455.1 Bryobacteraceae bacterium
GCGAACCGTCTCATGCCCCGGCCGGAGAAAGAGATGATACGTGTTCCCCAAAATGATCTTCGCGTCCAGATCATTGATCAAATCACGCGGCAACAGACCCTTAACCGTAGCCTGCGTCCCCACCGGCATAAACACAGGCGTTTCCACATCGCCATGAGCCGTATGCAAAACCCCAGCGCGAGCGCCAGTAGTGGGACAGGTAGCAAGAACTTCGAAGCGGGACACTGTTTCTTATTGTAAAGGCATACTGACGGATACTCACATGAGCACAGCCACGAGACCGAGTTGTTAGGCGGGGCAGCCTCGCGTATTGGAAAACAATTCCCTTCAATTGAGCGCATAATTCGTGTGTGATTGTAGAATCAGACCATGTTGGTGCCGCTCATTCTGCTCGCCGGGCTCATCTGGCAACAGTCCTCCGTCCGTGAACTCAACTTCCCAACGGCCACGCGGAAGCCCACCGCCGCGGAGGCGAAAGAATTCTTGGAAACAATTTGCCCCGGCCATTTCGTAATGGGGGAAGAGCTTGAATGTGACGTACCGTGTCCGAAACAAACTGGCTTCGCTGGCGAAAACATTCGCCGTAGCCTCGATGCAGTCACTCGCGGTCACTTCCTTTCGCCGACAAGTGACGACGCCGTTCTGGCTGTATCTGGCTGCGAACCGCACGCGAACAATTTCGGCGGCACCATTTTGCTGACACGAGACCAAAGTGGCTGGAGGATCGTTTGGGACAAAGGAGGCGTCCCAACAACGCAATGTCATCGGGTACTTCTTCCAACCCGGCGTGAGGTTCTTATCTGCCTGGGTAGTTTCGGAGGCCAAGGGATCGTGGGCATGGATCTCTACGCGGAGGATCTGACGAATCCCCAAACTGCCCTAATGTCCGGCGGAAAGAATTCGTCCCTCTGGTCCGGCGGAACAAACGTCGAGACTTGTGGCTACAACAGCGAGGATGAATCCAAACCATTCGAACTTCGGCTCGACTACCTGGAACGAGTCGAGTTTAATAACGCACCAGACGGAACCATCCAAAGCATCTCGCTATTTGCCCGGAGAGGCGAGCGCAAGATGACACCGAAAGATTCCGCCGCATGTATCGATGAGCAGGTCCCGAATAGACCACACAAGGGACTTAGCTTTGCACCCACAACCACTCCATACCGGGTCGACTTCGCACTCTATGGTTCGACCTTCCGGCGCGTGGCCAATCCTCGCGGTAAGTGAACTCACGGTCGCTTGCAAGCCGGTTCTATCGAATGATTGAGGATCGTCCGCTATCGCCCGGTGATCCGTTTCTGCCAATTCTTCGCATCCCTGGCGGAATGCAAAATGCCGTATACAAAGATGTGGTCGCCCACCTGTTCGTAATAGATCGAATAGGGAAATCCGCGCACGAATGCACGTCGGCAATCTTCAAAAACACGTGCGTAAATTTGCGGCTTGGCTGCCAGGAAATCAAGAGCATCCTCAACAGCCAATAGAAATCGTTCGCCCAATCCGGGTCGCGCTTGCTCGTACCATTGAAACGCTTCGCGAAGGTCACCTTGGACCTCGGGCGCAAACCTAAACGCGAGATCCATCGCCACGCGCCTCTCGCTTCACCGTTTCCCAGTCAAGGCTGGTTTCCGGTGATGCAAGGAGGTTTGCCCGGCGACGCAGGATTTCCTCTTTTTGCCATGCAGGGACGCCATTCGACGAGGCGAGTCCTCTAAGATCTTCGAGAATTTCCAGAGCCTGCTGATCCGTCAGACCCTCGACCCATTCGTGAAGTTCCTCTTTAACCGTCACGCCTTTATTCTATTCCCATTCCATGGCCGCCGATGTAGCGCACGCTCTCAGCGTGCCGCCTCGCGACTCTTCGCGAGGCCTACCGCAGCGACCGCTCACGAACGCCCCACCAACTCCCGCCTCAACTCACTGACCCTCTCGCACCCCATCAACCGCATCGTCCGCTCGAAATCGGCCCGTAAAATCTCAATCGCCCGCTCCACGCCCGCTTGACCCGCGGCTCCCAAGCCGTACGCATACGCGCGCCCGCACAGCACGGCTTTCGCGCCCAGGCAAAGCGCCTTCACAATGTCGCTGCCGCGCCGGATGCCGCCGTCCATCAGCACCACGCCTTGTCCGCCGATGGCCTCCACCACTTCCGGTAGCGCACGTAGCCCCGCGGGAGAACCATCCAACTGACGGCCGCCGTGATTCGAAACCACCACGCCATCCGCGCCCGCGTCCAGCGCGCGTTTCGCGTCTTCGCCTGTGCTCACGCCCTTCATCAGAATCGGCCCATTCCACGATTCGCGAATCCACTTCAAATCCGACCACTGCACCGGATTCGCCATCAACTGCTTGGGCACATCGCCCGCGTTCATCGGGCGACCATCGAT
>JBEBGM010000132.1:0-2375 GCA_040081455.1 Bryobacteraceae bacterium
CGCTCGAGCACGTTCCTCAACTCGCGCACGTTGCCTGGCCATGAGTACCTGGACAGGAGCGCAATCGTTTCTGGCGCCAGGGAAATCGGCGACCTATTGGCAGGCAGCAGTTCACCCAGCAGAAAATCAATCAGCAGCGGCACATCGGATAGCCGGTCGCGCAGCGGCGGCACGACGATGCTGACGACATTCAGCCGGAAGTAGAAATCCTCGCGGAAACGTTCAGCGGCCACTTCTTGTTTGAGGTCTCGGTTGGTCGCGCAGATCAGGCGGATGCCCGTGATCTTCTGCGCGCGGTCAGCACCGACGCGTTGAATCTCGCCGCTCTGCAGAAAGCGCAACAGGACCGCCTGCATGCGCAGGCTCATCTCGCCGATTTCGTCCAGAAACACGGTGCCGCCGTTGGCAGCCTCAAACAACCCGCGCTTGTCGCGGATGGCGCCGGTGAAGGAGCCGCGGACGTGGCCGAAGAGTTCCGATTCGAGAAGGGACTCAGGAATACCGGCGCAGTTCAGCGTGAGGATTGGTTTGGCCCGGCGCGCGCTGCGGCAATGGATCAGGCGCGCTACCACTTCCTTGCCCGCGCCGGTTTCGCCGGTGATGAGCACCTTCGCGTCGGAGCGCGCGGCGCGATCGATCTGCGCGTTGAGCGCATGCATGAGTTCGCTCGCACCGATGAGCGGTACCTCAGCCGGCTCCGGCTGTGCTGTGCGCGCGAGGCGATGTGATTTCAGTGACATGCCACCGTCATTGCGCGTCGATAGTATCGATCCGTCCATACCAAGGCGTAACGGCAAGGTGACGACTTGTGAACATCTTCAAGGGGCATGGAAGTCTTTTGGAGCCCAGCAGCGGAAGGACTCCCGGGTACCATCGGCATTAGGTTCGACGACATTAGTTCCGAGACAAGAGACCTTTTTGCTCTATATTTAAATTCATGGGAGGTGGTGGGTCATTGTAACCGGCTGCATCATCTGGAAATATTCAATTTTTCAATAAATCCTTCCTCTGGGGTGCCTTTTGGACGGCAAGTCATCCCCAAAGATGACTGTCGAAAGCCCAACAGGCCGATAGGAGATTCGTGGCGTATGACGGTCTGACGCAGTTCATTGGCACCAGCCAGGCGATGCTTGCCCTCAAGGAAGAGGTGGGGCGTGTAGCTCGGTCAGATGCCAAAGTACTGATTACTGGGGAAAGCGGCACCGGTAAAGAAGTGGTGGCCCGTGCCATTGCGATGCACCCGGACGGCAGCCGTGCGGGATCGTTTGTGCCGGTCAATTGCGCCGGCATTGCGGAAACCCTGCTCGAATCCGAGCTCTTCGGGCATATCAAAGGCAGCTTCACGGGCGCCTACAGGGACAAGCCAGGCAAGCTCGAGATGGCGGCCAACGGCACGCTGTTTCTGGACGAGGTTGGCGAGATGACGTTGCGGATGCAGGGGTTATTGCTCCGCTTCCTCGAAACCGGAGAAATTCAGAAGGTTGGCGCCGAGCGCGTGTCAAACGCGGCCAACGTCCGGATCATTTCGGCCACTAATCGAGACCTCTGGCACCTCATCACCAAGAACCAGTTCCGCGAAGACCTGTTCTACCGCCTGAACGTCATTCATTTGACGATTCCTCCGCTGCGCGAGCATCGGGAGGACATTCCACTCCTAGTCGACCACTTCTTCATGCGCTTCTCGCGGCCCAATGGCAACGGCGGCAGCCATGGCAGTCCGGTTCGCTCGCTGTCGGAAGAGGCCATGGCGGCGCTCACCCGATACGCGTGGCCCGGCAACGTTCGCCAGGTCGAGAACGTGATCGAGCGTCTGGTCGTCACCGGGCGGACCGAAGTGGTGCCGCTCGAAGCGCTACCGCACGAAATCCTGCGCCAACCCACGCACGGCCAACGGCACGGAAAGGAGCGCCGGCGCACTGTGGCCGATGATCTGTTCAAGAAGCTGGTCGAGGAGCGCGAGTCGTTCTGGACGGCCGTTTACCCGCTCTACATGAACCGGGAGATTGCGAAGGGGCAATTGCGGGATTTGATTCACAAAGGCCTCGCGGAGGCGCGGGGCAACTATAAGATCATGCTACGGCTCTTCAACATGGAGACGTCGGACTACAAGCGGTTCTTGAATTTCCTCAGGAAGCATGACTGTCAGCTTCCGTTCAAAGAGTACAGGTAGCGCGTTGAGGCAAGCGATGAAGCACACGTATCTCATGTGGGCGGCGGTGGCATTGACAGCGGTCGTGCACGTGGCCGCGCCAGCAGTAGTGAAGGCACAGCAGCCAGCAGCCGGCGGCGCCCCGCGCCAGGCCGCCCCCTCGCGTCCGGCGGTTCCGACCACTCCGCCAGTGCAGCCACCGGCGCCGCCAGGTTACGTGATCGGT
>JBEBGM010000050.1:0-32453 GCA_040081455.1 Bryobacteraceae bacterium
AGGCCGTGACCGATAGTGCCAGGACGACGGCGAACACCGCGGTGGTCAGTGTTCTCTGATTCAATCGCATTATGATCTGCCTCCTTGGGCGACACCTACTACAGAATGAACGTCAATACAAGATTATGCTCTAATTTGTCGCGTTTGCCCAGACCGGTTGAATATTATTTCCTTGCGTCGTTAACTGTTGGATGTTTGTCCCGTCCGCAAGCATGGTATAAATCTGGGTTGAGTTCCCTCGTTTGGACGTGAACACCAGATGGACTCCGTCTGGAGCCCACCACGGGTTTTCATTGCGACCAGTACCCTGGGTCAATTGGATGGGTTGTTGGGTGGCCACATCCATAACGAAGATGTTGAAATTCCCGGGCTCATAGCCGCGCGTCCAGGCAAAGGCGATCATCTTGCCGCTGGGCGACCACGACGGGTTTGCCACATCGCCTTCGCCGCTGGTGAGCCGCTGCAAGTCGGTTCCTTCGAGAGTGCTGCGCCAGAGCTGCTGATGACCGCTGCGGCCGGAAATGAACAGCATCTCGGAGCCCGTTTTCGGGTTCACCCTGGGCGACACCTCAATGGCACGCACGTTAGAAATCCTGCGGAAGGCGCTGCCGTCAATGTTGGCGCCGCAAAGCTGCACCCAGCCGTCAATGGCTGATGCGAAAAGCAGTTGCTTGCCATCGGGCGTAAATTCGGGAGTTTCGACGACGGACGAGACCGGATTATAGAACCCCAGCCGCCGACCCGTTTCGGTGGAATGAATCCGGATGTGCGGGTTGCCTCCGGCGTAAGTCGTGAAAGCGAACATCTTGCCATCCGGCGAAACCGCAGGCATGCCTGAAGTGGACCCGTATTGGGTCAACTGCTTCTGGTTCCGGCCGTCGTAATCCATCGACCAGATTTCCCTATGCCCGTTGCGGTCGGAAGCGAAGTAAATTTTGGTGCCGGCCAAGCTCTTCGCGCCGAACTGCTGTAGGATATCGGCGGCAAAATCGCGCGCCACTTTGCGGGCGCCTTCGGCGTCCAGCGTTCCAAAGTACAGCTTGCCAATCACCTGCGCACTGGCAACGTCGGGCTGGCCCACGTTGTACAGCCAACCGAAAAGCACGAGGCGTCCATCCTGCACTCCGGTGTATCCAAAGGCCAAATAGTTCGCGCTCACCGGCGGCCCGGACCAATCGGTCAGCCAGGGGCCGTTGCGGACCGGCTTCGGAGGCGGGTCGCCGCGGCGCGCCGGAGCCGTTGGCATCGTCGGCGCCTGGAAGTCCTGTGGGCGTTGGGGCAGTTCCGTGGGATAGAAGCCCTTGCCGATCATTTTCAGGATGCCCGCGTTGGATACCTCGTCCCACAAGGTGGAGTTGAAGGTGTCCATATATTTCTGCGCATCGCCCGCGCCGCGGATGTCGGCAATGGCGATTGCAGGACGTTCGCCTGAGGTGATCGTGCCTGTAATTTCCTTCTGCTGCTGTCCAGTGAGCAACGTTGCGCAAACGGCCATGAGCGCCAGCGTGCCGAGAATCATCGCAGTGTGTTTGAACTTCATCGTTTTAACTCAAACCAGAATTCCACTCTTGCCGAGTCGCGGTCAAATCCAGGAGGAATCGGCGGGAATGGGCTCGCTTCCATAATCGCGCGTTGGACGGAATAGTCCAACGTTGATACGCCACTCTGCTGCAATACTTTCACGTTCCGGATCGTTCCGTCGCGCATCAGATCGAATGTTGCAATCACCGTGGGCGCGGATTGCAGGCGGGCGTCCACGTCGTTGGTGTGCCACCGCTGGGCCACCAACTGCTGGATCTGCTGCGCGTATGCGCCGAACCGCGTCCCCAGTGTCGTATTCGCACCCGTACCGATGCGCCCCGACCCCGGCATCGCGGAGTACATAGGGTTTGAAACCTGCGGCGCTTGTTTCGCGAACACCTGGTTCTGATCCAGTTCCTTGAACGGACGGAAGCGCTGCTTTTCGCTTGCGATATCAGTGGGCCGCTTTCGTTCGCGGCCTTTCAATCGAACGGCGTTGGGCGATTCCTTTTCCTGGGGCTTCTTTTCGGGCTTGGGCGGTTCTTGCGGAACCATCGACTGGCTATCGTTTGCGAGCGGATTTGCCATGCCACTGTGGGCGAGTGGAATTGTTTCCACCGCCTGAATACCGATCGCACCGCCGCCTGCGTTCGGCGAGCCAAAGCTCTCCCGATGTTCGCTGATCCAACCAGCAACGCCCATACCGCCAATGACAGCCAAATGCAACACCACGGCCGCAACGAAAGGCTTCTTGAGCGGTTCCTGCTGATCGAGAATGTCGGCGTGCTGATTCATCGGCAAATGTTCACCGGCACAATCGCCACCCGCGCGGATTACCGGCGGGCAGAGCTATCCTCCGGTTTCACCACCACTCGAATCTGAAATTTCTTGTTGAGTGCGTCCATCACTTGCGCGATGGGATCGAACGGCGTTGCTTTATCCGCGCGTAGGTACACGGCCTTCTGACCTTTGAACTTTTCGCTGATCTCATCGGCGACTTTGTTGATGTTCACCGGCTTTTCGTTGAGATACAGATTGCCGGTGCGCGAGACGCTGACAACGGGCAGCTCTTCGGCGGAGTCTTGTGTGTTCTTTACCTCCGGCACGTTCACTTCCATGCCGAATTCCATCACATGCGCTGTCAGCATGAAAATGATGAGCAGCACCAGCACGACGTCCACCAGCGGCACGATGTTGATTTCGGCCAGCGAGCCGCCCGTGCGGGAGCGCCTGCGCCCCACCCCGCTCGATCCGTTTACGGAGAATGCCATGGCGGTTTACCCCTCGAAGGTGCGCTCGGTCAGGTTCAGGAATTCGAGCGAAAAATCTTCCATTCGCGCGGTCATCTCTTTAATGATGTGGCCGAAGTGGTTGTAGAAAACGGCTGCGGGAATCGCCGCGCCCAGTCCGAGCGCCGTGGCAATCAGTGCGTTCGCGATGCCGGGGGCGACGGTGCGCATACTGGTGGAACCGGTGAGTCCCAATGCCTGGAAGGCGCCGATGATGCCCCAAACGGTGCCGAATAGTCCGATAAACGGCGTGACCGTCGCCGTAGTTGCCAGCCAGTTCATATTGCGTTCGAGCTGCGTGATCTCTTCGCCAACGCCCAGTTGCAATGTGCGCTCTACTGCGACGGCGTTGGTGATTCTGCCCCGCCCATGCACTTGCCGGGAGACCTCCGCGTAGCCAAAGTCAAACACGGCACTGAGGGGCGCGTCGGCGTGCTGTTGCGCGATCGGCGCCACAGACGCCAGGGAATCGGCCTTGCGGAAGGCGCGCAGAAACTGCCGGTTCGCCTCCGTGCATCTTCGGAACATCGTCCACTTGGAAAAGATGATGGTCCAGGAGAACAACGAAAATGCGATTAGGAACCCCATCACGGCCAGCGGGATCGGCTCCTTGGTGGCGGCCAATTCCCAAAAGCTCACTTGCGCGATCCAGATTTCTGGCGTCAACGGTTCTGTCTCCTGCTGTAGGGTTCACGGATGGCGCTCCACGCAGGCAGCGGCTTCCGTCCTTCATTGTAATCCCAATAGCTCTAGGAAACAGAAGAGCCGTAAAATGTTTCAGCCATTCCAGTTTTTCGGCGCTCGCCGGAGCCGGCTACTTGCTCAGCTTCTTCATATGCGCGGCATCCTTCTCATTTTCGAGACAGATAGCGTCGAGCATCTCGGTATCGAGGACAGCGTCCTGTTTTACGAGAAACGTCCACGGCTTCGTGTAAGCCTTTAAATCCTCGATGGTCACTTCGATCTCCAGGCTGCCGAAATTAAGGCGGCGGAACCGTTCGGTCACCTTTGCGGCGTTGGTCAGCGGGCTGCCCTGTACATCCAGCCACTGGTCGTCGCGATACCCAAGCGACTCCACCACAAGGGTTTCGCCCGCCCACTTGCCGACCGAATAGCCGGCATAGCTTGGTTGCGGATCTTCGGGAAACGGGCGGCCGTCGAGGAAAATTTGGCGGTAACTTGCGTTGTACTCGTCCAGAATCGCCATGAGCCCAGGAGTCTGGATCACTTTCTTCATCGTCGGAAGCAGATGCATGCGCGGTCCGCCCGGAGTGATGCAATTTAAATATGGATCGTCCGCGAGTCCGTAACTCTTCATCTTTTCAAGCGACTCAGGACGATACGGCACTGGCTCGGCGTTCTCCGCGCCAATGTTGAGGAACTGCTTGCTGGCAGGCAAATCGCCGCATATGAGCGTGACGCCATTGCAAGGAAGGCGGTTGGCCGGTTGCCACATTCCCGAAAAATCGGGCTTGCCGTCACGTGTTTTGGGTGCGGGAGCTTTGAGATTCGGCTTGCCATCGGCGGTGCGGGGAATGCCGGCCGTCGGAAAATTCAACCACTGTGCGCCCGCGGTGGGAGCCAGCACAAAAATGGACGCGAACAGTCCGATAGGAAGCAAGCATCGCACGCGGCGATTTTATCACCTCCCGCAGCATGGTGCCGAGGGAGCCTTGGGCATAGGTCGCCCACCAAAGGAGACTTTTCGCTCATGCGCTCCGCATCCTATAATTCAGTCAATGCTCGTTGAACTCACCGTCGAGAACTATGCCGTTGTGGAAAAGGTCCGCGTGCGGTTTCATCATGGACTCAATCTGCTGACGGGCGAAACCGGCAGCGGCAAATCCATCGTGGTGGATGCCCTTGGCCTGCTCTTCGGCGGCCGGGCCTCCGCGGAAATGGTGCGCACTGGAGCCACGCGCGCGCGGATCGCCGGGATCTTTGAAGTGGGCGATATAGCGCTGCCCGAAGGACTGGAATCCGAAGAGGGTGAGCTGATTGTCGAACGGGAAATTCTTTCGAACGGGAAATCGCGGGCTTTTGCCGGAGGCCGCGTCGTTACTGCATCGCTGCTGAAAGAACTGGCGTCGCTGCTCGGCGACATTCATGGCCAGCACGATCAGCAGTTGCTCTTCTCGCCGGATTCGCAGCGCGAGATGTTGGATTCATTCGCGGATGCCAGTGCTTTGCTGAAACAGGTTCGCGAAGTATACGCGCAGTGGAGCGCATCTTCCGCCGAACTCGCCGAATTGGACCGCACCGCGCAGGAGCGGCTCAGGCAGGCCGATCTGTGGAGTTTTCAGAAGAACGAGATAGACGCCGTTACGCCGTTCGCCGGCGAAGATGCGCAACTTGAAAACGAGCGCCGCGTTTTGCGCAACGTTGTGAAACTGGAAGAAACGGCGTCTCAGGCCTACAACGCCCTCGACGAAGATCCGGAGAGTGTTTCCATCCAACTGCGCAGTATTCTGAAACGCCTGGAAGACCTGTCTCGGATTGATTCGAGCGCGGAGGAAATTGTGACCGCGCTGCAGCCCGCCTCCATCGCTGTCGAGGAGGCCGCGCATTCGCTCCGGCACTACTTGGGCAAACTCGAGGCCGACCCGGGGCGTCTCGAAGAAGTGGAAACACGCTTGGCAGCCCTCGAAAAACTGAAGCGCAAATACGGCAGTACGCTCGATGAGGTTATGGCGTTTCGCGAGGAGGTCGCTCACCAATTGGCGACCGTCGAATACTCGGGCGAACGCCGGGACGCGCTTCGGGGAGAAGTGGACTCTCTGGCGAAGCGTTTCGGCCAGGAAGCTGCGCGCCTTTCGACAGCAAGGAAAGACGCCGCCCGCAAGCTTTCGAAGAAAGTGGAAACAGAACTGGCGTCGCTCGCGATGGAGAAGACCCGGGTTGAGATTCGCGTGTCTCCCGCCGATTGGTCTCCCGAAGGCTGCGACCGAGTCGATTTTCTTATTTCCCCCAACGTTGGTGAAGAACCGAAGCCGCTCGAAAAGATCGCATCCGGTGGTGAACTCTCGCGCGTTGCTCTGGCTCTCAAAACAAGCGCCGCGCCCGCGAAAGCTCCCGCGGTTCCCCGCACTTTGGTTTTCGACGAAGTGGATGCCGGTGTCGGCGGTAGCGCGGCGGAAGCTGTTGGCCGCCGATTGAAGAAACTGTCGTCGGCAAATCAGGTTCTGTGCGTCACCCATCTGCCCCAGATCGCGGGATTCGCCGATTATCATTACTGCGTCGAAAAGCAAAACGAACGCGGCCGTACGCTGACCACGGTGGAAGAACTGGACGCGGCATCGAGAACCAGGGAGATCGGCCGCATGCTTTCCGGCGAGCGCGTGACGCCCGAAGCACTTCGTCACGCGGAACGTCTGATGAAGATTGCCGCGCAATAGTTTGCCGCGGGCAATGTTCATGAATTCGTCATGGCGGAACCCATAAAATAGATTTATGCGATTCACGCGCTCGCTCGCTGGTCTTGCCCTTCTCGCCATTTCACTTCCCGCTTTTGGCTGGAACCTGGATGGCCACCGCATCATTGCGGGTATTGCGTACGCACGCCTGAAACCAAAGGCACGTGCGCGCGTGGATGCACTGATCCGTAGACACCCGGATTACGAAACGCTCTTAACTAAGGACGCTCCTGCCGATCCAGCGGCCCGTGCGCGTTACGCGTTCATGAATGCCGCGGCTTGGCCCGACATGATCCGAGGCGACGCCCGGTTCTACGATGAGACCCGTGCTGACGCGGTCGTCACACCGCCGATTCCGGGCTTCCCAGAGTCCAAAAGGCATCCGACCTGGCATTACTACGACATTCCGTACTCCCCCGACGGCACCCCAGGCGAATCCACGCCTCCGCCGAATGCGTTTAGCGAACTGCAGCGCCTGATTCCAGAGATCGGAAGCACGAAGGACGATGCGCTGGCCGCCTATGATCTGCCATGGATCGAGCATCTTGTGGGCGACGTCCACCAGCCGCTGCATGCGACTAGCCGGTATTTGAAGACGCAACCCAAGGGCGACGCCGGAGGAAATTTCGTCTGGGTGGTCCCCGGAAAACCCCTCCATGCCTATTGGGATGACGCGGCCGGAACGGAACTGAACCAGGCGCAGCGGCTGGAGTATGGGGTGAATGCCACTAGACAGCACAAGCAACCGTGGCGGCTCTCGCTGACTCCCAAGGACTGGATTGATGAGAGCTATGCGCTCGTGAAATCAGATGTATACAGCTTTGGACCACAGACCGGAAGTCGCGAAATGCCGCTCACGCTTCCCGCCGGCTACGCCGAGCGTACCCAGGCCATTGCTAAGAAAAGGATTGCGCTCGCCGCATACCGCCTTGCACAGGTCCTCAACAGGCAACTCCGCTGAGAAACCTTAATTACTGGAGGCAGCCCCCACTTTTTGGGGGGTATGCCCCTGTACACCCGAAACCCTACGTGATATTCTGTGGGCGTCCAGTTGTGGGGCACTTCGGTGTTCCACCGCGTCTCTTTCTCTTATTGGTTGTCCCCAGGTCTCCTGGAATAACCAAGAGTTCGGCATACTATCCGCTTTGCGAGATAGAATGCCGGCCGGTGAGTATCTTCCTCCGAGTACTCACCGGCTTTTTTATCCCTGCTGACCTTGCGGTCAAGATTTTCCCGCTATCTTGCAGTTCGTTCCGCACTGTTATACTAAGGGCGGAGTTGCGGGGATGACGCGAGTTCACGCTGCTATCTTGTTCGGTTCTTTGCTGCCGTTGACGATACTGATCGCCGACCCACCTCCTCCGCGCGCGAGCGTCCCTGAGCCGAATGTCCAGATCACTCCGCGTATTCGTGGCAAAGCGCAGGACGCGCAGGAATCCATTGTTGATCGCGCGGCCGATCTCCGTGTTGACACCACATTAGTTTTGATTCCCGTGTCGGTAACCGATCCGATGAGCCGATTCGTCACGGGCCTCGACAAGGAAAACTTCAAGCTCTGGGAAGACAAAGTCGAACAGGAAATTACGCAGTTCTCCAGCGAAGACGCGCCGCTTTCCGTCGGCATCGTGTTTGATACCAGCGGCAGTATGGGCGCCAAGCTCCAGAAGTCGCGCCAGGCCGTCGCCCAGTTTATGAAGACGGCGAACCCGCAGGACGAATTCTTCCTGATTCAGTTCAACGACCGTCCTGAGTTGGTGCAGGGCTTCACCAAGGAAACCGAAGAAATTCAAAACCGCCTCACGTTCACACAGGCGCGGGGACGCACCGCTCTCCTCGACGGCGTGTACATGGCGATGAGCCAGATGAAAAAGGCGCGAAACCCCAGGAAAGCGATTCTGATCATCTCTGATGGCGGGGATAACTCCAGCCGCTACACCGAAACCGAGGTCCGCAACGCAGTGCGTGAAGCCGACGTGCAGATTTACGCGATCGGTATATTCGAGCCGGTAACTTCCCGCGGCAGAACCGCGGAGGAGATGAGCGGCCCGGGCCTTCTCTCTGAAATGGCGGAACAAACAGGCGGTCGCCACTTCACCGTGGATAATCTCGCGGAACTGCCGGACGTGGCCGCGAAGATCGGCATTGAACTGCGCAATGAGTATGTGCTCGGCTATACCCCCAAAAACGGCACGCGTGATGGAAAGTACCGCCGCGTGCAGGTCAAACTGGTAAAGACGGCGGGTCTGCCCCCGCTGCGCGCGATGTTTCGAACCGGATATTATGCTCCCACTCAATAGGATGGCCGCCAAGCTCGGCATGTTGACCGTGCTTGCCTCGGCGTGGGCGATTGCTCAAGTCGCTCCGCCGCCGGCCGAAGACGAAGTCCCGACTTTTGTTTCGGATACAAGACTCGTAGTAGTTCACGCCAGCGTGGTGGATCGTAACGGAAAACTGATCACAAACCTGCCGCAGTCTTCGTTCAAGGTTCAGGAAAACGGAGTGGATCAGACGATCACCATTTTCCGGCGCGAAGATGTTCCTGTTTCGATGGGCATCATCATCGATAACAGCGGAAGCATGCGTGACAAGCAGGCCAAAGTGGCCGCCGCTGCGCTTGATCTGATCCGGGCCTCGAACCCGCAGGATGAAATCTTCGTCGTGAACTTTAACGACGACTACTATCTGGATCAACCTTTCACCAACGATGTTAAGAAGCTCGAGTCCGCGCTGGAACAATACAAGACTCGCGGCGGTACTGCCATGCGCGATGCCATCAGCGCCTCCATCGATTACATGAAGGAGAAGGCCAAGAAGGACAAGAAGGTGCTTGTCGTTGTCACCGACGGAAACGATAACACCAGCAGCCTGAACCTGGAAGAACTGGTACGCAAATCGCAACAGAGCGGCGTTCTCATTTATTCGATTGGCATTCTCAGTGAAGAAGAACCGCGCGAGGCCAAAAAGGCCCAGCGTGCGCTGAAGGATCTTGCCGTCGCTTCGGGTGGCTATACCTACTTCCCGAAAGATTTGGCTGAAGTCGACAAAATCACTCCCGAAGTGGCCCACGAGATTCGCAATCAATACACGCTTGCGTATAAGCCGACCAACGACGCGCTCGATGGCACCTTCCGCCGCATCGCGGTTACCGTGACTGCTTCTGGTAAGCCGACGGTCCGGACCCGCAACGGCTATTACGCGACGGCGGCAGGGAAATAGCGGAGCCGATGATCGGCGCTCTCTGGCGGCTCTCGAAAGGCTACCGGCTGTGCCCGTGGCGCAGTCCGTACTTGCTCTGGCGAATTGAAACGTTTCAAGGCTGGCATGCGGAAAAGATCACACCCGATCAGTTCTGGAAGTTTGTTTGGGAGAACCGCCGCCAGTTGATCCGTTTCCTCCATTGGGCGGACCGCATGCACGAAGCGCACGTAAAGTTATGATTGAGCGCGAGTTCCTCACTGACGCCGCGGGCCGCCTCTTGAACAATATGAAGGCGATCGAAACCTGCACCGCAAAACTGACGCCAGAGCAAATCTGGGCACGTCATTCGGAGCGGGAAAACGCCATCGGCAATTTGATGCTGCACCTTGCCGGAAATCTCCGTCAGCAAATCATTGCTGCGCTCGCAGGCGAGCCTGATATCCGCGTGCGAGATGCTGAATTCTCCGCGCGGTCCGGTCACTCGCCAGAAGAATTGCGGGGGCTACTGCGCTCGCTCGTCGAACAGGCCGCGGAAGTGATTCGCAGTTATCCGGAAGACAAGTTGACCGAACAGGTGGCGCCTCCGGGCCGGGTCCCGTCCAGCGCTTTTGCGCTGATTACACATGTGATCACGCACTTCACCGGCCACACTTACCAGATCATTTTCGCCGCCAAGACGCACACCACCGAAGCATTCAGCATCTTCGCGCCTGCCAGGCCGGCGCGTTAGTCACTGCTTCTTCTTGCGGCGCGCGACCGGCCTGATCACTTCCGTCTTCGGACTCCAACGTCCCAGCCGGTACTCGCGCGAATAGTGCGACGTCAGATTGCGTATGGTGACCGTCACTCCGCCAGCCGCGTCGCAAGCGTAGTGTTCTTCAATTTCCTGCGATTCCGCCGCCGGTGAATGCGCTACGGCAGTCTCAGCCAAGGTTTCCATCGCGGAGAGCGAGGGATCGAACGGAAACTGAATCTCATCCCACAGCGCAATGTCGCCTTCCGGTTGCTGGCTCTCGCCCACATGATTCGCTTCCAGGTAGCGGAAGTGGCCGATGTTATGCACGGGATAGTAGCGGCGCGTAACGGTCTCCGGTGGCGCGCCCGCTGCCGGGAGTCGCGTGCCGTAGGGGAATATTGGATCAAACACAAGCCGCTGACCGCCATCGGTTTCGCGCCACACTCCGAAGTTGCGCGTGAACATTTCGCGGAGTTTGTAACCCGAGGAATCGTCCGCATGAATCGCCAGGCCAATGGCCGTTGCCGAGCGCGTGTATTCGCTACGCTTCACCTTGCGGCCGAATTCATCGCGCAATACCCGAGCCACCAACGGCAATTCGCTGCCGCCGCCGGTGACGTAGAATGTGTCGATATTCTGTCCTTCCGCAAGGCGCATTGTTGCTTCGAGTGACGCCGCCAGCAATGGCCGGCACTGTTCGTAAAAGTCGGCCACATTGACGGTCACCTGGCCAAGACCCTCGCGCGCCGAATCCAGATCCACCACTATCCGCCGCGAATTTGGATGCAACGCCTCTTTCTGGCGGCGGCATTCTTCGAGTAGATGGAAATACTCAGCGAGTTGCAGTCCGTAGAGACCCTCGCCTTCGTCACCGCCCGTCGAGATTCCAGCCATTGCCAACTCGGCGAGAACATGGTCGAAATCGTCACCACCCAGATTGGAGATGCCGTCGCTTGCGAGCACGGTGTGCTGCCCGCCTTCCACATTCACCAGGGAAACGTCGAATGTTCCTCCGCCAAGGTCGTACACCAGAATCTTTCCCTTGGTTTTTTGCCGGTGTCCATACTCAATGGCCGCGGCGGAGGGTTCGTTGATCAGTCCTAATACTTCAAACCCGGCGCGCCGGAATGCGTCCACTGTGAGAAAACGTTGATTGCTGTTGGCGTGCGCGGGAACACCCAGCATCACCTCCAGTTTTTCGCCGTACTGCGTGCTCAAGGTTTGGTGAAGCGATTGGGTCAGCCCGGCGAGCAGATCCGCAAGTGGAACGTGGCGTCCGCCGACGGCTACAACCGAACTGGGTCCAGCATCGTCAATGTAGCGCTTGAGCGAGCGAACCGCGGTCCATCCCGACTCATTCTGCACGTCCCAGGCATCCCAGCCAAAGCGATACTCCGAACCGTCGATGCTCGTGCGCACCGCGGCCAGGGAAGGGAACCAATCGTAGATCCCTTCTGTCGTCTCAAAAGGGACCAGCGGATAATTGCCGCGATCGACGGCTGCAACCACAATGCGCGTGGTGCCGAAATCGATTCCGAGCTTCATTCCTCATTCTTGCACGCAAGGTGCCCTCCGCTCAGGGACTAGAATGAAGTCATGAAGAAGCTGCCGCTCTTTTTCCTGCCCCTCGCGCTGTTCGCCCAGACTCCAACGCATCTCCAGAACATCAAAGCCTTGACCAACGGCGGCTCGAATGGCGAGTCCTACTGGGCTCCGGACGGCAAACGCATCATCTTTCAATCGACGCGGGACGGCTCACAGTGCGATCAGCAATACATCATGAACGCCGATGGATCGAACCAGCATTTGGTGTCCACCGGTATGGGCGTCACCACATGCGGCTACTTCCTGAGCGATAGCAAACACATCGTCTACGCTTCCACGCACGAAGGCAACCCGAAGTGTCCGGCGCAGCCTGACCACAGCAAAGGGTATGTGTGGGCCGTGCATCCGACGTTCGATATTTACCTGGCAACCGATGATGGCAAGATCGTGAAGAAACTAACCGACACGACCGGCTACGATGCGGAATCCACAGTCAATTTTAAGAACAAGAAGATTTTCTATACCTCGATGGCCTCGGGCGATTTGGAACTGTGGACCATGAACGAAGACGGCAGTGGTAAGAAACAGATCACCCATACCGAAGGCTACGATGGCGGCCCCACCTTCTCGCGCGACGGCAAGAAAATGGTGTGGCGCGCCTATCATCCGGACACGCCGGAAAAGAAGGCCACCTATCAATCTCTACTCAAAGAAAACCTGACGGCGCCCATGAAGATGGAACTTTGGGTATCTGACGGGGACGGTAAGAACGCCAAGCAGATCACTAACTTCGGCTGCGCCAGCTTCGCGCCTACGTTCACGCCGGATGGGAAAAAGATCCTATTCGCGTCAAACAAGCACAAGTGCGATTCCAGCCTGTTTGAACTCTACCTGATTAATACCGATGGCACCGGCCTTGAACAAGTGACCGAGTTCGGCAAGTTCACATCGTTCCCAGAGTTTTCGCCCGACGGCAAGAAGATCATCTTCTCGTCGAGCTATCAGAGTAAGTCGAACTACGAATTCAACATCTTTTCCGCGGATTGGAAGTAGTCCGCTATTCCGCTTTTTTCGTGAAGCTCAGCGACGCTGAGTTCATGCAAAACCGCACACCGGTCGGCCGAGGGCCATCTGGAAACACATGGCCCAGGTGGGCGTCGCACTTCGCGCACAGCGCTTCTACGCGGCGCATCCCATGCGTCGTATCCTCTTCCGTAGCGACGTGCTGCGCGTCCACGGGAGCATAAAAACTGGGCCAGCCCGTTCCCGAATCGTACTTAGTGCTGGAGTCGAACAAAGGCGTTCCGCAGCAGGCGCAGGAATAGACGCCCTCTTCGTGGTTATCCCAGTATTTGCCCGTGAAGGCCGGTTCCGTGCCCTTCTGACGAGTTACGTAATATTGCTCCGCAGTGAGCTCTTTTTGCCATTCCGCTTCGGATTTTTTCATCTTTTCCATAGCTCTTCCAGAGTACCGGAACTTTGGCGGCCCGGCCCGCTTGGTGGTTCGGGCTCGATCCTCGTACACTGAAATTTGAACTTCAAGCCACTTCGCGAAAAAGATTTTCCTGCCGATCCGATTCAGCAATTCCGCCGCTGGTTCCGCGCCGCAGAACGAGCCGGAATCATTGAGGCGAATGCGATGGCACTCGCGACAGTCAGCGCCGCGGGTCAACCGTCCGTCCGCATGGTGTTGCTGAAAAGTGTCGACGAGAAAGGCTTCGTTTTCTTCACCAACTATGAAAGCCGCAAAGCAGGCGAACTGAAGGCCAAGCGCCGCGCGGGCCTGGTGTTTTATTGGCGCGAGTTGAACCGCCAAGTGCGCGTAACGGGCCGCGTGGCCAAGGTTTCCTCGGACGATTCCGACCAATACTTCCACAGCCGTCCCATCGGCAGCCGCTTGGCGGCGATCACGTCGAAGCAGAGCACCGTTCTGGCTTCGCGCGCTGAGTTGGACTCCGCTTACGCGGCTACCGTTCACCGGTACTCGCAGGAAAATCCGGCGCGTCCAACGCACTGGGGAGGATTTTGTGTCCAGCCCGATGAGATCGAATTCTGGCAGCAAGGCCACCACCGGTTGCACGACCGCATTCGCTACCGCCGCCGCGGCAATGTTTGGATCATCGAAAGGCTGTCTCCCTAACGTGCGCAAACGGTGTCCACAACGGCATTGGCTCAACTTCGCCGCGCCTTTTCTGACGTTGGCACTCTCTGCGCAAGCCGCCGACGTCTCTCAGGTGTTGAAGGGGCTGGAGGAGCGCTACAACAATTCGCAGACATTGCAATTGAGTTTTACGGAAACCTATACCTACCGCGGTCGCGCGCGTGTTGAAAAAGGCGAGCTGTTTCTTCGCAAACCCGGCAAGATGCGTTGGCAGTATGCGGCTCCAGTTGGAAAGTTGTTCGTTTCCGACGGCAAATTTATTTACGCCTACAGTCCTCAAGACAACCGCGCGGAGAAAATGAAGTTGAAGGAAGCCGACGACATGCGCGCGCCGCTAGCGTTCCTGCTGGGCCGTCTCCATTTTGCCGATGATTTTCGCGAGTACCGTTCGCATCCGGAAGGTGGAGGGGTTTACGTTACCGCGATTCCGAAATCGGACAAACTCCCGTACACGGAAGTGTCCTTCCTCGCCATGCCTGATTCGACGATTCGCCGCCTGGACGTGAAGGCGCAGGATAACTCTACGCTGCAGTTCGCCTTCGAGAACGAAAAACGAAACCCAGTGATTCCCGAAACGCATTTTCGATTCACTCCGCCGCCGGGCGTCGAGTATGTGGATTCCTCGAATCAGCAATAACTTAGAGCTCGTCCACGGTGAGATGAATCGCTCGACGTGGCCTCTCCACGTTACAATGTAGTTTCCATGCGCATCGCTCTCGCGCAAATCAATCCTACGGTCGGCGATCTGACGGGAAATGTCGATCGTATCGTCTCTTACGCCCGCAAAGCGGCCTCCGGCGGCGCCGAGGTCGTCGTGTTTCCCGAGCTTTCCATCACCGGCTACCCGCCGCGCGATCTTGTGGAAAAGCCGAGCTTTATCGAAGCCAGCGAGAAAGCCCTGCTGCGTCTGGAACGAGAGACGGCCAACCTTCCTATCACCATCATCTGTGGTTACGTGGCGCATTCGAACGCGGAAACAGGCAAGCACGCCTTCAACAACGCAGCCGTAATCGACCACGGAAAGATCGTCTTCAAGCAGAGCAAGATGCTGCTGCCGACCTACGATGTCTTCGATGAGGGCCGCTATTTTCGGCCGTCAGAGCGCGAATCGCTCTTTACGCTGGGAAAAGTGCCCGTTGCGCTTACCATCTGTGAAGATGCCTGGAATGATCGCCAATTCTGGAAGCAGCGCCTCTACCAACGCGATCCGGTCGAAGAGCTTTTTACCGCCGGTGGCCAGATTCTGATCTCGATCAACGCGTCACCGTACAACATGGGCAAGCGTGCCGTGCGGCGAGACATCTTCGGCGCCATGGCCCGCCGCTATGGCAAACCCGTCGTGTACGTGAACCAGGTGGGCGGCAACGATCAGCTTGTATTTGATGGCTCCAGTTTTGCGCTGAATGCCCAGGGTGACGTCATCGCAGCCGCTCGATCGTTTGATGAAGATTTGGTCTTTTGCGACACCGATGCAGGCACTGGCGATAATCACGAGAATCTTGGCGATGAGAATGAAGCGAGTTATGAAGCGCTGGTGCTGGGCACTCGCGATTACATCCGTAAATGCGGCTTCTCCCGCGTCCTCATCGGCTTAAGCGGCGGCATTGATTCTTCGCTCGTCGCCGCAATCGCCGTCGAAGCGGTCGGCAAAGAAAATGTGACCGGCATCGGCATGCCCGGGCCGTATTCCTCCGATCACAGCCTTACCGACGCCCGCGTGATGGCCGAAAACCTCGGCATCCGGTTTGAGGTGGTCTCCATTAACGGAGTTTACGAGCGTTTCCTCGAAAGCCTCGCTCCCTTGTTCGCGGGCCGCAAGCAAGATGTCACCGAAGAGAATCTGCAGTCGCGCCTGCGCGGCGTCACGTTGATGGCGATGTCGAACAAGACAGGCGCGCTGGTGCTCACCACGGGCAACAAAAGCGAACTCGCCGTGGGTTATTGCACGCTCTATGGAGATATGTGCGGCGGTCTTGCGGTTATCAGTGACCTCCCAAAGACGCTAGTGTATGAACTCTCGCGGCTTGCGAATCAACGGTTGAATGATGCGATCCCCGAAAACGTGTTCGTTAAGCCTCCGTCCGCCGAGTTGCGCCCCGACCAAAAAGACACAGACTCCTTGCCGACCTATGATGTGCTCGATCCAATCCTCGAGGCCTACATCGAGCAGTACATGGCCCCTCCGCAAATCGCGAGTAGCCTGAACCTGCCGCTCGATCTAGTCAAGAGCATTGTCAGCAAAGTAGATCGCAACGAATACAAGCGCCAGCAAGCCGCGCCAGGATTGAAGGTGACTACCAAAGCTTTCGGGATCGGCCGCCGGATGCCCATCGCGCAGAGGTTCGCGGGATGAAGTGGCTCCTATTTGCCGCGACCGCTGTTGCGGGCCTGGCGCAGACCGGCCTCGATTTTCCGATGTCGCTTGCGTCATCACCCTCAGCGACGCCGGAGAAACAACTGATCGCCGTGCTCAGCGCGGGAGCGAAAGCCTCCATCACCACCTACACTGCTGGGAACATGAAAGAAGTTTCGCGCGTGACGCTGGACGGCGCGTGGCTTGGCCTTACCTTCGCGCCCAACGGGAAAACGCTCTATGCTGGCGGCGGATCACGCGGGTCGATCTACGAATTTAGCGTTTCGCCTCAGGGTGAGCTAAAGCAAACCCACGCCTGGAAAGCCTCCGATTTCATCGGAGATATCGCACTCTCTCCTGATGGACACCTGATCTACGCAGCGGACGTTTTCAAGAATGTCATCGTCGTTGTGAATCCACAATCCGGCCGGGTCATCGATCAGTTCAAAACAGGCCGCCGCCCGTACCGCATCGTCTTTCATCCCGATGGCAAATCGTACTTTGTTTCAAGCTGGGCGGACGCAACCGTCTACCAGTACAACGTCGCCAACGGCGAAGAGATTGGCCGCCTTCGCTTGGCCCAGCACCCTACGGACATGGTGATCAGCGGCTATCGCCCGTCCATCGAAGAAGGCCAGACGCCGCTCCCTTGGCGCTATCGTCTATTCGTCGCCGCGGCAAATACAAACAATGTATTTGCAATCGGCATCAACGAGAACAAAACCATGCGTCATGTGGACACGTTAAGCGTGGCTCCCGCTGCGTTGACACCTCTCGGCATGACGCCCAGCGCGTTGGCGCTGACCGCGGATCAAAAGCGCCTCTACGTCGCTTGCTCGGACGCCAACGCGGTTGCTGTCTTTGACGTGTCCGATGTCCGCGCTGCTGGTGAAGCATTAGTGGAAACCGGAGCCTATCCTATCGCGATTCTCGCACTCGGAAAGGATCGTGCCGTTGTTGCTTCAGCCCGCGCCAATTCGCTCACGGTGCTCGGTCTTGAATCCGCGAAAGATTGGGCTGCTCCCCCGGAAGCTATGGCCCCCGCGCAGCCAGCGGAGCATGTTATTTACATCGTCAAGAGCGCGCCACCTGCGGAAACCATGCATGCGCTTGCCGGATTTATTCCTGATTTCACGGTGAAACTCGCGCGCGAAAAGACATTCGACATTGCCGATCCCGGGAATCTCCCGCCAGCCGGTTACCTCTGGACGAACGCGTTGTCGGCTGGAATCAGCGTGTACAGCTATGGTGTTTTTGAGCGCGGCGGCAAGGCGCTCGATCCGGCACTGGCGCCGTACGCAAAGCCTCCTGCCGCGTTCCTCGAAGATCTGAAAATGTTTGATGCCGACGGCAAGATGCCGCGATTGATTTTGATTCAAACCGATGACGCCACAAACGTTCGCGAGGCCATCGGCAAAACCCGCTTTCGAACGAGTACGCAAGTCGTCGAAAGTGACCCGCACCGCGCCCGTGCGCTGCTCGGATTGCGTCCCACGACGTTACATGACGCCGTGGGCGATGGAGCCGCCAAATGACAACTCTGTGCTTTCTCTGGCACATGCATCAGCCTTTCTACAAAGACCTGTGGAGCGGTGAGTATAAATTGCCGTGGACACGCCTCCACGCCTTGAAGGACTACGCGGGCATGGTCGAGATTCTCGCGGACTTCCCCAATGTGCATCAGACGTTCAACATGGTTCCGTCCATGGTGATGCAGATTGACGACTACGCGCAGGGTACGGCGTCCGATCCGTTTCTTGATTGCGCTCTCGCGCCCGCCGAAGAGTTGAGCGAGGCCCAGCGCAGTTTCATCCGCAAATATTTCTTTCAGGCGAACTACGACAAGGTCATCTGCCGCTACCCGCGTTATCGGGAACTCCGCGAGAAGCACGACACGTTTTCGGCGCAGGACTTTCGCGATCTGCAAATTCTAAGCCAGATTGCTTGGTTCGATGAAGATCTGCTCGCGCGCGATGAAGGACTGATCAACCTGATTCGCAAAGGCCGCGACTTTAACCGTGAGGATCAGGCCCTCATGGCGGACAAGCAGAGACATGCGTTGGAGCGCGTCTTGCCCGTGTATCGCAAGTTCGCCTCCCGTGGGCAAATTGAAATATCCACCACGCCGTTTTATCACCCGATTCTGCCCTTGATCTGTGATTCCGATATGGGCGCGGTGTCGCAACACGGTCTGCCTCTACCTCCGCGGTTTCGTTATCCGCAGGATGCGCGGCACCAGTTGGAAAGAGCCTATTCCTATATCGAGGAGGCGCTGGGAGTGGTGCCCGCCGGGTTGTGGCCGTCGGAGGGTTCGGTATCCGATCATGCCTTGGCTCTCGCTTCCGATTGCGGATTCCGTTGGGCGGCAAGTGATAACGGAGTGCTTGCGCGAACGCTTGGCCGCGAAGCCGGCGTGCGGGAAACATACCGCCCCTATGTCTGGCAGCAGGGCGGCCGCGAGATAAAGATGATCTTCCGGGATCACTACCTGAGCGATCTCATTGGCTTTGAGTATTCGCGTATGCACGCCGCCGATGCCGCCGCCCATTTCGTGCATCGCATCAAGGAAAACACACACGGCCAGAGCAATGCACTTGTTCCCGTGATCCTCGATGGGGAAAACGCCTGGGAGTGGTATGACGCTAACGGGCGTCCGTTCTTGCGCGAACTCTACCGCCGGATTGAGGAAGACCCAGACCTTGAGGCGCTCACGGTGTCCGAGGCGCTGCACAAGTTTGAAGCCGAGCCGCTCCAGGGCATCTTTCCTGGTTCCTGGATCAACGCCAATTTCAACATATGGATTGGCGCCGACGAGGACAATCGCGCCTGGGAGTTGCTGCTCGCCGCCCGCCGCGCCTATGACGAGACTCCGGATGTGCCCGCGCCGGCGCGCCAACTCGCTTACGAGGAACTGCTTATTGCCGAAGGTAGTGATTGGAACTGGTGGTATGGACCCGAGCACGGCTCAGACAACCGTCCTGAGTTCGATCAGCTCTATCGAGATCACCTGACGAACGTCTACCGCGCTCTTGGTCTGGTGCCTCCGGAGGCATTGTTCCACCCGATCCTCACCCACGAACAGCGTGGCGAGATTTTGGAAGCTCCGCGCAATCAGATCCACGTCACGTTGGACGGCGAAGTCACATCGTACTTCGAATGGATGGGCGCTGGCCGCTACCGGCCGGATTTGCGGTCGGGAGCGATGCATGGCGGCACGCCCGTTGTCCGCGATATTTATTTCGGCTGTGACGGCGAGAATCTGGCGATGCGGCTGGATGGGGCCGACAACGTCGACGTTCGCGTCGAGTTCGAAACCGGGTTCGTGGATGCCGAGATTGTGCACGGGAGAGTTCTCGAACTGAAAGCCCCAATCGCCGGCCACCGCGTGCGCCTGCATCTTTCGCACAACGGACTGCCGCCAGTCACTCTGCCGCCGCATGATTGGCTGGAAGTGGGCGAGTGCATGGCTCTGGCGACCCAGCGCAAAAGCTTGGAGTAGTCCGGCGAGGCGGATTGAGTATTCGCGCGCGAGTGGCACTCGCATACAGGTTCTGGCAGCGCCAGGCCCTAGATAAACGCCGTCGTCTTGATTCCGGAAATATCGAAGCGCTTCCGGCACCGCATGTTCTTACACATGGTTTTGTCGTCGAGCAAAACCATGTAGCTCTGTGCCTTGGCGAACTTGGCGCGGTCGCGTTCATCGGCGCCGCGCGGAAGCTGTTCCACTTTCTTGCGGACCAGCCATTGTAAATCGTAGCTGTCCTGAGTTCTGCACCACGGGCAGTTCAAAAGTGCCGGTTTTGTGGTTTTGGATTCCCGGTAAAACGCGCGTTCGTCGATCATGTTCTTGCGTTGCGATGAGCATCTACGCAACCGGACACCGTTATAGCACACACACGCCGCTTAAACTAGTAACGTGCTGCGTTGTTACATCACCAATCGAAAATTACTTCCCGCCGGCGTGAATTTACTCGACGCGATCGCCCTCAATTTACAAGCCGGGGTAGATTGGATCCAGATTCGCGAGAAGGATCTCTCCACGCGGGATCTCTATGATTTGGTTGCCCGGGCCGTGGCTCTCCGTCGGCCACCTGGATCAAAGATCCTGGTCAACACGCGCGTCGATGTCGCCATTGCCGCGGGAGCCGATGGTGCGCATCTTTCCGTCAACTCTCCGTCGCCTGTCTCGTGGAAGCCGATGGTCCCAGCCGGATTCCAGTTTGGCGTTTCCTGTCACACTTTGTACGAACTTTATCGTGCTCAGGAGGAAGGCGCGAGCTACGCTGTTTTTGGTCCCGTCTTCGCGCCGCGTTCGAAGGCCAGCGATCTTGCTCCCCGCGGCCTTGCCGGATTACGTGCGGCAGCCCGTTCCGTAAATATTCCTGTGCTGGGCCTTGGGGGAATCGCTGAGGAAAACGCGCAATATTGCGTGGATGCGGGCGCGGCCGGTGTTGCCGCTATCACGATGTTTCAATCCTGATGCTTTCTCTGCAAAACGCTAGGACCTTTGCTTCGAACTTGTTAGAATCTGAGCGTGGCGGTGCCCGCGATTAGTCCAACGTACACTCGCACAGAGGCCCGCCGCCTTCTGCGCGTCACCGAAGCGCAACTCCGCAGTTGGGAAAAGCAAAAGTTGGTCGCTCCAGTTGAAACCTATGGGTTCCGGGAACTACTGGCCATCCGTACACTGATCAAGCTTCGCAAAGACCACGTTTCGCCGCAGAAAATTCGCTTGGCCCTACACGCACTCTCGCGCAAGCTGAAGCACGTTTCCAACCCGCTGACTGACTTGAAACTCTTCGCCGACGGCAAGAAAGTCCGCGTGGAGATTGATGGCCGCGCGATGGAGGCCGAATCCGGGCAACTGCTGCTCGATTTTCGTCCCGCGGAACTTAACCGTTTACTAGAATTTCGCGTCAAACAAGACGTGAAATCTGAAATGACGCGCCGCGTCGAGGCCGAAAAATGGTTTGAGCGTGGCTTGGAGCTCGAGCAATCCGGGGCGCCCGCATCGCAGGTGATTGAGGCGTATCAGAAAGCGCTGGAGTTCGACCCTCGCTCTGCCGGTGCTCTGGTGAACCTTGGCACGGTTTTTTACAACGCGCGCAACTGGCTGCAGGCCGAAAAGCACTACAAAGCCGCCATCGGGGTCGATCCCGATTACGCGCTCGCGCATTTCGATTTAGCGAATCTCTACGATGAGCGCGGCGATCGCGCCAAAGCTCTCACGCATTACCAGGAAGCTCTACGCATCGCCCCGAATTATGGCGACGCCCATTACAACCTGGCTTTGCTGTATCAGGGAACGAATCAGCCGATGAAAGCCGTCCTTCACTGGACCGAGTATTTGCGCATTGATCCCACCAGCGATTGGTCCACCGTGGCGCGGCGTGAACTGAGCAAACTCCGCAAAGCCGCTGTCGTCGGCGGGACGAATCAGGAATCGTAACCGCGTCGCTAGTGCGTGAGCGAATAGATCACATAATTGACGCCGATGCGGATTCCCAGGGCTGAGTATTTTTCCATGTAATTCGGATCGTCCGCCCATTCCCAGGAATCGCCCAGATCCGAATTGAAGCACATGGCGACCATTAGACGCCCATGGTCATCGTAAATCCCACGCCACCGCGCGACGCTGCCATCGTTGCGAAATGTGGTCCCGCGCATCAGCGCCCACTGGCCGGGGATCTGGTACCGGTCGTCTAAGTCATAGACGGAATGGAAGATTGGGTCGGAGTCTTCAATTTCCACGGTCGGCCGGTCCGGGAAAACCAGTTTCATGCTCTCTTCGAATCGATTCCATTCTTCCGTTCCCCAGAAATCGTCCAGCATCAGGAATCCGCCGCGCAGCAGGTAGTCACGAAGGCGCGTGGCCTGATCCGACGTCAACTTCCAATCGCCCATCTCCCCGCCGCATAACCATGGCCAGTTGTAGATGTCGTCGTCATCATCCAGGTTCACGGGCTGTTCCACGCTGCGTGCGTGGACACGTGTCAGACGCAAAAGGGCTTGCGCGAAATGGCGGTCCGCACGCGGATAATCCTGCGCCCAACTGGTGCCGCCGTTGCGCCAATCACTCGCGCCCCCATAACGAAAGGGCCGGCTGAATCGCGCGCGCGGGTGTGGCGGGTACATCAATCGACCAAATACCCATTCCGCGGGAATTTTCCAATCGGGCGGCAACGGAACGTTGTCGTAGGGTTCCAAACTCCGGTAGACGCGGAACTCGCGCTGGAACGCGCCCAACCCGGCGGCCAATCCCAACGCGCCCAGCACCACCATCGCCACTCGTTTCGGGGCTCTCATCTCCCAAATTGGACTATAGCATCTGCCTTCACGCCACGCCTGCGAAGCGTCGTATCGGCGTTGTATGCTCGGGGTGATGCGCATTTGTCTTGTGCTGGTATGGGCCGGTATGGCTGCTTCGACGGCGGTTGCGCAAAAGACTGCGCCGGCCGATTGGCCAATGTATAGCCGCGATTTCCGCTCCTCCGGTTTTTCGCCACTGACCGCCATCAATCCGTCGAACGTTACCAAACTCCGCCAAGTCTGTACTTACGAAATCCCCGAAGCTGTGACCTTTGAGAGCAGCCTGGTGACCATCGCGGGCATCATGTACTTCGCCACGCCTGAGTACACCTATGCTGTCGACGCCGGAACCTGCGCGCTCAAATGGCGTGTGCGCCATGAAATGAAAAATCCCGGCATCGTGCGCGGCGTCGCCATCTCCGGCACCCGTCTTTTCCGCGGATTCCGCGACGGCATGATGGCCGCCTACGACGTCCGCAACGGCGAACTGCTCTGGACCACCAATCTCACGGAGCCCGACGGCAAGCCCGCCACCATCGCGGCGTCCCCTATGGTCTGGCAGGACATCGTCTTGATCGGCACCTCGGGAGCCGAGCGCGCCTGCGGCTGCATCATCGCCGCGCTCGACGCAAGCACCGGCAAGCTGCTTTGGACCTTCGCTCTTGTTCCCACAGGCAACGCGCCCGGCGCCGAGACATGGCCGAAGGATGTGCACGTCGGTGGCGGCTCCATCTGGACCACCGTGAGCATCGATCCATCCAAGGGCCTCGTCTACATTCCCACCGGCAACCCAGGTCCCGATTTCTCGGGAGCTTACCGCCCCGGCGCGAACCTTTATACCGGTTCCGTGGTCGTCTTGGAGGCCAAAACCGGCAAGCTTAAAACCTGGTATCAGCTGGTGCCCCACGACGTCCACGATTACGATCAGGCCGCTGCTCCCACGCTTGTTCAAACGAAGAACGGCAAGAAGCGCGCCATGGCCGCTGGCAAAGACGGCTTTCTTCACAGCATCGATACTGACTCAGGCAAGATTGCATTTAAAGTGCCGGTAACGACCATCGACAACATTGAGGCCCCGCTCACACCCGAGGGCACACACTTTTGCCCAGGCACCTCCGGCGGCGTGCAGTGGAACGGCCCCGCTTTCTCGCCGAAAACGAATCTCGTCTTTGTGAATAGCGTCGATTGGTGCTCCACCATCAAGCTGGATACGAAGATCCCTGAGTTCGTCGAAGGCAAAGAGTTCCTGGGTTCCGCGCAAGGATTTTGCTGCAAGGATAAGCGGAAAATCGGATGGGTGCATGCCATCGACGCCGATTCTGGAGCCGTGAAATGGAAGCACGAAAACGCAGCGCCGCTCGTCGCAGGGATCGCCGTTACGGCCAGTGGCATTGTATTTACAGGCGATCTTAACGGCGACCTTCTTGCTTTTGACGCACCCACAGGCAAGATCCTGCACAGGATTAGCTCCGGCCAGCCAATGGGCGGCGGCGTCGTCACCTACGAGGTCGGCAAGCAACAACGCATCGCCGTCGCGGCCGGCATGCAGAACCGGATCTTCGAAACCATGGGCAAGCCGATCATCTACGTCTACGGTCTGTAGATCCCTTCCACCGGTCCACCCTCGGAGGAATCTACAATGAAACACATGAAACCGGTCATGTTGCTTGTCTGCTCATTGCTCATCGCCTCCTCCGCGTTCGCGCAGGTGGCGAAGGAAGCCAACAAGGGTTACCAGAGTAAGGAAGGCCGCGCGAACGTGGTCAAGACGCTCACTGATCCCGCGCGCGACAAAACGCAGAAGCCGGACGTTGTCACCAATGCGCTTGGCTTACATCCCGGCATGACGGTCGCCGATATCGGCACCGGTGTCGGATACATGATCCCGTATCTGAGCAAAGCCGTTGGCCCTTCAGGCAAGATCCTCGCCGAAGATATCCAGACCGATTTCCTCGATCAAGTGAAAGCCCGCATCGCTTCCGGGAAACTCACCAATGTCACGCCGATTTTAGGCACGGAGACGGATCCTATGCTCCCCGCCAACGCCGCCGATGTGGAGCTGGTTCTCGACGTCTATCACCACTTCGACTATCCGGAAAAGATGCTGGCGGCGTTTAAGACAGCGCTCAAAGCCAGCGGCCGCCTCATCATCATTGAGTACTATCAGGATCAAGTTGCCCCAGGCCACATCCGCCTGGACGCAGCCGGGGTCATCAAGGAAATTGAATCGAGCGGCTTCAAGCTGCAATCAAAGACAGACCGCATCACCGCGCGCCAGTTCATGCTGACGTTCACAAAGAAATAAGGCAGCCCTCATTCCCCGTGCTTCGATTCCTAAAATTCGCGATCATTGCGATTCCACTTCTGACAATCCTGGCGATTGTCCCATCCATTCGCCTGGGGATTTTGTCGCTTCTCGGGCGATCCGAGCCTTGCTCGTTTAGACAGGCCGTTGACAGTTTTAGGGTCCTCAAAGATCGCGCGGAACGCATGGATGCGATCCGCAACTCCGCCCGTGCGTTGCGTTCGGACGGTAACTTCGAACAGTGGAGAACGCGCGACGGCGATTTTTGGATCCCCAAGCGTAATCGCGAGACGTTGTTTGAAAACCTTGCCGAGCAGGAGCAGGATCTTTACGGAAACGGCGCCACCGGGGTTCACGCGGGCGATATTGTGCTCGACGCCGGCGCCAACATCGGCGTGTTCACCCGCAAGGCACTGCAATCCGGGGCAAAGCTCGTCATCGCTATCGAACCCGCGCCGGAAAACGTAGAGAGCCTGCGCCGCAATTTTGCCGCGGAAATCGCAGCCGATCGCGTGCGCGTTGAAGCGGTCGGGGTGTGGGACGCGGAGAGTGAACTGAGTCTGAATATCGATCCCGACACTTCCACCAGAAATGGTTTCGTCGGAACGTTCGGAGCCGTGGCCGCCACGGTGAAAGTCCCGGTGCTGACTATCGATGCGCTTGTGCTGCGGAACCATCTCGAAAAGGTCGATTTCATCAAGCTGGACATCGAAGGCGCGGAGAAACGGGCTCTCGCTGGTGCCGCCGTTTTATTATCCCGTTCCCAGCCACGCCTCGCGATCGCCACCGAACACCTTGATGACGATGCAGCCGCCATTCCGGCGTTGATCCGCGGACGCTATCCCCAATACAAGCTGGTCTGTGGCCCTTGTGTCGATATGAAGACATTCGCGCGGCCGGACGCGATTTATTTTGTGGCGGGTAACTGAATCCCGAACATCCGACGCACCGGTTCCACGGCGCGCTCCGAACCTGTAAACATGCCGTTTGGAAACTTCCGGTATTCCAGGATGTTTTGATAAATCCAGTCTGGATGGTTGAAGTTCAAGCCCCAGCCGGCCAGGTACTGCAGGCGCATATTGCGATCCTGGTTGATTTGCGCATCCTTCAGCCATGGCCGCAAGTCGTCGTCACGGCCTGCGTAGGTGGAAATTAGCTCATATGCCGAACCCAGGCCAACTTCGGCCAGGGAGGCGAGCACGCGTTGGTGATCCGGACGATTCAGCCGATCCTTCCATTCATCGACATCAATGGGCGCCGGATCGGCCTGGCCGATGAGCACGACGTCGTATCCTTGGTTTCTTACGTCACTGTTCCACACGGTTCCGTGAGGGAACACACTGAAAAACGTTGCCAGTTCGCTCTGGATGGTGGCGAAGTCACTTTCATACAGGGGCACCCACTGCGTCACAACGCCACCGGGTTTCAGATGTTGCTTGCATAACTCGAAGTACTCCTTCGAATACAGTGTGGACGTTCCCTTCACCCACGGATGAATGGGATCGGATGTAATCACGTCGAACTTTTCGTTGGTGGTCAGAATGAAGTGTCGCGCGTCGTCGTAGTGAATCTCCGTGCGGGGATCGTGTAGCACATCGTAGTTTTGTTCTCTGAAGTATTTCGTGCTCGCTGGCGGAATTAGAGGTTCAATCTCGCTGATCGTGATCTTTTTGACCGTTGGATGTTGCACAAAGGTCCCAGCGGTGACGCCGGCGCCGAATCCGACGATCAAAACGGATTCCGGTTGTTTAGTAAACAGAGCCGAAAGGTGCCCCAGCATCCGCTGCAGCCGCATGTCGAACGTTTCGGTGGTTGCTTCCACTTTGCCGCTCACGTGGAAATACCGCGTGCCGTTTGGGTATTGAGATACGACGATCGAAGAGTTCATCCCCTCGCCGATGTACAACGGCTGGCTGTTGTAGGAGACATATTGGTTCATGCGCCTCCCGTAGCCGAGTGCCAGCCACGGTACGGGCTGCACCGTCCAGGCCAGTCCCGCCGCAACCAGGGCGATAGCTGCGGCTTTTGTGATCGTCGCGGCGTCAACCTTGCGCCACAGCGCGAGGATCGCAGCTACCGCCGAAAGAATCACCAGCCATCGTTCCGCCTGCTGTGTGCCCGTGGCAGGAATCAGGATCATGCTGAACAGGAGCGCACCGGTAATGGCCCCGGCGGTGTTGGCCGCGTATGTCTTGCCGACGAGAGCCCCTGCATCCTGCTCGCGCCGTCCTTGCGCCAATGCTGAGAGAGCCAAAGGAAAACTGGCCCCCCATAAACATGCCGAGGGCAGAATCGCCCAGGCGCACCGGAACAGATCCATCTGGAAAACGTCCATCGGATTTACCGGAATCGTCGGATCGAAATCGGCGGACGGAACCAGCTTCGCAATCGCGAATGCTGCCCACGCCGCAGTCCCCGCCAGCAGAAACTGGCACACGCCGAGCGCCGCACTCGGATGCTTCCACCTTTTCGCCAGGACCGCTCCCACGCTTGATCCCAGGCCAAGCCCAACCAGAAACACAGCGAGGATGAGGGAGAATGTGTAGACCGTCGCTCCCAGCATCAATGAAAGCAGGCGCGTCCACACGACCTCCGCGCCCAAGGCGCAAAGTCCGGAAAGGGCAATCGCTAGATAAACGGGACGACTCGCTAACGGCTGCGGCCGCAAATCACCTGCCACCGCAGGTTCAGGGGCTGCAGCCGCGGAACTCTCCTCCAACATCGCTTCATCCAGGCTGCCTTGTTGTTGTAATGGCGCGTATGCCGCCACCGATGCAAGTGCCAGCCCAACTATCGCTACACACGCATTGATTGCAACCGCAACCCACGTCGCAAAGGGCATGTCATACAAGCGCAGCAGATAAAAGCCTGCGAGCACCGATCCAAACACGGCGCCCACAATGTTCCCTCCGTAAAAGAACCCAAGCCACGCCACACCTTCGCGCGACGATTCTACCCAGCGCGCCATCGCAGGCAGGGAAGCGCCCATTAGCAACGTCGGAAGCAAGAGGCAAAGAGCGCAGATCGCTCCGCGCAGCAGGATAGCCGCAAAGCCGTTCACCGCGATGACCGGGTACATCGCTGCGTAAACACCATCCAGGTGAGGCACTCCATACAGGACCAGCACTCCACAGAGGCCGATGCCTGCTTCGATCAAAGCGTAAAGCCGGAGCGGATGAACCGCCGACGGGACCAACCGTGGCAGCAGCAGGCTGCCGAGGCACATGCCTCCCATGTACACCCCAAGCAAAACGCCCAGAGAAACGGCCGACGAGCCTATGACCAACTGCAAAAGCTGGAACCAAACCACTTCGTAGATCAGAGCAGCGCAGCCGCTACCGACGAACAGAAGCAAAAGTAGGGGAAGAAACCGGTGCATGGAGCGAACGCCATTGTCGCACAGTCTTGATCCAAGGCTTATCGCCGTCGTTTACCGCACGGCGTTCCTGTCAGTGCCGTCGTTTGTGGAATCGATTTCTCCTTCCAGTCCAAGCACATGGCGCAAAACCTCTGTTGTGGGTTTCAGCTACCGGGCTAGCTTACGGGTGCCGATGAGGGTCGCTCGCTTCGAGAGAAGCGGGGCATCGGCAGAAAGGGGTTTAATTCATGGACGAACCGATCGTTGTTTTTCCCGTTCGCTAATAGGCGTTGAGCGGGCCGCGCAAGATGAAAGAGCGCCGGAATTCCGGCGCTCTTGCTCGGGTTTCGATGTCGGTGAGCGGCTCCCCCGAATAAATCGAGGGGTTCTCTTCTATCGGAACGGGACGCTATGACGTTCCATGGTCAAGCGAAGGAATTGTTCATAGCGCTTCTCTCCGCCCGGCATTTCGGTGTTGGCCCACATCAGCGTCGTCATGCCGATGGCGACACCGCCCACGACCCAAATGATGTATTTCATACTCCCAGTGAACGACGTTTTGACGGCCGAATAAATTGGTCGATTTCATTAGTTGCTAAGGTCACCTGCTCTAGTACGGGCGGATTCGTTGTTACAGATCTGACTAGGTTGGATTACCCGCAAACGCGTGTAGTGCCTGCGCATCGCCGTACTGTTGCGGACATTTTCCTCAACAAAAATGCTTTCCGGGCGGGTGAATCATAAAGCCTGGAATTTGTTGTGCCGATGAAGGTTCGTTCCCCAAATTGTCCATGGGCGCCAGGAGACAGAATGAGATCGGTCTGTGAAAAGCTGTTCCAAGCAAAACTAAAGTCGGTTCCCACCCGCCCGTCGGTCTATTTTCAGACGGGACAAACGATGGTGATGATTGAGTCGCGCCAGTGGAAGCTCGCCTACTCGCCGCTCGAAAAAGCGACGTTCGATGTGAGCGACGAGCATGCGCTTTGGATCGATGTTCCCAGCGAACACGGCGTGCATTTGATCCCGTGGCACATGGTCCTCCGCATTACGGTCACCGAAGGCGTGCACCTGTAGGTTTTCAGAGTACTTTTGACGCACCGCGTCTTCCTGAAAGCCCGCTCCGCGTCAGCGCCTTCTGGGGCCCTGCCGTTTGTCCTATCAGCGCCGCATCTTTCTCGCGTTACCGTAGAAGAGTGACGTGTCCGCCCCTTGCGGCCGTCCGCAGCGTGCGAACGCTAAGAGTCTCTGGCGCCCCCCGTTAATTTTGCGGATTCGCGCCACCAAGAACTAATGATGCAGATCAAGCTGTTGAAGAGTAAGATCCACAGGGCGCGTGTGACGAAGGCTGACCTGGATTACGAAGGAAGCATTTCCATCGACCCGCGCCTGCTCGAAGCAAGCGGTATTCTCCCCAATGAAGCCGTAGTTGTTTGGAACATATCCAACGGTGAGCGCTTTGAGACCTACGCCATCGTCGGCCAGGAACCCGGGGAAATCGGCCTGAACGGCGCCGCAGCGCGACTGGTGCAAAAGGGCGACCTCGTCATCATCGCGGCGTTTTGCTGGCTCAGCGCCGAGGAAGCAAATCGGCATACCCCGAGCGTTGTCTTGATTCACGGGGACAACGAGCGGTGGTCTATCAAATATTGATCCCATCGCTGCCGCTGAGGATCCACGTTCATTCGCCGGGAGTACTGTAAGTTCTGCTTTTACTTAATCCCGGCGTATGGTACTCTGAATTCGCATATATTCCTAGGAATTAACCTAGAAAACGCGCAATGGTTACCTTGTTACGGGGCCTTTGCCTGGTTCTGTTGTTAGCCGTCTGCGGTTCCTGCTCTCGAACCGTTGGATGGAAGGGATCGCCGAATTCCAGCGCTTACTGGGATCAGGGGCCCGCCATCGATCTTCGAAATCGCGGCCTTCAACTGCGGACGGCGGGAAACTACGCCGAAGCAGAGCATATTTATCAGACCGGTCTTGCGGAATCCCGCCGCCGGAATGACTCCTACTCCTCCGTTAAATTCCTCATCAGCATCGGAGGCTGTCAGGTTTTCGATTTTCGCTACCGCGACGCAATGGCCACGTTCCTTGAGGCCCGGGAGATAGCCACTGCAATCGGCAATTTCGAGGATATCGGTGGGATCGCCGTAAATCTATCCAATCTCTACCGACAAATGTGGGATTTTCCGGCCGCTTTGAAGGTGGCCGAAGACGGCATTGCGGCGGCGAATGCGACGGGTTCTGGAGAAAGCGCCTATTTTCGACCGCAACTGCTGATGACGGTCGGGCGGCTACGCGCTGCCAGCTACGGCGAAGATCCTTCGCCGTATTACGTGCAAGCAATTGAAATCGCTCGTGTTATTGGGAAACTCGAGGTAGAGTCCCTCGCCTGGGACCTCCTTGGAGAAGCTCGTTTAACCAATGGAGACCTGGACGGAGCAGAGCAGGCGCTTGGCGAGGCGTTTCGCACGCGGAAGCTTCGGCACGCCGGGGACGTCGGTTATTCCTATGCATTGTTGGGGTCCCTTTATTTAGCCCGCCGCAATTTGCCGTTTGCCGACCACTTCACCGCACTCGCGATCCAGAAGGCGCGTGCGGGAGCGCCCACGTGGCCGCTTTTCCGGCTTTGGCATCAACGTGGCGAAATCCGCCTGGCCCGGGGGGAGACGACCGCCGCCTTGGCCGACCTTTCTCGCGCCGTGGATGAGGTGTCCCGATGGCGCGGGGAAATCCTGCCCGCGCGCTCGACTTTGACCCGAGCCAACATTGGTCTCGAGCAAAGGATCTTCCGTGCGTTTATTCCGCTGGCGGCAAAGTACGCCTTGGAACATCACAGCACGGCCTGGAGCATACGTGCATGGGAAGCGGTGGAGGCCAATCGCGCCGCTGCACTTCGCGCAAGTCTCGCATTTGCTGACGATTGGCAGGGGAAACTCCCGGCCAGGTATTGGGAATTGCTGGGGCGCCTGGGCGCCGTCGAAGCCCGCCGGAAACCAGGCTCGAATGGGGCAAACGGGGTGGCGTCACGTCTCGCTTTGGAAATTACCGAAATGGAAGCTAGGGCGGGTATCCAAAATAAGTTCAAGAAAAGCGAGAATTTTCGCACTCAGAGTTCACTTAATCATTTTCAAAACGGAATAAGCGAATCCGAGCTGTTGTTGAGTTTTTCGCTCGGTGAGCCAAACTCCTACCTATGGGCAGTAGGCCGTCACTCGGTGGGGTTCTATCGAATTCCTGGTGAGACGGAGATTACCCGGCGAGTCAAGGCGTTTCGTTCGGCGATTCGCCGCACGTCGGAAGGGAACCCGGGAGGGGGAGGCATCCTGGGGCAGAAGGACGGCGAAGTGGGGGAGGACCCGGGAAGCCGGGCCGTTTTAGAGGAGGGATCGGCTCTTTACCAAGCTCTTTTTGGACAGCTCTCGGAGAGGGAAAGATCAAGGCGGCGCTGGTTGTTGTCGCTGGACGGTGAGCTTTTTGAGTTGCCGTTTGCCGCACTGGTTGCGGAGAAAGCGAGTACCGGCAATCGGGTGCAGCCGGCGGACACGGTGTATTTTGGTGGACAGGCATTCCTTGCAAATCGTTCCGGGCGCTTCGCTGTTGCGGACGCAGGAGGCGCGGGTGACCTCGAAGGTCGATGTGGCGGATGGCGGGCGCGGAAGCAGGTGGCTGCTGGCCGTGGGAGATCCAATCTACAATGCCGCCGATCCGCGTTGGATGTCCGGGACAGAACGTCGCGGTGGCTATTCGAGGCGAACGGGCACAGATGAAGGGGAGGATGGCGTTCCCCGTCAGTTCGCCCGGCTTGTGGGCAGCGCCGGGGAGGTTCGTGCGGTCGCAGGCGCATGGGGTGCGCAGTCCGGGATGGTAACGGTGCTGGAGGGGAGTCAGGCTCGCCGCGGAACCTTCTGCAACCTGCTTCAAAAACAGCCGTCGGTGATTCACTTGGCCACGCACGTTGCCGTCAATCCCATGGCGGAGGAGAGCGGCGGTGAATATCTGGGCGACATGGGAACCAATGACGTGCGGAACGGGCAAAATCCAGGTCGTACCCGGCGTGAACAGAGTTTCATAGCTTTCAGCCTCGGGACGTCGGGTGGGCGCACTCCCGCGACCGAAGTCCTGAGTACCACGGAGATCGCCGGCCTACGCGTGCCGGGCGCGTTGGTGGTGATGTCGGGCTGCGATTCCGGTGTTGGAGATGCGGTGGCGGGGGCGGGGTTGTTGGGGCTGAGCCGCTCTTGGTTGATGGCGGGCGCTCGCGG
>JBEBGM010000133.1:0-2328 GCA_040081455.1 Bryobacteraceae bacterium
AGATGGGCAAAGGACCGCCGAAGCTTGGTATCCAGTTAGCCCATCCGGGGACATCCTCCCCGTCCCGAAAGACTTTGAGCTGGGCGTCGCAGACTCCTATCAACTGAACATGATTCGCGTAGGCCTTCCCATCTCCCCGTGAGGCGGTCGCAGACAACTGGAGAAGCGATTGATTCACCGCCCATGCATTATTTTCTGGCCAGTGGGCCTTTCCTTCCGATGCACCACTTTCGTTTCGTCGAAAACCTCGCTCCAGTAACCGTTCAATTAAACTTGCCCTAAAGAGGCGGTCACCTGAATTCAATATCGCCTCCACCCCGCCAAGCCGTTCGAGTGCCCGTTCCCTCAAACTCCCCTTCACCGAGTCACCGACGACAAGGGCGCCGATGAGCGCTGCGCTGCCCACCGCCGCGCCGAGCACCACGGCCAGCCAAACCCTGAATAACTGCTTCCCAAATGGCAATCAAGCCGCGAGCAGTCGTAGCGGCGGGCGTCCTCGCCTGCCGTAGAGCCGTGGCTTCCAGCCCGGCGGAAGAAACTTCGCGTACGCTTGCGGCTTCAGGAACTTTCCTGGGTCACAGTTGTCGCGCGTGTCCATTCCGGGCGGCGAGACGCGCGTCCTCTACGGCAGGCGAGGACGCCCGCCGCTACATTCACTGCGATTCATCCCCTCCAACAGACAAAATCATTCCTCACCGATACGAACCAATCGGCTCGGCCCCAAGAGTGCCGCTGAACGTCTTCCAATAATCTTCGCCTTCCACTTCAGCGAGATTTTTGCGCGCCTGAGTTAACCGGTCTGCGATGTGAAGCCGCGCAGCTTCGTCGGCATGACTCGCACGCTTCAGGAACTTGTCGAGGTATTCGACGTGTCGCTTCCAAAGAGTGCGATCCACGGACTGCTTTGCCTTGAGCCGGGCCGCATACCAGTCACTCGCCAGCAGGTTTTCGCGCGTGAAGAGCTTCCGCACATCGGGATGATTGAGGTCTTTGCCCTGCCATTGATCATGCAGCATGATGTGCAGCAGCGCCTGCAACGGCGGGCAAGCCTGTGCGATGCTGCCGTCGTCGAAATACATTTTCGAGACGCGTTTCTGCGTGGCGATGATGTTGTTCATCCCGTCCACGAACACCGCCATGTCCTGCAGTTCCGGCTTGAGCATCGTATCGGTGAAAACGGCGTGTGGATGATTGAACATCCGCCCGAAGAAGGAATGCACGAAGCGGATGTTGATACGGTAGCCGAGGCGGCTCGCGAGAATCTTCTTTCCGTCGTGAACAAAGTCCTCGCACTTGTCGAGGTAGTGGTTCGCGATGAGGAATTGCGGGTCGCGCTCCGGCGGGTTCATGTGACACCAGACTTCGGGCACGAGCAGGCTGACGTCGTGATCCACGCGGAATTTTGGGCCGACGCAACCTGCGGCAGTGACAAAGCCGTTGTGCCCGGTAAGCAGGAACGAGACGAGCGCGTTGTTGAGATCAATGATTGGTGGTAACGCGTTGAACGGGCCTTTGGTCAATGCGCCTTCCGAACCTGCACCTGTCGTGGAAGGTGATTTGCCGGTCATGCTGCATATAAATTCCATGAACAATTCCGGCAGCTCGAAATAGTGGATGGGGTTGAACACCGCGAGCGAGCGGATGCCTGGCTCAGGAGGATTGTTGCGGCGACCGGGCAGCACGGCGCCGACGGGATTATGCACGGGCGAACCCGGCGGGACATGGCGGCGCAGGCGCGTGGCCATTTCCGCAAGGTGAACCTCTCGCGGCGCGAGCAGGTCGGGTCGCACCTGGAGGTAGCGCGGATTCTTGCTCGGCTTGCCATCCACGATGCGCGGGTTTGCGGAGCTGACGAAGTAACTTGGCGAGTTGTCTTCAGCAACGCTGCGGATGAGCGATTGCATCGGCTCGGTGAACTGGTTGAACCCGATGGCCTCCTCCACAAGCGCGCGCGCGGCGGCGGGATTGAGCGGTTCGTAATTGGAAAAGAAATTGTCCGCGCGGGCGAAATCAATCTCCGTCTGCTTGTCGTAGCCGCGATGGATCGCATCATCGGGACGCTGGAAGAGGCGGCGCTCGCAGTTGGCGACGAACTTGAGCGAGTTTGGAATCGTAGCGGCGGGCGTCTCGCCTGCCGTGGAGGGTGGCATCTTGCCGCCCGGATTGGTCCCTGAACTTTTCAAGCCTGCTGCTTTGAAGGAGGTATTTCCGCCGGGCTGGAAGCCCGGCTCTACGGCAGGCGAGACGCCCGCCGCCACACAACCACCGGGCACGACGACAGAAGCCGTGATGTCGTCCTCTGCCTGAATCTTCACAGCGGGATAAAAA
>JBEBGM010000009.1:0-106490 GCA_040081455.1 Bryobacteraceae bacterium
CAAGGAGGATTGGAAGATTCAAGTCGTGAGCTGTTTCGAAACAATAGCCGGTCGTCGTCTACCGATAGTGGCGACAAAGGAACGCGTTCCTGAAAGGATAAACCCGGCCAAGAGCCACCACCGAGGGGCAAGACACGAGAGAGGAAGATATGAGGGGGGGCAAGACGGACCGGGCAAGACATGTCGGGAGGCAAGCAGATATCGCGCACGCGCCAAATTCCCCCGGATGCTCGCTTGCCTCCGCAGTTAGAAACCCGAAATGTCGGAAAACGCGGAAGAGATCTCGGGTCGTCGTCTGGAGTTTGGACAAAACAAAACCCCGCTCCTGTGAGCGGGGTTCGGGAAAACAGAAGAAGGTATCCGGCCGGACTACGGCTTCGCGGCTGCTGGCTTGGGGGCGGCTGGTTTCGGCGCTGCGGCAGCGGGGGCTGCGGCGGGCTTCGCAGGAACTGCGGCCGGAGCGGCTGCGGCCGTCGGGGCCGACTTGTCGTACATCTCCACGATGTCCTTGGTGATGTCCACGGTGTTGGAGGCGTACAGAACCGGGGTGTTCTGGTTGCTCACGTCCAGCACGACCGCGTAACCGTTTTGCTGCGCGTACTTGTCGATCACCTGCATCATCTTCTGGCCCAGCATATTGAGAACCTTCTGTTGCTCGCCTTCGAGTTCCGCCTGCGCGTCTTCAATCTGGCGATTGTAGGATTTCGTCTTCTGGTCGATGTTGCGCGTTAGATCGTCCTTGGCGCTATCTGAGAGCGTATTGCCCCCCTTTTGCAAACGATCCTGCAGGTCTTTAATCTCGGCTTGTTTGGCTTCCAATTCGCGCTTGCGGGGACCCATTCTGGTTTCGAGATCCGCGGCGGCCTTCTGGCCTTCCTTCGTGGCGACCAGCGCACCCTGAATCTGGATGACAGCGATCTTCGTGGGTGCCTGCGCGGCTGCGATTCCAGCCACGCCGAGAGCCATGCAAACGATGGCGAAAACATTCTTTTTCACAGCGAAACTCCTCTTTGACTTTTATAATCCTATCACGCGCTGAAGCGGCATCCGCGTTCAGCAAGACCCACTAGAACGTTCTGCCCACCGAGAATCGGAACAGAGAACGGCGTTCTGCGTAGGGATAAATGTTGCCCACCTGCGCCAATGCATTCAGGAACGACGCCTGGTTCGGGAAGAAGCTTCGATCCACAACAACCGGACCCTGAATGTACTCGCGCACAATCCATGGGTTGTAGGCCCAGTAAATGCGGAATGGAGCGTTCACCACCGGCATCAGAACCTGCAGTTCCAGGCCCGTTGATGCCCGAATCTTCTGCGTACCGGCGGCTACCACGGCCTTGTCGGCGAAGGTGGCGCCCGGAAACTGGCGCGTTAGGGTCGCGATACGGTCTTCGTTGATCTTCAACTGGCTGGTGTTCAGCAGGCGATTCATGCCGGCGTCAAAGAACGCGGCGAGCGTCACCGGGCCAAAGATCGGAATGCGGTATTCGAAGTTGGTCACAATTGACGTATCGCCGCCGGGCGTGACCAACTGGTACGAAGGAATTTTTTGCGTTACGTTCACGAACTGCGCGACGCCGTTGGCGTCCACAATCCGCTGCTGGCGCGGGGTTCCGTCGTTGTTGAACAGTGCGGCATTGGCTTCCACCGGAACGAACGCGATCGGGCTGATGCCCCAGATGCTGAAGCCTCGGATATCGTTTTCGCCGCCCATGAAAAAGCGGTTGAACGGCGGGGCGGTTTTGCCGCCGAAACCCGTGACGTAGCGCGCGCTCAAGTGCATGCCGATGACGTGCCGCGGGCTCAGTCCGCGGCGGAAGTACTTCGCGTCGATGATCGGCATAATCATGTTGACGTTGCCGCCCAGGAAGCTGCCGGAAAACTGTAGCGCCACCGACAGCGACTTGCCGCCCGTCGGCGTGATGGGGTGGTTTACCGTGTTGAAATTGAAACTCGGCGTGATGGACGATGTCGCGATTCCGTCCAACGTGTTCGGACCGTTGATCTGCAGGAAGTTCAGATAGGTGTAATACGACGTCGCCGCGTCCGTTTTCGTGCGGATGTTTTGCGTCGAATAGCCATAGCTCACACCCAGGCGAGCAAAGCTCCGCTTGAGAGGATAGCTGGTGAAAACCGTGAATCCCTTCGAGTTCGATACGTAGTTCAGTAGGTTATTGTTGCCCAACTGATTGAACAGCGAAGTCAAATTGCGTCCCGACAACACCGACGCTTCGCGCGCCTGGTTGTAATCGAAGCGCTGCATGAAGACGGTAAAGCCCAACTGCAGGGGACGATCGAGGAAATAAGGCTCCGTGAAGCCTAACGTGACGTCGCGCGTACGGGTGCCGAGCGTAGTGCCCAGGTTGAAAGTTTCGCCCAAGCCCAACAGGTTGTTGGTGGCGTAGGAGAAGCCCATGAAGCTGCCCGAAATACCCGAAACGCCGCCGTTCAGCTGGATGGAGTTCTTGCCGCGCTCCTTCACCTTCAACGTGATGTCGACGGTGTCGGTCTTGGTGTCGCGCTTGATGTCGGCGGCGTCGGATTCCTTCAGTGCTTCGAAATATCCAAGTTGATTCAGACGCAGGATGCTGAGTTCCCACAGGCGCGTGTTGTAGACGTCGCCTTCGTCAATCAGCATTTCGCGGCGGATAACTTTGTCGCGCGTCGTTGTGTTGCCGGAAAAATCGATGCGGCGGACGAAAAACTGTTTGCCTTCCTCGAAGTTGAGCGTCAGGTCGATCTTATCCGAATTCGGCTGCGGCTCCAGGTTCGGCTCCGAGATAAAGTCGATGTAACCGAACTGACCGTAGAGCTTGCGGAGTTCGTCAAACCCCCGGCGCAGCTTCGCAGTCGAAAAGACATCGCCCTGCTGCATCTGGAACACCGGGCGCATCAGCGTCTCGGGTGTGCGGAACAGCTTCACGCCTACAAAGTTGATCGTGTTCAACCGGTACAAACGGCCTTCATCGATGGTGATGTCGAGATTGGCGCGCTTGCCGGGGCGGTTCATGTAGATCAGCGGTAGGCGGAACTTGCCGCCGCCAACGTTCACCACTTCGACGTCTGCGTCCGTCGTGCGGGCCATGAAGTAGCCGCTGTCTTTGTAGAACATCTCGATACGCTGCTGATCTTCTTCAAGCTTTGTCGAATCGTAAGACTTGGAGAAGACATTTTCGAGCAGGATCGACTTGGGAACACCGGTGGGGCGAAGGTTGCGCATCGCGCGGCGGATTACGAGGTCGCTGTAAACCTTGTTGCCTTCAAACTTGATGTTGCCCACTTTTACCTTGGGGCCTTCGTTTACTTTGAAAACGATTTCGAGCGACGAAGGGGGAACCTGGCGGAGTTCCGGCTCGACGGTGGCAAACTGACGGCCGCGCTCGGAAAGATAGTCCTGCAAAACGTTGCGGGCGCGTTGGACCTTGTTGGGATCGTACTGCGATTCCACGGTGAGACCGACTTTGCGTTCCTTGAAACGGTCCAGGATTTCCGAAGTTGTGACGGACTTGTTGCCGTCGTACTTGATGGAGCGGATAATGCGGCGTTCCACCATGATGAAGCGGAGGATCCAGCCGGTACGGCCAGCCTCACGCTCTACGCGGATGTCATCGAAACGGCCAGTGTTCCACAACGCCATGAAGTCGCGGTGAACCGAATCCGGATCGAACATATCGCCGCGCTTGCTGAAGATCATGGCGCGCAGGGTATCGGCCGGAACGCGGCGCACGCCACGGAACTCAATGGCTTCCAGTTCATTGGTGGGTGGTTCGCCCTCCGCTGCCGAATCCGCGGGCGCAGCCGGTTTCGCCGCCCCAGGGGCGGGTGCTGGCCTAGGAGCTTCCGGTTCGCCAACCGGAACGGCCTCAAACGGATTGTTTGCCGGAGCTTGCGGCTTCGGCGGTTGGGCCTGTGGTGCCTGTGCGCGCAGACCTGAAACGGCCAAGGGCGACAGTGCGAGAAACGCTCCAAGGAACCAAAGTGCATGAGGGCGCAGGCGCTCCGGCCTGAGAAACGTCATCTAATCCCGGTTCCTTTCCAAAAAAGCGACTTTCATCTGACGTGCGGGCGTACAACCCGGTTTCACGCGGCAAACCACCCTATGGTGAAAAACAAGGGGATCGCCCGGCGGGAAACGGACAGGCATACTCGCAAACCTGTTATTTTACCGCACTTGGCACGTTTGGGGGAGGCCCCTCCTGGTTACTTTTTCCGGGCGAGGAATTCCTTGGCCACATCGGCGATCGGGCGCTGATTGAGCAGCACTTCCGCATTCATCCGCCGCATCGCCTCATTTGAGATCTTGCCCGAGAGTTCGGCGAGCACCGGCTGCAGGTTCGGATCGGCGTCGAGCGTGGTTTTCCGCGCCATAATACAAACCTGCTGCGGGCTAAATAGCTTTTTGTCGTCGGCCAACGCTTTCCATTTATTGGAGGCGAGTTGGCCGTCGGTGATGGTTCCAAAGATCATCGAAACTTGCCCCTGTTCAATCATCCGGTAGATGTCAGCCGGCTCGACGGCGCGCACCGGGTCGGTCATGGGGAGGTGATATTGGGTAATCGCGGGGACGCCGTCCAGCCGCTGCTGGAAATCGAAAGTAACGGCAATTTTCCAGCCCGGGTTCACACCGGCGGCATCGGAAAGGTTGGCGATCTTCGCGGCCCGCGGGTCGGCCGCGGCGACGATGCCGACCGGTTCGCCGGTCACGCCCAGAGGGTCCAGCACTTCGATCTGCCCCACCCGGCGCATCTCGCCGCGGGCGCGCTCGAAAACCAGAGACGGATCGCTGGCGGGCTGTTCGCGCAGAATTTCGGTGATCATTGTCCCCGTGAATTCGGGGTACACGTTGATCTGGTCACTCTGCATGGTTTGATAGGTGACCATCGTGTTGCCCACGCCCAAGCGGCGCTGGACGGTTCGGCCCGTGCGGCTTTCGATGTGTTGGGCAATGATCTCTCCCAGAATCATCTGGTCTGTCGAGTTCTTGGAGCCGACGACGATCGGCTTCTGCTTATTGCCGCAAGCACCGATAAGTAAGCAGGCCAAAAGGAGGCTAACTATGGCAAAGCTGGAGCCAAAGGCCGGAAATCTCTTTGAGCGCACCGGAAAGGACATTCGAGTTCAGCATAACCCGATTCACCAGTCTGGAGCGGTCCTGCCCCAGAATCGGCACGGCGCAATGGAGGGCTCTGCTATCCTGTAGCAACAAGAGAACTGCCCCGCCCGTCGCGGGTGGGTGTTGTCAGAAAACAGCAAAACGTAACGATCACGCCGCAAATCTTCATGCCATTTCAGATTTCACCGATGCGGGAGTTCCTAGTTCGTCCCGCCCTGCCTGCCGCGCTTGAGCGCCTTCCCGAACTGGGGTTGAATCTTGTCTGGACCTGGAATCACACGATTCGCGCCGTGTTCCGGCGCCTGGACCCGGTGGTTTGGAAAGCCAGCGGACACAATCCGGTGGTGATGCTGGGCCGCGTGCCACAGATCGCGCTGGAGAAAGCCGCTTCCGATCAACGGTTCCTGTCCCTTTATAAGAAGGCGTGCGAGGTCCACGACACCTATTTGGCGGCTCAGCCTGCCAACACCATCAAAGTTGCTTACTTTTCGATGGAGTACGGCTTGCTCGATTGCCTGCCAATCTACTCAGGCGGTCTGGGCGTATTGTCGGGCGACCATTTGAAAGCCGCGAGCGACGCCATGCTGCCGCTGGTGGGCGTGGGGCTTCTATATCAAAAGGGCTATTTCCGGCAATCGCTCGATCCGGATGGCTGGCAGCAGGAACGGACCCCCATCAACGACTTTTACTCGCTGCCGTTGACTCCAGTCATGCGCCCGGATGGTAACGAGCTGTTGGTGACGGTATCCCTGGGAAACATCGAGCTGTTCCTCAAAGTCTGGCGCATCGATGTAGGACGCGTGCGGCTTTACCTGCTGGATTCCAACATTCCACAGAATGGCGAAGATTCGCTGCGCGATATTACGGACCAGCTCTACGGCGGCGATGCGCACACGCGCATCCGGCAGGAGATTGTTCTGGGTATTGGCGGCTTGCGAGCCCTGCGGGCCGTGGGCGAGAATCCGACGGTCTTCCATATGAACGAGGGCCACTCGGCGTTCATGGCCGTGGAGCGTATCCGCATGCTGATGCTGGAGCATGGGTTGAACTTTGACGAGGCCCTGCACGCCACGCGCGCCAACAATGTGTTCACCACGCACACCTCGGTTCCGGCGGGGATCGACATTTTCGACTCGAATCTCATTCGTGAATATTTCGGGCCGTACTGCGGCGCGGCGAACATCCCGATGGATTCGTTTCTGACCTTAGGCCGCTGGTCGAATTCGGGCGCGGATACTTTCTCCATGGCGGTTTGCGCGATGCAGGCGTCTTCTTACCGGAACGCCGTCAGCCGCTTGCATCGCCGGGTCTCGCAGGAAATGTGGGAGAGTCTGTGGCCGAATCTCCCTGTGTGGGAAGTGCCCATCACATCGATTACCAACGGCGTTCATCTGACGGGCTGGCTCAACGGAGATTTGGCGGCGCTTTACGATCAATACCTGCAGCCAGGATGGCGAGAAGCTCCACTGGAACCGCATACCTGGGATCACGTGCATGAGATCCCGTGGGCGGAACTCTGGGAAGCGCACCGGCGGAGGAAGCGCCGCTTGGTCGCCTTCATCCGGGAGCGCATGGCCCAGGCCGCGATTGCGCGAAATGCTCCGGCAAGTGAAGTGGAACGCGCCCGAGAAGTGCTGGACCCCGAATTGTTCACCATCGGGTTCGCGCGCCGCTTTGCGACGTATAAGCGCGCCACCCTCGTGTTCCGCGATCTGGAGCGGTTGAAGAAGATCGTCACGAACCTGAAGATGCCGGTGCAGATTGTGATTGCCGGCAAAGCGCATCCGCAGGATGTGCCGGGCAAGACGTTGATCCGCGAGATCGTGCAATTTTCTCGCGAGCACGGCTTGGCGGGCCGCGTGGTTTTCCTCGAAGATTATGGCATTGATGTGGCCGAAGAGATGGTGCAGGGCGTGGACCTGTGGCTGAACACGCCGCGCCGCGGAGAAGAAGCCTGCGGCACCAGCGGCATGAAGGCCGGCATCAATGGCGTGTTGAGTTTGAGCATTCTCGACGGCTGGTTCGATGAAGCCGCGGAGCTTTCCGGCGGCTGGGCCATCGGCACGCGCGATCCTTATTCGCCGGACCGCGACGAGGCACACGCGGCCAGCATTTATTCCATGCTGGAAAACGAAGTGGTTCCGCTCTACTACGAAGACCGCGAACAGGGAGTGCCGGTGAAGTGGATGCGGCGCGTGAAGCAGTGCCTCAGCCACGTTAGTGAACACTTCAACTGCCAGCGTATGGTGGCCGAATACCGTTCCGAATTGTACGAACCGGGCCACCGGGCATTCGAAACCATGAGCCAAGACGGTTTTCGCTCCGCCAAGAATCACGTCGCCTGGAACCGGAATTTCGTCGAGCGTTGGCCGGACGTGGAGTTCCTTGATGCGGGCATCGGCGGTGGGGCTTCCGTACTTGCTGGTTCGTCTCTTCCGTTGCGGGCTCGCGTGAATCTGGCGGGATTGACTCCCGAGGACGTACGCGTCGAAGCAGTGGTGGGAAAGATTGGCCCGCACGGCGATTTGGACGATACGCAGGTGATCGCTTTGCATCCGGTTGAACAACAAGACGGCATCGTTTTGTTTGGGAAGGATTTTGCGCCCTTAACCACGGGACGGCTGGGATTTGCGGCGCGAATCGGCCCAAATCACATGCAGGATCCCCTGAATCGGCCGTGCTATTCCCCGATGAAATGGATCACCGGCCGTACCTGACGCCACCGGTAGCGCGTCTAAGCGGTTGCCCCGATTAAAGTACGCGAAGGGAATAGCCGATGGATCATCGCGCAAAGATTTTTCTGAATTCCATTTTTTTCTGGATTCCACTACGGTTCCGTGGTACATAGTGGATTAGACAGTACGAAGGTATCCGGTCGCGGCCCGGAAATCGCCCAGAGAGCGAGGCCGCAGGACCCCCCGGCCTAGACAGTTTAGATACCTCAAATCGTCCCCAGAACAATACAGTCAACTTCGGTTTCCCTTACCGTCTCGACAAAGGAGAGCCAACCAGCACCTATGGAAGGCGACCGCAAATACCGCCAACACGGCTATAACGATTCCGACCGCGAGCGCGGCTCCGGACCTCGGCAGGAAGACCGTCCGCGCCCACAAGGCCCGCGGCCTCCTATCGATGTGACGGGTCCACGGCTGCCGCGGCTGGTGCAGGCTGTGACGGCTTCGCGCTGCTACAACTGCGCCGTCACGCTTCCCGCCGATATGGATTTTCGCGGCAACTGTCCGAAGTGCAATGCTGCGCTCCATTGCTGCAAGCAGTGCGCGTTCTTTGAACCTTCGACGCGCTTCCAGTGCACCAAACCGATTCTCGCGCGCATCTCGCCGAAGGATCAGGCGAACGAGTGTGCGCTGTTCAAGGCGCGTTTGACGGTTGCCCGCGACGCACCGACCACGGCTCCAACGCAGCAATCCGTGCCGGCCGCGAATGTCCAGGTGCCGAAAAATGCCGACGACGCACGCGCGGCGTTCGACAATTTATTTAAGAAGCTGTAGTTGGTTTGAAGAAGTAGTTGGTTTGAAGAAAATGTATGCCCCGGCTCTCACGCGCGGGATCCACTTTCGCGCATCGTCTTTGCCAGGGCGAGCGCTCCCCACAAAACGCTATCGGTGCCAAGCGCGGCGGGCACCACTTCCACATTTGCCCTCGACCAACCGGGAACCTGTTTCCGCAGTTCCTCGCGCAAGGGTGTGAACAATCGTCCACCGGCGCGAGAGATACCGCCGCCGATCACGATCTTTGCGGGGTTCAGTAGCATCACGGCTGCTTTCAATCCTCGCGCGAGATCGACAACGTAACGGGCGACGAAATCGTCGTCTTCGAAAAGTTCCGGGACTGGCATGCCGTAATCACGTTCCAGCCAAATGCCGCTGCACATGCGTTCCAGGCAGCCGTTTGATCCGCACAGGCAGGCGGGCCCATCGGGACGGACGTTGATGTGGCCGATTTCGCCCGCGTAGGAATTGGCGCCGCGATAGAGGGTGTCGTCTTCGAGCACAATGCCTCCGCCGATGCCGGTGGAAAGTGTCATGTAGAACAGAGGGCGCGCTGCTGGTTGCTGTGCCGTGGCCCTGGCGGTGCCGTAAAGCGCTTCGCCAAGCGCGCCGGTGTTGGCGTCGTTATCCAGGATCACGGGCACGTCGAGCAGACCCTTGAGATAATCCACCAGCGGAAAATCTTCCCAGCCGGAGGCGTGCGTGGAGAGCGCCACGCGCTGCGAGGGAAAATCGACGGGGCCGCCGAAGCCCACCGCGCAGCGGTCGATGCCGAGTTGCGATTTCCAGGCGCGTAAGAGCGGTTCGAGCTGAGCGAGCATCCACTCGCGCCCGGCCTCCCGATCGGTGGGTCGTGTGAGACGGAGCGAGATGCGCTCTCCCTCAAACAGCGCGAGGGCAAACTTGGTGCCGCCGATATCAATGGCCAGCGTGTTCACGTGGTCTACCAATATTCCCAGTGTCCGGTGAAGAGAACGTAAGCCGAGAGGCATCCGTTGGCAACGGCGTGAGAGAGAATGAGGTCGCCGATGCTGCGGGTGCGCATCATCCAATAGTTGAAGAGAATGCCCGCGACCAGGCCGACGTCCCAGAAAGGGCCGTGCTCAAGGGCGAAGAGAATGGCGACAATCCAGAACGCGGAAGCCGAGTAAGTACCCAGTGCGACCTTGCGGATATCGGCATCGATCAGCCATCGCATCAACCAGCCGCGCCAGAAGAGTTCCTCGACAATCGGAACCAGCAGCGCGGCGCGAAAAATGCGCAGCGCGATGACAAGCCCGTTGGCGCGGACTTCATCGGAAAAGGAACTAGCCACTTTCCCGGTGATGGAATTTTCAAACAGGAAGAAGTGGCGGTAATTAGGGATGAGCGCGTCCGGCGCCACCCAAATCACGAAGATCGCAAAGCCGATGGCCGTGGTCCACGGCAGTGACCGTACGCGGAAATCGAGCACGGGGCGCGAGACAGCGAAAATGACCGCACTCACCACCGCGAGACGAACAATCAAATCCACCGCGTCCGGCATTGGCCATGCCGATTGCACGGCCATAAGCGCGATGTAGACGAGAAACGGCGCCGCATAGGCAGCGTTCAGGGAACCGGCCGTGCGGTTGTCGTCACCTTGCAGGCTGTTGGGTTCTTGCGCCGTCAGGAAAAATCACCCAAGCCTAGTTGGCCGCCAGCAACTGACGGATCTTGTCCGAATCGTCCTTCGACGGTTTGTTGCGAATGGCCGCTTCCAGTTCCTGGCGCGCCGAAGGCTTGTCGCCCTTTTGCAGCAGCGCCATACCGTAGTGGAAGTGGAACGAAGGATTGTTGGGATCCTGCTTGACCAGATCGCGGAACACTCGGACGGCGTCGTCGCTCAAGTTCTTTTTGATGTAGATCCACCCGAGCGTATCTTGAATGCTGGTGGATTCCGGCATCTTCTGGCGGGCGCGCTGTGCCATGGTCAACGCTTCGTCCAGATCCGAACCTTCTTCGGCTTTGATGAAGGCCAGGTTGTTCAACGCGATGGGATGATCCGGTTGGATCTTCAGGAGCTGTTCGTAGATCGGCTTGGCCTGTTCGCGGCGGCCGGTGCCGTCCATCAGGAGGCCCAACTGCAGGAGCGGCCGCGGATCGTTTGGAGCGGCCTGGGTGGCGCGGCGGAACGTTTCAATGGCTGTGTTCACATCGCCCTTGCGGCGCTGCGTTTCGGCCAAGCGGAGCAGTAGGTCGCCGGACTTTGGTTCCGCCGCGAGAAGCTTCTGCAGGATCTGGATCGATTCGTCGTACTGCTCATTGCGAACCAGAACGTTGGCCAGCGCCAGTTTCAGATCATTGCGATTCGGCTCGCGGCCGGATGCCTCACGTATGATTTTCACGGCCTGCCCGAAGTCTTTCTGGCTCATGAGGGTTTCCACAACGCCCACCAGGCCGCGGATATCTTTCGGGTTGGAGCGGTACAGGTCGCCGAATACTTTTTCGGCGCCTTTGAAATCCTTGGTCTCCCAGGCGAGATAGCCGGCTTGATAGCGCGCATCGGGATTGTTGGGGGAGATTTTGTCGATGGTTGCCAATTCGTCCTGAGCCTTGCTCTTGTCGCCGATACCCAGCAGGGCGCTGGAGCGGATCAAATGGGCCTGCAAGTCATTCTTGCTGAGGGCAATGATTTCGTCGGCTTCCTTGAGTGCGCGAGCCGAATCGCCCTTGCCAAGGAAGATGCGGGCCAGGAGTTGGCGGGCGGCGATGAAGTCCGTGCGGATCTTAATGGCGGCTTCCAATTGCAGGCGGGCCTGCTCGACGTCGTTCTTGGCCAAGTGGGCCGTGGCGAGGTTGTAGCGCAACAGGTGGTTGTCCGGACTCTTGGTTACCAGCGACTGCAGATCGTTCGCCGCCTGGTTGATCTGCTCGGCGTTGCCGGTGCGCAGCATGAGGGCGGCGCGCATGGCAATGGCATCGCTGTCCTTGGGATTATCGCTAATGATGGCGTTCAGCAGGTTGTTGGCGTCGGGATTCTTGCCGGTGGTGGCCAGCAATTCGACGATGCGTTTCTGGTAAGCGGCTTTGTCGCCAGGGAAGGCCTTCATGCCGGCTTCATACTGCAAGCGGGCCAGATCAAAAGCGTGCAGGCGGAACTGGAAAAAATCACCGGCCAGCATGTGGCCTTCCGGGAACTGCTTTTCGTCAGTCAGGCGTGTGAGCACCTCATCCACTTTGTTCTGCTGGTTGGCGGCGAGGTAGTGCCCCATGATCTGCAGAAGGTAGGTGGGTTGCTTCGGATTGTTTTCGATTTTTTCCTTCAGGATCGCTTCGGCTTCCGCCGTCTTCTTTTCGCGCATGTACTCCACGTACATAACGTCGTAAACGGGGGCGTAGGTCTTATTGTTCGTGATGATCTCGCGTCCGAACTTCAGGGCTTCATCGAACTGTTCGCTCGCGATCAGCGATTGAAAGAGCACGATGGATACCTGGGGCGTTTTCTTCAACTGGTAGGCTTGGCGCAACTCTTCGACGGCCTTCTTGGAATCATGGTCGAGGAACGCCAACTGACCCAGCAAACGGTGTCCGTCGAACGAATCGGGATGCTGCTGCAGAAGCTTCTGGGCGAGATCCCGGGCCTCTTTCTGCATCTCCTGAGCGTGACCCTCATCCTGCGTGGAGGCGATCATATAAATGTCGGCCAGCTTGCTGGCGGCGTCGGCGTTATCGGGCTGCAGTTCCACCGCGCGGCGCAACGCGCGAGCTGCGTCGCCGTATGCCGACAGTTTCAACTGCGTCAGGGCCAGCCGGTAGTACGCTTCGCCAAAACGCAAGTCCTGTTGCAGGGCGCGCCGGTACATGATGGACGCTTCCTTGTACTTCGCCTTCTCGAAGAACCGATTGCCGTTCTCAACGTAGCGTTGCGCTTGTGCCTTTGGATCGCGGTTGCAGGAAACCAGCAGGAACGCAAAGGGCAACAATAACAGAAACTTACGAGGCTGCATGTCTTTCACTTCACCATAAAAGTGCGGGTGTTGCAATGGTTCCCGACAGGTCCGGGGCCGATGCAGAAGGACGGTAAATGCTATCGGCCGCGTCGCCGATGGAGGTTTGTTCCGCTTTGCAGGGAATCATTGCGCGGGGTTGGCCTTTCGAGTACATTGGAGGGGAATCGGAGGAGCATATGGCATTTTGCGCAAACTGTGGGTCGGAAGTTGCGGGGCGGTTTTGTGCGAAGTGCGGGTCGCCGGTGGCTCCAGCGCCGGGTGCAGGCGTGCCACCGATTCCGCCGCAACCGCCACAACAGCAGGCCAGTCAGCAGTCGTCCGCTGGCGCGCAATCGTCCAGTTCCCAGCAGCAAGGTTACACCGCTGCGCCGCAAAGCTACTTGCCACCGCCGTCACAAGCGCAGGCTCCGGGCATGACGGACAATGTGGCTGCGGCGCTGTGTTATGTCCTGGGGTTGGTGACGGGTATTCTGTTCTTGGTTCTCGCGCCGTATAACCAGAACAAAAACATCCGGTTCCATGCGTTTCAATCCATCTTTTTGCACGTGGGATCGATTGCTGTTTTCATCGCTCTGATGGTCTGCACGGGGATCCTGCGCCTGATTCCGTTTTTGGGCGTGCTGATCAGTGCGATCCTTTATCCGATTGTTGCCTTTGGATTCTTCATTTTATGGCTGGTGCTGATGTATAAGGCCTACAATAATGAACGTTGGGTTTTGCCTGTGATCGGCGACCTGGCGGAAAAACAGGCGTAATCGGAAGTGTTGTTGAAGCGTCCAAAAGACTTGTACCCCCTTCTCCCGAAGTATCGCTCTCCGCGGCTACGCGGTTTTGCGCTGTGCCTCGGCCTCGGCGTTGCTCCGCATTTGTTGGCGCAGCAACAGGTTACCGAGATACCGCGGATCGGCACGCTGGATTTCTTTGGCTTAGCCCGAATCCAGGAAGGCCGGCTGCGGCAGGCGTTGAAGGCGAAAGAGGGCGACCCGTTACCGGCTTCCAAGGGCGATGCCGAAGAGCGCCTGGATGCCGTGCAAGGCGTGGTAGCGTCACACCTTGAAGCCGTTTGTTGCGACGGCGACAAGATGATTCTGTACGTCGGCATTGAGGAGCGCGGCGCGGGGCATTTCGACATCCGCGAGGCTCCCGAAGGCGACGTGATGCTGCCGCCCGAGATTCTTTCCACCTACCGCGATTTTCTGGACGCCGTGGAATCCGCAACGCGGCGCGGGGCAACCGCAGAGGATTTGACCAAAGGCCATTCGTTGATGGCGGATCCTTTAGCTCGCGAGATCCAATTGAAGTTCACCGATTACGCCAAGGATTCCATCCAGCAGCTGCGCGAGGTGTTGCGCAATTCCTACGACGAAGAGCAGCGCGCGGCGGCGGCTTATGTAATCGGCTACGCGCCACGCAAAGTTGAGGTTGTCAACGATCTGCAATTTGCCCTGCGCGATGTCGACCAAGGTGTCCGCGCCAATGGCGTGCGGGCATTGCTGGCTGTTGCCATCTACGCGCGGCTGAATCCCGATTTCGCGATTAAAGTGGAGCCGACATGGTTCGTGGAGATGTTGAATTCGCTCTCCTGGTCTGACCGCGATCATGCAATGAAAGCGCTTGATATCCTCACCGACAACCGCGATCCGTCGATCTTAGGGTTACTGCGCGAGCGGGCGTTGCCGGCGTTGACGGAAATGGCCCGTTGGAAGACACTGGGGCACGCCCTTCCTGCCTTCATCCTCACCGGACGCGTTGCCGGATGGAGCGAACAACAGATCCAGGACGCCTGGAGCAAGGGCGACCGCGAAACGTTGATCAACGCGGTGCGGACAAAGAAGTAAATTTCATCGACAGCGCCGGGTGATTCGCGTATCACCCTGACGCCAGGCCAGTTTCCCAGCTAGAATGTTGGCCATGAGTGAAAAACCCGAACGCAATTTTGGATTCCATACCCGGGCGCTCCATCATGGCTACGCCCCTGATCCCACCACCGGCTCCCGCGCGGTGCCTATTTATCAGACCACTTCGTTTTCTTTTAAAGATTCCCAGCACGCGGCGAATTTGTTTGCGTTGCAGGAGTTCGGCAACATCTACACGCGCATCATGAATCCGACGACGGACGTGCTGGAACAGCGCGTGGCGTCGCTTGAAAATGGCGCGATGGGCTTGGCGCTGGCGAGCGGCCAGGCGGCCCAGTTCCTGGCGGCGAACAGCCTGATGGAAACGGGCGATGAGGTAGTGGCCTCCAGCACACTGTATGGCGGCACCTACACCCAATTCGACGTCAGCTTCCGCAAAATGGGCTACAACGCGAAGTTTGTGGACCCCGACGACCCGGAGAATTTCCGCAAAGCGATCACCTCGAAGACCCGTTTCCTATACGGCGAAACGATTTCGAATCCGCGCGGCAACATTCTGGATATCGAAGCGGTGGCTAAGATTGCGCACGAACACAACCTGCCGCTGGTGATCGATAACACGTTCGCCACGCCGTACCTGTGCCGGCCGATCGACTACGGAGCCGACATCGTTGTTCATTCGCTCACCAAGTTCATAGGTGGCCACGGCACCTCCATCGGCGGCATCATTGTTGATAGCGGGAAGTTCGATTGGAAGAAGGGTCCGTTCCCGCAGATGAATCAGCCCTCGCGCGCTTATCACGGGATGAACTTCAGCGACATCTTCGGCAATCTGGCATTCATCATCCGTGCGCGCGTCGAAGGCTTGCGCGACTTAGGCGCCTGCATCAGTCCGTTCAATTCCTTCCAGTTCATCCAGGGTATTGAGACGCTGGGCATGCGCATGGACCGGCACGTTGCCAACGCGCATGCGGCGGCCGCGCACCTCAACGGCCACAAGGCCGTGAAGTGGGTGAAGTATCCGGGCCTGGCGGACAATCCTTATCATGCGCTGGCGAAAAAATATTTGCCAAAGGGTCCGGGTGCGGTCTTCTCGTTCGGCATTCAAGGCGGCTATGAAGCGGGCCGCAAGTTTGTGGACAACCTGAAGATGTTCTCGCATCTGGCGAACGTCGGCGACGCGCGCAGTCTGGTGATTCATCCGGCATCCACCACGCATCAGCAGTTGAGCGCGGCGGAACAGATAACGGCGGGCGTGGAGCCGGATATGATTCGCGTATCGATCGGCCTGGAGGATATCGACGATATTCTTTGGGATCTCGATCAGGCGCTTGCGGTGAGCCAGAAGTAAAGCATCCAAACGCGGTTTGTCGGGAGGGCCGGGCATTGTCCCGGCCTTTTCCTTTGCTCGTTAGCGTGCGCTTGGGCCGGCGGAGTCTCTGACGCCGCGAAACGGCATGTGAAATTTTCGGGCCACTTCCGGCCAGAATTCGCGCAAGACATCGAATCCCATATCCGTGAGTATGGTGAACGCGGCGCCACGCGCAGCGGGCCCAAATCCACGCTCGTTGCCGGGATGATACGCGTTGCTGATGACGGAGCCTGTGGCGGCGCCCATCCATTCGGAAAAATTGAAGGCATGGCGGCCGCTGTCGCGGTGTGTGATCACGGTGTGCCCCACGGCGTGCAGCAACCGTTGAGGAAAATTACCGCGCGCCAACCGGTAATAGCGAGGGTCTTCGCGGAACAGTGTCGGGTAGGCGAACTCGGTGAAAAATCGCGTGGACGTACGGCTGGCGAAGTTCGCGCCGAAGCGGCGGCCATAACCGGTTGCACCCTGCCCGAAGGTGGGATCGGCGTTTGCCGCGTGATCGAGTGCCGAATTGTAGGCGATGCCGAGCAGAGAGATTGTATCGAATGTGTCTCCTGCAAATAGCCGCAGTTTGTCTTTCACTTCGAGCGAGCAGAGCATGGTGTCCGCGCGATACTGCGGCGAATGCACCGCGCGGCGCTCCAGCTTACGGGCGAGGAAGCCCACGAACTTTTGCATGGGCCCTTGATAATCCTCCATACGAACTAAAGGAGGCGGTTCCAGACAGGGTGCATTGACGTTTTGCCTCGCCTCTTCATTCATCGGCGCGGGAGGCGGTTCGGAAGCTGCCGAGTTTTCATCGGCGTCTGTTTCAGGCTGTGCTCCAGCCGGAACCGCCAGGCAACCGGCGGCCAGCAAAAGAACGAGCAATGCGCGAAGCCGCCTGATCGAATGCATCCGTCTACTTGGGGTTGGCAGCCAGATACGCCGCGATGAACTGCTCGATCGGCTGCGCCAGTCCTCTTCTGATATTGTCGGCGAGGCGATTGACGGGCGCGAGCCCCATTGCGGGCATCGCCGACCAGGTTTGTGCGCGGTTGAAGGTGAGCGCCGGATTGCGCCTCAGGAAAACGATCTGTGCGAAATCCACCTCCACTCTGAATGCCGCCAGCCCCTTCTGTGGCGCGGTGGCGGTGATGCGCACGCGCAGGAACGGGTCGCCCACGGGAAATTCCCCTTGATTTAAGACGGGGATCTTCGCTTCGCGCAGTCTGTCTTCGATAGACTTGCGGAGTTGTTCGGCGGTGAACGTTTTGGCCGCCAGGTTCGCGGGCAGCTCTTCGACCACGACGCGGACGCCGTCGAGATCCTTCAAACTGCCGCGGTCGAGCGGCGTGTCTTGCGCAGGCGCGCTGAGTGCCGAAAGAAAAAGCGGCACGGAGAACCACCCCAACCATCCGCGCCGCGAGGTCGTCATCGTCACTACGTCGCACTTCTAGGCGAGGTTCGCTAACCGCAGAGGCAGTTTGCGAACTCGCTTGCCGGTGGCCGCGAAAACAGCATTGACTACGGCGGGAATGATCGTTGGATTGGTTGCTTCCCCGGCGCCGCTGGGGCGTTCGGTGCTCGGAATGATGTAGGTCTCCATCAGGGGCGATTCATCCATGCGCGTGACGTCGTAGTTGTTGAAGTTGGTCTGCACGACCCGCCCGCGCTCCAGCGTGATTTCGCCTTTTGCTGCGGCGGCCAAACCAAACACCACGCCTCCCTCAATCTGTTGCTTTAAAATGCCTGGGTTGATCACCAAGCCACAATCAAAGGCACTGACGACGCGGTGAACTTTTGCTTTACCCTTCACGATGGATACTTCGGCGACCATCGCGCAAAAGCTGCCGGAGTTCGCTCCCACAGCGACGCCGCGGAAGCGACCGGAGGGAAGCTTTGTCCCCCAGCCGGCTTTTTCCGCCGCAACATTGAGCACGTTGAGAAGCCGCGGCGTTTTCGTCAATAAACGCCGCCGCGCTTCCACGGGGTCTTTGCTGCCTAGCGCGCACAACTCGTCGAAGAAGCATTCGGCGAAGTATGTGTTCTGATTCGCGCCCGGCGCTCGCCAGTAGGATATGGGCACCGGAGTCGCGGCCACGCGGTAATCCACCAACATGTCCGGCAGTTCATAGTTCAGATTGCTCAGACCGCTGACGGCGGTGCCGTCGACGCCGTCGCGAAGGAAGCTGAACGAAGGGCACGCGACCTCCGCTTTCAGTACGGCCGGCCAGCCCTGCGCGTCGATGCCGCCGGAAAATTCGACGTACGATGCCGGGCGGTAGTAATCGTGCTGCATGTCATCTTCACGCGTCCACGTGAGTTTCACCGGGGATTGCAGACGTTTGGCGATTTGCGCGGTTTCGAGCACCCAATCGAGCTCGCCCTCTCCGCGCCGTCCGAAGCCTCCGCCGCAGAACATCACATGAACGTTTACTTTCTCCGGCGCCAGACCTAGCTCTTCGGCGACCACGGCGCGCGTCGTCGTGGGGCTTTGCGTCGGCGCCCAGACGTCGGCGCCATCGGGACGCGCATGCACGGTGCAGTTCATCGGCTCCATTGGCGCGTGGGAGAGGAAGGGAACTTCGTAGACGGCATCGATCTTCTTCGACGCTTTCGCCAGACCAGCCACGGCGTCGCCTTCTTTGCGCGCGACCGCGCCGGGCTCGGAGGCTTTTTGTACGAACGAAGCGCGGATGGTGGCGCTCGAAACCGCGGCGTTCGGGCCGTCGTCGAACTGCACGCTCAAGGCTTTTTTGCCCTGCATCGCGGCCCAGGTGTTGTCGGCAATCACCGCCACGCCGCGCGGCGTCTGGAAAACCTCTTTCACGCCGGGGATCACCTTGGCTCTGTCTGCATTGAAGCTGGCTACTTTCCCGCCGAATACTGGAGGCCGCTCCAGTGTGGCGTACACCATGCCGGGAATGCGCGTATCCAGGCCGAAGACAGGTTTGCCGAGAATCTTATCGCGCGAGTCTAGTCGTTTGACCGCTGTGCCGATAATCTTGAAGTTCTTCGGATCTTTCAATTGGACGTTGTCGGGCACCGGCACCTTCGCGGCGGCCTCGGCAAGCGAGCCGTAGCTGAGGCGCGCGTTGTTCGCCGGATAGATGACGAATCCGTTCTCGGCGCGCAATTGCGATTTGTTCACGCCCCATTTGTCGGCGGCGGCCTGGATCAGCATCTCCCGCGCTTCGGCGCCCGCTCGGCGCATGGGTTCCCACGCCGTGCGAATGGCCTGGCTACCTACCGTGGTCTGGTGCCCGAAGGACGCCGGATCGACGGGTGCAAACTCCATGCGGACCTTGGACCAATCGCACTCAAGCTCCTCCGCCAGCATTTGCGAACACGCTGTTGCCGGGCCTTGGCCCATCTCGCTTTTGGTGATGTAGAAGGTGACGCTCTCGTCCGTGCCGATGTGAATGTACGCGTTCGGCTTGTGCGCGGGCGGTGGTGCGAATAAATTTCCCGGAGGAATGCCCACCTGTTGCGCGACCGCTCTGCGGCCCGGGAGAACGAAGCCCAGCATCACGCCGCTGGCCGCGGTTAGGAAGCCTCTCCGGGAAACAGTGGTGATTGTCGGCGGAATGCCACGCTCGTTGAGTTTGACGGAAGCCATCAGGTTCCTCCTCTCGCGAATTATGGCCACTAGCATATAACTCTCGAACCTTTTAAGGAAGCGCGTCCCGCGGCTTCCCGCCGCAATATAATCGGAAGGTTCCAACATGCCCGGAGTCAGACCGGGCCAGGAGAGAAAATGCATTCACGTTTTCACAGTGTTCCACCGGCCGTTTGCTTGCTGCTTGCCCTTTGCCTGCTGCTTGCGGGTTCGGCGGCTGCGCAAAACGCACCTAAATATGCGGTGGATCTCGCTTGGCCCAAGCCCCTGCCCGATCGGTGGGTACTTGGAGGCCTTGGCGGCGTGTGCGTCGACAACAACGATCACGTCTTCATCCTGAACCGGCAGGACATTCTCGCCGGAGATTTGAACCCCGGCAAGATGGCGCCGCCGGTGATTGAGATGGATGCCGTGGGGAATGTACTTCATTCCTGGGGTGATCTCAAAGTGCTCGATCCACGCCTGCACAGCTGTGCGTTCGACAAGGAAAACAACATCTGGGTGGGCAGCGCTCCTAGCGGCATGATCCAGAAGTACACGCATGATGGCAGCAAGATGCTGCTGCAGATCGGCAAGAAAGGTGTGGTCGATTCCTCCGATGGCACCGTGAAGGGCAAGCCGCTCAACACGCCGGGGCCGATTTTCTTCATGCCGTCGAGCATTTTTGTCGATCGTGCGAACGGGGACGTTTATGTCTCCGATGGCGAAGGCGCCGAGAGCGACAAGCGTGTCGCGGTGTTCGATCGCAATGGAGCGTTTCTTCGCCAGTGGCTGCCCGATATGCTTCGAGTGCATTGCATGACGATTGCGAATGACGGGGCCGTTTACGTTTGTGATCGCGACGCCGGCAAGATTCTGCTCTACGACAAGATGGGCAAGCTGCAAAAGAGCTTCGATATTCCCTGGACCCCCGCCACGCCATTTGCCGACGGCAAGGCGCGCGATAACGGCGGCGCGGCGGTGGCGTTCGATCTATCGCGCGACCCGCTGCAGAAGTGGATGTACCTGATCAACCAGCAAACGTCGCAGGTGCACGTGATCGAGCGCGAATCGGGCCGCATTGTTTCTAGCTTTGGCCGGACCGGGCATTTCCCGGGCGAATTCGATCAGGCACACGGTATTGCGGTGGATTCCAAGGGCAATATCTACATTGCCGAGAACCGGGGACGACGGGTGCAGAAGTTCAAAGTGGTGAAATAAAAGGCCCGGCGAGCGTTCCGCGCCCCTCCGGGCTTAAAACATTTCTTGGTTTTTTTGTTGTGTTTCGGGGAAACCTATTTATACTTGAAGTTGACACGAGTTCCGATGCGGAAACTGGCGGTCATCAACATGAAGGGCGGGGTGGGCAAGACCACCACTGCTATCCACGTCGCCGCGGGGTTGGCGGCACGCGGTAAACGTGTCCTTCTTGTGGATGCCGATCCGCAAGGTAACGTCGGCCACACATTGCGGCTGCGTCCCACCAACACTTTTGAGCAATTCATGACCGGCGATGCGACGCTTGATGCGGCGGCGATTCGCGGTGTGCGCACGGGTCTGGATGTGATGGCGTCGACGCCCGCGGGCTTTGGATTGGAGCGGCGCCTGGCTGGGGAAACGCAGCGCGAAACGATTTTTGCCCGGCGCATGCGCAGCGAGAGCGGCGCGGCGAATTACGACATCGTGGTAGTGGATACTTCGCCCGCGATGAATCTGCTCACTTACAACGCGCTTTTGTTTGCGGAAGAGCTGATGATTCCCGTCGGCATGGATTTGATGGCTGTGATCGGCGCCCGCCAGACGTTGGCCGGGGTGAAGCAGGTGCGGGAACTGTGGCCGGAGCGCAAGCTCGACCTGCTCACCGTGCTGCCCACCTACGTGCATAGCGCCAATCACGCGACACGCGCGACCATCGAAGCGATCGAAAGCGATCCGGTGATGGGTGGTCGCCTGTTCCGCCCTGGCATCCGTCAGTGCATCGACTTGAACTACGCGACGGCCAGCCAGCAGACCATTTGGGAATACGCTCCCAAGAGCCGCGCGGCCGAAGACTATACGAAACTGATTGATTTCGTGGAGCGGTCCGCGGAGCAGCCTTCCGGCCGAACTGAAGATTCGGATCGAGCCCAGATGCGAGAAGCGGCGCGGTCTTTCCACGCCGTTGCCAATGGACATGCCGGAGCACGACACTAAGCGCACCGCGCCCGGCAAAGGCGCGCGAAAAGCAGGCGATCCAAAAGAATCGCACGCGCCCAAGGGTTCAAAGAAAACCAAGCCCAGTTTTTCTCTGCCCGCAGAGACGGACGCTGCGGAATCGGCGGCTGGTTGGGTCTATCGGGAACCTCAGTCCTCCGCGCCTCCGGCAGACAAACATCTCCGCGATGTGGGTGCCGCGGCTCCGGTCGTGGAACTGGCGCACGGACTTGTCCAGGACAAGCTGGCCTCGCCGAACGTCGGGGAGCAAACGACGTCCGACCAGGGCAAGACGGAGCCGTTGATATCCGCAGTGACGGTTACCGTGGTGACGCATGCACCGGCAAGCGCCTTTGATGCCGAACCCATCGCTGCTCCGGCAAGTTCTGCCCCTGTAAGTCCTGCACAGGAATCGAATTACATGCTGGGAGCGGCCGCGGAAGTGATGATCCTTAGCGTTGTTTCCGTAGGGTTTGCGGTCATGGCCGTTATCCGGCTCATAGACCTTTCCATCGCCGCCGGCAGCAGCGTTCTCCCTGGGACGCGGCGCTCTTCCTAGTTCTCAGGGGTCTGTGCTACTACCCGCGCCAGTGTCCTCAGCACTCCTCCAGCGTTAAAAATTACCTATTTTCGGCTCTGTTTGTGAAAACTTGGAGCATAATAGAGCTACCTTACGGTGGCCTGTGCGTGCATTGGAGCGATTGCTCCGGAAGCTGCCACATACACAACTGGGTGATCCGGTCTGGATTGGGTGAATCCAGCCAACCTGCTGGGCGAGGGATCGTTTGAATAGAACGAACGGAGAACCGGGAATACCGCCGGATTCTGGTATTCCCGTGTCTGCAAGCTTATTTGAAGCACTGGAAGCTGAACGCAGGAGAATCGCGCGTGAACTCCATGACGACTTGGGGCAACGTGTGGCCGCGCTTCGCATGGAGCTCATCCGTCTTGAGCCGGGGCCTGGGATAGAGAATGCGGAACGGTTGTCGCGCGCCCGCGAACTTGCCGCGGAAGTGCTGGACGCGATTCGGGATATTTCTTCCGTACTGAGACCGGCGGTTTTGGATGATCTTGGCCTAAAACCCGCATTGGAGTGGCATGTACAGAAATTTTGCCAGCGTACGAATATCGCATGTACTCTGATATGCTCTCTCCAAGAGCCAGATGATTTACCTGATCTCGTCCGTATTTGCATCTATCGGGTAATTCAGGAGGCCCTGAACAACTGCGAGAAACACGCCTCGGCTTCGAGCATTCATGTCACGATTGAACGCGCCGATCCGCTGAATATGGCGGGCGACTTAAGCGTAACGATCGCCGACAACGGATGTGGAATATCGAACGACGGCTACTCCTCCGGTGGTTTGGGCTTGTCCAACATGCGAGAGCGTGTCGAGATGTTAAACGGCACGTTCGCGATTGAATCTTCGGAGGAACACGGGACTGCGATTCTGCTGACGATACCGGTGTGCCGCTGAAACACAACGGCGGTCAGAACGCATCTCTCTAAACCATGCCTACGCGCCTGCTGATTGCCGACGATCACGTGCTGATCCGTCATGGCATTCGTACGATACTTGCATCCGATCCCACGGTGACTATTGTGGGCGAAGCCGCCGACGGTCTGGAAGCCGTCAGTATGGCCGAAAAACTTCGCCCGGACATTGCCGTGATTGATCTGAGTATGAAGAATTTGAATGGAATCGACGCGACGTCGCAGATCGCCCGCCGGCTTCCGGCGATAGGTGTGATCGTGCTCAGCATGTATAGCGACGAACGCTATGTCAACCGCGCCGTGCGCGCGGGGGCGAAAGCATACGTTGTGAAGGATTCTACCGAAGAAGATTTACTCCGGGCCGTTCGGGCTGTCCAGGACGGCCAAACTTACTTCAGCCCCGGTGTCGCAAAACTTCTGCTGGATGCTTATACGCGCAATCTGACGGGAAAGAACTCGGAAGCGGAGGATCGCTACGGGCTGCTCACCGAACGCGAGCGCGAGATCTTCCAGATGCTTGCCGAAGGAAACAGCAACAAGTCCATTGCGACGTCGTTTGGGCTCAGCATCCACACGGTGGAAACGCACCGCATTCGTCTGATGAAGAAGCTGGACGTGCACAACACCGCCGAACTAGTGCTGTGCGCCGTCAATCTGGGTTTAGTCGGCCGTCCGGCCGAGTGCTGATTCCCGCTGATTATTTGGCCCGGCCCTTGAAGCCCTGCGTGAGGGTTGCCAGCTTGTAAATGGTTTTCGCGTTGTTCCGGACGCCCTCGGGTGTGCGGAATTCCTTGCCGTCGGGTCCGAGTGAGCCGGAGCCCACTACGTAGAGCGCCTTTTTATCCGCACCCGCGAACGCCACACTGATCACCGCGCGCGGTGTCGGAATCACGCCCAGATACTTGCCCCCCGCGCTGAAGACCTGCACGCCCGGTTGACTGGTCACATACAAGCGGCCGTCGGCGTCGATGGCTAATCCGTCGCCGTTGCCGCCGGCTTCCAGTTTGCCGAATTCGCGCTGATTCTTCGGGGTGCCGTCCGCCTGAATATCGAACACTGCCACGGTATTGCCGTTGGTGATGTACAGCGACTTTTCATCGCGGCTCAGCATGATACCGTTGGTGCGAAGGTTTTCGCCGAAGGTGCTGACTTTGCCGCCGGAAGGCAGAAAAAAGGCACCGTTCGAAGTGAAGTAGACATGGCCCTTCTTGCTGACCACAAGGTCGTTGATGCGGCCCAGGCTCTTGCCGTCGATATTATCGGCCAGAACCTTGCGCTCGGCAACGGGCTTTGCCGTCCCGGCACCCTTGGACGCGAGCATCGAGATCGCTGTCGCTTCCTTGCAGTTTTCCGGATTCCGGCCAGGGTCGGTGCAGGTGCGCTCGACGGCGAGCAGGCGGCCTTTTGCGTCGATCGCCACGGAGCCGGGTCCATGCGGATTGTCCAGGTAAACCGATGGCTGGCCGCTCTTATCGAGCTTAGCAATCTGATTCGGCTGCTCCTTGGCGACAAGCAGTCCGCCGTCTGGAGTGCCCACGATGCCATCGGCGTTATCCGGACCTTGCCAGACGAGTTCCCATTTCGCTCCCGCTGCAACGACGCCAGGAATTTCGGTGACCGTCACTTCGCGCACGCCCTGCGGCTCAGGAGCACGCTTCCCCGCGGGAGGCTGCGCGAGTAGAGAGGAGGCCAGCAGCAAGCCTGCGAACGCCGGTATCCGCACACGTGTACACACTGCTAAAAAGTTCATCTTCATGACTGGGTTCTCCGTTTTCCCGATGACTACGCGTTCAAGTGGTAGCGCAGGAACTCTTGCAACATCTTGCCGGTTTCCGCGTTCTGCTTGCTGCCGCGGCCCATGTGCGCGCCGTCGGAAATGACGCGGGCCGTTTTGGGCGAGCCGGTTTCGAGCAGCAGCGGAATCTCTTCCGGCGAGATCCACGGATCTTTCGCTCCGTTGATCATGACCATCGGCGCCGACGGTTTCTCCAGCCACCCTTGCGCTTTGAGGGACATCGCCGGCGCGGTCTTCACGAGTTCATCGAAATCCTTCACGTGATTCGAGTAGATCATCGAATCGAGGATGTTCCAGAAATATTCCTTCTCATTCAAAAGCCCGCGCAGCCATGGCTCCTGCCACGTGTAGTGGATCGGCCCGCCCAATTGCGCGCACGCCTTCAGGCGCTTCGCTTCGACGTAGGCCATCTTCCCGCCCCAGTAGCCTGCGTAGCTGCGGCCCACGAAGCCCATACGCTTGCCGTCGATGTCATTGCGCGTCAGCAGGTAATCGATGGTCGCCGTGTAGAGTTTCTCGGAGTCTGGAGCGTTCCATACGGGGCACTCGCCCGCACCGGGCATGTCCATCGAGAAAACCGCCGCCCCGATGCCGAGCATGTCGTTGGTGCCGCGCTCTTCTTTGTAGACATCCACGCCGCCGGTGGTGATCACGATCGGCGGCTTGGTGACGCCCTTCGGCTTCCGGAAATAGCCGATGATCTGCTTGCCTTCGAAGGGAATCGTGATGCGCTCGACGGGCGGGTCCATCGAACGCGCGCCCTTCAGGTAATTCTCTATCGCCTTTTTATAGGCAGCTTGCTTGGCGGGATGGTTGATGCAGGGGAACTTGGCGATGCCGTAATACGATGCGGCCTTGAGATAGAGTTTATTCGCCTCCGCCAGCTTGCCTTGGGATTCGAGTTGGGCGGCTTGTTGCTCGAACGGCTGCGCGAGCTTGGTCCATTCGGCCACCCACGGTTCGGCGTCGAGGCTGGCCATTTTTTTGAAAATAGCTTCGGCCGCTTCGGGATCGGCTCCGCGGCCGATGAATTCGCGAATGCGCATCTGACGGCCCTCAGCGAAGGACGGATCGGTGAACGGATTGGTCATGCCCGAAGCGCCAGTAGCTTTCTGTGCGCGTAACTGCGGGGTCAACGGGCCAGTGAGTGCGCCGATAACGGCGGCTCCGGCGGCGGCACGAGCGAAAAACTCCCGGCGTGAAGCAGGACTCAAATCCAAAGCGGTGGAATCAGGCATGAGTACACGTTTATCACTCATGCCTACCGCTCTGCAATGCCAGTGCGCTATTTGGTGCGGCCTTTGAAGCCCTGTGCGACCATCGGAATCTTGTAGATAGTCATCGCGGTGTTGCGGACGCCCTGCGGAGTCACGATCTCTTTGCCGTCCTTATCCACGGCTCCATTGCCGACCGCGTAGAGCGTCTTTTTGTCCTTGCCCGCAAAGGCGATACTGATTCCGTTGCGCGGCATCGGGATCAGCCCCAGGTACTTACCATCCGGCCCAAGCACCTGCACGCCGGGAGCGGTCGCGCAGTAGACGCGGCCTTCAGAATCGATGGCCATGCCGTCGCCATTACCGCCGCCTTCGAGTTTCCCAAACTCGCGCTGATTTGTCACAGAGCCGTCGGGTTGGACGTCGAATGCCATGATTACCGGGCCGTTGGTGACATACAGAGTCTTCTCATCGCGGCTCAACTGGATGCCGTTGGTGCGCAGGCCGGCGCCGAAGGAAAGCACCTGGCCGCTGGGGCTGACATAGTAGGGAGTGCCGCTCGAAAAGTATACTCCGCCTTTTTTGTCCACCACCAGATCGTTGATACGGCCCAGGTTTTTGCCCGCGTAGTTGTCTGCAAGGATCTTGCGCATCGGCGTCAGGGTACTGATGGCTGTGTTCTCCTTGCACTCGTCCGGTTTCTGGCCGGGATCGGTGCAGGTGCGTTCCACCGCGTAAATTTTTTTCCTTGGGCCCACCGCGACACCGCCAACGCCGTGGCCGTTGGTGAGATACGTCGAGAACTGGTCGCGGCCGTCCAGCTTATTGATGTGACTCGATTGCTCTTGCGCAAACAAGAGGCCACCATCGGGTGAGGCCGTGATGCCGTCGGAGTTCTCGGCGCTTTGGTACGCAATGGTCCACTTGGCTCCCGCGGCGATGACGCCGGGAATTTCGGTCACCGTCACGTCTTTGGGCGGCGGAGGTTGCGGGAAGTTGCGCTGCTGCTGGGCGATCAACGGCAGCAGGGCAGCGGCGGAAGCGAACAAAATACGGGACGCGGTATTCATTGGCGTGTAGGTCCTCTACGCTTTTGTGGCGATCACTTCGATGTAGTCGGCCGTCACAAACAAGCTCTGGTCGCCCGACTGGTTGTAGCGCGTGGCCAAGTCCAGCAGGGCGGCGTCTAACTCCGCGGCACGTTCCCCAGCGGCTTCATAGGCGCGGATCGTCGGGCCGAAATAGGTCTTGAAAAAATCCACCCAAGAGCGCGGCGTGTGGTGGCGCATGATCACGTGGCGCGGGACGAAGCGAATCCCGGAAACAGTACTTCCGAAACGTTCGCGAACCACTTCAGGGATGCCCCATTTTACCGGCGGTTCCGCGCCTGCGGGTGGAGGAGCATACGTGGACGCGAGCCGGAACATCTCGGCGATGAAGCCTTCCGGCGTCCAGTTCGCCATGCCAATTTTGCCGCCCGGGCGGCAAACGCGCAGCATCTCGGCGGTGGCGCGTTGCGGCGCAGCAAACATGGCACCGAAGGTGGAGAGCACGACGTCGAAGGATGCGTCTGGGAAGGGGAGCGCCTCGGCGTCGCCCTCTTGAAAGTCGATCTTCAACCGCTCGGCATGCGCGCGCTCGCGTCCGCGTTCGAGTAACGCGGGAACGAAATCCGCGCCCGTCACGCGGCATCCGCGGCGTGCAGCAGCGAGTGCCGTGTTACCCGATCCGGTGGCGATGTCGAGCACCCGGTTGCCCGCATGAACGGGAATCGAGTCACAGAGCAACTCGCCTACCAGCGTGACGCCGGTGCCGATCATTGAAAAATCACCTGTGGCCCATGTTTCCTGCTGCTTCGGATTCTGCGCGATCATGCTCACTCCCATGGCCGGCGGACGCCACGCCAAAGCTCTACTCCAACAAAAAAGGGGCCTTGATACAAGACCCCTCCCGCAAATGACCAAGGCCGCCTCGGCGTTTACGATGTGTTTCTCTTTGGCCGCACGTTGAACTCGAGTTTCCATCGGCGGCCGTCTTTGGCGAGAAACCATAGCTCGAGGACGCCGGTTTCGGTGACTAGACTTTCGAGCGTCACCGGCACCGTCACGCCGGGCTCGCCTGCCAACTTCACTTCGATGGGCGACGTTTCCTCCACGAGTTCCGGGATGTCGTCCAGAATCAAGCCCGCGGAGTCGCTTTGCCGCTCGGAGGATTGGAAGAAGCGGAACTGCGCGCGTTTGCCGATGCTGAGCGCGAATTGGCGGTCTCGGATTTCGTAGTGTGTGCCTTCTTCCATGCCGAAGGGAACTACCGTGAGCGCCTTGAGCGGCGGCCGCATTCCTGGCACAGCAGGCATGGACGCCTCAATGCCGATGTAATACGTGCGAGGAACGCCCCCGCGCACGCGCACGCCTTTGCCTTGCCGCGCGAGTCCATAATACGCGGCGCCGCGCGCGACAGCGTTCATCAGATCGGCCGACTCCAGTTCGGTTACTGGCTGCGGCAGCCAGGCGTTCAGGACATCGAGCAATCGCTGCCTCACGCTTGTTGCGCGCAGCACGCCGCCGTTGAATAGAACGTGCGTGGGCTTGGCGTGGTGATGATGCAGGAAGTGCGCCAGGTGCCGTGTGATGGCTGCGTCAGCGGCGTAGGGCAGGCCGAACTCGGTCAAGGCCGCGTGCTGGCCCTGCGGTTCCTCATCGAGCGACACCTGCGGGAAGAATCCGTCCATCAAAATTTTTTCGAGCGCCTCGCGCTTGAGCACGGTTTTCATCGAACCGCCGACCACGCCGGTGCCGCGGCCCAGCACGGTAATGGGATGCTCGGCGTCCGTGTTGCCTTCGTCCAGCAGTTTTTCTTTCGCTGTGCGGCATTGTTGCCACAACGCGTGGAACTGTGCGGTATCGAGTTTCTTCGGCAAACCTTGCGAGATGTGATGCGTGAGCGCGGCGTCCACGTTATCGCCGCCCAGCAGAATGTGATCGCCCACGGCGATGCGCTCCAACTGTATTTCGCCGCCTTGTTCGTTCACCGCGATCAGCGAAAAATCGGTCGTTCCACCGCCGATGTCGATGACGACAATCATGTCGCCGACGTTTACCTGCTCGCGCCAATCGGGATGCCGTTCAATCCACGCATAGAACGCCGCTTGGGGCTCTTCGAGCAGAATCAAGTTGCGGTAGCCCGCTTCTTCTGCGGCCTTTTGCGTGAGATCGCGCGCCACGGCGTCGAAGGACGCGGGCACGGTGACCAAGACTTGATGCTCGTCAAAGGGGCGGTCAGGATGCTTCGTGTTCCAGGCCTCGCGCAAGTGGCGCAAGTATTCGCGCGATGCTTCGACGGGCGATACCTTGGCGATGCCTTCGGGGGCCGTCGGCGGAAGAATGGCCGCGGTGCGGTCGATGCCTGTGTGCGAGAGCCACGATTTCGCCGACGAGACTAATCGGCCAGGGATCTCCAGTCCCTTTCGTTGTGCAAGCACGCCAACAATCGGGCCGCTTTGGTCTAGAAACAAAAAGGACGGCAGCAGCGGCTCTTCGCGCACTTCTCCTGGGTGGACGAATTGCGGAATCGCAAAATTTTCAACGGTCTCCCCGTTTGTGTATGCCAAGGCACTGTTTGTGGTGCCAAGGTCAATTCCAATGACCGGACGCAGGTTCTGTATCTCCTTGTTACCAGTTTACGGTTCAGGGAGAGTTCCGCAAAAGAATATGGCCGCGTTCCGGCGAAACCTGCGCCACCGGAATGCGGCCATTTCGAAACTGCTTGCGAATTTACTTCAGCGCTTTGCCGTAGAGCGCAGTCAAGCGGGCCCAAGCTTTTTCGGCTTGCGGCTCGTTGTAGACCTGCGAATCCGGCGGGCACCAGCCGTGCATCGCGCCTGCGTACACTTCGATCTCGGCCGGCAGTTTCGCTTTTTCAAACGTTTCCTTCAAAACGTTCTTTTCGTTGGGCGAACGCATGTCGTCGTTGGCCGCGACGGCGATCAGGAACTGTGCCTTGGTCTTGGACGCCTGCAGGTGCGGGCTATTCGGCATGTCGGTGACCAGGCCGCCGCCATGGAAAGAGGCAACCGCGCCAACACGGTCCGGCATTGCGGCGGATGTGCGGAATGCCATGGGTCCGCCCATACAGTAACCCTGCGTGCCGATCTTGCGGTTCTTGGCGACAGACGCTTGCTGATCCAGCCAGCCGACGAACGCTTTCGCGTCGGTCATATGCGTGGTTTCGTTGAGGGCCTGTGCAAGCGGCATCAGTTCGGGAATCGGTGTTGCCGAACCTTTCGCTCCTGCGGGAACCTTCTTCATGCGATAGAACGGGTTGATCACCAGCACGGAGTAACCGGTCTCAGCCAGGCGCTTCGCCATATTCTTGAAAGCAGGCCGCAAGCCGAAAATATCGGGCCAAACCAACACGCCCGGCGCGGTGCCGGTGGCTGGATGCACAAAGTAGGCTTCGGCGGTGCCGTCCGGAGTCTTGATCTCCAAATCGCTTTCCGTTACGGTTACGGCGTTGGCGACCTGCGGCAGCATCAGCGCCACACCCACTCCCACCAGCTTGCCGAATTGCTTTCGTGTTACCTGGCCAAGAAGCTCCGCTTCTTGCCGGTCATGTTCAAAATGGTCCTGATCGCACATAGTGACTCCTTTTCGTTGCCCCCTTCTCTTGGTGAATTTATCGCTCGGCGAGGCTGACTGCTCGCGTACTGATCCATTCTATTATGACCGGCGGACTCCCGGTGTTCAAAGCACCGAAGGCGAGCCGCGATCACGCAATCTCGCCGCGCTTCAGTGCTTCCACAATCTTGCGGAACGCTTCCTTTTTCTCAAGCGTATCGAGCGCCTTATAATCCTGTGCAATGCGAACGCGCAGGCTCTCTAGTTTGGCGTCGGCGAAGGGGCGCGTGGTGGCTTCCTTCCAATCGTACGGACCCTCGGTGCCGAGCAGGTGTTTTTCGAGTTGTACGGCCCATTTTCCCGGCGTCAGGCGGTGTTGACGTTTGTAGACAATGATGGCGCCCACGATGGCGAGCAACGCCGCGGCGATGCCGATGCCCCAGGTCCAGGAATGCAGATAGAGGCCGACAAGGACTCCAGGGGCAATAAGCGCGAGAACACCAATACAGCCGATCATTGCCACGATTCTCGCATAGGGGCAACAGGACGCACTACATTTCGCGGTGCAACTGGTTCCTTGCGCACAGGTTCGGGCCGATTAGCGCATATCGCTGGAGGTGCCGCCGGCCGCCGGGATATAGCATTTGAGCGTGTAGTCCATCACCATACGGTTGGCGTTGAAGCGCCAGCCGAGCGTACGGATGGTCCGCTTCATACGTTTGATCCAGCCGCGCGGCAGTCCGTCGCGGTCGCGCTGATAGAAGAGCGGGATCACGTCATTTTGCAAAACGCGATGCAAGTCTTCGCCGTCGCGCGAATCGTGCACATCCATGTTGGAATGCGTGCGGCCGGAGCCAATCGCGAAACCGTTCGAGCCGTCGTAGGCCTCCGCCCACCAGCCATCGAGCACGGAGAGATTCAAACCCCCGTTGAGCACGACCTTCTGGCCGCTGGTGCCCGAGGCTTCGAGCGGACGGCGCGGATTGTTCAACCACACGTCCACACCTTGCACCAGGAAACGGCCGACGTTGATGTCATAATCTTCGACGAAGACGAAACGGTCAGCGAATTTGCTGTCGCGCATGAGCTGCGCGATCTGCTGCAGCACGCGCTTGCCGGGTTCGTCATGAGGATGCGCCTTTCCAGCGAAAACGAACTGCACGGGGCGCTTGGGGTCGTTCACCATGGACGCCAAGCGTTCGATGTCGATTAGCAGGAGATTGGCGCGCTTATATGTCGCAAAGCGGCGCGCAAAGCCGATGGTCAGTGCATCCGGACTCAGTACTTTGCTCAGGTGCTGGAGCGATGCGTCCGATTCGCGGCGCCGCTGCGCCTGATCGACGGCGCGCCGTCGCACGAAATCGATCAAACGGGATTTCAAAGCGAGGTGTGTTTCCCACAGCTCGCCGTCGTCGATATTTTCCACGCCTTCCCAGATACGCGCCTCACCGCTATGTTCGTGCCAGTTCGTACCTAAGTGACGGTCGTAAAGGCGGAACATCTGCGGCGCGAGCCACGTGGGGACATGCACGCCATTCGTGATGTGCCCGATGGGGACTTCGTTCTCCGATTTGCCCGGATACAGACCCGTCCACATCGCGCGGGAGACCTCCCCATGCAGTGAAGATACGGCGTTGGCGCGATTGGTCAGCCGCAACCCGAGCACCGTCATGCAGAACATTTCATGCGGATTACCCGTGTGTTCACGTCCCAACGCCATCAGTCGTTCATGCGAAAGGCCGAGTTCCTCGCGCAGCGGGCCCAGGTGTTCTTCGATCAGGTGCGCGTCAAAACGGTCGTGTCCCGCCGGTACCGGCGTGTGGGTGGTGAAAACCACTTCGCGAGCCACGCGCGGCCAGGCCTGATCGAAGCTCAAGCCCTCTTCGATCATGCGGGAGCGGATGGCTTCGAGCACCGCGAACCCGCTGTGGCCTTCGTTCATATGGAGCACGCCCGGGGTGATGCCCATGGCGCGGAGCGCACGAAAGCCTCCAACCCCGAGCAACAGTTCCTGGCGAATGCGCACGCGACCGTCGCCGCCGTAGAGCCGCGACGTCAGTTCGCGGTCTTCCGGAGCATTGCCTTCCACGTTTGAATCGAGCAGCAGCAGATCGCAGCGGCCCACCTTCAATCGCCAAACTTTCGCGTTAATCGCCCCGGAGCGTGTCTGCAGACTGACGGTCACCGGCAGGCCGTCGTAGCCGATCGCCGGTTCCATGGGCATCTGGCTGACGTCGGTTTCCAGGTATTCCTCATGCTGCCATCCGCTGCCGTCCAGCCGCTGCCGGAAGTAGCCTTGCCCGTAAAACAGGCCGATCCCGATCAGTGGAATATCCAGGTCGGATGCGCTCTTGATGTGATCCCCGGCGAGCACGCCCAGGCCGCCTGAGTAAATCGGCACGGACTCATGCAAGCCAAATTCCGCCGAAAAATATGCGACCGGGCGGGGGCGCAAGACGCCCGCATGCGTCGCGCCCCACGTCCGGTCTGCCTCCAGATACTCGCGCTGCCTCCGATAGTCGTAGTTGATACGCCCGTGCAGCACCAGTTCGTCGGCCCTCCGCTCAATCTCTTTGAGCGGCATCTTGCTGAGCAGGGCCAGCGGACTGTGATTTAACTGCCGCCAACGCGCCGGCTCTAAATCCCGGAACAAACCGACCGAATCGTGATCCCAACTCCACCAAAGATTCCGGCCGAGCGACCAAAGGCGCTCCTGGACTGGAGCAATGAACCGGTCGAGCGTGCGCGCTTCGCCAACCACGGGAGCCACCTGCCCGGCGGCCACCACCAGCATCCGCATGTCGTCTTCGGTGAACAATCGTTCGGCGAGTGTTTGGACCACTAATACGCCCTGAAGGGCGCCGCGTTCGAGCATCGGCACCCCCAGGAAGGATTGATAACCGTCCTCCCCCGCTTGGGGAAAATACTTGAAGCGAGGGTGTTCCTGTGCGCGCTGCACCGATACGGGGCGCACCTGCTCGGCAACCAATCCGACGAGCCCCTCCGACAGAGCCAGCCGCAGCTTGCCGATAGCCTGCGGCCGCAATCCGACACTCGCCGCAAGTACGAGGTTGGCGCGGTCGGGTTCTAGCAGGTATGCCGAACAGACATCGGTCTCGAATCGCTTTGCGATCAAAGCGACAACCTTCATCAAAATTTCCGCTGGCTTACCGGCTTCCCCGGCAAGTCCCGCGATTTCTTCGAGCGTCAGTACGTCGCGCGCATCCGCGGGCGAGTCCGTGAACGCTTCCGTTGGCCTCATGCGATTCGTGCCTTTTCCATTTCCTCTGTCTCAACCCTGGGAACCAAAGCAAGTTTCAGCCTGTCCCGCGTCTCCGCCAGGTCCACGCCGTCGGATTCTCCGACTAGCCGTGCCGCCAGCCGTTGCGCCTGTTTGTCCAGTCTAGCGGCCCAACGCGTATCCCGCACCTCCGCGCAGCCGCCAATCGCGTAGATATAGCCGTCAGTGGTCTCCATCGCCCGGTTGACGATCAGGCCGTTCCGCATCTGGAGCCCTGGGATGGACAACCCGTTGTGGCCGGGCATGCCGATGGCGAGGATCAAACGGTCGTACGTGGTGAACGATCCATCGCCGCCCTGGGCAACGCGGGCATGGCGGTCGATGGAGACGACGCGCACGCCTTCACTCAGATCAATGCTGTGATCGGCATACCAGCGGCGATCGCGCAAAAGGGGTCCGTCGCCGAACACGGAGATCGCAAAATCATGTTTGTATTGATGCATTTGCCGCAGAAATGCGTCCGCCGCCCGTCCGTTGCCCACCACCACCAAACGTCGCATAAATGTACTCTCCAGGAAGATTTCGTTGGTCTGCCGGACGAAGGCTTAACGCGTCCGGGTACATCACGACGTGGGATGAAGAACGGCAGGGTCAAACCTACAGGTTTTCGATGCAGGTCCTGCCAGTCACAGAATACGCGACAAATGCCTGATGCCAAAACAGATTTTCTCTATGGGAGTCATAAGCAATTTCGTCGCGATCCGGCTATATCCCCAATCAATTCTTTGAATGAGATTTTGGGGCGGTTTCCTGCCAGAATCAAGCAGGGGAGATTGTCTCCCGGCCAGGCACCATGCGCTTTGATCACTACCAGACCGAAAATTTCCACGACGAGATGTTCGACGCAAGCGGCGTCGCGCGGCCGGAGGCGCGGCTGCTGCTGGAAACGATCCAAAATCTCGAAGAAGGGCAGCTGGAACGCTGCCAGCGAGCGGCCGAGCGTTTGTTGCTGCAGCTCGGCATTACCTTCAACGTTTACGGGGATTCGCACGGCACCGAGCGCATTTTCCCGTTTGACCTGATCCCCCGCATTGTGCGCGCGCAGGAGTGGGATTGGATTGAGCGCGGACTGAAGCAGCGCATCTTCGCGCTGAACGCGTTCATCGACGACATCTACCACGGGCAGAAGATCCTGAAAGATAAGGTAATCCCCGAGGAAGTGATTCATTCGGCCATTTTTTACCGCCAGCAGTGCATGGGCATCAATCCTCCGGGCGGCATCTGGTGCCACATCACGGGAACGGACCTGGTGCGTCACGGAGACGGCCAGATCTATGTGCTGGAAGACAATTTACGCGTGCCCTCGGGTGTCAGCTATGTGCTCGAAAATCGCGATCTCATGAAGCGGACGTTCCCGCAGGTCTTTGAAGGATTGCGCGTGCGCCCGGTGGACGATTATCCAGGCAAGCTGCTGGAAACGCTGAACTCCATTGCGCCGAAAGGGGCAGCGGATAATCCCACGGTGGTTGTGCTGACGCCGGGAATCTACAACTCCGCGTATTTCGAGCACAGCTTTCTTGCCCAGCAGATGGGGGTGCAGTTGGTGGAGGGCCGGGATCTGGTGGTGCAGGATAACGTCGTCTGGACGCGCACCACCAAGGGTCTGCGCAAGGTGGACGTCATCTACCGCCGCATTGACGACGATTTCCTGGACCCGAAAGCTTTCCGTCCGGATTCGCTGCTGGGTGTTCCGGGCCTTGTAGATGCTTACCGCGCAGGGAATGTGTCTTTGGCGAACGCGCCGGGCAACGGCGTGGCGGATGACAAAGTGGTTTACGCGTATGTGCCGGACATGATCCGCTACTACCTTGGCGAGGATGCGATTTTGCCGAATGTGCCGACGTACCTCTGCTGGCGCGACGCGGACCGGCAGCATGTGCTCGGTAACCTGGATAAGTTGGTCGTGAAAGCCGCGAACGAAGCAGGCGGCTATGGAATGCTGGTGGGTCCGCATGCCACCGAGGCGCAGCGGGCCGAGTTCGCCGAAAAGGTGAAGGAAAACCCGCGCAACTATATCGCGCAGCCGACGCTCGCGCTTTCCCGCGTGCCAACCCTCATCGATGATCACCTGGAGGGCCGGCACGTTGACCTGCGCCCCTACATTCTCTACGGCAGCAAAGACATCAACGTTGTGCCCGGCGGGTTGACGCGCGTGGCTTTGCGCAAGGGTTCGCTGGTGGTCAACTCCTCGCAGGGAGGCGGCAGCAAAGATACCTGGGTACTGGCAGCCGAACCGGGAGGTGCGCAATGAACGGCGTAGCCCGGCCTTTGCTCAGCCGCGTGGCAGATTCCGTCTACTGGATGGGCCGTTACATGGAACGTGCCGAAAACGTGGCCCGATTCATTGGCGTCAATCTGAATCTGCAACTGGATCTTCCGCTTGACCCCGCTCATCAATGGCAGCCGCTGATTGATACCAGCGGCGATACGGAGATGTTCAAGGAGCGCTATGGCCATGCGACGCAGGACAACGTTATTTCGTTCCTGGCGTACGACGCCGACAATCCGAACTCGATCTATTCCTGCCTGACCGCGGCACGCGAGAACGCGCGCTCGGTTCGCGAAACGATTTCTTCCGAAATGTGGGAGCAGGTGAACACGATGTACCTGCAACTGCAGACGCAGCGCGAAATGCCGAATCCGGAATGGCTTCCCGAGGTGTTTCGCGGCATCCGTCTGGGTGCCCATCTGTTCCAGGGTTTGACGGACGCAACGATGACGCACAACGAGGCGTGGCACTTCACCCGGTTGGGCCGCAAGATGGAGCGCGCCGATAAAACCTCGCGTATTCTCGACGTCAAATACTTCATGCTGCTGCCTTCGGTTCGCGACGTTGGCACGCCCTACGACGACATTCAGTGGTCGGCCGTGCTGAAATCGGTGAGTGGGTTCGAAATGTACCGCAAGAAGTATGGGCGCATTGCGCCACGGGAGATCGTGGAGTTCCTGGTTCTCGACCGTGAGTTCCCTCGCTCGGTGCATTACTGTATCCGGTCGGCGGACGAATCGCTGCACGCGATCACGGGAGTGCCGATGGGTTCGTACAAATATCCATCCGAGCAGTTAATGGGCCTGTTGCGGTCAGAGTTGGACTTCACCTCCGTCGGCTCGATTATTCGCCAGGGGCTGCACGAGTATCTCGATGCCCTGCAGGTAAAGATGAACCTCATCGACGCGCGGGTGAGCGAGGATTTCGTGGCCCGCATTTCGAGCAAGTCTCAGGATCAGTCACAAACGCAGGCGCACGCCGGAACCGGCCACTAAAAATGGGGATTCGCGTCGCGCTGCAGCATAAGACGGTTTACCAATACGACCGCATGGTCACGCTCTCGCCGCAGATTGTGCGGCTGAGACCGGCGCCGCACACGCGCACGCCTGTGCTCAGCTATTCGCTCCGCATCGAGCCGAAGGAACACTTCATCAACTGGCAGCAGGATCCGCAAGGCAACTTCCTGGCGCGTCTGGTGTTCCCGAAGGAGACGAAGACCTTCTCGGTGGAAGTGGATCTCACCGCTGAGATGACGGTGATTAATCCATTCGACTTCTTTCTGGAGCCGTACGCCGATAAATTTCCGTTCCGCTACGAAGACTGGCTGCAGCGCGAACTTGCGCCATTCCTGATCACAGCCAAAACCGGCCCGCACTTCAAGCGGTTTCTCGCTGCCGTAGACCGTAAGCCGACGAGCACGATCGATTTCCTGGTGGCTCTGAACCAGCGTGTGCAGGACGCCGTGCGGTATTTGATCCGCATGGAACCGGGCGTGCAATCGGCGGAAGAAACGCTGGAACTCGGCAGCGGATCGTGCCGCGATTCTGGTTGGCTGCTAGTGCAAGTGCTGCGGCATTTGGGTTTGGCCGCAAGGTTTGTTTCCGGCTATCTTATCCAGTTAACGCCCGATGTCAAGCCGCTGGAGGGTCCTGAGGGGCCTTCGGCGGATTTCACCGATCTGCATGCGTGGACAGAAGTGTATTTGCCCGGGGCTGGCTGGGTTGGATTAGATCCAACCTCAGGGTTGCTTGCGGGAGAAGGCCACATTCCCCTCGCGGCGACACCGGAGCCGCTATCGGCTGCGCCTGTTTCCGGCATGGTGAGTCCATCGGAAGTGGAGTTCCACCATGAAATGAACGTGACGCGCATTCACGAAGATCCGCGCGTGACGAAGCCCTATACTGACCGCCAGTGGGATGCGATCAACGTGCTCGGCGAACAGATCGACGCCGAACTGATTGCCGGCGATGTTCGTCTAACCATGGGCGGTGAGCCGACGTTCGTCTCCATCGACGACATGGACGGCGAGGAGTGGACGACGGCGGCGATTGGTCCGACGAAGAAACGTCTTGCGGGAAATTTGATGGCGCGCCTGCGGGAAAAATTCGCTCCCGGCGGCCTGCTGCACTTCGGGCAAGGGAAGTGGTACCCGGGTGAATCCCTGCCGCGTTGGGCATACGCGTGTTACTGGAGGACGGACGGCGTTGCTTTGTGGCACGATCCGCAATGGTTTGCCGAGCCCGATAAAGACTACGGTTTCGATAACGAAGACGCTCGGCGGTTTGCCGAAGCCCTCTCCAAGCGTTTGACGATTGGTCCGGAGTACCTCATTGAAGCGTACGAAGACCCGCTTGCGTATGTGCATAAGGAGCGGCAACTTCCCTATAACGTCGATCCACGAGAGAACAAGTTGGATGATCCGGAAGAGCGCGAACGCGTGCGCGCCGTTTTCTCGCGTGGCCTCGGCCAGCCGGTTGGATTTGTTTTGCCGATTCAGCGCGGTTGGGGCAAAAGCGGTCCCGAGTGGCAGACGGGATTGTGGATGCTGCGGGCGCGGCACCTGTTTCTGCTACCCGGTGATTCGCCGGTGGGGCTTCGATTACCGTTGCAAAGCCTGCCGTGGGAACCCGCTGATCAAATGCAGCAGGTTTGGAGCATTGATCCGATGGCTCCGGCGCCGCCACTGCCCGTTCCGCGGCGGCAGTTTTATGCGCATACCGAAGCGGGCACGGAGTTCCGCAGGCAGGAACGAAGGCCTTTGCCGGATCCGCCGCCGACGGGTACGGTGGTGCGAACAGCGCTCGCCATCGAAGCTCGTGATGGCCGCATCTGCGTTTTTCTTCCTCCGGTAGCATCGGCGGAAGACTATGTGGATTTGATCGCGTCCATCGAAGATACGGCTGCTCGCCTGCGGATGCCTGTCTTGATTGAAGGCTACTCTCCGCCGTTCGATTCGCGGTTGCAGGCGATCAAAGTGACGCCTGACCCGGGCGTGATTGAAGTAAACATCCATCCGTCGAAGAATTGGCGCGAGCTGGTGGAGCACACCACCACGCTTTACGAGGAGGCCCGCCAAAGCCGTTTGGGCACGGAGAAGTTCATGCTCGACGGCCGCCATACCGGAACCGGCGGCGGCAATCACCTGGTGCTGGGCGCGGCCACTCCGCAGGATAGTCCGTTCCTGCGCCGGCCAGATTTGCTCAAGAGCATGGTGGGCTACTGGCTGAATCACCCGTCGCTCTCCTATTTGTTCTCGGGTGTGTTTGTCGGCCCCACCAGCCAGGCACCTCGCGTAGATGAAACGAGGCCGGATGCGGTGTATGAGCTGGAGATTGCGTTCTCCCTGATTCAAAACAGCATGGGCAACTGTCCGCCATGGCTGGTGGATCGTATCTTCCGCAACTTGCTGGTGGATGTCACTGGCAATACGCATCGCGCGGAGTTCTGCGTCGATAAATTGTACTCGCCGGATAGTTCGAGCGGCCGTCTGGGGTTACTGGAGTTACGCGCATTCGAAATGCCGCCGCATGCGCGCATGAGTTTGGCGCAACAGTTGTTGGTACGGGCGCTGATCTCGCGTTTCTGGAAACAACCGTTTGAGGAAAAGCCAGTGCGATGGAGCACGCGCCTGCATGATTGGTTCCTGCTTCCGTACTACGTGGAACGTGATTTCCGTGCAGTGATCGGTGAGCTGAATCAAGCCGGCTATGCGGTGGAGGAAGCGTGGTTCGATCCGCACTTCGAGTTCCGTTTCCCGGTTTACGGCCGTGTCTGTTACGACGGCGTGGAGATTGAGCTGCGCCAGGCGATTGAGCCTTGGTATGTGCTTGGTGAAGAGCCGGGCGGTGGCGGAACGACACGCTTTGTGGATTCGTCTGTGGAACGCTTGCAGGTTCGCGTTACTGGATTGGCCGGAGAGCGTTATACGATCACCTGCAACGGGCGCCGTTTGCCGCTGCAGCCTACGGGGACGCAGGGCGAGTTCGTGTGCGGCGTGCGCTATCGCGCGTGGCAGCCCCCGCGTTGCCTGCATCCGACGATTCCCGTTCATACGCCGCTTGTATTTGATTTAGTCGATCTTTCCGCAGGACGTTCGCTGGGTGGTTGCACCTATCACGTGGCGCATCCGGGCGGGCGGAATTATGACACCTTCGCGGTAAACTCGAATGAAGCCGAAGCGCGGCGCCGTGCGCGTTTCTTTGCGTTCGGCCACACGCCGGGTCCGATGAACGCACCTCCGATAGAGGAGAATCCCGAGTTCCCAGCGACGCTTGATTTGCGCTGGACGTCCGGGCGGCAAGCCGGCGCGGTGTGGCGGTGAGTTCGTCTTGTAGGGTGTTGAAGATGATGAGCGGTGGGCCAGTCGCGTGAGGGAAATGATGGTGCGATCGGCGAAAACTCGCGAGAAGTGGCGTTATCATCCTGTGGAAGACCACTGGGATGAAGCGACTTGGCGCGCTGGATTCCCACGCCGGCATTGGCGCCAGTTGATGGTATCGCTGGGCCGCATGGGCTTCGATCAGTTGAGCCGACGTTGGCGGACAGGCCAACAGCTGATTCAAACCAACGGCATCACCTACAACGTCTACGGAGATCCCCAAGGCAAGGAGCGGCCGTGGTTGATGGATCCGATTCCGCTCGTGATGGATGAAAACGAGTGGGCCGGAATTGAGCGGGCCATCACGCAGCGCGCGACGTTGCTTAATGCCATCCTGGGCGATCTATACGGACCTCGCAATTTAATCCGGCAGCGCTCGCTCCCTGCAGCCTTGCTGTTTGCGAACTCGAACTTCTTGCGCGCCTGTTCCGGCATTGTTCCGCCACAAGGCGTTTATCTGCACAGTTATGCGGCGGATCTGGCGCGTTCTCCGGATGGCACGTGGTGGGTGATTTCCGACCGGACGCAGGCGCCCTCGGGTGTCGGGTATGCGCTCGAAAATCGCTTGGTCAGCGCGCGAACGCTGCCATCGGTTTTTAATCAATGCCGTGTGCGGCAGCTCTATCGTTTTTTCGATGATCAGCGCGATGCGTTGATGGCGATGGCGCCCAACCAGCGCAGCACGCCGCGCGTTGTTTTGCTGACGCCGGGGCCGCATAACGAAACGTATTTTGAGCATTCCTTCCTTGCCCGCCATTGGGGGTTCCCGTTGGTGGAAGGGGCCGATCTCACTGTTCGCGACAATCGTGTTTTCCTCAAGACTCTGGCGGGTCTGGAGCCGGTGGATATGATTCTCCGCCGCATGGATGACAACTTTTGCGATCCACTGGAGCTTCGCGGCGATTCACTGTTGGGAATTCCGGGACTGGTGCAGGCCGTGCGGTCGGGGCACGTTGCGATTGCGAATTCCCTGGGCAGCGGATTGATGGAATCGGCGGCGCATATGGCGTTTCTGCCGGTGCTCTCGCGCGAGTTGCTGGGAGAAGAACTGAGGATGCCGTCGGTGGCCACTTGGTGGTGCGGCGATGCCGGTCCGCGGCGGCATGTGCTGGAGAATCTCGAAAACGTTGTCATCAAACCGGCATTTCCTAAAGCAGGGCAGCGCGTCGAGTTTCCCGCGACGATGTCCAAGCCTGAGCGCGAAGAGCTGGCGAAGCGCATTGAAGCAGAGCCCGAGCAGTTCGTCGCGCAGGAACAAGTGGCGCTTTCGACCGCACCGGTGCGAACCGATCATGGCATTGCGGCTCGTCATGTGGTGCTCCGCGTGTTCGCGGCATGGAACGGCGACGGCTACAGCATCATGCCTGGCGGTTTGACGCGTGTTTCGACGGAAGCGCGCTCACTGGTGGTGTCGATGCAACTCGGCGGCGGCAGCAAGGATACCTGGGTGCTGACTTCGGCTGACGAACATCACGCATCGCGCGCCGGGCACGTGCAAGTGACCGAACCTCGTAGACCCGGTGAACTGCCCAGCCGTGTGGCCGACAATTTGTTTTGGGTGGGGCGTTACGCCGAGCGCGTGGAGGCGGGTGTGCGCCTGGTGCGCTCTCTGTTGCCCGCCCTTTCGAGCGAAGAAGATTTTGGACGCGCGGCTTCATTGGAAACGATCGTCCATTTGCTTTCCGGTATGGGATATCTGCCGCCGGAAACATTGAACGTTTCCATCGCGCAACAGCGCTGGCAAGCGGAGCGTTTGCTTGGCAACATGGTGTACGATCCCACGCGCTCCTCCGGCATCGGCTGGAACCTGAAACAGATCCGGCGCGTGACGTGGCAATTGAAGGAGCGCTTGTCGCAAGATACATGGCGCGTTCTGCAGCAATTGGATCGCGATTTTTCCTCCACGCCCCCGGCCACCGCCGATCAGCGCCTTGTGACGGCAATGGGTTTGCTGGATCACGCGATTGTGACCCTGTCCGCGTTCGGCGGATTGCTGATGGAGAATACGACGCGCGGCTACGGCTGGCGCTTCCTCGATATCGGCCGCCGTCTGGAGCGCGCTCTGCAGATGACGGAAATGCTCAAAGTCGGCGTCGCACAGGGTCCATTTGAAAACGAGCCATATCTGGATTTGCTGCTGCAGATCGCCGATAGTTCCATCACGTATCGCACGCGTTACCTGACGGCGCTTCGGACGGAGTTTGTTCTGGAATTGTTGCTCACCGATGAGTCCAACCCCAGGTCAGTGGCATTCCAGTTACTGACGCTGCTTGATCACGTGGAGAATCTGCCGTGGCAGGCGGTAGAAACGGAAAAGCCAGTGGAAATCGAAGTCGCGCAGCGGATTCTACAAACCGTACGCACCGCGCAGTGCGAGGATCTAGCGACGCGCGATGCTCTGGGGAACATGGGTGAGCTGGAAGAACTGCTGGGACGCATCAAGACGGATTTGTACGATCTCTCCGATGCATTGACCGCCCGCTATTTGAGCCATTTGACGATTTCGCGGCTCACATCGGTATAACGCATGCTCTATCAAGCAACCCATACAACGCGCTACCTCTACGACGAGCCGGTCGCGCAATGCTTGAGTGAGGCTCGCTTGACGCCGCGTGCGATCCCAGGACAGATCTTGCACCAAACACGGTTGCACGTGGAGCCTGAGCCCGCGATGCTCGAAAGCCGCAAGGATTACTTCGGCAACGACGTCACTACGTTCGCCGTGTTCCGCATGCACGAAACGTTCTCGGCAACGGCTACCAGCATCGTGGAGGTTACGCCGCGCCCCATTGAGGCTTCCGCGGAAGTATTGAAGCCAGAGTTGCCGTGGGAAGCCGCGCGGAATTTACTTTCCGAGCACCCGGACGCAGATACCCTGGATGCTTACGAATTCATTTTCGATTCGCCATTCGTTGCCGCCGCGCCGGAGTTGGCGGACTACGCAAAGCCGACGTTTCCGAAAGGGCGCCCGCTTGTGGATGCCGTCGCCGAACTCTCGCATCGCATATATAAAGAGTTTCACTACGAGCCGAAGTCCACATCGATTGACATGCCTCTTCTTGAGGTCCTCGAGATTCGCCGGGGAGTTTGCCAGGATTTCGCCCATGTGATGATTGGCGCGTTGCGCTCGTTGCGGCTCTCGGCGCGCTACGTCAGTGGCTACTTAAAGAGCGGCACCACCTATCAGGGCGCGGATGCCTCCCATGCGTGGGTTTCGGTCTTTATTCCGGGAGCGGGCTGGCTGGATTTCGATCCCACGAATGATTGCCGGCCCAAGGATGGTCACGTCACTTTGAGTTGGGGGCGAGACTATGGAGATGTCACGCCGGTGAAGGGCATCGCGCTGGGCGGCGGCGAGCAGATCGTGGAAGTGGCCGTTCGCGTGGATCCGGTTTCCAGCCCGCCGCCAGCATAGTTCTTCGAGCGGTTCTCAAACTTAGCCGAGCCTCAGCCGGATGCGATCAATCTCAAGTCACGTCGTGCGGATGCACTCGATGGGCTACTTGTGTGCAGCTGCGGTGACGCCGATTTGCTGCAAGCCGTCTTTGGCCTTCCGCCCGCTTTCGGAATCGGGTTTGACGGAAACCGCGCGCTCCCAATACTGGCGCGCCAAATCCACGCGACCTTCATTGGCGAAGATCGCGCCCAGGTTGTACAGCCCATCCACGCTGTCCGGGTGCTTTTCGATCAGCAATTTTGATTGCATCTCGGCCCCGGCGGTATCACCGGATTCGTATAACGCCTTCGAGTACTCGAGCAGCGCATCTTCACTCGTCGGGTCCGCGGTCGAGGCGCGCTTCAGATAATCCAAGGCTTCTTTGCTGTGGCCTTCGGCCCGTTCCAGTTCCGACAAGCGCAACAGAATAGGCGCGTGACCCGGCGTGCGCTTCAGTTGTTCCTCAAGCGACGCTTTTTCGTGCGCGGCATTCTCGGGAGCAGCGGTCGTGGCGGTGGAGGAATCCGGCGCCGCGGGTTTCGCCTTCGGCCCATTCATCCAAGTGAGCGAGAGTTGGATGGCCAAGCCGAGAGCGACGGGCACCGCGATGGTGAGGATCTTTTTCTTATTCATAAATCTTTTTGTTTCTGTTGTACTTCACAATCCTTTTCCCGTCATTAAAAGTATCCCATGCTCACCGCGATCACGATGTGCACAACCACAAGGATCGCGAAGGAAATGCTGAAGGGCCGGTGAATGACGTGCCAAATGTGCATGGCCTTCTGTAACCGGTCCAGAACCGCGATCTTCATGGCGAGGGACGACTGCTCACCCGCCACGGAAATGACCGCCTCCAGATCGACATGCCGCGATCGAAAGAGACCGCCTAGAGTTTGTAGCCTTGCGCTACTGTCCAAAACATGACGCCGGAGGGACGCGGCGCGGAAGGGACGGGCCAGATCCTGCAGCGTCATGCTCCACAAGACCGTCGCGAGTCCCATGCGGCGAACGGTGGAGGCATCGGGTACCGCCAGCAACGGCGCGATTTCACTGGCGGGTACCACGGCCTGTTGCTCCAGTGCGGATACGGCCCGCTGCGATTGCTCGGCGAGGTCGCGAAGGTCCAGCTCAGTGGCATGGACGCTGCGGGGAATCTTCGCATAGATATAGCGACCGACGAATCCGCTGAGCGCAACCGCTACCATGATCCAATAGGCAACTCCGGCGAGTCCGCTCCATTTGAACGACGAGTGGAACGTGATCAAAGCCGGCGCGAGGATGCCGAGCAGGATGTGAAAGTTCAGCCACTGGCGCGTTTGTCCGATAGTGGACAGCCACCGCCAGCGTTTCCGCAGCGGATAAGTGAAAATCACAAAAAACATGGCAACGCCCAGCATGCCGAGACGCAACCCAACCGTGCCGCTGGGCCGCAGGATGGGATGCAGGTCAGAGAGTGGGCGCGATTCGATGTCCAGGCGATAATAGCTGGCGCCATAAATCGTGAGCGCCGCGACGACTGCGGCGGCGACAAGCCACGCGGAAATCATGCCGAACCTTCCGTTGGAACTTCGCTTCGGAATCGCTCCTGTTGCGCTGATTGCCGGTGTCATTCACTTCTTCTCCGTGCCGATTGCTTCAATTTTTTCTTTCGAGTCGACCGCGAACAAACGGTAGGCGCTGAACTGGTGAGTGTTGCGCCAATGCTGGTGTTGGGTCTTCAACTCGACTCGCGCCACTTGCGGGAGCCAAAACGACTGTTTACCGCCTTGAAAATGCGTCGGCGCGTAAGTGACTTCGCCGCGGAGATCCTGAAGGCCAATCTCCTCGGGCAACCCGCGCCAGTGCGCTTCCATGCGCGTGACCATCCTCTCGCGGACGTTGATCCAGGCATCGCCTTCCCAAGTAATCGGAAAATCACGGCCCTTCAGCGCTAGCACTGCGGGCGTAGGCGCGCCCTTTCTGGGTATGAAGTGGATGCGAACTAAGTCGCCGTCGTAATCGCCCGCCGAATAGGTGTAGCTGCTCTGAAACTCTGGATGGAACACCATCAGGAGCGTCGAGAATCCTTGCGTGGTCAACAATGCCCCTTGCGGCGTCTTCTTTTGGACATCGCCCACGGGCAGGCGGGATTCATCCACAAGCATGCCTTCGTTGTCCCAGTGCAAAAAGATCATGTAGTCGTAAGCCGAGCGGCTGGCGAGAGCGACTTTGCCCTTTTCGTCCAATTTTTCCCGCAATACGTTCTCGGTGGAGGCGACCGAAGAAAACTCGTCCCAGAACTGGCGGACACGCTGGCCCATCAGCTCGACCAACGGCGTGACGGAGACGGGCTCCTGAGCCCATGCCGACGGTGCGCTAAAAACGATAGCCCAAAGTAAAAAACGTTTGATCATAGTGTTGCTGTGTTCCGCGGAAGAGATTGATGCCGCCGCCGAGCCAGTAGTGAGGCGAAATCAAGAACTCCACGTTGCCGTTAACAAAAAAGCCGCGGACCGAAGTGCTCAGGTCCGAATGAAACTGCTGCTCGCCCGCCGTGAGGTCCATCCTTAGCCGGGGTCCAAATTCCTTGGTTGCCGAAAACGCCTGATACCAGCCGCTTCCGAAAGATCCATGAAACGTCGTGTAACGCGCGTCGCCACGAATACCGAGATTCAAGAAATTGCGAACGGATACACCGTACATTTGATTGAGCGATCCGCGCGTATCGCCGGTCCGCGTGCTGTTGCCGACGCTCCCATACACGGAAATATGATTTGGCAGTTCCACGCGCAATCCACCGCTCAGTCCATCGAACAGGAACTTATCAAGCACGCCGGTGCCGAGCAAAAGCAGGTCGAAGGTCGGAATGGTGCGGAAGTAATTGTGATTGAAGTCGAAAGTAAGCCAGGAGACGGGCTGCACCCGCAGGGTGACGAAGCTCCGGCTCAATGCGGCGCCGCTTTCGGTATTGCCTAGTCGCCCGGCGGTCAAGCGGTCGGCCTGCAGGTTGTGATAAATCGAAACCCGGTTGTTGAGTGAAAACGTTGTTTCGCTAAAGGCATATTCACGCTCCGCCTTCCAACTGACGCGGCTGACGGCAATGCCAGCGGTATTGGTGAATCGCAAAGTTTCAAACGACCCGAGATCGAAGCTGACGAAGGCTCCGCCCAGCTGCCGGTTCGGTTTGTAGTCCCAAGCCGTTGGGTCGGGCGTGGAGCCGCCGAAAGCGCCCACCGTCAGATGGCGAGCCAATCTGCGCCCGTAGTATCCACCGTCGATTGTGCTGAGGCTGCTGGCCCACGGGACAAACATCCGCCCGAACCCCATCATGTTCTTCGACTGTGGATTATTGTAAAAAACGCCAATGTGATAGGTGCGATTCATCAGGTCCCGGATCGTGTTCACCTGTTGCCCGGAAGATGCCCGCGAGTTGATGCGGCCGCGCCAGTAACCAGTCAGGTTCCAATACGATCCGCCCAGACGAGTGCCGTCGAATCGCACCGAGGCTCCGTTTTGCAGCAGCACCGGCGAATTCTCCGAACGAAGGGAGGCGAATTCATAGCTAATGCGTCCGCGAAACTGATTCACTGCGGGGGAGGGCGGTTTCGGAACATAGTCGCGCAATTCCTGGTCGATGGGGTCGCCTTCCGTGAAGCTGACGACCTGCGCATGCCGCCGTGCGGTCTTCGACTGCTGCAACATCTGCAGCGCTTCGAGATCGGTGCTGGAGATCATCGCTGTATCGCCGGTTTGCAACTCGGCGGAAGCGTGATCCACGGAGCAAACCGCCGAGTTCGCTGTGACGCCGGTGATGGTCAGATCCGCGATGGAGTCGCCACCGAGTAGTGCGCCACCCGGGGATACACGGCGAACGGTCAAGCGCATTCCTTCCTGCAATCCCTGATCGCGGCCGCCGTTCAGGTACACGGAGCCTTCGCCCACGTACCGGATCTCAAAGCGCGTGCGTATCTCCGCCACTTGCTGGCCCCAAGCCAGCGCCGCCGTCAGGAAGATGAGCAGGGTTCTCAATCGTTCCCCCTCGGATGACACTGATAGCAGTTGATGCTGTTGTAAACGTAGTTGTTCCTACCCCGGTGCTCATTGTCCGTCTGCGTCTTCAAGTGGCAATTTGTGCAAGTGAACACTTTGTAGTCACTGGAATTGGTGTGGCAGGTGGCGCACACACCGTTGGCGCGGCCATGATTCGTCGGGAACCACGTGTGATTGAACGTAGCGCCGCTCCAAGTGGTGGTGCTGTGACATGTCGTGCACGTCTTCGGGAATCCTGCGGCGACGTGATTCGGATTGGTGGTTGTGTTGTATTCGGTGGTGTGGCATGTATAGCAATCGGTCGGCGTGCCGGCGAACTTGCCGCCCACGTGGCACAGCGCGCACTGCGTGGTCACGTGTTTCCCTGTCAGGGGGAACTTGGTGGTCGAGTGATTGAATGACGACGGGGTCCATGCATTTGTCGAGTGGCAAAGCTCGCACGTCGTCGGATAGCCTCCCGCAAGGTGGGCGGGGTTCTTCGATGAGTTATACACATTCAGGTGGCAATTCACGCAAGCCGTACCAAGGCCGGCGTATTTGTTGTTCACATGGCACGTAGCGCAGCCGACGCCGACGTGTTTCCCCGTGAGCGGGAACTTGGTGGTCGAATGGTTGAACGAAGCCGGCGTCCAACCCGCAGTTTGATGGCAAAGCGAACAATCCTGCGGGAAACCAGCCTGCGCGTGATTCGGGTTGGTAGTCTTTTGGAACGCCGGCAGGTGGCAATTGACGCAAGCTGTGCCCAGGCCCGCGTACACGTTGTTGACGTGGCAACTGGCGCATGCAACCGGGACGTGTTTCCCGGTTAGGGGGAACTTCGTGGTGTTGTGATCGAACTTGGCTCCCTGCCATTGCGCGGTGGTGTGGCAAAGAGCGCAGGTCTGCGGGAACGCTGAGGTCACATGGTTCGGTGATTTCGCGGCCTGATAGTCCTTCAGATGACAGCCTTCGCAGGCGGTTGCCGTACCCTTAAACACATTGTTCACGTGGCAGGATGCACACGTGACCGTCGTATGCTTGCCCGTCAAAGGGAACTTCGTCGCGGTGGAGTGATCGAAGGCTGCTCCCTGCCACTGCGCGGTTGTGTGGCACAGGGCGCAACTCTGCGAGAAGCCCGCGGTTACGTGATTCGGGTTCGTCGTCTTCTGGAAGTCTGGAAGGTGGCAGCCTTCACAGGACATGGCTGTTCCCTTGAACACGTTGTTCACATGGCAGGACGTGCAGACTACCGCCGTGTGTTTCCCCGTAAGCGGGAACCGCGTGGTTGTGTGATCAAACTTCGCACCCTGCCATTGCGTCGTCGTGTGACATGTTTCGCAGGTTTGTGGGAATCCGGAGGTGACGTGGTTGATGCTCTTTGCCGTTTGGTAATCGTTCAAATGGCAGGAGACGCAGCTCGACGGAAGCCCGGCGAACTGGTTGTTGATGTGACAGGTGGCGCACGCCACAGACGTGTGTTTCCCCGTGAGCGGGAATTTCGTCGCAGCGTGATTGAATGCCGCACCCTGCCATTGAGTTGTGGTGTGGCAGGTTTCGCAGTTCTGCGAGAAGCCGGAGGCAACGTGATTGACGCTTTTGGCGCCCTGGTAGTCCTTTAGGTGGCAGGAGACGCAGTTTGTGCCCAGGCCCGCGAACTGGTTGTTCACGTGGCAAGTAGTACAACTCACCGCCGTGTGTTTTCCCGTGAGCGGGAACTTCGTCGTGTTGTGGTTGAACGTTGCGCCCTGCCACTGCGTCGTCGTGTGACAGGTCTCGCAAGTCTGCGGGAAGCCGGAGGCAACGTGATTGACGCTCTTCGCTCCCTGGTAATCCTTGATGTGGCACGACACGCAGTTCGTTGCCAAGCCGGCGAACTGATTGTTCACATGGCACGTCGCGCAGGCCACGGCCGTATGTTTCCCTGTGAGCGGGAACTTCGTCGCCGCGTGATCGAACTTCGCTCCCAGCCACTGCGTGGTTGTGTGGCAGGATTGGCAATTCTGCGAGAATCCCGAACTCTGGTGATTCGGGTTCTTCGTCCCCTGCCAATCCTTCAGGTGGCAACTCACGCATTCGGCTCCCAGGCCCGCGAACTGGTTGTTCACGTGGCAAGTTGTGCAAGACACCGATGTATGTTTCCCTGTGAGCGGGAACTTCGTCGCCGCGTGATCGAACTTCGCTCCCTGCCACTGCGTCGTCGTGTGACAGGTTTCGCAAGTGCGTGGGAATCCGGATGTCACGTGGTTCACGCTTTTCGCGGATTGATAGTCCTTCAAGTGACAGGACTCGCAAGAGGCCCCGATGCCTTTGAACTGATTGTTCACGTGGCAAGTCGCGCAAGCAACGGCCGTATGTTTCCCGGTGAGCGGGAACCTGGTCGCCGCATGATCGAACTTCGCTCCCTGCCACTGTGCCGTCGTGTGGCAGGTTTCACAGGTGCGCGGGAATCCGGATGCTGTGTGGTCTACGCTCTTTGCCGTTTGATAATCCTTCAAATGGCAGGACTCGCAGTTTAGCGGAGTTCCGCTGAACTGGTTATTTACGTGGCACGACGTGCAGGTAACGGACGTATGCTTACCGGTTAATGGGAAGCGCGACAAGCTGTGATCGAACTTGGCTCCCTGCCACTGGGCCGTCGTGTGACACGTCTCGCACTGCTGAGAGAAGCTCGACTGGCGATGATTCGGATTCACAGTCTTGTCGTAGTCCCCTAAGTGGCAGCCGCTGCACGCCGCCGGCGTTCCTTTGAAAGTTCCGCCGACGTGGCATTGTGTGCAAGCTGTGTTGATGTGCTTGCCTGTGAGCGCGAACTTGGTCAGTGTATTGTGATCGAACTTGGCTCCTTGCCAGGTTGCGCTGGTGTGGCAGGTTGAACATTCATGCGGGAATCCGGCGGCGACGTGGTTCGGATTGGACGCGCGCGCGAAATCGGCCGCGTGGCAGCCAAAACAATCCGCGGCGACGCCCTGAAACTTGTTGCCAATGTGGCAACTGGCGCATTGCAACGCCTGATGAGCTCCCAGCAGCGCGAACTTTGTGAACCGGTTGTGATCGAACTTTGCTCCGCGCCACGTATCGACGCTGTGGCAACTGCGGCAATCCGTTGGCAAGGATGCCGCTTTGTGATCCAGGGTGGCCGCGCGGTTGTAGTCATTCAAATGGCAGCTGGCGCAATCAGTGGAAAGGCCCGTGTAAACGCCGCTTGCCGCGCCCTTGTGGCAGGTTTCGCAAGCAACCGCCGCGTGTGCTCCAAGCAGCGGGAAGCGGTTCCAATGGTCCTGTGTCGCCCGAGTGCTTGCGCGCCAACCCTGCACTGTGTGGCAGTTTTCGCACTGCGCCCCAAATTGGCGCCGGTGAATGTCGGCATGGCAATCAGCGCACTGTGTACCCGCTTGGGCAAACACTCTGGAGACGTGGCAGGAGTTACACGTTACATTCGTATGCATGCCCCGCAACGGAAAACGTGTGCCTGTGTCGTGGTTGAACTCCGGGACGGCCCGAATCGGCTCCCACCCAGTGGTTGTGTGACAGTTCTGGCAAGGGATCGTAATAGGTCCGTGGGGATTCCGCACGGGAGTTTGTGCCGCTGCTATCCCGAAGCAGGCGAGCAAGCCAAGGATGATCCATTTCCAATTCACGTTCGTTTTGAGAGCAGCAATACAAATAACGGCGGACCGGACGCTTCTGCCAGGTGAGTGGGGCCTCTCTACTGGACACCGGAGCAGAGCGAATTCTACTTGCTATCGTTGTGACAATCGATGCAGCGGTCCGGCGTAGGCCGGTAGACCCGTATCGTTCTCCCCTCCTTTTCCACGTGATTGGTGTGACATTGCGCACAGCGAACCTTCTCGTGCGCGCCTTCCAGCTTGAAACTTGTTTTCTGGTGATCGAACTTGCCGTCGTTCCACCGTGTTACTGCATGGCACGCCGTGCAGTCCTTCTCCTGGCCGGGATTGAGAAACTGTCCTCCGTGCACGTCTTCATGGCAATCCGCACAGCGCTGTGGCGTCTTGGCGAATTGCACACTCGTGCCCGCGGTCCGGCCCGCCGCCGTATTCGGTTTGTGGCATCCGGCGCAGGTGACGCTTTGATGCGCCCCTTCCAGCGAAAACTTCGTCTTCGCGTGATCGAATACTTTGGCCTCTTTCCATTGCCGCACCGTGTGGCAGGTTTCGCACGTCAATTGCGTGGCATGTGGATCCGTGTGGCAGCCAACGCAAGTAAGATCGCTGAAGTGATAGTTCCGCGCCGCCACATTCGTGTTCTTCACAGCCAGCAACTTCGCGACTACCGGCTGCACCGGCAGCGTCTTGTGGCAATCGGTGCACAAGACCGCGGCATGAGCTGAAGTCAACGCAAACTTGGTCTGACTGTGACGCTGCGTCGTGTACGTTGTGGGACGGAAGCGCTCCTGCGTGTGGCACTGTTCGCAGCGATTGTTATAAGGCGCTTCTTTGAACTCATTGCCGTGCGGATTGAAGTGGCAATCGGCACAGGCCTGCTTGTTCAAGATGTAAATGGCGTCCTTGCCTTCCGGTTGATGACACGTCTTGCACTCAAGCGGCGCATGCTTCCCTTCCAGTGGGAAGCGGCTCTTTTGGTGCGTCTCTTTTGTAAAAGTCGCGGGCTGGAAACGCGTGTCGGTGTGACAGGCCTTGCAGTCGGAACCCACGGCCCGCGAGGAAAATTGCTTGTTGTGCGGGTCTTCATGGCAGTTGGCGCACAGGGCATGCGGGACTGCCTTCTTAAAGTCGTTATCTTTGTGGCACTGCGCACAAGTGAGCTCCGCGTGCTTGCCGGTGAGTGGGAAATCCGTCGTGCGATGGTCGAAGTAATTGGTTGGCGTGTTCGACTTCCACCCGCCGGTGGTGTGGCACGCCAGGCAAGTGTTCGGGAACTTCGACTCCGGAAACGCGCCGCGATGCGGATCGGTGTGGCAGTTCTCGCACTTGGCGAACGCGATGCCCTTGTATTTGGGAGTGGTCTCGCCGGCCACGTTCGCATGGCACTTCGCGCAAGCAACGTTAGCGTGCAATCCGGTGAGTGTGAACTGCGCGCGGCGGTGATCAAAGCCTTCCGCCGGTTTCCACTCCCTCAGAGAGTGGCACTGCGTACAGGTGCCTCCCAATTGATTCTTGTGCGGATCTTTGTGACAGGATGCACACTCTTGGGAAAGTCCCAGGTAAGAATGGTTCACATCCTTCACCTTGATCTCCGCCTTCGCGTTTGCCTGGATGTACTTCGCCACATGGCATTGGTTACAGGACAACTCCGCGTGCTTTCCTTCTAGCGCAAATTGCGCGAGCGCTTTGTGATCGAATTTCTTCGTATCGAATCGTGTCACCGGGTATTGCCGCCCGTTGTGATCCTGATGGCAGCGCGCGCAATCGATCTGCGATGCCGACGGACGATAGGCAATGGAGTGATAGCCCTTTCCGCTGGCGACCCGGCTCGCAATTTCGGTGTGGCACTCCAAGCACTTCAGTCCTCTCTGTGTATCCACGTTGTGACAGGAGGCGCACTTGGTCGCGCCGTCCAACGATGCATGCGCTCGCGACAGTGGGCCTGGAGAGATCTGGGCATATGCCGGCCATGCTACGGCCAGAAAAAATACCAGCACCCAGGCACGGACCAATCCTGCCGTGTCTTCTGCCATTAACGGTAAGATCGGTCGCACTGGTCTGCTGTTACAGTCGCTTTCACTTGGCTAGGTGAAAATAGTCCCAGGCGCCCAGAATGCGCTTATGTGAGACTTACAACTTCCTATCAATGTGAGACATAGGGGTAGGGATAATGCGGAGTGAAGGCGTCGCGATACGGATATTCCTCGGTGAACCTCCGTACGATCGGGAACGAGCGGAACAGGCTAAGTCTGGGGAATTTCTGGTTGTCTAAATAAGGATGATCTGATCAGCATAACGGATCGTTTGCCAATCGCATCACGGAGTCGAATGATTGCGGCCGCGATCACGTTCCCACGCAGCCGCACCACGGAATAGGAATGAATCTACTTACTGTTTCGGTCCGATGCCTTCCGTGATTTCGATATACGTGCCCCACGGATCGGTGAGGAATGCATTCTTCGTCAATCCGTTGTTAACAACTTTAGGTTCGGCGTCGAACTGGATGCCGAGAGCCTGCATTCTTGCGAACGTTGCCGCCAAGTCAGGCACGTCAAAACCGATATGATCGAGAGCGCGGCCTTTGGTTGATTCCTGTTTCTCCTTTGCTTCACCATAGGTCAGCATGCCGCCGGCGACCGTGCCCGTCTTATAGCGTCCGCGCGTGCCTGCTGTGCCTGGCGTTCCGGGCGTTGCGCTGAAGGCCTTCTGATACCACTGCTGTACCTCGCCCGTCACTTCAGGCTGGAACGCAAAGTGGACATGTTCGAACTGAATCGGCGCGGCGATGTCTTTGTTCTCGACAATCTCAATGCTCAGCCCATCGGCGCTGGTCATACGGTACTGGCCGGGACCCGTGGGCTTCTCCACCTTGTATCCCGCGGCCTCCATCTTGGCTGCGAACGCCGCGCGATCTTTCACAACGAAACCGACATGGTTGACCACCGAACCCACGGTACCGGCCGATGGCTCCATCTGTCGCATCTGGATGTAAATGCCGGGAAACTCCACCAGTTCCAGGCCGCCGTTCTTAATCATATGGCCGCCCATCTCGACGAAAAACTTCTTCGCTGCCTCGGTATCCTTCACGCGGATGTGCAGATGCCCCATGGAGACCAGTTGATTCGGCCCAAGCTTGGCGAGCTGCGCCGATGCAGGCGTGGCCAAAGTCAGTGCCAGTGCAAAGCTGGCGGCGGTGAGAAAAGGTTTGCTCGTCATTTGTTTGATTGTCCCGGAAAACACGCCTACATAAAAAAGGGGACAGATTTCTCTGTCCCCTCGTTACTTCCTTCTTGCCCTAAGCTTTCGCCGAAAGTTTTTGCTGCATGGCGTTCAGAACCTTTTGCGGCGTGAGGGGCACATGCCGCAGACGGACTCCAATGGCGTCATGCACTGCGTTGGCAACCGATGCCGGAATCACAACCACCGACGGTTCGGCAGCTCCCGATGCAGGGAACTCGGGGCGATTGATCAGCACGGCGTCCACTTCGGGAACCTGCTTGAAGCGAATGACCGGATGTGAAACCCAGTCGAGGCTCTTTGCACCGGAGTGATCGAAGACAACCTCTTCCATCAGCACGCGGCTGATGCCCTGCATCACGTTACCGTCCAGCTGTCCGCGCAGACCGTCGGGGTTCACGATCAAGCCGCAATCGTGGCCGATGGTCACCTTCTTCACCGTGATTTTGCCGGTTGCCTTCTCCACTTCCACCTCGGAGATGGCCACGATGATGGTTCCGCCACGCTGCGCGACAGCGATACCACGGCCTTTGGCAATGGGTCCAGGCGTCTCCTGAGCCGGCGAGGGACGAGGTGCCCAGCCCGCTTTCTTTGCGGATGCCTCAACCAACTCTGCTACGCGCTTGCTCTTCAGGTGTTTCAAACGGAATTCCACCGCATCCACACCCATGCCAGAAGCGATCTCATCCATGAAGGACTCGCTCGCAAAGATACGTGGCGGTTCACCGGGCGAACGCAACGCGCAGGTGCGGATCGGAGAAGGATCGTCCTGTGGCCACGGAATGGTCCGGCCAGTCACCCGCTGATTCTCAATATCGTAGGTCTCGCCGCCGCCGTTGGCGCCGTTTGGATTGCCGAGCAACTTCGTCTTGATGCCGATCTGGCGTTCGGCCAGCTGCGGCGTACCCTGCGATTCGCTCCACGGGAAGCCGCGGTCGATGTATTCCCACGCGATAATTTTGCCATCGGCATTGACGGCCGCCTTTGCGGTCTGCAGCTGCTGCGGACCTTTCGGCGACCACACGTGTTCGTCTTCGCGCATCCACTGCACGCGAACCGGCTTGCCGACTGCCCGCGAAAGCACGACGGCGTCTTCGGCGGTGTCATCCGCCGTCAGACGGCCATACGATCCGGCGCTTTCGGCGAAATTCACAACCACGTTGCGCTTGGGAACCTTCAGCAGGCTCGCAATACGGTCGCGTGTGGTGAACGGACCCTGCGCACCCGTCCAAACCGTAGCGCCATCGGCACGCACATCGGCAACCGAACAGCACGGGCCCATCATGCCGTGCATCTGGAACGGCCAGTGATAGGCGGCTTCAAACGTACGCACACCCTTGGTGAGTGCCGCGTCCACATCCCCTTTATTAACACCCGTGGCGTCGCGCGCGCTTTTTTGCGTCGTCAAATAGGTGTCCACGTCTTCGCGAGTGAACGGTAATTTGTGTTCCGGCTGGGGCCAAGTGACCTTCAATGCCTTTGCGGCTTGAATGGCGGCCCACTCGGTCTGCGCAACAACGCCAACGAACGACCCTTCCTTCACCACTTTGACCAAGCCCGCGATGTGACTCACGGAGCTTTCATCCACTGTGGGCGCGCCGGAGATCACGTTGCGCGGACGCACCACTCGGCCGTGCAACATGCCGGGAACGCGCACGTCGGGAGTGAACCTAAACTCGCCGGTCAGCTTCGCGGGAATGTCCACGCGGCGGATCGACTTGCCGACAACTTTGTAATCCTTATAGTTCTTCGCCTTGACCTCGGGAGCCACCACCATCGCTCCCTGGACGCCGGTCGCCGTGATCTTGACATTGAACTGCTTGCCGCCAATCAGTTCCCCGTAGGTGACTTTCCTGCTCGAATCGCCCACTACGCTGACGACGCCATCGCTAACCGTCAGCTTATCGACCGGCGCGCCCAATTTCGCCGAGGCCAGCTTCAGCAATTCCATGCGCGCGGCAGCCGCGGCCTGACGCACCTGCGGGCCCGCACGAGCCACCGTCTGGGAGCCTGCGGTGCGGCCCTGATCGACCGTCTTTACCGTATCGCCCATCACGACGTGGACCCTTTCGAAGGGCACGTCCAACTCTTCGGCGGCAATCTGGCCCATGGCCGTTTCAATGCCAGTGCCGATGTCCACTTTGCCGGTGCCGATGGTGATCATGCCGTCGGTCTTCACCGAAAGCCACGAATCGAGCACGCGGGGATCCAGATAATCCGGATTGTCGTAAGGCACCGACGCCATACCATCCGGCACGGCGGCGATACCCGGGATTTCCTGTTGCTGGGCGAGCGACGCCACCGGCTTCAGGATGTTGAATCCGACGATCAAAGCTCCTGTGGTTTGCAGGAGTTCGCGGCGGGAGATTCCGCTGTTGGTCTTCTTTGGCTTCTTCAACATGGTTTCTCCTTATGCCTTCGCCTTGGCCGGCTTCATCGTGGTTGCCGCGCGCTGGATCGCTTTGATCATGCGCGGGTGTGTCCCGCAGCGGCAAAGGATCGGGTCCATGTGCTCTTTAATCTGATCGATCGTCGGATTCGGGTTCTTATCCAGCAGTACCTTCGCGTTCATCACGATGCCGTTGATGCAGAAACCGCACTGCACCGCCTGTTCATCGATAAACGCCTGTTGCAGCGGGTGCGGCTTGGCCGACGTGCCCAGGCCTTCCAGCGTCGTGATGGCTTTCTTTTCCACTGTGCGTGCCGGCGTCACGCAGGAACGCACGGCTTTGCCGTCGACGATGACGGTACACGCGCCACACTGCGCCAGCCCGCATCCAAAGCGGGGTCCATTCAATTCCAAGTCATTGCGGAGAATGTATAACAGAGGCGTGGTTGGATCAATGTCCAACGTGCGTGCCTTGCCGTTCACATTCAGTGAAACTTTGGCCATGCGATCGCTCCTTGAAGTCCGGCCGGAGATTCCCAGGCTACCGAGCCGCGTTGGGCGGCGTCAGTAGATCCTTCCGGAACAAACTTTGGCCCGTCGAATGTAAAACATTGTAGGGACAAACCTTGCTCGGCAAGATTAACAAGCGAATCCTGGCAAGGCAAGCCCGACCGGCCTGTTGAATCGTAAGTGGACCAGCCTGCCCACCACGCTCGGCCTGTTCCCGCAGCAGACCGATTACGATAACTACCGCAAGACGCCGAGCGGCGTGATGTTCCCCTACACAATTCGTGCCATCCCCGGAACGCCGCGCATTGAGCCGACGGTGAACTCGACTATCGAGATTACGGACCTGAAGGAAAACGTAACCATCGAGGCTAGCCGCTTCACCCGTCCGACGCCGCCCGCGAAGAAGTAACGTAACGTTATTCCACTGGCTCCCGGGATTCAGATCCTCTTGCTCCAGTCGCGTAAGTCCCCTCGCGAACCGCTGCTCCGCTGCTGGGTGCCTTCCGAAAACCAACCGCAGAGCGCCGAGCAGAGCTGCGTTCGGCGCAGAGAACGCATGTTCTTGAGTTTGCCAGGGTGATCTTTGAGTGACCGGGAAGTGCGCCGTCAAAGAGCCGGGCGCAAAAGAAAATAGGCAACCCGGTGGGGCTGCCTATCATTCTGATTCTATGGTGCGGATGAGAGGACTTGAACCTCCACGAGATTGCTCCCGCTAGCACCTCAAGCTAGTGCGTCTGCCAATTCCGCCACATCCGCACACCATATGCTTGCTTCCCGTGTAGGGAAGCAAGCAAACCTATAAACTTACTTCTTCTGATCCGGTGCCGCTGCCGGAGCGGGTGTCGCCGCTGCAGGCGCTGCAGGAGTTGCCGCCGGCGTCGCCGACTGCTGCTGCACAGGCACAGACTTGTTGAAGATCGCGGGCGAACCCTTACCGTTGCGCGTCGAGATGATTGACAGCGAAAGCGAGGTCAACATGAACAGCCCCGCCGCCACCGCAGTCAACCGCGAAAGCAGCGTCGCCGAGCCGCGCGGTCCGAAAACCGTCTGCGAGCCCATGCCGCCAAACGCTCCGGCCAAATCGGCCGCCTTGCCGCTCTGTAGCAGCACTACGATGCCCAGAAACAGGCACACGATCACATGAATAATGGTAAGGAGTATCGTCATACTACGATCCAACGCAGAACTTCTTGTCTATTCTAGCACGGAGCCCGCAACCGTGGGGCGGATTGGCGGCGGTTGCGCGGGAATGGCGTGGACGTATGGTTTGCGGGTAACGTGGTGGCGGCTAGCGCCTTCGGGGTGCTACCTCATCTTTTTCTAAGAAAACCGGTGTACGAACACACGTCTACTAAAACCGGGGAATCCCTCCGTTACCGTCGGGGCTCGTCGGGTCCGACCGTTTGACGGCGGCCGGAGAAACAAAAGAGCGCTCTTTGTTGCCGCTGACATGCACTCAACGACGAAGAGACCGCTGGAAACTTACTCAACGGCGAAGCAACCACTGAAACACCTCAGTGGCCAAGAGGCTGTTGTTATCCCGGGGCAGCTGCCGGTCCGCGATTGTTACCTGCACACGGCACAGGAACTATAAAGACAGTCATCCTTCCAACACACGCAGACCCGCTATGAGTTACCTAGGACGTCACTCTTGGTCGATCTGGCTCTCTGCTGGAGGAACGCACAGACTCCTTGCCTACGTTGTAAGGCATGCGATGCGATTTGCGCGGGAGTCCAAACGCGATGTGATTGACTACGTGAGAGATTGAGTTGGGCGATTTGTTGTGAGTGACGAAAAGCGGGTGCCGGAAGTGGGTTCGGAAATCTGAGAAATCTCCGTCTGTCCCGGATTCCCCCCCCGGATTCCCCCGGATTCCCGACGATCATTGGCACGATGGGATACCCGCCTTTCCATGCCGTCTCATCCTATCTGTCCCGCGTTGCCTGTCCCGCTTTGCCCCCGTTTGCCCTCTGGCCTTTGGCCTCATACCCTTTTCCAAAACTTCTGCAACCAGTTTCGTTTGGTAGTCCGTCTTGAAACTATATCGGTGTCAGCTCCGCCCTCGCATGAGCCGGTTTGCAGGTCGATTCTGAAAGTGGGAGGAATAGAGATAGTTGGATCCCATGCCTCGCCTTCGATGAATTTTGGGCCAACCGACATGATCCTAATACCATCAAAGGAGATCCGGCCGGTGATCCATACTTGTTCTCTTCCGCGGAAGGCCGCGATCTTGGTGTAGTCCGCTACAAGAATCATATTACTTTCGGGAATCGCTCGGACATCGGTCACTGGGTATGGAGTTCGAATGCCTTGCCAATCCAAAGGGTCGTGAGTGTTAACAAAGTACGCACATCCTCGCGCAACAACCAGTAGGGTTCGGACATCCGGGGTACTCAATAGAGCGCTACCAGAGCCAACAACATCACCAAACCCAAACACTCCCAACCAACAATTTCCTTGTTTGGGAGAAATCAAAACCAGCAGGCCATCTCTCCCCCCGGTTTGAAGCGCGCCGGGGTAGTACCAACGCGGAACTCCACCACTAGGAAGTTCTTCAACGGCGACTGCGGAGTAATCGCATTGAAACGCGTTCGTGTAATCGCGAGTCATTTATTTTGAGTTGAAAAAACAGTGAGCGATCTCACCATCTGAGTTCTTTATGAATTCGAATGTACCATCGCGCCACGTTCCTGAGAAAGGCTCACCCTCAACCCCTCTTGTGTAGTAGGAACCAGGGATGCGTAACTCTTGAGGGCTAACGGGGACCACGCTGCGCCGAGTCCTGCTCGGCCGAGGACGTAAACTGTGCGAATCCACCTTATGGGTGCAAATGGCTCATGAAACCATTTGCCTTGGACTTCCGCCATCCATCACACTGAGTAATTCACTGAGGCTCACGCCTCGATTACTGACTGGAGGAAAAATGGTTAGCTTAGCAGACGCGCGGAGGGTGATTGCGGCCGCGGAAAAGAAGGCGGGGGAGATTGGGCAGCCGATGAATATCGCGGTGGCCGACGAGGGTGGGAACATCGTTTCGCACGTTCGCATGGACGGAGCGTGGATCGGCAGCATCGATATTTTGCAGAAGAAAGCCTACACGTCGCGGGCGTTCGATATTTCGACCAAGGACTTGGCGGCGCACAGCCAATCGGGCGATCAGTTTTTCGGCATCCATGCGTCCAACAACGGGAAGATCATGATTTTCGCGGGCGGCATTCCGCTGAAGCGCGATGGCAAGGTTGTGGGCGCCGTCGGCGTCAGCGGTGGGTCGGGCGAACAAGATCATGCAGTCGCCGAAGCCGGCGCTGCGGCGTTTTAGTTCCTGCGGGAACGATATTTCCAATACGAGTTTGGCGAGTGGGGCAGAGAGATCTGCCCCTTTTCGATTTGAGGAGCCGGGTCGAAGCCCGGCTCGCGGAGGCAAGGAAACGCGGGACGGGCGAAACATTTTCCAATTTCGTGCCGCAAATCCCCCCCCGCCCAGAGGTTCGCACGGAGCGAAAAGGGACAGTCACCGATTTCGGCACGGGGTTGCTTGACCAACCACACCGTGACGAAATCTAGTGGCTGTCCCTATGGTGCCTTTTGAGGCGATGTCGAAAAACACCTTGCTTCCCTGCGGGTCAGAAGGCTAGGGCAACGAGTGTGCTCTCCGCGTGGGGCGGTGGGAGGAATTTGAGAAATGCTCCACCCCTTCACCCCTTGGCGCTGCCGTGCGTTGCGTCTTTGCGTGCTCGATCCCCGCTACGACATTTTACGACTTATACGCCGCAATCCCGGTCACTCGCTCGCCGATGACTAGGGCGTGGACGTGGTCGGTGCCCTCGTACGTCTTCACCGTTTCCAAATTGCACATGTGGCGCATGATGGGGTATTCGTCCATGATGCCGTTGGCTCCCAGGAGATCGCGGGCGGTGCGGGCGCAATCGAGGGCGATGGCTACGTTGTTGCGCTTCAACATCGACACGTGGGCGAAGTCGGCTTTGCCTTGATCCTTCAGGCGGCCGACGTGGATGGCGAGCAACTGGGCTTTGGTGATCTCGGTGATCATTTCGGCGAGCTTCTCTTGCACCAACTGGTGCGAGGCGATGGGGCGGTCGTCGAACTGTTTGCGCAGGATTGTGTACGACCGTGCGGTCTCATAGCAATCCATCGCGGCGCCGAGCACGCCCCAGCCGATGCCGTAGCGCGCCTGCATCAGGCAGCCGAGCGCTGCTTTTAATCCTTTTCCGTTGGGCAAGCGCGCGCTATCGGGCACGCGGCAGTTGGAAAAAGCGAGGCTCGCGGTGACCGACGCCCGCATCGAAAGCTTTCCGTGGATTTCGGAAGACGTGAAGCCGGGCGTGCCTTTTTCGATGAGGAATCCGGCGACGCCTTCCTCGGTGCGGGCCCACACGACGGCGACATCGGCTACGGTGCCGTTGGTGATCCAGGTTTTTTCGCCGTCGATCACCCAATCGTTACCATCGCGCCGCGCGCGTGTCAGCATGCCGGCGGGGTTTGAGCCGAAGCCGGGCTCGGTCAATCCGAAGCAGCCGATGGCTTCGCCGGATTGGAGGCGCGGGAGCCAGTGCTGCTTCTGGTCTTCCGAACCATAGGTATAGATGGGATACATGACCAGCGCGCTTTGGACGCTGACGAAGCTGCGGAGGCCGGAATCGCCGCGCTCGATTTCCTGCATGACCAGGCCGTATTCCACGTTGCTCATGCCGGCGCAGCCGTAGCCGTCAATGTTCGCGCCGAAGAAGCCGAGGCGGCCCATTTCGGGAATCAGTTCCTTGGGGAAGCGCGAGTTGTTGTAGCACTCGCGAATGCGCGGTAAAACCTGGTCGTCGACAAAGCGGCGCGCGGTGTCGCGCACCATCAACTCTTCTTGGGTGAAGAGGGAATCGATCAAAAGGTAGTCCACCCCAGGGAATCTGCTCATGTTCCGATGCTACGATGAAACCCGAGCATGATTCTCGCCTTTCCGCTTTTGTGGGCACTGGGTGCGGTGGCTGGTTACCTGTACGCGAAGGATCGCGGCATCCCGATGGAAACCGTCCTGGCCGTGCTGCCTGCGTTCCTATTGGAAGTCAGCTTCTTCTACACGCTGGGCGTGGAGGGGCTGCGCACGAAACTGGAACGGCGCAAGCCGTGGGTGCTGGCGCTGTTGCTGATCACAGCGGCGGTTGCTCCGTATATGGTGGCCGCGCTGTTGCTGCACGCCTTCAGTTGGCAGGCGGTGGGATTGCTGGCCGCGCTCTCGGGCATCGCGGCGTTTTGGTATGTGCTGCTGCCGGAGAGGCCGTCGGTGGACATACTCTTTCTGGTTTTCATCGCGGTCATATATCTACTGAAGCTGTTCGCGAAGATTTATCCCGCGGCGCACCCGCGCGTGCCGATGGCGATCCTGGGGCAGTTGATGTGGTTCCGCACAGGGCTGTTTGCGATGGTGAGCATCCACCGGACGCGCGATATCGGCTTCGGGTTCTGGCCCACGGCGCGCGAGTGGGGGATTGGCCTGCTGTATTTTGTTTTGCTGATTCCTGTGGTCGGGGTGCTGGCGTGGTCCATTGATTTTACGCAGCCGCATATTCGCTACGCCGAATTCACGAAGTTCACGCTGGTGGCGATTGGAACCTTTTTCGGGATCTTATGGGTGGTGGCGCTGGGCGAGGAATTTTTCTTCCGCGGACTGCTGCAGCAGTGGATCACCACATGGACCGGAAAGCCGTGGCTGGGGTTGGTGTTTGCGTCGATGCTGTTCGGATCGGTTCACTTCTGGTACGGACAGTTCCCTAACTGGAGATTCGCGTCGTTGGCCGCGGTGGCGGGGTTGTTTTATGGGATGGCTTTTCGAAAAGCGAAAAGTATCCGCGCGAGTATGGTGACGCACGCGCTGACAGTGACGACTTGGAGATTGTTTTTTTCGTGAGCGTTTCCATGATTCGTAAATATCCGCTTGTGGTCGTCGTCAGCCTGGTCGCGGCCTTCCTTGATCGAGGAGACGATTGCTCTCGATGCTGCTCGATTGCAGCCGCATGACGTGACGGTGGAGAACGTGAACTATCGCGGAATCTTCGGATTTCGAAGTAGCCTTGCTTGCGAAGTAATGTTGATTTCAATAATACGGAGCGCACTTAAGTTCCCTGGCTCGGTGCCGCTCCGCAGCAAACAGGACATTTCCGAGGCGGCATCCCCCGCCACCCTCGCGCTAAACTGAGACTTGATCGATATTCACAGCCATGTGCTGTGGGGCGTGGACGACGGAGCGAAAACGCTTGAGGATTCCCTGGCGATGGTCGAAATGGCTGCCGCCGCGGGAACCACGGACATCGTTGCCACCCCCCACGCTAGCCCTCAATACAAGTTCGATCCGGGACTGGTCCAGGAACGGGCCGAAGCGATTCGTACGGGCGCCCGCGACAAAGGCTTAGCCCTGCGCCTCCATACCGGTTGCGATTTCCACCTAAGCTTCGACAATATTCAGGATGCGTTGGCGAATCCGCGGAAGTACACCATCAACAACAGCCGTTACTTGCTGGTCGAGTTCTCCGACCTTCTGATCTTCCGGAATACGGCCGACATTTTTGCCCGCATGATTGAGGCCGGGATGACGCCCATCATCACGCATCCCGAGCGCAATCCCTTGCTTTGTCAACGGCTTCCCGAACTCACTACTTGGTGTGAAGCCGGAGCCCTCATTCAGGTGACAGGCCAAAGCTTCGGTGGCCGTTTCGGCCGACGCGCTGCCGAGTTCGCCAGGACGTTGATGGATCGCGGTCTGGTTCACTTTGTTGCCAGCGATGGCCATGACCTTATCCGCCGCCCACCGCGCCTTGATGAAGCGTTCCTTTGGATTCAGCAGCACTACGATCGAGATACCGCTGAACTGGTGTGCGTGATCAACCCTCGCGCCGTGCTGAGCGGTGATCTGGTATTCCCCGCCGAGCCACGTTCCCAGAAGAGTTCACGCAAGTGGTATCAGCTGTGGCGCTAGCCTACCACTGGTAGGCGAATCGCATCGGCGTTTGCTGATCACCGCCTCGCATCCCCTTTTGCAACCGTTTCATTTTGGCGAAGTTTCCACAGTTCATCAAACACGTTTTCCACGCGATATTCACACATCCCGCCTGAGACGATTCCCGTCGGATCAACACCAACTCTATGCAAGCGCGAATACGGCAGACTTGGCCAGCACAAGCCAGGGTCGCTGTGGAAAAAATGGCGCTTCTTCCGGAACCGGTCCATGGGACTCACAGTGCGAGAGCTATGCCCGCACGCCGGAAAAAACGTGAACCGAAGGAATAGGGCGGACAACCAACATGCTGGGAGACAACACCGCGGCTTTGGGCGATCAGACCTTGAGCGAGCAAGCGTTGCGGGAACGGGCTTTGCGAGAACAAGCTTTGCGAGAACAAGCCTTGCGCGAAAGAAATGTCATGACCGAGGAACCGCGCTGGTACGCGTTGATGGCCAAGCACCAGCACGAACGCGTGTTGTCGAATGCGCTTGCGGCCAAGGGATTTGAAACGTTAGCGCCCACCTACATGGCGCGAAGTTTCTGGAGTGATCGCACCAAAGAAGTGGAACGGGCGCTCTTTCCCGGATACATCTTCTGCAAGCTGGGCCTTTCCGGGCGCATTCCTGCTCTGGATACGCCGGGCATCTCTCGAATTGTCGGTTTCGGCGGGCGACCCACTCCCATTCCGGATGATGAAATTGAGGCGATCCGGGCCGCCGTGATGTCGAAGCTCCCGATCCGCCAATGGCCGCATCTGAAGCCGGGCGATCGCGTACGTATTGAACGCGGGCCCTTGAAAGGCGTCTCGGGAACGTTGATTCACGACAAAGACGGCTACCAGTTTGTTGTGGGTGTCGAACTCCTGCAGCGTTCGATCGCTGTCCAATTGGATGCGGACGCCGTTGTTCCGGCGCCGGCAAATCCGCGAGTGGCCTACGCTGGAGCGGGCATTGCCGGCTCCCTGCGCCGCTAACTCCCTTCCTTTCCTTTTTCAGTTCAAACGAGGTAAACCAAATGTTTTTCTTTTCCGCCCGCGGCGGACACAGGCTGCCCATTCTCTGTTCATTGGCCGCATTCCTGGTGCTTGGTACTGGATCCGCTCCAGCAGCCGAAGTGGACCATGCGGAAAATCTGCCCGCGCAGACCATTGGTGTCAATGACCTGTTATCGATCGTTGTTTATGGTGCACCTGAGTTAACGAGAACCGTTCGTGTGGGCGCCGATGGGGAAATCCGCATGCCGATGCTGAGCGAGCCTATTGCTGCCGTTGGGCGGATGCCTGCGGATCTGGAGACGGCTCTCAGTCACGCTTTCGCCGAACGGAAGATCCTGGTGGACCCGGCGGTAACGGTGTCGGTCACTGAATTTCATAGTCATCCCATTTCGGTGGCAGGTGCCGTGAAGGCACCGCTCACGTTTCAATCGATGGGGAAAACCACTTTGCTCGAAGCCCTCACGCGTGCGCAAGGTCTGACGCCTGAGGCCGGACCGGAGATTTTGGTAAGCCGTCCGCCGAGGCCGGGAGCGGCGCCCGCGGAAGGTCCGGCGCTTGTGGAACGGGTTCCGGTCAGGGGTTTGATTGAGGAAGCGAACCCTGCGTGGAATCTCACGTTGCAAGGCGGGGAAGAGATTCGTGTGCCGCAGGTGGGGAAAGTCTTTGTGGTGGGAAACGTGAAGCGTCCTGGCGGCTTCCGGGTCGAGGACGGCGGAACGATGACCGTGCTCAAGGCGCTGGCGCTTGCAGAAGGGCTGGCGCCGTTTTCGGCCAAAACGGCCTACATCTTCCGGCGCGGCGAACCCAAGAATCAGGAAGTTGCCGTCGAGTTGCGCAAGATCATGGATCGAAAAGCGGCTGACGTGGTACTTGGCCCCAATGACATCTTCTATGTGCCCGACAACCGTTCCCGCCGCACCACGGTGAGTGCAATCGAGCGCGCCATCGGATTCGCCACGGCAACAGTTTCCGGCGCCATTATCGTCAGCGCGCGCTAGAGGGTCAGTCCAATGGAAAGAAAGCTCAACATGAACCGAAACGAACGAGACTCCTTGCCCGTGGTGATCGAGGCCGAGCACAGCCCGGTTCCCTACATGCCCCCTCACGCGATGGGTCATGCGATGGGTGACGACGATTTTGAAGATGCCAAGCTCCCGCTGTCGCAATATCTGTGGGTCGTCAAGCGCTATCGCTGGCGCATTCTCAGTTTTGTGGCCGCAACGCTGCTGATCACAGCCCTCATCACGTCGCGTCTGACGCCCATCTACGAATCCACGGCGACTGTGGATATAGACCGGCAAACGCCGCCCGGTGTCGTTGGGGAAGATTCGGCGCGCAGCGCGCTCAACGACTCCGACCAGTTCCTTGCAACGCAGATCAAGCTGGTGGAATCGGATTCCGTGCTCCGTCCGGTCGAACAGAGATTCCACTTGCGCCGGGAAGAAGGGCAGTCCGTCGCGCTTTCTCCGAAAGGCGAAGCGACGCCGGTGCAACTGAAGCGGCTGAAGGTGACTCGTCCACCCAATACGTATCTGATGTTGATCAGCTACCGCTCCGCCGATTCGCAATTAGCGGCTGATGCCGCCAATGCGATCGCTCAATCGTATCTGGAGCACACCTACGACATCCGTGTCAGGAGCGCCGCGGGCATTTCGACATTCATGGAGCGCCAGATGGAGGAACTGCGCACCAAAATGGAGCAGAGCGGGAAGGCGCTTGCCGGATTTGAGCGCGACCTGAACGTCATCAATCCCGAGGAGAAGACGAACATCCTATCCTCTCGACTTCTGCAGTTGAATACCGAGATGACGAACGCGCAGGCCGAGCGCTTGAAAAGGCAAGCGGCCTTTCAGTCGGTAGCCGGTGGATCGCTTGAATCCGCGCTTGCGACACAGCAGGGCGACGGGCTACGCCGCCTGATCGATCATCGCAACGACGCCCGCGAGCATTTTGCCGAGGTCGGTTCTCACTTTGGCGAAAACCATCCGGAGTACCGCAAGGCGCAGGCGCAGATGAAAGAACTGGACGCCTCCATTCAGACGACGCAGAAGCAGATCGCCGACCGCGTGGAAGTCGACTTCCACGAAAGCGAGCGCCGCGAGTTGATGGTGAGGGAAGCCGTTGCCGAAGCCAAAGCGGATTTCGACAAGATGAACTCGCGTTCGGTCGAATACCAAGCGCTTAAGCGCGAGGCGGATGCGGACAAAGCGCTCTATGAGCAGCTAGTCAAGAAAATTAAGGAGGCCGGCATCAACGCCGGATTCCAGAGTAACGCCGTGCGCATCGCCGATTCGGCGAGACCAGCGCTCAGACCGGTATTTCCCAATTTCTCGCTAAATCTCCTGCTCGCGTTTCTGTTCTCAACTTTGCTGGCTGTGGGCGGGGCCGTGCTCGCTGACCTACTGGACAAAACTGTGCGTGATCCCGAACAAGTGGCGCGCACGCTGCATACCGAGGTGATTGGAAGCCTGCCCTTGCTGAAGAATGGCCGGCAGCGCTCGCTCGCCGCGTTCGATCCACGGGAGACCGAACCGGAATCCGATATCTCCGGTTTCAGCGAATCCATCCGTACGCTCCGAACATCGATTTTGCTGACAAACTTTGATCGTCAGTACCGTTCTCTGCTGGTGACCAGCGCCGCGCCGAGCGAAGGAAAGACCACTACGGCGGCAAACCTTGCGGCCGCGCACGCCGAACAAGGTAAACGGACGCTGCTCATCGACGGCGATCTCCGGCGGCCCAGCATCCATCGCTACTTCCAGTTACCCAGCGTTATTGGTTTGTCGAACGCGCTGCTCGGCGAGATCCCGTGGCGCGAAGCGGTGATTGCGTTGGAGAGCCGTCCGGGCTTGTACATACTACCGGCCGGCCCCCCATCCCGGCGCGCCTCCGATCTGGTCGCGCGGGGTCTGACAGAGTTGCTCGAAGACGCGTCATCGGAGTACGACCTCATCATTCTCGATGCTCCGCCATTGCTCGGCTTCGCCGAACCGCTGCAGATGGCCACTGCCGTCGATGGCGTCATCGTGGTTGCGCGCGCCGGACAGACGTCGCGTAAAGCGGTGGCGAGTGTTCTGGCGACGCTCAACCGCCTGCGCGCCCAAGTGATCGGTGTGGTCCTCAATGAAGTCCACAAGGAGTTGAGTGATAGCTACTACTACTACGGTTACTACCGCTCTTACTATCACACGCGGGAAGAGAAGGCCGAGGAGGTGGCATCGTGAGCACCGTCATTGGCATCCACGACGGCCACAATGCTTCGGTAGCATTGGTGCGCGACGGGCGCATCGAGCTCGCGTTACAGGAAGAGCGCCTCACGCGCATCAAGAATCAGGGCGATCTGCCCGGCCATTCGCTCGCGCAAGCCCTGCAGCTTGCCAATGGAAGCGCTGTCAAAGCCCGGATCGCGCTCAACGGCAACTACATGAACTACCACCAGTGGGAGCGCGAGACGATCCTCCAGGATTACGCGTCTTCTTCGAGCCTAGCGAGCCGCCTCAAGCAGCCGCTCAAGAACACTTTTGTCGACCGCCTGTACCAAGAGCGCAAGTCAGCGCAACGAACGCAGGCCATCGCGGACTTGGGCATCGACCGATCGAGGATCGAGGCCGTCGAGCATCACTTGGCGCACGCCTCCGCTGCGTACTACACATCGCCGTGGCCCGAGGAAAAGGTTCTTGTGCTGACATGCGACGGCTCCGGTGATCGTCTCTCAGCAACAGTCAGCATTGGCGAACGCGGTGAACTGACGCGCATCGCCAAGGTCTCCGAGCACGACTCCATCGGCCGGCTGTATGCACTCGTCACGCGCCGTCTGGGCATGGCGCCCCTGGAGCACGAATACAAAGTGATGGGCCTTGCGCCATATGCCGCCGGGGAAAGCCGCATTGAAGCGGCCACCCAACGGCTGTGGCAACTGTTTGAATTCGAGAGCAACCTGCTCGCCTGGCGCCGCCGCCGGGGAGTGCCGTCCATGTACTCGGCCTATGATTTCTTCGGGCGTCTGTTTGACGGCGAGCGTTTCGACCTGATTGCCGCGGGAGCGCAGACGTTCATCGAACGGATGTTGACCACTTGGGTCTCGAACGCGATACGCGAAACCGGCATCCGAAAGGTGGCCTGCTCGGGAGGCGTCTTCATGAACGTCAAGGCCAACCTGGCGATTCTTGAATTGCCGGAAGTGGATGATCTCTACATCTTTCCTTCCTGCGGAGACGAATCGAACAGCATTGGCGCCGCGTGCCGGATTGCAGCCCAACAGGGCGATTCGATCGAACGCCTCGGGCCAATCTATTACGGCGATCGCCTCGGTGACGAAGACGCGGAGGCGGCGCTGCGGGATGCAGCCGGGCAAGCCCCGTTCACATTTCGCTGGCACGCCGACATTGAGAAAAAAACCGCGGAAGAGCTCGCGCAAGGACGCATTGTGGCCCGCGCGAAGGGCCGGGTGGAGTTTGGCGCGAGGGCGCTTGGCAATCGTTCTATCCTGGCGCGCGCCGATTCGACCGATGCAGTCCGCACCATCAATAGCATGATCAAAAACCGCGACTTCTGGATGCCGTTTGCCCCTTCCGTTCTTGCCGAACGGGTCGACGACTACTGCATGAAACCGAAGCCGGTGTCCTCGCCTTACATGATGTTTGCCTTCCGCTCGCGCCCGGAAAAGCGAGCGAGCTTTGGCGCCGCGCAACATCCCTATGATTTCACCGCGCGCCCGCATGAGGTCCGCGAGGATCACAATGCGGACTATCACCGCCTTTTGAACGAATACGAAGCGATAACCGGTGAAGGCATCGTGCTGAACACTTCCTTCAACCTGCACGGCGAACCGATTGTCTATCGCGCGGCCGACGCGGTGGACGTCTTCCTGCGCAGCGGCCTTGAGCGCATGGCGCTTGGCAACTTCTGGGTGGAAAAGACATGAACGTACTTCTGACGGGTGCCGCCGGGTTCATTGGTTATCATGTCGCCGAACGCCTGCTCGGGCGCGGCTGCCAGGTGCTCGGCATCGACAGTTTGAACTCCTATTACGATCCAGCGTTGAAGCAGGCACGTCTCGCGCGGCTTCAAGGGGAGCGTTGCTTTGCATTCCGGCAAGTCGATATCGCCGACCGCGAACCCATGGCCCGGATTTTCCGTGAAGAAAAGCCCGATGTGGTGGTCCATCTGGCGGCCCAGGCTGGCGTGCGGTACTCGGTGCATCACCCGCATGAGGTGGCCGACGCGAATCTGGTTGGCTTCCTGAACGTTCTCGAAGGCGCGAGGCAAACTTCGGTCCGCCACTTCGTCTACGCGTCATCGAGTTCGGTCTACGGCGGTAATACGAAGGTGCCTTTCTCGATTGAAGATCGCGTCGATCAGCCTATTTCCCTCTATGCGGCAACCAAGCGGGCCAACGAATTGATCGCGCACTGTTACGCGCACTTGTTTTCTCTCCCGGCAACCGGCTTGCGCTTCTTCACGGTGTATGGTCCCTGGGGACGGCCCGATATGGCGCCCATGCGGTTTGCCAAAGCGATTCTCGATGGCCAGCCCATCGACGTCTTCAACTACGGAAAAATGCGTCGCGATTTCACGTTCATCGACGACATCGCCGAAGGCGTTGTGCGGATTGCGTGCGGCGCGCCTTCCGGCTACCGCCTGTTTAATGTTGGCAACAGCTCTCCGGTGGATTTGATGGAGTTCATTCGCCTGCTTGAAGATGCCCTGGGCACCCGGGCAAAGAAACGCTTCCTTCCCATGCAGCCCGGCGATGTTCGCGAGACGCATGCGGATGTGGAGGACTTTTGGCGCGCCACGGGTTTCCGCCCGGCGACGCCGCTTGAAACCGGTATTCAGGCGTTCGCGCGCTGGTACCGCGAATATTTTGGAGGAAACGAGCATGAGCACGGCACACACTCCCGCGCCTTTGCGGTTCTTCGTGCATCCTGACGCCCGGCTCGAAACAGCGGCCGTGGGTGCGGGCACGCGTATCTGGGCATTTGCGCACGTTCTGCCCGGCGCGCGTATTGGCGCTGATTGCAACATTTGCGATCACACGTTTATCGAAGGTGGAGCGGCGGTGGGCGATCGCGTCACCATCAAGTGCGGCGTGCAGTTATGGGATGGAGTGACGCTTGAAGACGACGTTTTCGTCGGCCCGAATGCCACTTTTACCAATGATCCGTTCCCGCGCAGCAAGCGCCGTCCGGGTGCCTTTTCCCGCACAGTTGTACGGAAGGGCGCTTCGATTGGCGCCAACGCTACGCTGCTGCCGGGAATCACGGTGGGAAGCTTTGCGATGGTCGGCGCCGGCGCCGTGGTGACACGCGACGTGCCCGCCCGGGCTATTGTTGCGGGCAATCCCGCAAAGGTGACCGGCTACGTGGATGTTTCTCCCGAGGAAGGCGATAGGCCGCTGAGGCCGCGGGCTAATGTTTCGCGGGAAATCCGGCAGGGCCAGCGCATCTCGGAGGCAAAACTTGTGGGCGGCGCAAGGCTGATTGAGTTGCCGCGCATCAGCGACCCACGCGGGCATCTCTCGTTTGCCGAAGTCGAGCAATCGCTGCCGTTTGCCGTGGCGCGCTACTTCCTCGTCTTCGGCGTTCCAAGCCGCGAAATTCGCGGGGAGCACGCCCACCGCGAGCTCGGTCAATTCCTGGTCTGCGTGCATGGCAGTTGTTCCGTCCGTATCTTTGATGGCAGGCACAGCGAGGAAGTGCTGCTCGATCGTCCCGATCTCGGCGTCCACGTTCCACCCATGCTGTGGACGACGGAGTACAAGTACTCGTCCGACGCGGTGCTTCTGGTGCTCGCCTCCGATGTCTATCGCGAGAGTGACTACATTCGCAATCTGGACGAGTACCTTTCGCTTGTTGGTTCCTCGCCTTCCCCGCTCCACGCCTCCCCCGCCATGGCTTCCTTCGCGGAGTGTGACGCATGACACCCTTCTTGGACCTCGGTCTCGCCACCACGGAACTCCGTCCGGAAATCGACCAGGCTGTGGCGCGTGTCCTCGATTCGGGCCGCTACATCGGCGGCACGGAAGTAGAAGAGTTTGAGCGCGAGTTTGCGGCGCACTGCGGTGCGCGATTCGCTGTCGGCGTCGGCAATGGTCTGGACGCGATTACATTGCTGCTTCGGGCCATTGGTGTTGGCGAAGGCGACGAAGTTATTGTTCCCTCGAATACTTATATCGCCACGTGGCTGGCGGTAACGGCGACAGGCGCTCGGCCAGTGCCAGTCGAACCCGATCCGCTCACCTATAACCTCGATCCGGAGGAAGCCGAACGAGCCATCACACGGCGGACAAAAGCGATTCTTGCGGTTCATTTGTATGGACGAAAGGCGGATGTTGCCGGACTGCGGGCCGTCGCCGGGCGGCATGGCCTGGAGCTTGTCATCGATGCCGCGCAAGCGCACGGGCTTGCCTGTGACGGTATTTCGTCGGCGTTCAGTTTCTATCCGAGCAAGAACCTGGGCGCGCTGGGCGATGGCGGCGCCGTGGTTACCGACGATCTGGTGCTGGCGGAGAAGATCCGCAACCTTGGCAACTACGGCTCCAACCGCAAGTACTTTCATGAGATGCAAGGCGTGAATTCGCGCCTCGATCCGATGCAGGCGGCGATTCTGCGGGTGAAACTCAGGCATCTGGCACGCTGGAACCAACGCCGCGCCGCAATCGCCGAGCGCTATATCCGCGAACTCAACGGCATTCCCGGCCTGGTAGTTCCCGAGCCTGTGAACGCGTCGTCGAACTCGCCCGAAAACGTCTGGCACCTGTTCCCGGTTTGCCACCCCGACAGGGACTGGCTGTTGCGCGAGCTCGCTCGCGCGGGTGTCGGCACATTGATTCACTACCCGATTCCGCCGCATCTTTCCGGCGCCTATGCGGGTTCCGGATTCCGGCGCGGCGATTTTCCGATTGCCGAGCACATTGCCGCCACCGAACTAAGTCTCCCCCTGCATCCGCATCTCACGGAGGAACAGGTGGAAGAGGTAATCGGCTCGGTTTGCATGGCGGCCTGTCTGCCACTGGGGGCAAGCGCATGACCGCGATCCTGGGCATTTCCGGTTACTATCACGATTCAGCGGCGTGCCTGCTGATCAACGGCGAAATCGCCGCTGCGGCGCAGGAAGAGCGTTTTACCCGCGTCCGGCATGACGCGCGATTTCCCAAGAGCGCCGTCGAGTGGTGTCTGAACTACGCCGGCCTTTGCGGCCGCGATCTGGACCACGTTGTGTTCTACGACAAGCCGCTCAAAAAGCTCGAACGGCTGATTGAAACCTACGTCGATTACGTCCCGCGTGGCTTCTCGAGTTTCCGCAAGTCCATGCCTCTGTGGTTTGGTGAGCGCACGCAGATGCGCGAAGAGATCGCCCGTCTGTGCGATTTTCCCGGCCAGGTATTGTTTACTGAACACCACGAGGCCCATGCCGCCAGCGCGTTTTTCCCCAGTCCATTCGAACGCGCCGCGGTACTGACGGTGGACGGCGTCGGCGAATGGGCCACGGCCGCCATGGGCTACGGACGTTCGAACCAGCTGTATACGCTGGCCGAACAGAATTTTCCGCACTCGCTCGGTCTTCTGTATTCCGCCTTCACCTATTACACGGGCTTCCGCGTGAACTCCGGCGAGTACAAAGTGATGGGGCTTGCTCCTTACGGCCAACCTCGCTTTGTGCAGCAGATCCTGAACGAATTGATCGACCTGAAACAGGATGGTTCGCTCCGCCTCAATCTTGACTACTTCCAGTTCTGTGAAGGACTGACGATGACCGGCCCGAAATTTCATAAACTTTTCGGCGGCCCACCGCGTCAGCCCGAATCGCTTCTCACCCAGCGGGAAATGGATCTGGCGCGCTCGATTCAGGAGGTTACTGAACTTGCCATGGTGCGCATGGCGAGACACGTCCGCAAGGAAACAGGCGAGAGAAATCTCGTGCTTGCCGGAGGAGTCGCGCTCAACTGCGTGGCGAACCGGAAGGTGCTCGATGCTTCCGGTTTCGAACAGGTTTGGATTCAGCCCGCTTCGGGTGATGCTGGTGGATCACTGGGTGCAGCGTTTTCGGTTTGGCATCAGTACCTTGACAAACCGAGAAACTTTTCAAGCGCCGGACGCGACCGCATGCAGGGAGCATTGCTTGGACCAGAGTTTGGTTCCGCGCAGGTTGAAGCCGCACTTGGACAACTGGATGGGGTTGCCGACTTCCGCCGCCTCGATCGCGCCGATCTTATCGATCAGACCGCACGTCTGTTGGCGGAAGGAAAAATTGTGGGATGGTTCCAGGGCCGGATGGAGTTTGGCCCGCGGGCGCTTGGGGCGCGCAGTATCCTCGGCGATCCGCGCTCGCCCGAAATGCAGTCGCGCATGAACCTGAAGATCAAGTTCCGCGAAAGCTTCCGTCCGTTTGCGCCTTCGGTGCTGGCCGAAGAAGCCTCGCGATACTTTGACATTGAAGCGCCGTCGCCCTACATGCTGCTGGTGGCGCCGGTCGCCGAGCACCTACGCATTCCGACGACGGAACAGCAGGACGCGCTGTTTGGTATCGATAAACTCAACGTTCCGCGGTCGGAGATTCCAGCGGTGACTCATGTGGATTACACCGCCCGCCTCCAAACCGTCGAACGCGACGACAATCCCATCTATTACGATTTGATCGCCGCCTTCGGCCGGCGGACGGGATGTCCGGTGGTGGTCAATACCTCGTTCAATGTACGCGGTGAGCCGATCGTGTGCACCCCGGAAGACGCCGTTCGCTGCTTTCTGCGCACGAACATCGATGTTCTGGTCATGGGCGACTATCTCGCCCAGAAAACCGAGGCGGCGGAGATGGTCCCCGGCGCATGGCAAGAAGAGTTCCAACTCGATTAACCCCATTCTCAATATGAATCAGGAATACATCAGCACCGGCGTCGCGGCGGGAATGTTAGCCGTGTTTGCCGCGATCAGCGCCACCCGCGGCCATTTGGAACGCGCGGAAGCTTTTCTCGTTGTCTCGGCGGCACTGCTTGTGGCTGGCGTTGCTTCGTCGAAGTTCCGCGGCGTTTTCCATCGGGTGTGGACAAAGACGGTCCACGGCGTTGGATTCGTAAACGGAACCATTATTCTCGGCGCCGTGTTTTGGATCGGATTCGGATTTTACCGCTGCTGGGGCCGGATGCTCAGCCGCGATCCGCTGGGCCGCCGCACGCGTTCGGAAAACAGTTATTGGGTGCTCCGCCAGCGCACCCGTCAACAGCCCTGGCAATTCGAAAGGCTCTACTAATATGCGAAACCGTATCTTGCTTGCTGCCGAAACCTGGGAGTTTCTTTCCTCGACGCGGAAGCTGTGGCTCCTGCCTCTGGTGATCGCCATGCTCGCCATTGGCGGCCTGCTTGCTTTTGCACAAACTTCCGCGCTCGCGCCGTTCATCTACACCTTGTTTTAGCCTCCAGTTCTCGCACTGCACTTCTGGGAGACATTTATGCTATTCCGCGCCGCGCTTGTCGCGGTTCAGGTGCTGCTCCTCCTCGGGCTTGCCGAAGGGTCGGCAACAGTTCTCGAAAAACTCCGCCCGCGCGACGCGGAGTTGGCTTTTGACTATGCGCCCTACCGGATGCTGCGTATGAGCCATGCTCCCTGGCCGCTCAATCGGGACGGATTCCGCGCCCGGGAGCTCGAAACGTATCGCGATCATTTCGTGGTCGAATTTTTGGGGGGCTCGGTTTGCCTTGGTGTCGGTACGAATACGGGACCGACGGTTGCCGATCACCTGCAGTACGCCTTAGACCGTCTTGGACTCTCGCGTGCGCAGGTGTTAAATCTGTGCCAGGGAGGAGCCACCAGTGCGCAGGAGTTGGCCATTTTTGTTCAATACGGGCTGCCGATCAAGCCGCAAGTCGTTCTCTCGCTGAACGGCGCCAACGACCTGCTACATCCGCGTCCGGTGGGAAGCGACGATGCGCCGAATCTGCCCTATCGGGATAGGGAGATGCGGGCGAGCTTTGATGGGCACCACTCGGTTCTGAGCCATCTGGCCCTGGTTCGCCTCGCGGGGCGTTTGGCTGCGCGTCATCCGGAGAATCCCGCGGCGCATCCGCCGGTGCCCGTGAACTCGGTGCTTGATTCCTACACCTACATGCTGGAGGTGACCCGGCAGCTGGCGGAATCCTCTGGCGCCACGTACGCCGTACTGTTCCAGCCCACGCTGCACTATCGAAAAAAGTGGAGCGCCGGGGAGTCGAGCATGTGGCAGCAACGCGATCCGCAATATGGCGCGGCAACTTCGGCGGCCGTACGCGAAACCTACTCCGCCGCTGATCGTTACCTGTCGAACTGGGCAAAAGCAACGGGCGCGAACTGGATCGACCTGACAAACACTTTTGCGGGCACTCCCGGCACTGTCTATTCCGACAGCGTTCATTTCGCGAGCGAAGGCGGCAATTTGGCCCTTTTCGACGAACTCGAACGGCGTGGACTGGTGGCGGACATCGAAGCCCGCTACCGAGTCTGGGAGCGCAGGGAACGGGAACACAGCGCAGGCTCTCCACTTGTGGAATCGCGTGCGCGCGACGCGAGCGGCCATTTTTCATGGGAACAACGACAACTTCCGTAGCGAACACGCCCGGCGCCCCGGAGCGTTTCGCTCGGCTGCCGGGACGACGGTTGGCGAGGGTGCTCCATGTGAGTCGGCTCGCCGAAACCAGGACGATGGCGAGTCCGCTCGCCCGAGCGAGGACGGTCACCGGCGCGGCCGCCGTCGCCAGCGCCGCGCTGAACTCGCTTGCCGCAAAGATTCTCGCCGTCGCTGCCGGTCCCGCGGCAATCGCCCTCTATGCGACGCTGCAGCAGACGCGCCAAGCGGCATTGTTGACCGCGACTGCAAATGGGCAGACGGCACTTGTGCAAGGAGTGAGCGCGCTCGACGGCCGCAAGCGAACCGAATTCGTGCGGACCGCGGCATGCATTTTCAGCGTATTCACTGTCTTAACCTCGCTATTGCTGATCGCTTCGCCGGCGTGGATGTCGATGCTCATTCCGGCGCCGGACGGTGCGCGGTCGGCGGTTCGTTTTCTTGCGCTGGGAGTTTCTCTGTTGAGCGTGTTTGTGTTTTTCACGGCGCTTCTGGCCGCTGCCGGCAAGATCTCGCAGTTGGCCTCCAGCCAGGTTGCCGGGTCGCTTGGGCTTGCTGTCACCGCGTGGCCGGCGGCCGACCTGTTCTCCCATGGCCGTCTCTCCGCGCTGGCGCATCTCCTCAATCTCTCGGCGGCACTCAGCGCGTTAAGCGGCGGGCGCGCCGTGCTCCACTTCCGAACGATGTTTGCGGAATGGTTTCGTGGCTCAGGCCGCTGGTTTACGGTTCGTGCGGCGGGCCGGTTCTTTTCGACCTCGGGCGCGATGCTGGTGAGCGGTTTGCTCTCCTCCGTTATCCTGCTCACGCTTCGCGCACGAATGATGGAGTCTCAAGGCACCCTAGTGACCGGGCAGTTCGATGCCGCATGGGCCATTAGTATGAGCCACGTGACCCTAGTGCTTGGCTCGATGCAAAGCTACTATTTGCCCGCGCTTGCGAAAGCCCGGCTCGACACTGACCGCGCCGAACAGATTTCGACCACGTTGATGGCCGCCGTGCTGGTCACAGCCGTGGTGATCGCCGTTCTTAGCCTTTTGAAACCGTGGGTGCTCACCTTGCTCTACTCGCCGTCGTTCCGGCCCGGCGCCCATTTTTTGCGTTGGACGCTTGCTGGGGATTACTGCAAGGTTGCCAGTTGGACTTTGTCCATCCCAATGCTTGCGCGTGGCGACATCCGGACATTTTTTGCCGCTGACATTCTTGCCTATGCCGTGTTTTGGGCTGGTTCGGCCTGGTTTTCGACCTGGGCTGGCGCCGCGGAAGGAGCGGCCATCGGTTTTGCGGCGATGTACGCCTCGCATCTCGTATTTTGCGTTGCGGTTCTCCGGTTCGGCTATGGGCTCACGCTTCGCGCGCGCGCGTGGAAGGCGCTGGCCGCCGGATTCGCCCTGGTCTCTCTTGCGGCGGTACTTTCATGGAATCAAAGCTAACGATCTCGGTTGCCATTGCAACCTACAACCGCGCCGCGATGGTGCGAAATACGGTGGAGGCCGCGCTTGCGCAGTCACGCCCGCCGATTGAGGTAGTGGTTGCCGACGACGCCTCCACCGATGCCACCGCCGAGGTGCTTGCGACACTGGCCCGCGGCGATTCGCGCGTGCGTGTGCTGCGGCAACCCAAAAACTCCGGCGGCGTCGGGAACTGGAACCTCGCTATGCGGGAGACAAGCGGCGATCTGATCGCCTGGTGCTCGGATGACGATTGGTTCCGCCCCGGGCACCTTGAGGAATCCGCCGCGTTTCTCGAAGCGCATCCGGAAGTGGGTCTGGTGCATTCCCACTTTGTCGATTTCGTCGAATCCCCTCTGGGCGACGCCACTGAGTTCCGGCGCCAGCGCAGTCCGCGCCCGCTGTGGACCAATGCGAAGAATCTCTTGCGCTATTTGAATCGCTATTACGATTGGCCCTTTCATCCATCCACCATCGTGATGCGCCGCCGCGTGTGGGAGGAAGTCGGCGCCTTTGATCCCGGCTATCAACTCGCCGATACCGACTGGTTCGTGCGCGCGGTTGAGCGGTTCCCCGCCGTGCTCCTGCCGCGCTACGGCGTCAACAACCGCCGCCACGTCGGCAACTGGAGCAACCGTGTTGGCAGTGCACGCATGCAGCGCGAAATCTTTGAGATTGTTGAGCGTTCGCTCCACCGGCATTGGCCGCGCTGGACACTTGGGCGCTCGTTTTGGAAGTTCGTCTGGCGGATGAACGTGCGGCTACGGCTGCTGCTGACCCTCTGCGCGCGCATTCGCGGCGGTCATGCGGATGCCGCCTACGCCGCGTGGAGCGCGTTTTGCACGTCCACTGGACGAAGCATGCCGGAATGGATCGCAGCGAAAGGCGACGCCCTGATTCGCGCACGGCTTGACCGATTCGCCACGTCGTCCGCCTCCTCCGCCGATGGGCGTGGGAGTCTGGGCCGGCCTCTTCCTGGCAGCGGTCCAAGCGTCCGTCCCCTTTAAGAGCGTTGTCTTGTAGTCTGTCGAGTCCCCATCATGTGTGCCATTGCAGGAATCTTAAATCTTCAAAGCGGCGAACCCGTTCAAAACCCGCGGCGCGCGAACCCGGATCGCCTTGCGAAACTGCGCTTTTTGATGGAATCGCAGCGGCATCGCGGTCCGGACGGCGAAGGCTGGTTTTTCGACGGAGAAGTCGCACTTGGCCATCGCCGCCTTGCGGTGCTCGATTTGTCTCCGTCGGGGCAGCAGCCGATGACTTCGCGCAACGGCCGGTGGACTATCGTTTTTAACGGAGAGATCTTCAACTATCTCGAACTGCGCAGCGCCTTCCCCGGCTGGCGTCCGGAAAGTTCAACCGACACCGAAGTTCTGCTCGAGGCGATTGCTGCCTGGGGTATTGAGGGTGCGCTCGATCGTGCCCGCGGTATGTTCGCGATAGCTGTGTGGGATGCGCGGGAGCGCGAATTGACGCTTGCGCGGGACCGCGCCGGCGAGAAGCCGCTGGTCTATTACTGCGACGGGAAAACATTTGCCTTCGCCAGCGAGCTCAAGGCGCTCGATGGTCTGCACGCTCGCCGCCTGGATCCGCTCGCCGTCGATGCCTACCTTGCGCTCGGCTACGTTCCCGCGCCGCTCGCCATTTTTCGAGGATGCCGGAAGCTCGAAGCCGGACACCTTCTGCGGATTCGTCCCGGCCCGCCCCGCACCAGCGATTTGCGGCCGGAGCGCTGGTGGTTTCCGGAGCGCGCGGTTGCCACGGCAGCGCCCGAGCGTGCGGCGCGCATCGAAGAACTGCGCGAACATTTGCGCGAGTCCGTGCGCATCCGTCTGCGCAGTGATGTTCCCGTGGCCCTCTGTTTGAGCGGTGGCGTGGATTCCTCGGTCATTGCGGCGGAGGCCGCGGAACTGGGCGCATCGATTGAAACGTTTACGGTCCGCTTTGACGGCGAGGAGACCGATCTGCCGCACGCACGTGCCGTGGCCCGGCACCTGGGGCTGCGCCATCACGTTGTCGATGCTCCCTGCGAGCACCTGGTGTCCAATCTGTCTCCGATTCTCCACCACTATGACGAACCATTTGCCGATAGCTCCGCGGTGCCATCGTTTGCTCTGGCCAAGGCTTTCGCCGGCCGCTTCAAGGTTGTCCTGAACGGTGACGGAGGCGATGAAGTTTTTGGAGGCTACAACCACTACACGAGAATCGCCGCCAAGCAAGCGATCAAAACCGCGGCGGCGGCGGCCGGTTTCTGTGACGGGCGTGGCTCGGGCCGCACGGGAGTCTACGTTCAGTCGAAAAGTCTGTTCCGCGCCGATGAACGCCGCCGGATGCTGGCGCAGCATTCGCGCGGCAGCGCCTACGAACAAATGGTGGATCACTTTGCCGGTTATGCGCCCACCGATCCGCTCAAACATGCGATGTGGACCGACCGTCACTTGCAACTCGCCAATGGCCTCACCTACAAGGTGGATATCGCGCTCGGAGCCTTTGGCATAGAGGGGCGCGCTCCATTTCTCGATCACACCGTTATGGAGTGGGCGCAGTCCCTGCCTGCCTCCGACCTAGTTGCCGGCAGCGAGAAGAAGATTCTCCTGCGTGCCGCCTATCAGGAGCGTCTCCCCGATTCGGTCTTAGAGCGTCCAAAACAAGGATTCGGATCACCCATCGAACGCTGGCTTGGTGGACCCCTTCGGAATTACGCCGAAGAGTTGCTGCCCAGCCTCTTCTTTGAATCTGATCTGCAGCAATCGGCCAGTGGCCAGCGCAAGTGGGCTTTGTTGTTCTTCAGTGCGTGGGCGCAAACATGGAGGGCCACATGGTGAATCGGGCACATTCCACGGCTTCACATTCGAGCGGTCCGGCCGTCAGCGTGCTGATGCCGGTGTACAACACCGAGCCGGCGATGCTTCGTGCGGCCATCGAATCAATTCTCGATCAAAGCTATCGTGCCTTTGAGTTCCTGATTCTCGACGATGGCAGCGAAAGCGCCGCGACGCGTTCAATGCTCGAACTGTTCGCACGCAAGGATCACCGCATCCGCATTTGCTGGGAGCCGCATCGCGGTCTCACAAAAACGCTCAACCACGGCCTGGAACTCGCGCGCGGCACCTGGATCGCAAGACAAGACGCCGACGATTGGAGCGCGTATCGCCGCCTGGAACGCCAGATGGACTTCTTTACGCGCCACCCGCAAGCCGTTTTGTGCGGCGCGCAAGCCTCGATGCACCGCGCCGACGGCGGTGCGTTGTGGCCCACGCACCTGCCATCGTTTGCCTCCGACATCGCTGCGGCGTTTCCCACCGGCAACCCTTTCGTTCATGGATCGACCATGTTCCGCGCCGATGCGGCCCGCTCGATCGGCGGGTATCGCGAAGAGTTTCCGTGCGCGCAGGATTACGACTTCTTCTGGCGGCTGAGTGAATGCGGAGAGGCGCGCAATCTCGATGCGGAGCTTTATCACTACCGTTTCACTCCCACCGCGGTCAGCGCCCGCCGGGCCGCGGATCAGGCTCGCGCACATCGCGCCGCCGACCTACTCGCCCGGGCGCGGCAAACCGGTGCCGACTTGAGTGTGCCGCGCGCTCTCGCGCAGGCGGGCGAGCAGCAAGCCGATCCCCTGAGCGTCCTTCGGTCCGCGCTCAAACAGGCCGATCACCGGATGCTGGCCGGAGACCATTGGGGAGCGGCCTCTGCTTTCGCCTCGCTCGCCTTACGGCATCCTTCGAGTCTTCTTGCCTGGGGTAAACTGGCGCGCTTCGCCGTCTATGCCCTCCTGCCGCCGGTGCGTCAGGCGTGTTTCCGTGAAGCTTATTCCCGATGAGCATTCCTTTAGAAGAAATGACTGTTCCCGCTGGTGAGAGCGGAACGCAACATCGCGCCGTTCCGGAATCGAACGGCGAGCCGCTGCGGGTGGTGTTTGTCATTCCCGGCGAGCCCACCGGCAGTTCGATGATCTTTGCGCGGCGGCAGGCCCAGAGTTTGCGGGAAACGGGTGTCGCCGTCGACGAGCTGTTTCTTGCCTCCCGAACGTCTCCTTGGAGGCTCCTGGGCGAATTCTTCCGCTTCCGCGGTTTGCTCAAGACCGTTCGTCCCAATGTCATCCATGCGCACTTTGGCACCGTGACGGCGCTTTTTGCGGCCATCGTTGCACCGCGCACGCCGCTGGTCATTACCTATCGGGGCAGCGACCTGAATCCCACTCCCGGATCCTGCGCCTCGCGTTTGCGAGCCTCGGCTGGACGCTTGCTTTCGCAGTTGGCCGCGCTGCGGGCCACATCGATTGTGTGTGTCAGCCGCCGTTTGGCGGAGCGGTTGTGGTGGATGAGGGACATCGTCCAGGTGCTGCCGAGCGGCGTCGACACGGACATATTTTTCCCGGTGCCGGTTGCCGAGGCGCGCCATCAGCTCGGATGGTATCCCGAAGAGCGCGTGGTTCTTTTCAACGCCGGACACGATCCCAGGATCAAACGGTTGGATCTGGCGAGAGCCGCGGCGGAATCGGCATCGCGCTGGGTGCCGGGCCTGCGCCTCGAAGTCTTGGAAGGCTCGACGCCGCCTGAACGGATGCCGTTGTTGATGAACGCTTCCGATTGTCTGCTGATGACCAGTGACTCCGAAGGTTCACCGACCGTGATACAAGAAGCGCTGGCAACCAACCTGCCCATTGTGAGTGTCGATGTGGGCGATACCCGGGAACGTTTGGCCGGGGTGGAGCGCACCGTTATTGCGCCACGCGATCCTGACGCGCTGGGCCTTGCTCTTGCGCGGACTCTTTCCGGCGGTGGCCGGAGCAACGGCCGGAATCGCGCCGGAGAGATCTCCTCGCGCCATATCACCGAACAGCTGAGGCGAATCTATGCACGCAGCTGTCAAAGGAGCGTACCCGAGTAATGGAATACCTTGCCGTTTTGGGGCTCGGCACCGCCGCAATTGTTCTACTGGGCATCGCGCTATTCAGCATTCGCCGCGACGCCGGAATCATCGCGGGCATCGGAGCGCTTTACTATTGGTCTCTTTATGGCGGATGGTCGATTGTCATCGACAAGATGGGAGGCTTTTCCGGCAAGCACTACCACTATTTGGAACGCAAGCTCTTCCCCATCTTTCTCGACCAATCCTACCTGACTTCCTTGTTGCTTTACATCGCTTTCATTCTCATTGTGGAAGTCGTGCTGTGGGTGAGTTTGTCGGGCCGGAAAGAGCGCCCCATGCCGCGCCTCGCTTTGCGGCATGAGCCAATTCTTTTTGTCGGTATTCTGGCCGGGATTGCTAGCTATCTGATCATCCGCGACAAACTGGCGGCCGCCTGGGCTCTGAACACTTCGGCGTATTGGTACACACGGTCGCAAACCGATGAATGGTTCACCGCGCATCAGGTGCTCAACCGGATTGCGCTGATTCCTCCCGCGATTGGGTTTGCGACGCTCGCCGCCGGCCGGAGCTCGAAGTACTTCGTCAATGTAGTGCGGCGTTACACATGGTGGGGATATGCGGTGTTGTTTGCCGGCATGTTGACGTTCACCTTCATCCTGGGCAACAAAAATGAGGTATTTACGGCGCTACTGACGGGCGTGCTCGCCTACGCGGCCTCGGTCAAGCGGGTGCATTTTGTGAAGCTTGGTTTGGTTGGGCTGGCCGGATTGTGGCTGCTGTATGGAATCGATTTCTTTCGCGGCACGCCCATCTCGTCGATGGCGAGCGCCGTCACCGAGCGTGCCGAGGAGGCCACCGAGGTGGGACGTTTCGTCACTTCGAGTAACGAGACCTTCGCCGCCCATTTTTCCATGTACGGCACCCTGGCAAACAATGTGGAACCGAAATTCGGCTACAGCCTCTACAGTCTTGCCTGTTCCATCATCCCGCGCGTGCTCTGGAAAGACCGTCCGCGCGACATCTATCTCTACTACAGCGAGAGTGTCGGGGCCATCCAAAATCAGGGTTACTCGCTGCATCACGCAACCGGATGGTTCTTGAACTTTGGCTACGCGGGCATCGCCCTGGGCGCCGGGCTGATGGGTCTGGTGTGGGCCTGGTGCCTGAATCTTCCGTCCCGTATCCGGGAACGTTCCGGATTGTTTCTGCGCTTATTCGCCATTATCGGTCCATGGGTGTTCGTTGCGGGACTGCCGCCGCTGCTTCGCGCCGGGCCCGAGGGGTACAAGGGCCTTCTGGTGGAGGGAGTGGCCGTCCCGCTTCTGATCTTCGCCATCGCCTGCCGGCCCAAGCGAAAGCGCAAATCCGCCGTCGTCTGGGACCCGCGCTCAGGCTGGATGTTTTCCCGTCCGCGCGGAAGCTTCGCGAGCGCTTAAATCACTGCACAAATACGTTGTATGACTACTCACACCGAACCGGCCTTTGTGTCGGTCATCATTCCCTGCCGCAATGAAGCCCGCTTTCTTGCACGGTGCCTCGATTCAGTTCTTGCCAATCACTATCCGGCCGAACGCATGGAGGTGCTCGTCATAGATGGACGAAGCAAGGATGGCACGCGTGATCTAATCGCTCAATACGCCGCGCGCGACCCTCGTGTGCGCATGATCGATAACCCGGACGGCATCACTCCCTGCGCGCTCAACCTCGGCATTGGAGAGGCAAGCGGCGACGTCGTTGCCCGTGTCGATGCGCATGCCGAAATCGCAACCGATTATCTCTCAAACGCCGTTGCGCATCTCGAAACCACGGGAGCCTCCAACGTTGGCGGCCCTATGCGCACGCTGCCGCAAGACAACGGTTTTTGGTCCGGCCCTATTATCGCCGCCCTCAGCCATCGCTTCGGGGTGGGGAACTCTTACTTCCGCATCGGCTCGCCCGAACCGCGCTGGGTTGATACGGTCTTCGGCGGGTGCTGGCCTCGTGACGTGTTTGAAAAGGTCGGCTTGTTTAACACGGGTCTCCGCCGCAGCCAGGACATGGAGTTCAGTCTGCGCCTCAAAGCTGCGGGTCTGCGCACGCTGCTTGCGCCCGATGTCCGTAGCGATTACTTTGCCCGCACGCGCCTCAAGGACTTCATCCGCCACAACTTCGTCAACGGGCAGTGGGCGGTGCTGCCGTTTCTCCATAGCGATGTGATTCCTGTCTCGCTGCGGCATCTGATTCCGCTGGTCTTCGCGGTAGCGCTGCTTGCGGGACTCGCGGCGCTTCCCTGGACACCGGTTCTGCTCGTCCTTGTGCTTGCACCTTATGCCTTGGCCGCGCTGGCTGCGTCCGCGCAAGTCGCGCTCGCCGAGCGCCGTCCCCTGCGGCTGTTCCAAATGCCGCTCGTCTTTTTTTCGCTGCACTTGAGCTATGGCCTGGGCAGCATTGCCGGCGCTGTTGAGGCCGCCGTGATCCGATTGACACAACTTCGTTGGAAGGAGAAATCATGCATACCGCAGCCGTAGCCAGGGAGATTCCGTTTTTCCCCTACCCGCAGGTATTTTTGAGCGAAGAGAACGAACTGGTCCACATCTTTCGCAGCGTGGGCCGCCGCGGGGCCTTTATCATGCAGCAGGACGTGCACCGGTTTGAAGAGAACCTGGCGCGTTATCTCGTCGCCCACCGTGCCATCGGTGTGGGCAATGCGACCGATGGACTCTGGATTGCCCTGCGCGCCGCGGGCCTCCGCCCGGGCAGCGAAGTGATCTTCAGCTCGCACACGATGGTCGCCACCGCCGCCGCCATTCACTTTGCCGGCGGCATTCCCGTGCCCGTCGACTGCGGCCCGGATCACTTGATTGATTCTGCCGCCGTCGAAGCCGCGATCACGCCGAACACCGCCGCGATTCTTCCAACCCAACTGAACGGCCGCACTGCCGACATGGATGCACTGATGAAGATCGCCGCCAGACACCACCTTTTGGTCATTGAGGACGCCGCGCAGGCGCTCGGTTCGCGCTTCGGAGGACGGGCGGCGGGAACCTTTGGAGCCGCAGGAGCCATCAGCTTTTTTCCCGCGAAACTTTTGGGCTGCCTGGGAGACGGAGGCGCTGTCATCGCCAATGACAGCAACGTAGCCGCGCGTGCCGATGCGCTGCATGACCACGGCCGCGGGCCGGACGGTGAGATCACGGGGTGGGGGGTGAACTCGCGCCTCGATAATCTCCAGGCAGCGATTCTCGATCATCGCTTGACCAAATACGGAGAAGTGATTGAGCACCGCCGCGCTCTTGCGTCTCGCTACCGGGCCACGCTCGGGGATCTGGAAGAGATCGTTCTGCCCCCGGGGCCCGACAACGATTCGAATCACTTCGACGTCTATCAGAACTATGAAATCGAGGCAGCGCGGCGTGACGCCTTGCGCGAACATCTGCGCGCCCGCGGCATCGGTACGCTGCTCCCCTGGGGAGGGAAGGCCGTGCACCAGTGGCCCGCCCTTGGCTTTGGCCGCACGCATTTACCTGCCACCGACCGTTTGTTTGAACGCGTGCTGCTATTGCCGATGCACGCCTGGTTGACGTTCGACGAAGTCGATACGATCGCCGCCTCGATCCGCTTGTTTTATCGCGGTTAACCCGTTTTCGAATAGTTCCACCCCGGGAGTCTCATTTCCATGCCTCAAAACACTGATTGGCTCGTCGGCCGCTGGCGAACCATGCTCACCATCCGGCGAACAGAGGAAACCATCGCCGCGATGGTCGAATCCGGCGAAGTCCGCGGACCCTGCCATCTGTACATCGGACAAGAAGCCGTTGCCGCCGGAGTCTGCGCGACTCTCCGCGCCGAAGACACCGTATGGGGCGGCCATCGCTCGCACGGTCATTACATTGCCAAAGGCGGGTCGGTCGAACGCTTGTTCGCCGAGGTTCTCGGCAAAACCTCCGGATGCTCCTCGGGGCGCGGCGGTTCCATGCACCTTGCGGCACCGGAGATCGGGATTCTTGGTACGGTCCCCATCGTCGGCGGGACAGTCCCGCTTGCGGTGGGCGCGGCGTTTGCCGCGAAGTTCCAAGCGCGCCAGATCGCGAATGCTCAGGGAAACTTCACATCGCCGGCTTCGACTGCGGGCTCCTATGCCCAATGCGGCCACGCGCCTTGCGGGATGCCGGATTGCAGTCGTGACAGCGCCTGCCGGCACACGTTTGTGGACCATCCAGGCGCGGCGGTTTCCGTCGCCTTCTTCGGAGACGGGACGATTGAGGAAGGCCACGTGCACGAGGCTATGAATCTCGCCGCACTCTACAAGCTGCCGGTCGTCTTTATCTGCGAGAACAATCTCTACTCAAGCCACATGCACTGGAGCGAGCGCCGTCTTGCCGACAACCTCTACCGTGCCGGTGAGTTTCACTCGATACCAGGCGAACGCGTCGACGGCAATGACGTGGAGGCCGTCTACAAATCCGCTGCCCGCGCTGTCGCGCGAGCGCGCGATGGGGGAGGGCCGTCCTTGATCGAGTGCCGTACGTTCCGCTGGCGTGGGCACGTCGGCGCCAGCTTCGATCTCGATGTTGGCGTCAAGCGCCGCGGCGAGTTGTCGGACTGGCTCCTCAAGGATCCGATCCGCCACGCCGAAGAACGCCTCGCCGCGCGTGGCCTCACCGATCTATCGCAAGAGAAGGCCGACACGGAGCGGTTCATCGAAGACGCCATCACCGCCGCCCGCGCTGAAGCGCTGCCCGAGCCGCGCCCCAACATGGCATTCGTTTGGAGGGAAACCGCATGCGCCGTTTAAACTACGCTCAGGCGATTCGCGAGGCACACGCGCAATTGCTCAAAAGCGATCCGCGCGCCTTCGTCATCGGACAAGGATTGTGGAGCCCGTGGTATGCCGGAAGCAGCCTCGAGGATCTTGACCGCGAGTTCGGACGCGACCGCATCGTCGATAGCCCTGTGTCGGAAAACGCCGTCACCGGGCTTGCCGTTGGCGCGGCGCTCGCCGGACTCCGCCCCATTGTGTTTCATCCGCGCATGGACTTCATGCTGCTGGCCGTGGACCCCATCGTCAATCAAGCGGCCAACTGGTCTTATCTGTTTGCCGGCCAGGTTGGTGTGCCGTTGGTGATCCGCGCGGTCATCAATCGCGGCGGCGAGCAAGGCGCGCAACACTCGCAGGCTTTGCATTCCATGTTCATGCACGTCCCCGGCCTCAAAGTCGTGATGCCGGCGAACGCCTATGACGCCAAGGGGCTGCTGTTTGCCGCTTTCGACGATCCGAACCCCGTCCTTTATATTGACGATCGCTGGCTGTACTCGGAGACTTCGGAAGTTCCCACCGAACCCTACCGTGTCCCCCTCGGCGCGGCGGCGGTGCGGCGCGAGGGCCGGGACCTCACCATCATTGGTATCTCTTCGATGGCGGTTGAAGCGCAGAAGGCCTCGGTTCTACTGGCCGCACAAGGGATCGACTGCGAAGTGATCGATCTTCGCAGCTTGAAACCCTGGGACAAGGCAACCGTGCTGGCTAGCGCGCGTAAAACCGGGCGTGTCGTTGTCGCCGATCCTGGTTGGCGCACGGCCGGTGCGGCCGCCGAAATCGCGGCGGAGATTGGCGAGCAGGCGTTCCTCGAACTGTGCGCGCCTGTGGTGCGAGTGACGCTGCCCGATGCTCCGGCCCCCACCACCCGCAGCGAAGAGGAGCAGTATTATCCCGGCGCGAAGCAGATCGAAGCCGCCGCGCGAAGCTTGCTCGAAGCCCCGGCCCGCCGTAGTGCCGCGCTGGCTGGAGGAGGGCAGCGATGAAACAAAAGGCGAATCACACGGCAGACCCGACTGCGAGCTCTCGCAGTCGCGGCCCCATTCGGAATAGTCCGCTCAAACGGATCTTCGATTTCTCGATTTCCTTCGTGGCACTTCTCTTCCTCTCGCCCTTGCTTGGTGCCGTTGCCTTCGCCGTGTGGCTGGAGGACCGCGGATCTCCGTTCTATGGCGGTGTCCGCGTGGCCCGCGGTGGAGACGATTTCCGTATGCTCAAGTTCCGCAGCATGCGCGTCGATGCCTGGAAAACGGGGGTGAACTCGACGGCCGCCGGGGATTCGCGCATCACGCGGATCGGGGCATTCCTCCGGCGCTATAAACTGGACGAACTGCCACAGTTGTGGAACGTTCTCACCGGCGATATGAGTTTCGTTGGGCCCCGCCCGCAGGTGCGCACTGACGCCAACCTTTATACGGCGGAGGAGCGCCGCATGCTCGAAGCGCGTCCCGGTGTCACCGACCTCTCCTCCATCGTGTTTTCCGATGAGGGCGATATCCTTGCGGGAAGCTCCGACCCGGACCTTTTGTACAATCAGATCATCCGGCCGTGGAAGAGCCGTCTGGCGCTTTTGTACTTGGAGCGCCGGTCCTTCGCGGTGGATCTGCACATTTTGCTGTTGACGGCGACGGCGTTGGTTTCGCGGTCGCGCGCGTTGGCTGGAGTCGGCCGGATCCTCGAACAATGGAACGCCGACCCGCTGTTGCGCGGCATGGCGCTACGCCAGGAGCCATTGGTGGCGTATCCGCCGCCGGGGGCCACGGAAGTTTTGTCCGCCTACAGGAAGGAGCAGTTGCAGGCGGTGAACGCATGACGGCCATATTGCGCAAATACCGGAGGGCTTTGTCCGAGGCGGTGGATGCCGCGCTGGTTGCTGCTGCCGTATCGCTCGCCTTCCTGCTTCGTTTTGAGTTTGTGGTACCCGCCGATGCGCGCCACATGTGGCTGATGGGGGCGGCGATCTGCGTGGTCGCCAAGCTAATCACCTTCCGTTTCTTTGGGCTGCGCGACCTCGCCTGGGGCCATGTCGGCTTTGAAGATCTGGCGCGATTGACGTTTGCCAACCTCACGGCGTCCGCCGTTTCCGGCACGGCGATTTTTTTCACCTTTGCTGGCACTTTCCCCCGCTCGATTTATGTGCTCGATCTGGTGCTCTCCATGGTTCTCCTGTCGGGCGCTCGAGCCATCGTTCGCATGCTCTCGCACTGGCGTCACCGCGGCCTTTTCGCATCCACCACACGCAAACGCATTTTGATCTACGGCGCGGGTAGAGCCGGGCGGACGCTGGTTGCCGAGCTTCGCACGCACCCCAAGCTCCCCTATTGTGCCGTCGGTTTTCTCGATGACGATCCCGCGAAAGCAGGTCTCCGTCTGCAGGGCCTGCGCGTGCTTGGCAATCGTGCCGGTCTTCCGGCGCTGGTTCGCCGCCATCGCATCGATGAAGTGCTGGTCGCGTTGCCCGCGGCCACGGGAGCGCAGATTGGAGAAATTCTCGAAGCCTGTCATGCCGCGCGCGTCGCCACACGGCGCGTGCCGCGTCTCGCTGAACTGATCGAAAACAAAGTGCTCGTCGATCAGATCCGCGAAGTGCATTTAGAAGACTTGCTGGGGCGCCCCGAAGTCGGCCACAAGGAAAGCGGCATTCGAGCGCAGATCGAAGGGCGCACGGTGCTGGTGACCGGTGCCGCCGGATCGATTGGCAGCGAGTTGTGCCGCCAGATTGCGCGCTACCGTCCCGCGGTGATGGTTGGATTCGATCTCGCCGAAACGCCGCTCTATGAGATCGATCAGGAAATGCGCGAGTCGCATCCTTATGTGGAGTTTCGTCCTGAGATCGGCAGCATCGGCAATCGCCAGCGCATCGATGAGGTGTTCGCCAAATACCGGCCCGAGGTTGTCTATCACGCAGCAGCGTACAAGCATGTCCCGATGATGGAAGCCCAGCCGTTTGAGGCGATTGAAAACAACATTTTCGGCACCCGTAACGTCGCGCGCGCCGCAGCCGCGGCAGGCGCCGGGAGTTTCATTCTGGTGAGTTCCGATAAGGCCGTGCGCCCCGCCAATATCATGGGCGCAACCAAGCGCCTCGCCGAACTGGTGTGTTTGGCGGCAAACGAAGCATCGGTGCAAAACGACACCGGGCGGCCCGGTGGACACACCCGTTTTTCCGCCGTCCGCTTCGGCAATGTACTTGGATCAAACGGCAGTGTCATTCCGCTTTTCCAGCGCCAGATCGCCGCCGGCGGTCCCGTCACCGTAACGCATCCCGAGATGCGCCGCTACTTCATGACCATTCCCGAAGCCGCGCGCCTGGTGCTCGATGCTGGAGCGATGGGCCACGGCGGGGAGATCTTTGTGCTTGAGATGGGCGAGCAGGTCCGCATCGTGGATATCGCCCGGAAACTGGTGTTGCTGAGCGGGCTGCGTCCCGATGACGATATCCGCATTGAGTTCACTGGAGTCCGTCCGGGCGAGAAGTTATCGGAGGAGTTGAACTCCTGCGATGAACAGATGCGCTCCACCGAGCACTCGCAGATCAACATTTTCTTGAGTCCTTCGGTCCCCTCGGCGGAACTGCACCGGGCGCTTGAAGGACTTCGCCGCGCGGCCGAGCTTCGCGACGGTGCCGGTATTATTCTTTGTTTGAAAGAACTGATCCCTGACTATAATCCCAGCAGTTTCGTGTTGCGCCGCGCCTTGCACCGCGACGCCCGCGGCGCGGAAGCGAGAAACGCAGCAAGCGCCTGATGCTATTCCCTGGGACGACGGCGCCGGAACTCTACCGCCCCGGCAAGCGATAGTTGTGCACGGCTAGGCCGGTTGTCGCCCCCGCGGTGGTCCAGTTCAAAATCGTAAAGAATTTCGCCGAACGAGGATACTTCTTCACCAGGAGATACTCCACCCCCATTAAGCCCGCCATCGCACCAAATTTGATCGAGGTGGCTTTCATGCCGAAGCTTCCATTGGGACTCGCCAGCAGAGGATTCAACTCCCGCATGCCGTAGGAACTCGACGCATCCAGGGCGTGAGAAATGGTGAGTGGAGCAAGGCTCATCGCCCACCGTTTGTGCCAACGGGCATCAGCGTCGAACGTCTTTGTTTCGCTGCGTTCTTTCACAATCTGCTTGGCCATCTCCTCTACCGGAACCATGGGCTGGAGGAGCGATTCCGCTCGCAGCGCGGAGGGAAACAGGGTCGCGCCCAGCAAAGTAACCGAAGCGATTGCGTAGAACATGTTGCGTAGTCTCATTCGTTTTGTCCTCTATTCCTACCGGTGAATCACCGGCGAGTTTTTCTTAGTCTTTCGTGGCCTGTGGTAATGAGAGTAAGTCTGGATTCGGGACCGTTCAAACGGGTTCGGCTCAGTACTGGATGGTCCATCCGTACGCCAACTCCCGTTCCACGCGCGGAACGCCTTGTAGCGATTGGACTTTTTGCAAGCACTCTGTTTGCGACGTGCGCGATTGGCGCAGGTAATCCCATTTTTCGTTGGAGCTACTGCATATGCGTACTTCTAATCGCCCTGGGAATAGTGCTGTCGATTGCCTGGAATAGTATTGCGAGCCGCGATAACCACGGTGCGCGCGTGCCAGTGCGCGCGGTTCCTCTGGCGGCACTGGGCGCGTTGGCGGCCTGGGGTTTTGCCCAACTGGCGGCCTCGGCTACCGATTACGCCTATGCGACGCGCGTACGGAGTGTCGAACTAACCGCGCTTGCGGCCGTGGCGTTCGGCTTTGCGTGGTGCGCGCATGACCAACGGCTGCGGAGGAAGATTCAGGAGTGGCTGGCCGTTTCCGGTTCCATGCTTAGCGTTGTTGGCGTGCTTGCCTATTTCACCGCGCAGGGAAAAATCTTTTGGATCTTCGCGAGTCCGTATCCCGACATCTGGGGCCCGTTTCTGAGCCGCAACGATTTCGCCATGTTCTTAGAGTTGGCGTTTCCCGCGGCGTTCGTCTTGGGAATCGAGCGGGCCGACCCTTGGAGTTCCGAGCGGACTCCGCTCCGGAATCCGTACCTGTGGATGGCGGCATGGATGTACGCCGCTGGTCTTGCGTCGGCTTCCCGCGCGGGCGCGGCGCTGCTCACCGCCGAAGCCGTGGTTCTTCTATGGCACGCGCCGCGCCGCTGGCGCCTGTACTTTGGCGCGGCGGCGCTCGCCTCCATCGCGGTCGCTGGTGCGGGTACATTGCTCGGCCGGCTTCAACTCACTGACCCGTTTGCATTCCGGCGTGACATCGCCGCCTCCACCATCGAGATGATCGCCGAGCGCCCGCTACGCGGATTTGGGCTCGGAACGTTCCCTCAGATTTATCCGAGTTACGCGCGATTTGATGCTGGAGCGGTGGTCAATCACGCTCACAACGACTGGCTCGAATGGTGCGCCGAAGGTGGCATTCCATTTGCTCTAGTTTGGCTAACGCTTGCGATCTCAACGATTCCCGGGGCATTTCGTTCCAAATGGGGACTGGGTGTCATCGCGGTGTTCCTTCATGCGCTTGTCGATTTTCCGTTTGCGAAGCCGGGGCTAGCGGCCTGGGCTTTCGCGCTTATAGGGACCTTGGAAGGCGGACGAAATGAGAAAAGTATGCGTCCGCGAACACTAACTATGCAGGGAGAAGGAGAACATTCGTGAGAATTCGAAACATGCAGGCGGCGATCGCCGCAGGCCTCGTGCTTCAGTTGGGGATTGTGCAGGCAGCATCCTCGACGGCCGGGGGGCTCGTGATCGGTACGGTTTTGGCAAAAGGTGCGTTTCGTTTGGACAACGCCACCATTTCGGGAAACGCGACGCTTTTTGACGGCGGAACGATCGAGACGGCCGTGGCCGCTTCGTCGGTCGAGTTATCGACGGGAACACGGATGACGCTGGGTGCGTCGTCGCGGGCCAAAGTGTTTGGCGACCACGCCGTGCTGGAGCGCGGCATCAGCCGAACGGACAAATCCACGGGCTTTCATATTGAAGCGCGCGGGCTGCGCGTGATTCCAGAAACCGGGAACTCGACGGCTCGGGTGTTGGTCACGCAGGGCAATCAGGTGCAAGTGGCGTCGGTGACCGGATCGTTGCGCGTGTTGAACGCACGCGGCGTGCTGCTGGCGAGCTTGCCGCAGGGGGTCGCACTTGCCTTCGAGCCGCAAACGGCAGGCACCTCGACGCGTGTGATTGGACGGCTGGAAAACCGCGGCGGCCATTTCATTCTGACGGATGAAACCACCAATGTGACGCTCGAAATCTTCGGCACAGATCTGCAGAAAGACGTGGGCTACCGTGTGGAAGCGATCGGTGGCACCGATGCCGCCGCCACGCCGATCAGCGACGCTTCGCAGGTATTGCGGGCGACCTCGGTCAAACGGCTCTCGAATTCGAAGACCGTGGCAGCCGGTGTTGGAGGCGCATCGGGCGGTACGGCTACCGGCAGCACGGCGAGTGGTGTGGCAATCTCTGGAACCACCATCGCTGTGATCGGCGGCGGAGCGGCAGCGGCCGTTTTGGGCGGTCTGGCGGCGTCGGGAAATCTGACGTCGGAAGAAACGCCGGTGAGCCGGTAGAGCGCCGCATTCTCTCCTTTCTTATGACGCTCTTCTCTCCATGGCGCGGGCAGAATTCTGCGGGAACCAGATCGATGGTTCCCGCAGTACTGGGTGCGGCAGGCGTCGGCACGCTGGTGCTTGCCTTCGCCGTCATCCAGGCAGCCACGCTGATCGGTGCGAGCACGATGTCCGCATCCATGCGGGAATCCTATTCAACGGACACGATGCGGATGGCAGTCGCCGTGGGAGATGCCGGTCTACTCGAGCGCTGGGCGGAACTCGCTCGCGAGCAATCACAAACGAACGACGCCCATCAGGCGCTCGTCTTCGCCAGCCGATTGAATCCGCGCTCGGCGAAGGCGTGGAGCGGATTGGGGTTTGAAGCGGAACATTCCGGGCAGCTTGCGTTGGCCCGGGAGTACTTCGAGAAGGCGTTTGCGGTGGATCGCCAATACCAACCCGCCTGGACGCTCGCCAATTTCTGTTTTCGGCAGAGTGACGCCGGATGCTTTTGGAGGGCCGCGAAACGGGCGGCACAAGTCGCCGCGCCCGGCATGGCTCTGAGCGAGCTTTCGGCGTTGCTCCGCCTGGCCGATGCCGCGGCTTCTTCTCCAGAGGATGCCCTCGGCAGGTTGGACGGCGGCGCACGCATTGAGCGGACCTATCTTGATCACTTAATTGGCGCGCGACGCCTCACTGATGCCTTGGTTGTGGCACATCGACTCGCTCAAAGCCAGCGTCCGGAGGATCAAGCGCGGCTCGACGATTTCGTCAACCGCCTGATGGAGGCAAACCGAGTCAACGGGGCTCCGAAGATCACCGCGGCGGTTGGCATCTGGAACGCAAGCGGGCGTTATGCACCGCTTGATCCCGAACATGGCCTTTCCCTCACCAACGGGGACTTCGCTTCGGAACCGCGAAACACGGGCTTCGACTGGCATTTGCCCTTAGCGAGTGGCCTTTCCGGGTTGTGGACGCCAGGAGAGATCTTTCTGCAAGCTTCGGAACAAGCATTCCGGGCCGGTCAGCCGGCTGCATTCGATCTTCTCTCGCAGACGCTTCCGCTCGAAGCCGGAAAATATCGTCTCAGGGCCGAATATCTCGCCGAGAGTTCGAGCGCGGTGCGCCATCCGCCGGAACTTCGCTGGGAACTGGACGCAGCAGCAAGTACGCCTCTTGTGTCCGGCGCGGGGTGGCGGGAAGCGCAGTTCGAGTTCCGCGCACCCTCATCTGCTTTGTACCTGCTCCGGCTGCGATGCCAACGCGAACTGACTGCATCGCCCCTGCCGATCACTACCGCAATATCCATTCGCCTCCGGCGAATCCGATTGGAGGTCGCATGACCATCACCGAACCAACGACGTCCGCGCACAGAACGGAACTGTCCAATGATTTGAACCCGGCGGCGCTGCAGATTCAAGCCGCCGAAGAACACTACGTCAAGCACTGCCCGAAGTGCGGCTCGGTGCGCGTGCACCGATCCCGGCGCCGCGGGCCGATGGAGCGCCTGCTATCGGCGCTTGGTGCTTCGATCTGCCGCTGCCACGATTGCCGCGCGCGCCAGGCGTGGTTTGGCATTACTCCGTTGCCGATCGGCAATACCGATCCCGAAGTGGCTCCGTGGCTTTCGGCCGCCTTCTTCGCCTCAGGGATCGGAATGTCACTGCTTCTTCTGTGGCTGTTTGTCACGCGAATCGCGCAACCTAACAGTTAATCCATTGCAATCGATCGACTGGAAAAATTCACCCGGCGGGAACACCGAACCGCCGGGGCGCCGGATCCGTACGCTTGCGGCAAGTCTCGCTTTGCATGGGATGGCCGCGGTATTGCTGATGGCGGTCCACTTCGACGCCAAGCGCGATGGCTCGGCTTTTCCGCCGCACGCGGTCATGCTTTCGCCGCCCTTGTACCTGCGGCTGCCGGAACCGGCCAAGCCGAAGCCGGTGGTCCGCGCGCGGGCGAAGAGTCCATCAAGAAAAAAGCCGCGGCTGCAAGCGAGGTTGGTGCCTTCAAAGCGGGGCCCGGTGCGCGCAGCCGTCACCGCAAAGAAGTTTGTCGCTCCTGAGAGAGCGAAGCAGAACGCACAGCCCGAGATGACGGCGCTTGCGCTGAACGTGGTTCCCGAGCCATCGGCTCCGCCCGCCCCGGCATCGTTGCCGAAGCTTGCCGTCGCGCCGGCGCCTCCACTCAAGACGGACAACTTTGGAGCGACCCAACAACGTGCCGTGCTTGTGAACGCACCGGCAACGCTTCGTCCGGCGGGCTTTGCGGCCAGTGAAACCGGAACGGTGTCCACCGCGCAGCGGGCACAGATTGCAGCCTCGGGCTTTGGAGCCGTGGAAGCTGGCAGTGAGTCGAGAACTGCGCGCCGCGTGAGCGGGAGCAAAGGCTTCGACGCACTCCCGCTGGAGACTTCACCGCGCCGTGTTCCTGCAAAGATCGCGAGCGCCGAGTTTGGCGATTCCGCCGCGGCTGCGCCGCGTGAGGTTCGCGTTAAGAAAACGGAAGCCGCCGATACCTCGGCCGTCGAGATTCTCTCAAAGCCGCGCCCGGCATATACGGCCGAGGCGCGCGGCCTTGGTGTTGAGGGCGAAGTGCTGGTGGAAGTTCTATTCGCGGCTTCCGGCGAAGCGCGCGTTCTCCGCTTGATTCGCGGCCTTGGGCATGGACTTGATGAGACCGCTGCTGATGCCGCGCGCGCGATTCGTTTCCGGCCCGCTATGCGCGGCGGACAAGCGGTGGAGTCCACCGCCGTCGTTCATATTCGCTTTCAGCTTGCCTATTAAGCGCGGGTGTCCGCGCGAGCTTTCCTATATGAAATACGAAATCCTTGCTGTTGCTTTGTTTGCAGCCGGTGCGCTGCTTGCTCAGCCCGCCGCTATCAATCCCCGGGCGCACGCTCCCTTGGGCGCCCCTGATCCACTCTCCAATGTCCCGCCCCTCGGCAATAGTGCGGGCATCGCTGATCCGCGCGGCGTTGAAGGACGGCCGGACCGCTCGAACGATCAACTGGTCGATCAACTTCTTGATCGCATCACCGATCACGAGCGGCTGTTCGTCGAATCGATGCAGAGCCGGACCCCGTTGATTGAAACCTATATTCAGGAAACGGCCGAAGGTGCCTCCTCCGATGATCGGCCCGTGCGCGATCACTACTTTCTGGGCCGCTTCCGGTTGGGAGCGGAGATCGCCTATCAGGCTTTGGTGGAGCGCACGGACGCGCCCCCGCAAAAGGCATCTGGGCGTAGTCTATTCCGCTCCAGCGGGCCGAAGCAGCAGGCGCTGAGTTTTCTGCCGCGCGGCTTTGCGCAGATGGCCGTCATTGATTTGCACGATTTCACGCGCACCACCTATACGTTTGAATTTGTACGACGTGAATTCCTGGGAGAGGTTCGCTGTCTGGTGCTGGATGTGTTTCCCGTGGACCGCAATTTGCCCGGCAAGTTTATCGGCCGCATCTGGGTGGAGGATCGGGACTTTGCGATCGTTCGCTTCAACGGCACTTACGTGCAGGCTCCGACGCCCAAAGGCGCAATACCGGAACGTTACTTCCACTTCGATAGTTGGCGCGTGAATACCGGCGGGTCATCCTGGGTGCCCGCACAGATTTATGTTGAAGAAGAAGGGGATGACGCCACGGCCGTCGACATCAAGCCTCCCGGCGCCGGCAAGAAGGCATCGAAGAGCTCCGATAAGTCGCCGCCCGTGCGTCTTACGCCGCACTTCAAAGCGCAATCGCGCATTTGGGATTATGCGGCGTCTCCGGCAAGCAAGCTGGATGAGCTGACCAGCATTCTGATTGAAAGCGAAAACACCGTGCGCGATCAGGCCTCGCCGAAGGATGTTTCGCCGCTTGAAAGCCAGCGGTCCTGGGAAAAGCAGGCTGAGGACAATTTACTGAGCAGGCTGGAGAAGGGCGGCTTCCTGTCGCCGCCGGGAGCCGTGGATCAGGTGCTCGATACGGTGGTCAACAACCTGATCGTGTCCGCCAACCTGGATATCGACGCGCATTGCCGCGTCCTGTTGACGACACCCATTGAAACGTTTTCGATCGGCCACACCGTGGTCATCAGCCGCGGATTGATCGACGTGCTACCGGATGAGACGAGCCTCGCGCTCGTGCTTGCCGCCGAGCTCTCCCACATCGCACTTGGCCATCGCACGCAGACGCAGTTCGCCTTCAATAATCAGACGATGTTGAGCGATGCGGAACTTCTGCAGCGCTTCCGATTCCAGCGCTCCGCCGACGAGTTGACGGCAGCAGGGAAGAAAACAGTGGAGCTGATGCGCGCCTCGCCTTATCAAAACACAGCCAACGCGGGGCTGTTCCTCAAGGCGCTTCAAAGCCGTATGCAGGCGCTGCCGCGGTTGTTGCAGGCAAATCTTGGCAATCAGGTCGCAAATGCCGATGCGCTCACCCGGCTCGCCGACTTCTCGGCGAAAGCCCCCGCGCTCGAAGAAAATAAATTGGAGCAGATCGCCGCGCTGCCCCTGGGTTCGCGCGTCAAGGTACAGCCGTGGAGGAATCAATTGGAACTGATTAAAGCCCGCCCGATTTCCTTGCTTTCGCCGCGAGAAAAGATGCCGTTTGAAGTGTCGCCGTTTGTGCTGTATTTGACGAGAGTCGAAAAGGAAGCGGCTAGGGAGGTGAGTAGTAACGCCGCAAAATAAGCACGCTTCTCTCCAAACAAAAAGCCGGGTGGGTGCCCGGCTGCTGACCGGGCGGTCGGCCCCACCAGGGGCTCCGCCCGGTTTTGTTTTTGTGGCACACTAGCTGACGGTCTGGAGTTTATCCAATTCTTCACCCGTCGCTTTTTCGACGTCGGCGTGGAGGCTGTTGCCGTGCGCGTCCATCGTCACAATGGCGATGAAGTCGTTGACGTGCAGCTTCCACATGGCTTCCGGGATGCCGAAATCGAGCAGACTCACGCCGAGCACCTTATCCACCGACCGCGCGTAGTACTGCGCCGCGCCGCCGATCGCGTTCAGATACACCGCACCGTATTCCTTGAGCGCCGCCGACGTCTTCTTGCCCATGCCGCCTTTGCCGATCACCGCGCGCACGCCGAAGTTCTTGATCACCGTCGCCTGGTAGGGCTCCTCGCGGCTGCTGGTGGTTGGGCCCGCGGCCTTCACGGTCCAGGTATCGCCGTTTTTGAGCATCACGGGACCGCAATGATAGAGCACTGCGCCGTTCAGGTCCACGCCCTCGGGAAGAGGGTTGTTCATCAGATGCGCGTGTACAGCGTCACGGCCCGTGAAGCATTCGCCTGTGATCAGCACCACGTCGCCCACCTTCAGTGATCGCATCTGTTCTTCGCTCAATGGCGGACGCAGAATCACCTCGCGGCCCGTCAGTGGGAACCCTTCGCTTTGCGTCATTTTCTCCACCGGGCGGGACGGATCACGATACAGCCATTTTGTGATCGCCCCGGTGGCTGGATCGAGGTGCACGCCCAGGCGGCGGAACGCCCAGCAGGAATACGCCACGGAGACGAAGAAGCTTGCCGGCAGCCGGTTCGCTACGCCGATCTTGCAGCCAATCAGCGAAACCTTGCCGCCAAAGCCCATCGCGCCGATGCCCAGGCGATTCGCCTCATCCATGATTTCCGCTTCGAGCTTTGCAAGCTCGGGAATCGGGTTCACGTCATCAAGGGTGCGGAACAACTGTTCCTTGGCCACCGAGTAGCCGTGCGCGCGGTCGCTGCCGATGCAGACGCCCAGTGCGCCAGGCGCGCAGCCTTGTCCCTGCGCCTGCCAAACGGCGTGCAGAATCGCCTTGCGGACGCCTTCGAGGTCGCGGCCGGCCTTGCCCAGGTGATCGAGTTCGGCGGGCAGGGAATACTGAATATTCTTGTTCTCGCAGCCGCCGCCTTTCAGCACCAGCTTCACTTCCACTTCGTCGTTCTCCCACTGCTCGAAGTGGATCACCGGCGTGTCGATGCCCAGGTTGTTGCCGCTGTTCTTGCCGGTGAGCGAATCCACCGAATTCGGGCGGAGCTTGCCGCGTTTGGTGGCCTCGGCCACCGCTTCCTTGATGGCCTTTTTGATCACCAACTGGTTGACGCCCACCGGGGTGTGCACGATGAAGGTGGGCATGCCGGTGTCCTGGCAGATGGGCCCTTCATCGGACTGCGCCATATCTATGTTGGAGTTAATGATGCTAAGCGCTTGCCCGGCCTGCGTGCTGGGCAGTTCGACGCCCGTAGCTTGCTTCATCGCCGCGCGAACATCGGGCGGCAGGTTCGTGGACGTTTGAGTAATAAGTTCAATGAGACTTTCGGCGAGAAATTGCATTGCCCTATAATTTTACCGCGCGGCGACGCAATACGGCTGTGAGGCAGGTGGCAGGAAAGTACGTGAGGCAGCGCTTCGCCCGGCAGTCGCGCTTTGACGCGGCTTAACTGGAAAATGATTCATTCCTTGGAAAAGCCGGGTAAAAGCTCGGCTGCCGCCCGGATGGGCCGCCCCACGTTTATGCGTTGAGGCGTTGTTGTGGCTGGAGGTTCCGACTTCTGACTCGTTTTCCAGAGGTGCGCCTGGCACCGGTTGAGATCCCATGAAACTCCCAATGCCCACGAACCTTCACGGCGGGCCGAGGATGCCTCATGAGTTCGGCATGCAGGCGCGCGCCACTACTTCACGCTGAAATCCCAAACCTGCGGATTCAGTTTGCCGTCAGTGTACTGCACAATTGCGTATTCGCCGGGTTCCAGAGGCTTCTCGGGCCAGACTTTGTAGAATAGATCGCCTTCCTGTTTCTTGAAGGTTTTGATCTCATCGCGCTCTTCGTTGATGATGCGCTCACCTTGCACGGTGAGGATGCTGGCCTTTTGCAGCACACGCACGCCCTTCTTCGGTGGCCCCATCTTAATGATGCCGAAGCTTTCGTAATCGGATGGGCGAAAGTAAAACTCCGGCCGGCGGCCCTCCACGGCAAACGCCGACGTCTCGCCTTCGAGTTCCACCGTGCCTTTGCCCGGAACCATCGGAATCGGCGAAAGATACTTCAGCACCGTGCGCTTCTTGTCCATCACCAATTTCGATTCGGCCAGCTTCAGCGCCGTGGGCTTTCCGCCGCGCAGATAGTACGCGCCGTTTTCCGTGGGGATGGACGCCACTTCCTTGCGAGCCGCCTTGATCGCGGCATCTTCTTCCGCCTGCGCCTTGACGTCCGCATCCAGCGCAGCCTTCTGCTCGGCGGCTTCCTTCCTGGTGCGCTCCAGATCGACGAGTTCCAGCGGTATCTCTTCCCAATCACCGCGCTCGGTCGAATAATAGCGGACGCGGTCTTTCTGCACCTGAAACTCGCGGACCAGTTGGTAATCGCCCTCCTTGAGGTAGAGCCGGTCGGCGGCCAAGGCGCACAACGCCGTCAGCGCAAGGATCGCGGCATATCGAATCGCCCTGGAAGTCCCGGACATCTTGCCCTTATTATGATGCAGCTCGCAGGCCGTGGGGAGGACTGGAAATCCGCAGCGGAGTGGCACTCCGCTTGGGCTCGATTGCTGAGATCTGCGGGAAGCGGGATTGCCAATCCCGCGCGGATTTCCAATCCGCCCCACGAGCGCACAAGAGATAATGTTTCTGTCTCTTCTTCACTCCTGTGCGCATCGGAATCCACACCTCTATCGCGAAGTCTCTTGAGAACGCGGCCTTGAAGGCGCATGAACTCGGAGCCAACACGTTCCAGATTTTCTCGGCCAGCCCGCGTCAATGGAAGGCCTCGCCGCCGAGCGCGCCTGCGATCGCCGCGCTCAATCGGGCTCGCGAAAAATATGACCTCGCGCCGCTGGTGATTCACGATAACTACCTGATCAACCTTGCCTCGGCCGATCCCGTCATCCGCAAAAAATCCGTCGATGCGTTTCGCGGTGAGCTCGAACGCGCCATCGCCATTGGCGCCGAGTTCCTGGTCGCGCATCCTGGCAACTACAAAGGGCAAACGGTGGAGCAGGGTATTCTCGCGTTTTTGGAAGGCGTGGGCGAAGCATCGGCAGGATTGAAGTTTGAAAAGTTGATGCTGCTGGCCGAATGCACGGCAGGTGCGGGCGCGCAGATCGGCGGGCGATTCGAGGAACTGAACGCCATCCGCGAATTCGCCCCCAAATTTACGGAGCTTCCTGTTGGCATTTGCCTGGATACCTGCCACCTGCTCGTCTCAGGCCACGATGTTTCCTCGGCCGATGGCTTTAAAGCAACTGTCGCCGAAGCCGACCGCGTGCTGGGCCTTGAAAACGTACATGTGATTCACGCCAACGACTCCAAAGGCGCGCTTGGATCGCACATCGACCGGCACGAGCATATCGGCAAAGGCTATATTGGTCTTGACGGGTTTCGCCGCATCCTCACCCACCCGAAGCTTCGCGAAAAAGCCTTCATTCTGGAAACGCCGGTGGACGAAGACGGCGACGACCGCAGAAACCTGGACACACTCAAAGAGCTATGCCGGAAAGCATCTACGACCACAACCAAATCGAGCTGAAGTGGGAAGAGCGCTGGAAAAACGATCCAGACCTTTACCGCGCGAACAATCCTACCGCGAAGAAATATTACGTGGTCGAGATGTTCCCCTATCCGAGCGGCCGTCTGCACATGGGGCACGTTCGCAATTATTCGATTGGCGACGCGTTGGCGCGGTACATGTGGATGCGTGGCTATAACGTCAAGCACCCCATCGGTTGGGACGCATTCGGCTTGCCCGCAGAGAACGCCGCGATCAAACGCAACATGCATCCGCGCGATTGGACCGTCTCGAACATCGCCGAGATGAAGCGCCAGATGCACCGCATGGGCTTCGCCTATGACTGGAATTCGGAAGTCGCCACCTGCGAGCCCGAATACTACAAGTGGAATCAGTGGTTCTTCCTTAAGATGTACGAACGCGGCCTGGCCTATCGCAAAAAAGCGATGGTTAACTGGTGCCCGGAATGCGCCACGGTGCTTGCGAACGAACAGGTGGTGGATGGCTGCTGCTGGCGTCATGAAACCACTCCCGTGGAGCAGCGCGCTCTCGAACAATGGTTCTGGAAGATCACCGCGTACGCCGACGAACTGCTGCGCGATATCGATGACAAGCTGCAAAGCGGGTGGCCGGAGCGCGTGCTCTCCATGCAGCGCAACTGGATTGGCCGCAGTGAAGGCTCGGAAGTCGATTTCAAGGTAGAGAGCACGGGCGAAGCGATTCGTGTGTTCACTACACGCGTGGACACCATCTACGGAGCTACTTGTGTAATCCTCGCTCCCGAGCATCCCATCGCGCAGAAGCTTCTTGACGACGCTGGCCGCGCGAAAGCCAAGCAGTTGATCGATGCCCGCAAGCAGCAGGGCCCCGGCGATCTGATCAAAGACGGCGCCTTCACCGGCGCGTATGCGATCAATCCGTACAGCGGCGAGAAGGTGCCCATTTGGATCGGCAACTTCGTGCTGATGGATTACGGCACCGGCGCGATCATGGCCGTGCCCGCGCACGATGAGCGCGATTTCGATTTTGCGACGACATTTGGCCTTGAGATTCGACCGGTCATCCGTGCACTGCCGTACGGGGTGAATGTCAAGAAGGAATACAGAGCGTCATCAGGACCCGATCCTGAGCGGTTGATTGTGCCGACCCTTGAAACACCATCCAAAGCAGCAATGACCGATGACGGGATCACCGAAAAATCGGGCGAATTCTCGGGCCTGCCGAGTGAAGAGGCCCGCCGCAAGATGAACCAGTTTGCCGAGGAAAAAGGCTTCGGCAAGGCGGCCATCACGTTCCGCATCAAGGATTGGGGCATCTCGCGCCAGCGCTATTGGGGCACGCCGATCCCGATGATCCACTGCCAGAAGTGCGGCGTGGTTCCGGTGCCTGAAAAAGATCTGCCGGTCGAGTTGCCCTATAACGTCAAGTTCACCGGCAAGGGCCGCTCGCCGCTGGCTGAAGTGCCCGAGTTCATGAACGTGAAGTGCCCCACGTGCGGCGCCGACGCCCAGCGCGAAAGCGACACGATGGACACGTTCGTCGATTCCTCGTGGTACTTCTACCGCTACTGCGATCCGAAGAACAACGCGTTACCGTTTGATTCTGCCGCCGCGAATCAGTGGTTCCCTATCGACCAGTACATCGGCGGGGTCACGCACGCGATCCTGCACCTGATCTACTCCCGGTTTTTTACAAAAGTCATGCGTGATCTGGGCATGATCACCAACGCCGAGCCCGCCGCCAATCTGTTCACACAGGGCATGGTGCTCGGTTCCGACGGCTCGGCCATGTCGAAGTCGAAGGGCAACGTGGTGGATCCCGAAGACATGGTCGGTAAGTACGGGGCCGATACGTGCCGTCTGTTCGTGTTGTTTGCGAACGCGCCGGAAAAGGACATGCCGTGGATTGAATCGAGCGTCGGCGGCCCGCGCCGCTTCCTCGAACGCGTGTGGCGCTTCGTCACACGCAATATCGACAGGCAGCCGGAAACTCCGAATCCCGAAGCGGACCGGAAGGCGCTGCGAAAGCTGCACCAGACCATCCGCAAGGTCACCGAAGATTTCGATAACCGCTGGCACTTCAACACGTCGATCGCGGCGTTGATGGAGTTGATCAACGAACTCTACGATCACGAAGCCGGCCTCTCGCGCGCGGCGCTCGATCAAATTCTGCCCGATTTAGCCTTGCTGCTCGCTCCCTTCACGCCGTTCATCGCCGAAGACTTGTGGGAACAGCTAGGCCGCACCGGCCCCGTGTTCCGCCAGCCGTGGCCCAAGTGGGATGACGCGCTCGCGCAAGAAGACACGCTCGAAATCCCCGTGCAGGTCAACGGCAAACTCCGCACCCGTATCGCAGTGCCGCTGGGAACGTCGCAAGCCGATCTCGAAAAGATCGCCCAGGCGGACCCCAAGGTGCAACCGTTCATCGAAGGCAAAACGGTGGCGAAGGTGATTGTGGTGCCGGACAAGCTGGTCAATATTGTCGTGAAGTAACGCGCGAGCCGGGTGTGCACCCCGGCTCTTGCCTTCTCCCGCTCGCCGAGGTCTTCGACCAGGACTAGGCTCCGCCGGGCGTATTCCCCTACCCCCAACCTCCCAGAACCAACGTAACCTCCTCAAGTCCCGCGCGTCCCGATAAGATGGAGGTAGGCATGTCGGCGCCGCTCCAAACCGTTACCTCGGGGACCTCACCGGTTCCTGCCCCGGACTTTGCGATCCGGACGGTGAATCTCACCAAGACGTACCGGTCGGGCGAGTCCGATTTGGTAATTTTCTCGGGCCTCAATTTTGAAATCGAGCGCGGCGAAACGCTGGCATTGGTGGGCGAATCCGGGGCCGGAAAAAGCACGCTTTTGCATCTGCTTGGAGGGTTGGACAGGCCGACAAACGGTGCGATATACTTCGGGCAGAATGACATAT
>JBEBGM010000134.1:0-2292 GCA_040081455.1 Bryobacteraceae bacterium
CTCGGAGCCCTGCTCGCTTTCCTTGGGTTTTGTTGTTTCGGGTTTGGCTTCCGCCTTGGCCGCGGCTTTGCGCGTGGCGGCGGGGAACGGAATATCCTTGGGGGCGCCGCGCTTCTCGGCATCCTTGATTTCGACATAGCTGTTTTCCGCACCGGGGACCGCGCCACGCACGAAGATCAGTCCCTTATCGGCATCGACGGAGACGACTCGCAGATTTTGCACGGTGATGCGTTTGTCACCCAGATGTCCGGCCATTTTCTTGCCTTTGAACACTTTGCCGGGATCCTGGCGCTGACCGGTGGAGCCGTGCGAACGGTGGGATACCGAAACGCCGTGAGAGGCTTCTAGCCCGGCGAAATTCCAGCGCTTCATGGCGCCGGCAAAACCTTTACCCTTGCTCTTGCCGGTGACGTCGACATATTGGCCGGGGACGAAATGGCTGGCGATGATTTCCTCGCCGACGGCGATAAGGCCATTTTCGGGAACGCGGAACTCTATCAGCTTGCGGCCGGGTTCCACCTTGGCTTTGGCGTAATGACCACGCAGCGCCTTGGAGACGTTTTTCACCTTGGCTTTGCCAATGCTAAGCTGGACGGCGGTATAGCCATCTTTTTCCTTCGTCTTCTGGGCGACCACTTTGCAGCTGTCTACCTTGAGCACTGTAACGGGCGTGTGTTCGCCATCTTCAGAAAAGATGCGGGTGATACCCAGTTTCTGCGCGAGAAGTCCGGTTCTCATTGTCCTGCTCCTGCCAATTTAATTTCCACATCCACACCGGCGGAGAGATCGAGCTTCATCAGCGCGTCCACAGTCTGCGGGGTAGGATCGATGATGTCGATGAGCCGCTTGTGGGTGCGGATCTCGAATTGCTCACGCGACTTCTTATCGACGTGCGGCGAACGGTTCACGGTAACGCGGTAGGTGCGGCGCGGGAGCGGCACGGGGCCACGGACCTTCGCACCGGTGCGCTTGGCGGTGCTGACGATTTCGTGCGTCGAATGATCGAGCACCGCATGGTCATACGCCTTGAGCCGGATGCGGATTTTTTGGTTGGTCATCATATGGGTTCTCCTACCCGGCTCCTAGCATTACTGAATAATCTTGGTTACGACGCCGGCGCCGACGGTTTTGCCGCCTTCGCGGATGGCAAACCGCAGGCCTTCTTCCATGGCGATGGGCTTATCACCCAAGTCCACCGTCATCTTCAGGTTGTCGCCCGGCATCACCATTTCCGTGCCTTCCGGCAGCGCAATCGTTCCCGTGACGTCCGTCGTGCGGAAGTAGAATTGCGGGCGGTAGTTGCTGAAGAACGGCGTGTGGCGGCCGCCTTCTTCCTTGTTCAGGATGTACACTTCCGCTTCAAACTTCGTGTGAGGCGTGATCGCGCCGGGCTTGGAAAGCACCTGGCCACGCTCCACATCCTCGCGCTTGGTGCCGCGAAGAAGAACGCCGATGTTATCGCCCGCGCGGCCTTCATCCAGCAGCTTGCGGAACATTTCCACGCCGGTGCAGGTCGTCTTCACCGTCGGCTTCAAGCCCACAATCTCGATTTCCTCGCCGACCTTGATGATGCCGCGCTCGGCGCGGCCGGTCACCACGGTGCCGCGGCCTTCAATGCTGAATACGTCTTCGATCGGCATCAAAAATGGCTTGTCAATCGGGCGATCGGGCTGCGGAATGTAGTCATCCACCGCCTTCATCAGCGCCAGAATCGATTCGCGGCCGAGCTTGGGATCCTTGTCATTCAGGGCCGCGACCGCAGAGCCCTTGATGATCGGAATGTCGTCGCCGGGGAATTTATATTTGTTGAGAAGCTCGCGGACTTCCATCTCCACCAGCTCCACCAGCTCCGGATCCGCCAGATCCATCTTGTTCAAATACACCACCATCGCCGGAACGCCCACCTGGCGGGCCAGCAGAATGTGCTCCTTCGTCTGCGGCGCAGGGCCGGAATCCGCCGCCACCACCAGAATCGCGCCGTCCATCTGCGCCGCGCCGGTGATCATGTTCTTCACGTAGTCGGCGTGGCCGGGGCAGTCCACATGCGCGTAATGGCGCTTCTCGGTCTCATACTCCACGTGCGCCGTCGCAATCGTGATGCCGCGCGCCTTTTCCTCCGGCGCCGCGTCAATGCTGTCATACGCACGGTAGGTCGCCCCGCCCGTCTCCGCCAGCACCTTCGTGATCGCCGCGGTGAGGCTCGTCTTCCCGTGGTCAACGTGGCCAATCGTACCTACGTTGCAGTGCGGTTTCGTGCGCTTGAATGTCTCTTTGCTCATGGTCTGTGCTCCT
>JBEBGM010000135.1:0-2254 GCA_040081455.1 Bryobacteraceae bacterium
GGCGGCGGGCGGATGGGCTATGTGCCGGGCTCGCATCTCTGGAACAAGCAGTACAAGCCAAACATCTTCGCGAGCAGCATTGCGTTTCCGGGGAGCGAAGAGCTGGACATGCCCGACATCGACGCCAACCCGGAAGCATTCGGCGTGGAGTACCTGGAGGCCGAACCGGGCGACGTGCTGGTGCACCACATCCTGACGGTGCATGGCGCGGAAGGAAACCGCCTGGGCACGCAGCGCCGCGCGATCTCGCTTCGCTACATCGACGCTGCGATTCCTTACCGCCAGCGCGCGGGGGCTCCGCCCCAACCACTCCATCCCGCCAACATGCGGGACGGCGATCGCCTGGATGATGCCATCCACCCCGTGGTGTGGCCTCCCGCCCGTGCGGCGAACGCCGCCTGACGCATTCCTGAATCTTATCGTCGCGGTCTGCCGGATGGCTGCAAGACGCCAAAGGAGAACCTATGTCTGCGATGTCCCCCGCGTTAAACGAGTCCCGTCCTTCCAGCTTCGTCGTGCCGTCGCGCGAGACGGCGCGCCGCATCCAGGGCTTCACCGCCCAGGATCCGTCGCTCGGCCCGCGTTACGAACGGGCACGCGAATTCCGGCGCATCCTCCGGAAGGTCAGCAATTTTGACCTGACGTCCCGCTGCAACCTGCGATGCGAAGGCTGCTTCTATTTCGAAGGCGACGATTACAAGCAGGCGATCGAGCAGGAGGACGCCGCACGCTGGGAAATGTTCTTCGCCGAGCAGGCGCGCAAGGGGGTGACATTCGCGAGCCTCGCGGGCGCCGAGCCGGCGTTGGAGCAGGAGCGCCTTGCCATCGCCAACCGGCACATCCCGCGGGGAGCCATCTTCACCAATGGCACGATCAGGATACGGCCTTCCATCAACTACCGCATCGTCATCTCCATCTGGGGCGACGCCGACACGACCGAGGCGTTTCGCGGCGGCGGCGTCTTCTGGAAGGCGTTGAAGACCCACAAAGGCGATGCACGAGCCCGCGCCCTGTTCATGGTGCACGCCAAGAACATCGGCCAGATATCGGAGGTCGCTCGCATCGTTGGCGACTACGGCATCAAGCTGTCATTCAATTACTTCTCACCCACCAGTTCGTACCTCTCCAAGCTCCAAGCGGATGCCTGCAACGACGATGAGTTCTTCCGCATCAGTTCCAAGGCAGATAATTTCCTGTTGACGGCGGATGCCTTGCAAATGGCGCGCGACCGCATCGACGACGTCATCGACCTCTATCCGGAAACGGTGTTTCACACGCATGCCTTCAATCGCGTGTGCACCGATCCGGCAGGCCTCTACGAGGTATCGCCCTTGACCGGAATCGCCACCAACTGCGGTGGCCGGAACTTTCACTGGCATCAGTCTTACCGCGTCGATCTCAAGCCAAGCGACGCGAAGTGTTGCACGCCGAACGTCAACTGCAAGGACTGCCGCCTCAATGCCGTGGCTCTTGCTTCGCTGTTGTTCCGCCTTGACCGTTTCACCGGCAGCATCCAGGCATTTAGGGACTGGCTCGACATCGGCGAACAATACGGCCGCTCGAACCTCTTGGACACGGACCCCGTTTGGTCCATCGGCGGCGAGCCTGCGGAGACGCTCCACGATGCCGCGCACGCCATGCGATCCGTTGTCGGCGAAAGCGCAAAGGCTGACGGCGATGAACGGCCCGCGGCAGCCTGAACTGAGTGATTTAACCCCGCCCAAGTCAGACAAATTTTGTCAGGCAAAGTTGTTGCAAAAACCACGACGCAGAAGGGTTTTCGAGGGGGTGACGGCCTAACTGTTGAGACCTCGGTTGACGCTGGGTTCTACCGGCGTCCAGGCTTCCTCACCTGCCAGCAGGACAAAACCTGCGGCATTGCGTTTTTGCCCGTGGGTTTCCTGCACCAGGAATTCACGGAGACAACATGAGCGACACTCCCAAGAGGCCGGCCTTCGATGCATTCATGGTCGATGGTGACGGTAAGGATGCCTTCTGGACCAAGATCGGCGGCGCATGGCCGCACGAGGACGGCAAAGGCTTCAACATCCAGCTTGCCGCGATGCCCTTCACCGGACGGATTGCCCTGCGCGTTCCCAAAGAGCGCGAGAAGGTTGGCGATGGCAAGCCGGAATCCAAGCCGCGCGACAAGAAGCGAACGGAAGCCGGGGCGTGAGCCCCGGCAATTATTTACCTCACATCCCAAGCATTTTCTCTGTCCGCGCGAGAAGCGCTATGGGCGGTAGCGAAGCAC
>JBEBGM010000010.1:0-102960 GCA_040081455.1 Bryobacteraceae bacterium
CGTAATCGCCGCCGTCAACGTCGTCTTGCCGTGATCGATGTGCCCAATCGTCCCCACGTTACAGTGCGGCTTACTACGATCAAATTTTTCCTTCGCCATAAGACCCTCTTGATGAAATTGAAAATCTGGAGCCGTTGACCGGGATTGAACCGGTGACCTCGTCCTTACCAAGGACGCGCTCTACCAACTGAGCTACAACGGCTAAGCCTTAACCGCGCTGCACGACTCGGGACCGTCCCGGTCGCGCACCCCCGCCGTCAAAGATGTTACAACGGCGTTTCACGATGACTCCGGAAGGCGGAAACCTCGGGGACAGTCGCGGGAACTTAAATTTTAGCACAGGCGATTCAGGACACGGTAGTGGGCCGCCGTAATTGCCGCCTCGAGCGCAAGTTACTGCAGGATGGTGTCTTGTCCCGAACTGGTCAGATCCATGGAGGCTGCGGGCATAAAGGGTCCTAGGAAGGTGAAGGAGTGGTCCACTTTCACCTTTACCCAGTGGCCCGGGACATTCTGATTGTTCTGCCAGGTTGTCGTCACCGGATGCCAATGGCTTGTGACTTGACATGATTGGACACCGTATCCTCCTATTGAGCCTGCAAGGTGGCACTGCGGGTGAAAACCAGTGGATACGCGACCGTTGGGTATTGGAACACAGGCGTGCAGGTCCATTGGGTGGTGACCGTGGCGTAAACCATGATCAATCCGGTATTCGGACACGAAGTCTCGCACTCCACCTCCTGCGGCGGAAGCGTTCCACAGATCGCAGGGGCGCTTTGGCGTGCTAAGGTCCTTCGAAGTGGTCGTAAGCGTGACAAACCGGACCGGGGCCAAGCGGACTCCAGCGACTCCGGACGTTGGAACCGGTCGTCGCCGGAGTCTTGCCGTTTGTCCCAACCGGCCGAAATGCTGATCGTCCGTCCATGGGGCGGACGGGGGCAGGGAATGTGTAGGCCGCGGGAGGCTAGTGGGTGCCGGCAGGGGCAGAGCGCTCAAACATGTAAATTTGTTCGAGTTCCGCGTCCGGCCGTAGTTTGGCCAGTTCTTTGAGGTATCCGGTTTTGAGATCGTACACCCAACCATGAATGGTGGGGTAGCCTTTGGTCCACGCCTTTTGGATTACGGACGTTTTGGCCAGATTCTGCACTTGTTCGATAACGCTCAACTCCACGACACGGTCCCAGCGCGCCTGTTCATCGTCAATACATTTCAGTTCGGTCTCGTGGATCTGGTAGACATCCTTAATGCCGCGGAGCCAGCTGTTGAGCACGCCGAGATCTTTATTGGTCAGGGCCGCTTTGACGCCCCCGCAGTTGAAGTGGCCGCAGACGATGACATGGCGGACGCACAGCGATTCAATGGCATACTGCAGGACGCTCAAGAAATTGAAATCCGTAGGGACCACCAGATTGGCGACGTTGCGGTGCACGAACAATTCTCCCGGCTCGGCTCCCGTTACATCCTCCGCGGGGACGCGCGAATCCGAGCAGCCAATCCACAGAAACTCTGGTTTCTGATCGGCGACGTGCCGCAAGAAGTAATCCGGCTGCACGGCCAGTTTGTCTGCTACCCAGGCATGATTTCCCAATAAGAGTTTCTTGTGCGATTCCATGTCGTCCCTTTCTAGAAATTCTTGAACTCCACTGTAATTCCCTTGTGCTGAGCCAACTTCTTAAAGTCCTCGGCGGCTTCGTAGATGTCATGATCGATAAACAGCGCTTTGGTGCCGTCGATGATGACGTTGGAGCCTTCGGGGATGTGGCGGAGCTTACTGCGGAATTCGCTTTTGTTTACAAACGACGCGTCTTTGTTTAAGCGGAGCAGGTAGTTGTTATCGATATTCGCGACGGTAATCGCCGTGCGATGATTCGCGCGGATGACAAAGAACAAGCCGCAGACCAGGCCGACCAGGACGCCTTGCATCAGGTCGGTGAATAAAACCGCGGCCACCGTCACCACGAACGGAACGAACTGATCCAAGCCCTTCCTGTACTCCCCCAGATAGATCTCTGGCTTTGTCAGTTGATAGGCAACCGAGATCAGCACGACGGCGAGGCACGCCAGCGGAACTAGATTGAGAAATCCCGGAATCAGCAGGGTGGCACCCAATAAATACCAGCCGTGCACGAACGACGACATCCGCGTTCTTGCACCCGCATAAATATTGGCGGTGGTGCGAACCACAACCGCTGTGAGCGGAATGGCGCCGATGAGTCCGCAAAGTATGTTGCCGATGCCTTGCGCGATTAGTTCGCGGCGGAGCGGCGAAATACGTCGAAACGGATCAAGCTTATCGGCCGCTTCGATGGTCAGGAGCGACTCCAGGCTGGCGATGACCGATAGCGTTACCGCGGCCATCCAAACCGCGCCAGTCGTGAGTGCGGCGAAATTCGGAAATCTGAATGCGCCCAGATATCCCGCGAGCGAATTGAGCGTTGGCAGATTCACCAGATGTGCCGGGTTGTTGATGAGTAGCGTGGGTACCGCCACACGGTAGACCTGATTCCACGCAATCCCGAAGAGCACCACAACCAGCGGGCCGGGAATCAATTGCATCCAGCGAACGCCTTTGTTCGCGGAGCGCGTCCAAAACACCAGCAACAACAGGCATATCGCCGAGAGCAGCACCGCGCCCATGTGCGGATCCAGAATGCCCACGGCGATGTCGGTGAAGGTGTTGGAGCCGCGCGCCTCCAGGAAAGAGAGGTCGCCGTCGTAATCGTCATCCCGTCCAAGCGCGTGCGGAATCTGTTTCAGAATCATGACCAGTCCGATCGCGGCCAACATGCCGCGGAGCACCGGATTGGGTACGTAGTTCCCGATGGAACCCAAGCGGAAGACGCCAAACAGAATCTGGAGCACACCGGCCAGAACCACCGCGGCAAGGAAAGCCTCGAACCCGAGTTGCTGAATGATGGCGGCTGCGGTGACAGCAAGCCCTGGCGCGGGTCCGCTGACGGCCACCGGCGAACCGGAGAGCCACGAAACGACCAGGCCGCCGATCACGCCGCTCAGAATGCCGCTCAAAAGAGGGGCGCCCGATGCCAGCGCGATCCCCAGGCACAAAGGCAAGGCCACCAGGAACACCACAAGCCCGGCCGGTCCGTCGTGCTTCAGGAGATTGTCTTTACTGGGCGCAAGAGAAATCGTTTCACTCATGTATCGTTTCCTCTACTGTCTCCGGCCAGTTGCGGGCACACACACCCGGAATGGCACACCAGAGTTGGCTGGCTACTTGAACGTGATCTTGTTCTTGGACGATCACAGCCCTGTTACAGGCCGAAATCTTCCTGGAAGGCTAAAGAGCGAAGGTGGGTGGAGCGCGTCCATCGGACGCAGTGAAAAAACGCTGCGAGCCAACGGGCAACATGCGGACGAAAAGGAGTTGGCCGGTTCGAGAAATGTTTGAGTCAAACCACGTGGCTGCAAGTAGAGCAGCAATACTGGCATGGCTCGGGCCTGATCCGGCTCCACGGATCGACCCATCAGCGGAGCGAGCTTCGGCGGCAACGGCGGAAGGTTGTTCGTGATGCGCATCTTCCATTCGTGTGCCGCATCGCGACACGCGTGCCGTCCGGGAATGTAGGCGGTGATGAGTGAGAGGGCGATTGTTTGGGCGCTGCCCTGCCAATCCGCTCAGGACCGCAAGTAGAAGCACGATGATCGTTCTCAATGCGGCCATGGGAAATGGATGCGGATCTAAATTTTATGGTGGACAGGGGAGGATTCGAACCTCCGTAGCTCGCAAGGAGCGGCAGATTTACAGTCTGCTGCCATTAACCACTCGGCCACCTGTCCGTTTCGCCGGACTCCGCTGCGCGATGACGCGGTAACGGAGAAATTGTCCACGGCCAGCTTCGCCGGAACAAGGCGTAAAGAAGAGTATAACAAAGCCAGGCGTTTTGCGACACATCGGGCGAGCAACTTTTGTGCGGCCGGCGATCGAATAGGCGATTAAAGTTAGCAAGGATAGTGCGAAGCGAGGGGTCGTCAAGCGGATTAGGGATGAGTGCGTCTGGTTGATTCTAAGTTGATTACGAGCCAGTATTAGGGATTATTTTGAGCCTAGCCGGTACTCAAAATCGCTCCTGCAATCTTCACTGAAGATGTTTGATGCGCTGCTGATACAATCCTGATCAGGGATATTTCCCTACGGAGGTGAAACCATGTCCAAGCTAATCGCTTGGCTCGTGCCTAGCTTCCGGTCCCGATTGTGCAGATAGTGGCACGGAAGCATTCAGCCCGCGTCAGGCTACGGGTCAAGACTGCTATTTGCCGATGCGTTCATGACGTGTCGCACTCGTGAGGGATTCGAACCCGAAGCGAGCCATGAGGAAACCTGGTCGTGGGGAATGGGATAGGCGCGTCGTGATATCCGGCGGGCAGTTCCAAGAACCCTCCGTTAAGGGGTGAGCTCGGAAAAACTCGCGTGGCAGCGTAAATGCCTCGGGCCACCCTGAAATTACTACCTGCGCATACCTGACCTGGGCAGATTCTGTGGGCTTCCGGCGATTTAACTACGGCTTCTGTAACGCCAACCACGAAAGCCACAAAGATCCGCCAGCAAAAAGCACACCGAGAAGCGTTAGCCCCAGCACCCATTTAGTAAGTCTGTTGGTGGTATTGATAAGGTCAGCGCTAGCCTTGTCAAAGCGGCGAATTGCGGAAATCGTTACGAGTGATGCTCGAAGGTGTGCCAACGCTTGGTACTCCAAACTCAATACCCTAACGTGAGGCGAAAGACGCCACAGTTCTGCGATGTCGTCGTCAGAGTACTCGGTCAATTTGTCTAGTAGCGCAAAAAACTTTCTCTCGTCATCTTCAACCATCATGCGCCTCCTATAGGACAAGTAACACGAAACATGTTTTAAGAAATAAACGCCTCCTGAACTACCTGCGAAACAATGCAATAAGAAGAAATTAAATGTAGAACCTGGTACGACGGTACGATGCGCCGGTGGGGCATGAACGACGATGGCAGGACAACCGGTTTTTATGCCGCCGATTGACCTGCTTGCTTCGCAGATGCAGTTACCGCCTTCACGACAACAAGGGGAACGAAATTTACGAAGGTGACGTGGTTGAATGCCGCGAAGGCGAATATGAGCCGCAACGTTTCACGATGGAGTTTCTAGACGGAGCCTTCTACCTGCAAGGCCAGGAAGACCCGAATACAACTCGCTCATCGAAACCAGTCCGATTGAGGTCATCGGGGACATCTGTGAGAATTCCGAGCTACCCTAATCAGCCGCAACCACCTTGGTTCCTATATCCCATACGCCTTCGGCCGTTCCGATGAGCAAGAACGATATGGTCTTCAACGTTATTTGCATAAGCATGTCTCCAGTCTTCTTTAGGTCTAAGGTTGATATTAGGCGTGTTACGGCCAAAGCTACCAAAATTAGCCAAAGCGGACAGGACAAGGAACCAAGGGTCACTGTTGAGGCGCTGCTCACTAGCATCTCTAGCCGTCAGAGTATCACGGTGTCTAGTGACGAACTTGTTTGACGGATGGTATACTCGAACGTGTCGACCGATTTCATCGGTCTACGCCCTTCTCAAGCAGTACCTCAAACGAGAGTCCGAAAACGCGTAAGTTTCTCGGTCCAAAGGGCGCGTAGCTCAGCTGGTTAGAGCGCCTGCTTCACACGCAGGAGGTCCGGGGTTCGAGTCCCTGCGCGCCCACCATTCTTGAAAGTTGAATCAAAACAATCCTCGTTTGCTGCACCATTCTGATCGCGAGTTGGGCCTTCGCCGGCTGGGTTGTCTTGGACTAGGCCTAACGCGGATTGGTGCTACACTGAGTACGCTTCCCTCAATGGTTAAGGTTAATTTTTCAGTTGTTCCTTTTCAGGCGAGGACTCTCTTTGCAACCTTATGCGGGCGAGAGAGAGGGTACCAAACCAATGAGTTCACCCGGAAGACATAGTCCACCTGCGGACCATTTCGGAAACTGTTGGTACACATGGCAGAATAGAAGTTGTATCCGGATGCAATGGGGTTCGAGCCGTTTTGCATTCGCCTCCGTGTTTCTGATAGGGCTCGCTTCCGCAGCCCACATTGATTCCACGGCAAAAAGCCGTGGTGAGAACGAGGTTTCGTGCGCGTCCATCTCATCAATCCCAGTGATATTGCCTTTGGAATTGGAGTAATCACTCCTCGATGGCTGTTCGTTCTCGCGGCAGCGACACCCGCGGAATACGGAGATCCTATTCTTTGCGATGAGACTCTGGAGCGATTTGACCCGGAGTCCATTCAAGCTGGCGATGTCGTCGGCGTTGGCATTCATACGGGCAACGCGCTTCGCGGGTATGAGGTTGGCCGACTGGCGAAAGCGCGCGGCGCGCATGTCATCTATGGCGGTATTCACGCGACGCTCTATCCGCAAGAAGCAGCCGACCTTGGTTCGGCGACCTCCGTGGTGACTGGCGATGGCGATGTGGTTTGGCCGATCGCCGTGAAGGATTGTCTGGCGGGGACGCCGCAACCGGTTTATGACGGCGGCCGCATCCCCGGAGGAAGTTTTTTGCGTGCGCGATGGGACCTACTGCCGAAAGACCGCTACATGTGGGCATCCGTGCAAACGCTGCGCGGTTGTCCGAAACATTGCTCGTTCTGCTCGGTTTGGCGGACGGACGGACAGACTCCGCGGCCGCGCGATGCCGATCCGGTGTTGTCAGAAATCATTGAACTGCGCCGCCTTGGATATCGTTTCATCGCGCTTGCCGACGACAACTTTTACCCGGTGAGCCTGAACGACATCAAACTGGCGCGGGCGCAGAATAATCTTGCGCGAGTTGCCGAGTTGGAATCGATGCGTCAGAAGCGGTTCGATCTAATGCGGCGCTTGGCGACCCTTCCCTCCGATATGGTGTTCTTCACACAAATCACCATGGAAGTGGCCGAGGACCCCGAGTATCTGGACGCAATGAAGAAGGCCAACATCAAGGGCGCGTTGGTTGGCGTGGAGGCCGTGACTCCGGCTGGACTGAAGTCGATCTTCAAAGACTTCAATGTATCCGGCGAGGAACTGGTGACCCGTCTGCGAACGTTCCGGGAGCGCGGCGTTCACGTACTTGGTTCCTTCATCTTCGGGCTGCCTTCCGACCGGGAAGATACATTCGAGGCCACCGCGTCGCTTGCCGAGAGGTCTTCGCTCACCTTCGCGCAATTTGTGATGATGACGCCGTTCCCCGGCACAGTGGATTTTGAGCGATGGGAGAAGAAGCTGGGCGAGAGCGCTGACCGCGTGGACAATGTTCCCGTGACACGCTACTGGCTGATTCCGGCCAGCGTGCGTCCGAAGATGTTCACCCCGCATCCGACGATGAGTTCGGACGAGATTCGCGAGCGTACGCAAGGTGTCTGGGACCGCTTCTACTCGCTTTCGGCGATTTGGCAGCGTGCGGGATGCGTGAAATCGCTCAAAGCCCGGCTGGCGTTCGTTTTCGTTTCGAAGCTCTATCGCCAGATGTACGCAAACACGGGCATCTCCACCGACAGCGCCCGCCGCAGGACCGCGAACCGCTGGGCCCGCTGGCTGGCCAAGCCGTGTCTGCGGCTGTTTCGCGCCAAGCCGATGCCAGAGCTGGCGCTGGCAGCCTCACCGTCAAGTCCGTTTCAAATCCAATAAAAAAGCGGCTCCCTTGGGAGCCGCTTTTGTTTGACGGATGCAATCTCTCACTTAGTAGCGATTGCGGCGCTGGCCGCCGCCGCCGCCACCGCCGAAACCACCACGGCGCTGGCCACCGCCACCGCCGCCGCCGAAGCCGCCGCGGTTGCCAAAGCCGCCGCGTTCTTCACGTGGGCGAGCTTCGTTCACATTGAGAGCACGGCCGTCCAGTTCCTGGCCATTCAAGGCGGCAATGGCGCGTTCGGCATCCGAGCTCGCGCTCATTTCGACGAAGCCGAAGCCACGGGCGCGACCGGTTTCCCGATCCGTCACCAGGCTGACGCGATCCACGGTTCCGAACTGTTCGAACAGGCTGCGAATCGAGTGTTCCGTCGTATCAAAACTTAAGTTTCCAACAAAAATGTTTGTCATTTGGTTCCTTCCAATAGTTGCAGGCCAGTGAATCTTAGGCAGGATTGACGAGGGTCGGAAGGACCGGACGAAAGAAGATGCCAAAAGTCAGCGAACTGTCGAACTTGTCCATTAGGGTAACACGCCGTTACTCGGCGATTGTGTCATCGCCCGCTTCGGCTGCATCGGCCGCTTCAGCTGCATCGTCGGTAGTGGCTGGTTGATCGGCGACCGGGTTCCTCTTCCTCTCCAGCTTTTTTGCGAGCTTCTCCTGTTGCCGCTCCTTGCGCTGCATTTCCTTCTGCCGTTTTTGAAACGTTGTTGCTCCTCTGCCAGCCATCAGGCTCCTTTCTTTGACGTCAATTTATTCTTGGGGCTGAGCGAGTGCCCGGCATTCCTTCGAGGCATCCCGGGCGGCTTCCCATGCGCCGCGAAGGTCGCTCTGCTCAATGAGAGCCAATACCTCTTCGATGGCATACATTGCTTGTTGCGCCTGCCGCTTGAGAATACTGGCGGCATCCAACTCGGACACTAGAATCATATTCAGGTCCGTGCGAACGCGCCCTGCCAGTTCCCGTGCCGGATCGCCGTTCCCCCGGCTGAGATGAACCACCAGTTCGCGCGTATTGTTTGCGATTGTTGAAATTGGAATCATGCTGATCGTGCCGGCAGTAGGACACGAAAATGTCCGCTTGGGCACGCAGATCCTTTCTGCCTGAAAGAGGAGAAAGGTCCGTACACTCGATTGGGAAAGTGACTTCTCGCGGATTAAGGCTCTTCCAGTATGACACGGCGGGTCTCGATTACCGCTGGACCGGTGGAGTTGGATGAGTTTTCAGGGAAGGGATGCGTTGCGGTGGGCGGGGGACGGAGAAGGTAAGTTGAGCGGCCGGATTGGATTACCGGCCGCTCAATATTCTGGGAGGACCTACCCGGCTAGAAAATAAACTTCAGCGCAAACTGAAGCTGACGAGCCGAGGTAACGACGTTCTGAATGCGGCCCGCCAGAGGATTCACGCCAGCGGCCGTGAAAACGTTGATGTTCGGCGCACCGAAGTTTGCCCGGTTGAGGATATTGAAACCCTCGGCCCGGAACTGCACGCGCAACGCTTCGGTAAGCTTTAAGTCTTTCAGCAGGGCCAAATCCACCGCGGATAAGTTGGGTCCGTAGAGCGTACTTCGCCCGACGTTTCCTGTTGTCCCCGCCGCTTGCAGCGTGAAGCAGGCCGGATTAAACCACTGATTGACCGTGCCCAATTTCACGTCACAGCCAGCCACATAGTTCGGACGGCCTTGCCCGCCGACGAACATGCGGTCGAAGCCCGTGTTGATGGTGAGCGGATAGCCTGTGTTGGCGGACCAAATACCGCTCAACTGCCATCCTTCGACGAGGCGGTTGCCATGGAAGGGCAGCAACCACAAACCGTTTAGGCGAAATGCATGGCGAATGTCGTAAGCGCACGGTCCGTAGTCGATCGACCGGTCATACGGATTGGTATAGGCAGTGGGGCTGCCCGTGGCCTGGAGCGTGCCGAGCGGACTTCCGCCGTCATCCAGGCACTTTGACCAGGTGTAGTTCACCTGGGCTTGCACGCTGCGGGTCAGGCGCCGGTTGATGTTCGCCTGCAGGGAATTGTAGTTCGACGATGTTCCCTGGAACACATATCCAAGTCCACCCAGGTTCTGGTTGATACGCCTGGCGCCTGTGGTTGCGAACTGATAGACGCCGTTCGTGACAGTGGCCAGGAACGGGTTCATTTCGCGTTGGCTGAACAAACGGACGCCGCGAGAGCCGACATAGCCGACGCTCAGCACCGTGCCTTCCACGATTTCGCGCTGCACGTTGACGTTGTACTGCATCAGGTAAGGCGAGCCGCCCGTGTAGTAGTCAAACGAAATTCCGCTGGGCAGCGACGGGTTGCCCCCGGTAAACGGTGTTGGGAATTGGGGATTCAACTGCTGGAACCGATCCCAGGGCTTTACCGCGCCCGCATGGAAGTTTCCAGTAAACACGGGGCTATGGGTGATGCCGAATCCACCGCGAAGCGACGTTTTGTGATCGCCGAAGACATCCCAGGCAAATCCAAAACGGGGATCGAAGTTTCCGGTATTCGGGTTCTTGTAGCTGACGCGCGGAACGTTAACAAGGTCAGTTCCGTTCACGTAATCCGTGACGGCGTAGAGGGTGTTGTTGTTGGCACGCGGATGCGTGACGAACTCATAGCGCAATCCGAGGTTAAAGGTTAATCGGGAAGATACTTTCCAATCGTCCTGAATGTACATCGGGAACTGCGTTTCGCGGTAATCGCGGTTCGCATAGTACTGCGGCCCGGTTGGCGTTCCAGTAAATTGCTGTGCCGTGCCGGCCTGGAACAAGGCCAAGCTCTGGAAGTTCCAGGTGCCGCCGTTTCCAAACGGATACCAGACGTTGGACTGCTGACGCACAACGACGATGCCGAAGCGTGTGTTGTGCGAACCGTGGGTCCACAGCACGTCGTCGGATTCCGTGAATTTGTTCTGGACCTGGAAGGCCGGAATGAACGTATTCGGTCCGACGGAAGAGATGCCTTGGATGGAGATAGCGCCATTGATGCGTCCGCCGATGAAGTTCAACTCGGGAATCTGTGGGAATCCAGGCTGAAGGTTCGTATCCAGGCGAGTAAAGCTGCCGCGCGCCGTGTTCACCATGGTGGGGGAGATGATGTGACGCCATTGAACGGTGAGGAACTGGTTGTTCATGATGTCGCTCTCGCCGAAGTACGGCATCACGCTGCCCGCTGCCCCGGTTCCGGTGAACGGATCGAGAAGATCCTGTTTGTCGAAGATATACCGGCCGAAAATTGTGTCCTTGTCAGAAACGTTGTAATCGAAGCGGCCGAGGTAATAATTTTCATTACCGATGCGGGTCGCAACCAATGTGGTCTGCCCGGCTGACGCCCCTGGGGCGATGGTGTCCGGCAGGGGATAGAGCCGGAGAATTCCGGCGATGGCGTCGTACATGGCGGGGTTTGTCGCCCGGGCAAACGTTGGCAGGCGATTGCTGGCGCTGGGAACGTTTGCGATGGAACTCTGCCCTAACCCTTCGCGAATTCCTTCATAATTCACGAAGAAGAACGCTTTGTCCTTGATGAGCGGTCCGGCAAACGTGCCGCCAAACTGATTCCGCTTGAACGAAGGCGGCCGGGCTTCGTTTTCACCCGGGCGTTTGACGGTGTCGAAGAAGCGGCGAGCGTCAAAGGCACTGTTGCGGTGGAATTCATAGGCCGAGCCATGGAACGTGTTGGTGCCGGATTTGGTGACCGCGTTCACCACCATGCCGTTGCCGCCAAACTGGGCGCCATAGGTATTGACCAGCGTTTGAAATTCAGCGATGGCTTCGACGCCGAGCGATGTGCCGGTTACGGTGCCGACGCCGCGGCGATAGAAGTTCTGAAGGTTTTCGTCGTCGAGCAGGATGCCCTGATTCTCAGGGCGCGCGCCGGCGGCCGCGAAGGACAATTCGCGCCCCTGACGGGCGTTCGGGTTCACCGTGGTCATCGTTTGCACGCCGGGAGCGAGTAGAACCAACTGCTGGAAGTTGCGGCCGTTCAGCGGCAACTCGCGCATCTGCCGTTGATCGGTCAGCGCACCGACCGTTGCGTTCGTGGTTTCCACCTGAGTCACAGCGGCTTCAACCGTGATGGTCTGTTGCTGTTGGCCGACCTGCAGGGCGAAATCGACCAGATTTTGGCTGCCGACGGTGAGAGCGATACCGCGGCGCAGTGCGGTGGTAAACCCGGGCTTGGACGCCTGGACTTCGTAGTCACCGATACCCAGGTTCGCCGCCGTATAACGGCCCTGTGCATCCGAGGACGCGTTCTGAACGAGCCCAGTGCCGATGTTTTTCACCTGAATGGCAACATCGGGAACCGCAGCGCCCGACGCGTCGGTGACGGTTCCTAAGATCGTTGCGGTTGTACCTTGGCCGAATATTTGCTGAACTGGAATCGAGAACAGCAATAGTAGCGCGAGTACATTCCCGCGCACTCGCAGAAGAGTTCTGTTTTTCATTTGTCTCCCCAAAGTCAAACATCCGCCATTCGGCGGTGTCGGCCAACACCTTACCCCTAATCCGGAATTGGCACCTCAATAAGGTAATCTGCTGCGAATCTTGGAACAAGTACTGATGTTTGTATGCCAAACGTTCTATGTTTTAATTAGGCCGTATGGCATAGTTTTTCCTCCGCGGTTGATTGCGTCGACTACTTGCCGGTGCGGCGGAACAGCATGATTCCAAGGATGATGGTGGCGGCAGCGTAGGCGGTCCAGGAGAGGGCCAAAGCGAGTGGAGAGGGACCCGAGGGGCTGAAGGCGGCTAGGCGGGGGACGATGCTGGTGAGGCCTCCGGCTTGGGCGAGATCGGACCAATGAAATGCACGAATGGAGCCGGTGGTGGCGTGGGCGGTGAGCCCGGCGTAGTAGGGGGCTTGAATCAAGTGAACTGTGTAGAGATCGAGGGCCAGGAAGAGCAGTGCGACATTGGCGATGGCGCGGGATGCAGCGCGAGGGCCGAAGATCGCCGCATAGCCTGCCAGGGCGACGGCGGGTTCGGCAGCCGCGATGGCGTAGAAATACCAACCGATGCCGGCGGCGATGCCTTTGGCCAGAAAGATTTCGAAGGAATGAAAGAGAAGCCCGATGGCGAGCAATAGACACGCCGAGGAAGCGAGGAAGATCCGGCCCGTCCCCAGAACCTTCCCCGTCCGCAGGATGCGGCGGGCGCGCAGAATGATGCCGATGGCGGCGAGAAGGGCGGCGGCCTCAAAGACGCGGTACATCCAGCTGCGCAGGGAGAGGAAGCTCCAGCCGCTGAGCCAAATATGGGTGTAGGCGGCGGAATCGATGACACTTCGCCAGGGAAGTGCGAACAGAGCGGACCACTTTTGTGCGAAGGGGATGCCGGCGGCAGCGGCCTGGAGTTGCTCGCCGGATAGTGAGCCGGTGATCCACCATGTCTGCAGATACCACCATCCGGCAATCAGCATCGCGACGGCAAATGCCGCGAGTGAGCCTTGCCGGGTGGTGTGGCGCGAGGACGGGCGGCGAATCCAGGCGATTGCGGCTGCGAGCGGGAGCATCGGCACCAAGGCGAGCGCGTAGGCTTTCGCGAGGAGAGCGGCGCCCAGAGCAGCGCCAAGCCACAACCAAGGGCGCAGGGTACAGGCGCCGGCGGCCTGCTGTGCGCAAAAAATGACGGCGGCGCAGCAGACGATGGCGAGACTATCGTTGGCGACGCGGGCGAGATCGACAAAGAGGCCCGGCATAGCGACCAGAAGTAAGACGGCGGAGCGGGCTCCGGCATCGGTGGGAAAAACGCCCAGAGCGATGCGCCAGGCCAGGGGCAAAACCAGCGCGGCGAGCGCCAGGCTCAGCAGGCGCAGGAAAAGTACGCGGGCAGAGACCGGCAGGCCCCAAACTACGCGATACGGCAAGGCAAGTAATACGTAATAAAGCGGAGGTTGTTGCGCTTCGTATTGAAAGAGCGAGCCGCCGCGCGGGGGATGCTGCAGGCGGTCGGCACGCTCGGCGTCGGTCAGGCGCCAGAACTGATCGCGGGTAAGGCTTTGCGGTGGCGGTTCGGCGGAATACGGTTCCGGTGTGGCGGCGAGGGAGTCCGCAATTTCACTTGGGATGGGGTCTGCCCGGGCCGGCAGGTGTCCGGTGGTGGCGATGGCGTGGATAAAGGCGACGTGGGCCCACTCGTCATAGCCCTCCCAAAGAGGCTGGAGAAAGCAATAAAAGGTACCGCGAGCAAGGAAAAGGAGAATCGCTGTGGTGAGCCAAGGCGGGAAAGCGCGCGCGCTTGCCGTGTTCCCGCGGCTCGACGAGGGCATCTCCACAGCATAACTGGGGCGGGAGAGTAGCGACAATGCAGCGCGAACACGCGCCTCTGCAACGGCGGGCTTGATCGGTTACAGTATGAGCGTGCAAACCCGATCGGCGATATTCGCCTGCGCGACAATCATTGTTACCTCCGGCCTTATATCCGGTGGATGCTCGCGGCCCAATACGAATTACCAGCAGCACGGAAGCGCCGCGGAGCGGTTGACGCCGGTGACGGCGCCCTTGGCGGAGGGGTTAACGCGGCGGACGGTGTACGCGCCGATTTACTCCAGCATTTATTGGGGACTCAATCAAAGCGATAAGCCCATGGACTTGGCGGCGACGGTGAGTATTCGCAACGTTAGCTCGAAGTATCCGTTGATTCTCGAATCGGTTCGCTATTACGATTCGGCGGGCAGGCTGGTGCGCGACTACGTCACGCAGCCTTCGGAGCTGGGCGCACTGGCGACGGTGGAATTCGTGATTCAGCAGTTGGACCGGGCGGGCGGTCCCGGAGCGAGTTTTCTAATTCGCTGGGCGGGCGCGCCGGAGATGAATGAGCCGTTGGTGGAATCCGTGATGGTGGGGCAGTCGGGGACGGCGGGGATTTCGTTCACGAGTCCGGGCCGGGTGGTGAAGGACGAGGGGAAGTAGCGGCTCGCCCGGGACGCTACGGGAGATTTTCCGTAGCGGATTTTCGCGAAGATCGTTCATGGTTGCATTGAAGTTAGGTAAGCCCCTGTGAGGCTACCTTTTTCGCATGCGTCGCGTAGTGGGTGGCGGTTTCCGCCTCCAAAAATGCGCCGAAAACGCTCGGAATGTGCCTACTCGCCGTGATATGCTGAAATTCGTTTCGACCGCCGTGCGGGGATTCGCACGGGAGCCGGGGCGGCAGAACTGCGTTTTAGGAAGTTCCATGAAAACTCGGCGATCTGCCTGGATTTTTTCTCTTACACTTTTGACCCTCGCCATTGCGCCTGGCTTGGCTGTCGCACAAAACCGGACATCGTTAATGGAAGAAGTGGGCCGCGAGAATCTGCCTTCGCAGGTGTTGGGGGTGGACGATCTGGTGGCGGTGTCTGTCTATGATGCTCCGGAGTTGACGCGCACAGTGCGCGTGGAGGCGGATGGCACCATACATTTACCGCTCTTGACCAAAGGCGTGACGGCGGCGGGGACGATGCCGCGCGATCTGGAAGCGAAGCTTTCGGCGGCGCTGAAATCGGAAGAGATTTTGGTGGATCCAGTGGTGAAGGTGACGGTGGTGGAGTATCACAGCCGGCCGATTTCGGTGATGGGCGCGGTGAAGAAGCCGTTGACGTTTCAGGCGGTGGGTGCCGTGACGGTGCTGGACGCCCTGGCTAGGGCGGAGGGATTAACGCAAGACGCCGGCACGGAGATTTTGGTGAGCCGTCCGCAGGCGTCGCCGGATTCGCGAGGCGAGGTGAGTGCGACGCTGGTGCAGCGCATCCCGGTGAATCGCCTGATGAAAGAGGCCGATCCGGCGGTGAATTTCCGACTGCACGGAGGCGAAGAGATTCGCGTCCTTGAGGCGGGTAGGATTTTCGTGGTGGGCAATGTGAAAAAGCCGGGCGCGTTCCCTGTACACGAGGCAGCGGACAATTCGGTGCTGCGGGCGATCGCGCTATCCGAAGGACTGATGCCATTTGCGGCGAAGCAAGCTTTCATATACCGGCGCGACGATAGCGGCGGCAAGCAGGAGATTCCCATCGAGCTGACAAAGATCATGGAACGCAAGCAGCCCGACGTTCCGTTGCTGGTGGACGATGTACTCTACATTCCGGATAACAAGGCACGCCGCCAGACGGTAAATGTGATTGATCGCGTCACGAGCTTCGGCGCGAGCACCGCGTCCGGCATCTTGATCTGGAGGCGTTAGGGCACGCCATGAGGAAGCTGGATCAAAACCTGCCTGCGGTTCCGGAAACGTACCGGGTGGCCCCGCTGACGCTGGACGCGGATTTCGAGGCGCAGCCAGCGCATGTTCCGCTGGCTCATTATTTATGGATTCTGCGGCGGCATGCGTGGAAGATCATTGCGTTTATTGTGGCGGTGGTGCTGGCGACGCTGGCGGTTTCACTACGTTTGACGAAGATTTACGAATCGACGGTGACGATCGACATCGACCGGCGCCTGCCGACGGGTGTGCTTGGCGAAGAAGCGGCACAATCGACGACGAACGACGCAGACCAATTCCTGGCGACACAGGTCAAGCTGATTGAATCGGATTCCGTGCTGCGGCCAGTGGTGGAAAAGTACCATCTGCGCGAGTTTGAAAAAGGCGCGCTGGAGGAGGCGGTTGACGATTCAGCGACCAGCCGCGAAGCTCCCGTGATCCTGAAGCGGCTGAAGATCACAAGGCCGCCGAACACGTACATCCTGAATATCAGCTATCGCTCGGCGAACCGGCAGTTGGCGGCGGATGTGGCGAATGAAGTTGCGCAGTCGTATCTGGCGCACACCTACCGTATCCGCTACAAAGCGACGGCCGGGTTGAGCGAGTTCATGGAACGCCAGTTGGAAGAGTTGCGGGCCAAGATGGAAAAGTCGAGCGGCGCGCTGGCGTTGTTTGAGAAGGAACTCAACGTTATCAATCCGGAAGAGAAGACAAGCATTCTTTCGGCGCGCCTGCTTGAGTTGAATAGTGAGTTCACCAAGGCACAGGCGGCGCGAGTGGCGAAGGAAGCGGCGTACAACTCGGTGAAAGACGGAACGCTGGAATCGGCGCAGGTTTCCTCACAGGGCGAGGCGCTGCGGCGGATCACCGAGAGTTGGAACGACGCGCAGACGCGGTTTGCGGATGTGCGGCTGCGCTACGGACAGAATCATCCGGAGTTTAAGAAGGCGCAGGCGCAGGTGCAGGAACTGCAAGCCCAGATTGCCGCGACAAAGGCGAGCATCGGGCAGCGAGTGGAGATTGAATTCCGCGAGGCGGCGAATCGCGAGACGATGCTTTCCACGGCGGTGCAGGATACCAAGGCCGAGTTTGACCGGCTGAATTCGCGGTCGTTCGAATACCAGACGCTGAAGCGCGAGGCCGATAGCGACAAGAAGGTTTACGAGGAACTGGTCCGCAAGATCAAAGAGGCGTCGATCAATTCGAGCTTCCAGAATGGTTCCATCCGCGTGGCGGATGCAGCGCGTCCGGGGCTGCGGCCGGTGTTTCCGAAGATTTGGCTGAATGTGCTGGTGGCATTCCTGCTGGCGTTGTTCCTGGGAGTGGGCGCCGCGGTGTTAAGCGATGTGCTGGACAATACGGTTCGCGATCCGGATCAAGTGGCGCGTCTGTTGAATACCGATGTGATTGGGTCGCTTCCGGCGGTAAAGGATTGGCGGAGACGGCTGAGTCCGTTGAGTCCGACGGGAATTGTCACGGGCGCGGGAACCGCTCCGGTGCTGGCGACGAAGATGGCCGAGACGAACGACGGTACGGTGGTTTCGGTTGCTGGGAAAGAGCATGGCTACTCGGCGCTTTCCACCTACGAGGAAGCGATACGCACGCTGCGAAATTCGATCTTGTTGACGGACTTTGACCGGCGATTGCGAAGCATTTTGATGACGAGCGCATCGCCGAGCGAAGGAAAATCGACCGTGGCCGCGCACCTGGCGGCGACCCATGCGGGGCAGGGCAAACGCACGTTGCTGATTGACGGCGATCTGCGGCGTCCCAGCGCGCATCGGTTGTTCCAGGTTCCGAACAGTGTGGGATTGGCGAACGTACTGTTGCAGCAGATTTCCTGGCGCGATGCAGTGATCAATATGACGGAACCGAAGGGACTGGACCTGTTGCCGGCGGGTCCATCGACACGGCGCGCTTCGGATGTGATCGGCACGGGGCTTACGGAACTGATTGAAGAGGCGTCGCGCGAGTACGATTTGGTGGTGCTGGACGCTCCGCCGTTGTTAGGGTTCGCCGAGCCGTTGCAGATGGCGAGCATCGTGGATGGCGTCATCATTGTGGCTCGGGCGGGCAACACAAGCCGCACAGCATTGGCTTCGGTGATTACGACGCTTGCGAGGCTGCGCGCAAACTTGATCGGCGTAGTGCTGAATGAAGTTCACAAGGAAGTGAGCGCACGGCACTATTATTACTACGGGTATTACAGCAAGTATTACAAGCAGCAGAAAGAAGCGTGATTCCGTAGGCGCCGCTGATCCGATGAGCCAACCTGCCGCATCCCGTTCCTTCCTTCTGCAGTCCGCGGCGGCTACCTTCGAACAATCATTTGGCCGGCGCGGACGTGCCGCGGCGATGACCGCGTTGGGCAATGGCGGCGCAAAGATTGTGCAGTTTGCCGTCAACCTGATTTTGATCCGTATTACATTCCGCTATCTTGGCGCGGAAGAGTTCGGCATCTGGGCCACGTTAACTGCGTTCAGCCTGCTGGCCGCGTTCGCCGATTTCGGCGTTGGCAACGGCGTGCTGCAGGGGATCGCGCGGGCCTGGGCGATGGGCGATGAAAAGCGATTGTCGCAGGTAATGACAAACGGGGTTGTGATGCTCAGCGGTGTGGCGGGCGTGTTGGTGGCCGCGACTTTTTCCGTGGGGCCGTTTGTCGACTGGAACGCTCTGTTTCATGCCGGCTCTCCGGATGCGCAACGGAACCTGTGGCCTTCTTTCGCTGCGGTACTGGTGTGTCTTGCGTTGTCACTGCCGTTGGGCCTTGCGCAGAAGTACAACTTGGGTGTGCAGCGGGGGGCGGCGAACGGACTGTGGTTGATGGTGGGCAGCGTTTTGTCGCTGGCGGGCGTTTGGCTTGGCATGGAATGGAAGTGGCGCATGCCCGCGCTGCTGCTGACTTACGGAGCGGGGCAGGTGGCGGCGCTCGCACTGACGTGGGTGGACATGCTGTTGCATCGTGGTGGTGCCAAGCTCCATCGGGCGGCGGTTTCTGTTGCGGAGGGCAAGCGATTGGCGTCGGCTGGTTCTCAGTACTTTGCGCTGCAATTGCTAACGGCGGGCATGATGCAGTTACCGGCGCTCTTCATTGCCTGGCGATTCGGAGTGGCGGCTGTAGCCCCGTATGCCGTGGCGAATCGCATTGCAGCGATGGTTCCGATGGCGTTGAGTCTGGCGATGCAACCGCTGTGGCCTGCGTATGCGGAAGCGCATGTGCGCGGCGACTACGCGTGGATGAAACGTACCTTTCGATTCTCGATAACAGCGGCCGGCATTGCGGGGATGTTGCTTGTATCCGTGTTTCCGCTGGCGATGCCCGTGCTAGCCCATTGGTGGGTGGGTGCGGAAGCGGTGGCGGGCGGATGGCTGCTTCTGAGTGTGGCGATCTTCGCGGCAGGCTTGGGTTTGCATTCGGCCACATCCACTTGCCTGAACGGATGCGGACGTTTGCGCGCGCAGTTCGTTTGCCAGTTGCCGGCGCTTGCCATTGGATTGGCCGGAGCGTGGACACTGGCTCCGCGATACGGCATCACAGGAATTGCCGCCGTGTTCGGTGTTTGCGAGTTGGCGCTGGGACTGCTGCAGATGGTGCAGGTGCGGCAACTGTTTCAGACGGAAGCGGAATCGGCGGCGGTGCGGACGTGAGGCAGTTGCTCATTGGCGCCGGGAAATTCATATTTGCCGCAAGGCGGGCGGTGATGCGGCCGGTGGCCCGGTTGTATTTTACGGTTCTTGGGATCCAGTACGGCCGCGATCTGCAGGTAATGTCGATGCCCGTTTGCCGGAGGCATCCGGAATCGACGATTCGTTTGGGCGATCACGTAAAGCTTTCGAACACGCTTGCGGAGAATCCAGCTGGCGTGTATCAGCCCTGCGCGATTACGACAGCGTCTCCCGGTGCGTGCATTGAAGTGGGCAATCATGTGGGAATGTCGGGCGTTGTGTTGCGCAGCCAGATCTCGATTGTGATTGAGGATTACGTCAATTTGGGCGCTGGAGTCTGTGTGTATGATTCCGACTTGCATCCGCTCGATCACATGGCCCGGCGCGTTCACGACGAACGCGAGATTCAGTGCGCGCCGGTACGCATTTGCCGGGACGCATTTATTGGCGCTCACGCGATCATTTTGAAGGGTGTGACGATTGGCGAGCGCAGCATCATCGGGGCCGGCTCGGTTGTGACGCGCGATATTCCACCCGATTGCGTGGCGGCGGGTGCGCCGGCTCGCGTGCTGCGAGTGCGTGTGGAGGAGCCGCATGCGACTGCCTAGAATCACGGTGGTGACGCCGAGTTTCGAACAGGCGCGGTTTCTGGAGCGCACGATCGTGTCGGTACTGGAGCAGGGCTATCCGGATCTGGAATATATCGTCATCGACGGCGGCAGCAAAGATGGTTCGGCGCGGATCATCGAAAAATATGCGGATTCGTTGGCTTTTTGGGTCTCCGAGCCGGACCGGGGGCAAGCGCACGCAATTCAGAAAGGATTCGCCCGGGCGACGGGAGAGATTCTTTGCTGGCTGAACTCGGACGATGTCTTTCTGCCGGGGGCGTTGCTGGAGGCGGGCCGCTACTTTGCCGAGCATCCTGACGTGGAGGCCATCAACGGCGGTGCGTATGTGATGGACGAGGCGGGGCAGCCTAAGCTCGACGGGTTCTGGACTTACAGCTTGGGAGTGGCGGCGTCGTTTAGTCGATTTCGTTGGTACGGGCAGGACGGAGTGTTTCAGCAAGCGACGTGGTGGCGCAGATCGGCGTATGAAGCTGTCGGAGGAATCAACGAGGGCCTGTTTTTCATCATGGACAAGGACCTGTTGACGCGTCTGGCGAAGCGTCGGCGCTTAGCGCGCATTCCGCGCCTATTGGCGGCGTTTCGGGTGCATCCGGAGTGTAAGACGGTGAAGCATGAGGAACGCCGCTTGCAAGAGGAAGTCTGGTTTGGTAAGCAGTACCGTGGCGGTTGGTGCGCGCGGTTGCTGCATCCGGCGATCTACGGCGTATACCGGTTGCAGAGTTTGTGCCGAAAGATGATGACGGCGGGCGCAGTGAAGTGGGGCCTGATGGACTCGGGTATTCCGCGTGAGGAGGCCGTGTGATCCAAGCGTTGCCGCAAGCCGGATCCTTCGCGCGGCGCTGCAGCGATGCGGCTCTCTTCGCGATTTTCATTTGGGTGTCGTTGCCGGAAATCTGGACGCGCGCGTTCATGGTGGGGCCGGTTCCATTGCATTTTGTGTTCACGCAGGTGTGGTGGGTCACGTTGCTGGCGGAGCGATGCTACCGGCAGACGGTATCAAGCAAGTACTTTTGGCTCTTGATCACGGCTATCACTTACTCGTCGGCGTGCGCTGTTTGGGAGAGCGGAAACAATAACTGGGATTTGAAATATTTTGTTAGTGATTTGTGGACGATGCAGGTTTTTGTGCTGGGCATGCTGTGGGCCCGGCGGCGGACACTTCTGCAACTGGCGGCATTCTTCCGGCTGCTGAGTGGTGTATTGGTCCCGCTGGCGATTGGCACGGCGGCGGGGGTGTACTTGGGATTCATTCGGCCGGCGGGAATTGAGTATAGTGATCGTCTTTACACCAGTTCTCTTTGGAATATCGCTTGCGTCGCCCAGTTCATTTGGCCGATTGTGGGTTCCGTTCGCGCCTACTCGAAACGAATCGGAGCCGGCAAGCGCGGTATTCGGCATGCCTATCTACGAAACTGCGCGCGCTTGATGATTCCCGTGGCTTTGTTTATCGCCATCTTTACCGCCACGCGAAGCCTGCTGCTGATCAGCGCGTTGGTGTTTGGCTTCCTTTGGTTGATGGAGCGGAAGCGGACTTCCCAGCAGATCCTTATCGGAACCATGGCGCTGCTGCTGTTTCTGACTGCAGGCCTGACGCTGGCTTCCGTGATTCGCGTGAAGGGATACTCGGTCCTCGACCGTTTCGCACAGGCGGAGTTGGCGAGTGAAGGCCGCTTGATCGAACTGCGTTGGATGTTTGAGCAACTGGGGGACGATTTCCTATCTGGTTGGGGCTTTGGCAGCTTGTTCTATTCGACGATTCGCTACCAGGGCCGGCTGTTTGAAACGGCACCGCACATTGGGATCGCGACCTCTTTGCTCAAAGGTGGAATCTTTCTTGCGATTGTGTTCGTGGTCATCCCGGTGGTGAAGTGTGCCATTGGACTGATGAAGCGAACGCCCGCAGCGATTGCGGCGGCGGGTTGCGTGTTGGTGTACGTGGTGACGGCCAGCCTTTCCGGAGGTTGGTATCCGTTTCAGACGCTCATGTTCGGTGTGGGTCTGGGTATTAGTTATTTGCGGCACCGGCCTGTTCCGATGGAGACTGCGATGGTTCCGTCGGAACCCGTGGTGAGCGTTGTGGGCGAGGTGAGGTAACGCGCGGTGAAGGTTCTTCACGTCATCAATCATCTTGACCTTGCGGGCGCGGAGCGCTTGCTGGCGGATCTTGCTCCTCTGCAACGCAAGGGCGGCGTAAGTGTCGCGGTGGTTGCGCTAAACCTGCGAGACACGCGGCTTGCCGAACGGCTGCGCGGCGATGGCGTTATGGTGTTCGCGGGCCAAGGCTCGCTGTATTCTCCATCGCAGATCCAGTTTCTGCGTGGAATCTTTCGCGAGGTGCAACCGGATATTGTGCACGCGCACTTGTTTCCCGCGATGCTTTGGGTCGCCTTGGCTGCGAGCGGGAGCACTCGATTGGTCACGACGGAACACAATACATGGAATCGGCGCCGCCGATGGTGGTTTCGTGAGATAGACCGGAAGATGTATTCCGGCTACGAACAAATCATTTGCGTGAGTCCGCAGGTGTCGGATGCGTTCGCCGAATGGCTTCCTGAAGCGCGCGCACGGCTTCGGGTAATCCCGAACGGAATTTCGCTCGACCGGTTCCGGTGCGCGACGGTGCAGGGAAAAGGATCGCCATTCCAGATTCTGACTGTGGGGCGTCTCACGGAACAGAAAGGAATTGACATCCTGTTGCGCGCGGTCAGCGAATTGCCTGGGGTTGAGGTCTCTATTGCAGGCGATGGCCCATTGCGCGAAGAGTTAGAGACATTGGCGAAGACACTTGGCGCTGGAGAGAGAGTCCGGTTCCTGGGGGCGTGTGACAACGTTCCGGAACTGATGGCTGGGGTGGATGCGTACGTTCAGTCTTCGCGTTGGGAAGGCTTTGGGATAGCGGCTGTGGAAGCGATGGCTTCCGGATTGCCCGTGGTGGTGAGTGACGTGCCGGGACTTCGGGAGGTGGTCGGCGATGCGGGGTTGACCTTCGCCGCGGGAGACTCCGCTGCGTTGGCAAAAGCGCTTGGGGCGCTGATCGTGGACACTGCTTGGAGGGAGTCGCTTTCGAGGAAGGCCAAGTTGCGAGCCGCGGGGTTTTCCATTGAACGGACCGCGGACTTATATGCAGCGTTGTACCGCGAAGTGCTGGGCGGCGTTGTGCCGGTTGCATGGAAGCAGGAGGAACCGCATGCGGCTTCTCCAACTCATTGAGTCGGCCGCAACGGGCGCGGGCCGCCACGTGCTGGAGCTCAGCGAAGGGCTGGCGCGGCAGGGCCATGAAGTTCATCTGCTCTACTCGCCCTTGCGCTGCGATGAGGTCTTCGCCAACGGTATTCGCCGGTTGGCCGCGCATCCAAACGTTCGCGCGGTTTCGTTTGCGATGAGGAAGAATCCTGGCATCTCGGACTACGCGGCTGCGCGAGCACTTCGCAAATACGTTCGCGGGCATGGCCCGTTCGATGTGATTCACTGTCACAGCACGAAGGCGGGTTGGCTGGGCCGTGCGGCCTTGATGGGCAAGTCCAAGATTGTTTTTACGCCGCACCTCTTCTTCCATGCGGACGCATCGCGCGGGGCGATTGCCAGGGTGCTTGGCGCCCGCGCGGAATCATCGTTTGCTCACGCGTCGGAAAAAATCATTGCTGTGTCGCAGGCGGAATTTGACGAAGCGCGGCGGATCGGGATTCCAGCTGAAAAGCTGGTGCTGATACCCAATGGCGTGGCGATTCCAGAGTTCATCGATGACGTCGAACGCAACCGCCTGCGCGCGGAATGGGGCGTCGCGGCGGATGACGTTTGCGTTGCGTTTGTCGGCCGGTTCACGGAGATGAAGGCGCCCGATGTGCTGCTAAAAGCGTTCGCGGTTGTGCGTCGTGACCGATGGCTACCTGGGAAGCTGGTCATGATTGGCGATGGTCCGCTTGGTGCGTCACTCAAGGAACTCGCGCGGCAGCTATCGATCGAAGAAGACGTTCTTTGGTTGGGCGCGCGCGATGCGCGGAGTCTGCTTTGCGCAGTGGACGCGCTGGCGCTGACCAGCGTATCGGAGGGGCATCCGCTGGTCGTCCTGGAAGCGATGGCGCACGGTGTGCCGGTTGTTGCCACCGCAGTCGGGGGGATTGCCGGAACGGTTCGCGATCAGATCACCGGTTTCGTTGCGCCCATCGGTGACGTGGATATGATTGCGCATCATCTGAAAGCGCTTGCGGCCGATGTGGAGTTGCGGCGAAGCATGGGGCGAGCGTCGCGGCTGGCAGCGAAGGAATTTTCGGCGGACCGCATGGTGGATCGTACTGCGGAACTATATACTCAGTTGATCGCGGGACCTGAGTCCCAGCAGGCATTGTCAAGCCAATCCTCGGCCGTTGCCCATTAACATGTCCACACCGAAGCCAGCGCCGATTCGTCACAACCTACAGGACTTGCGTTCTGGTGTGAGATCGGCCGTAAGAATGGCGGAGGCGCGGCCGCACTTTTGCTCCGCGCTCTTGATGGGATCGGATGTTTTTACCGTCACTTTTGCGTTTGCTGCCAGCATTTCGTTGTGGGTGTATCTGGGACGGCCTTTCGATGTTGGCTACTATCTCGCTTTGTGGCCGGTGTTGTTGCTGTTCCCCATTGCGTATGCGGGCGCGGACTTGTATCCGGGATTCGGGCGGAATCCGGCGGAAGAACTGCGAAAGGTCTCGAAGACGACCAGTTTTGTATTCGCCGCGTTGGCCGTCACCGTGTTCCTGATGAAGGACGCGCCGACGTATTCGCGCGGCGTATTCGTACTCGCGTGGGCGCAGTCGCTGGTCTTGGTGCCGCTGCTGCGAGCGGTGATTCGCTCCACGGCATCAGAGCGATCGTGGTGGGGCTATCCGGTGATCGTGATCGGCAATGGAGCCGCCGCGCACCGGATTGCAGAGGAATTGGAGAAGCGGCCCGCGTTAGGATTGCGCCCGATTGGCGTATTCGAGCAACCCGAGCCCGCTGTGGAATTGGCTCGTCAAGGACGCGTACAGCACGTGGTGCTAACCATGGCGGGCACGCCGCGGCACGTGGCGCTGGAGACGTTTGAGCACTGCAGCGAGCTGTTCACCGACGTCATTGTGATTCCCGATCTCGCCGGCTTCGCCAGTCTTTGGGTAGAGGGCCGTGATTTGGGCGGAACGTTGGGATTGGAAGTGCGTCAGCGCCTTCTCCTGCGTAGTGCGAGCGTCACGAAACGAGTCTTGGATCTCTTCGCAGTGGCTGTGATCGGTACGGTAGCGGCGCCGATTGCGTTGCTTGTGGCGATTCTTATCAAGCTCGACTCGAAAGGGCCGGTGTTCTATCGTCAACAGCGCTGTGGACGCGGCGGGAGCCTGTTTACTGCCTGGAAGTTTCGCTCGATGGTGGCGGATTCGGCGAGCGCTTTGGAGCAGGGGCTGCAATCGGATGATGCCCTTCGCAACGAGTGGAGTTCCACGCAGAAGCTCCGGCGCGATCCGCGAATTACACGCGTGGGGCGGTTGCTGCGGCGGACGAGCCTGGATGAGTTGCCGCAGTTATGGAATGTGCTGCACGGTGAAATGAGCCTGGTGGGGCCGCGACCCATCGTGGAAGATGAGATCGCGCGCTATGGAGCGGGTTATGCGCTCTACAAGAAAGTGCGGCCGGGCTTGACGGGTTTATGGCAGGTGTCCGGGCGCAACCTGGTTAGCTACCAGGAACGTGTCGAGTACGATCTCTACTATGTGCGGAATTGGTCGGTGTGGCTGGATCTGCATATTCTTGCGCGTACGATCGTGGTTGTGATTTCTGGTGAAGGGGCGTATTGAGCTGATGCTTGAAGCGTTGCTGCTGTTCGGCATCCTCACACTGTGGGTTCCGGGCCGGTGGGCGTTGAGTGCGTTTCAGGCCGCTATGCTCGCGTTGGGCGCGTGGCGCGTTGGTTGGCGTATACGGAGCGGGGAACGGATCGGCGAGCACCCCATCGTCTTTCTGCTCGGTATGATTCTTCTGTTGGGCGTGCTCCAGGGGGCGCTGCATTCAACAGTGGACCGTGCGTTGACCCAGGAATCGCTGCTCAATTGGCTGGTGAACCTGACCACGTTCGCGCTGGCGCTGGATCTGCTGAGGGATTCCTTCGTGCGCGACCGGTTCTTGAATGTAGTCGTTTGGTTCGCGCTGGCGTTATCCGTTGTCTCTGTCTTTACGGTGCTGACGGCATCTCCCGGGAAAGCCTTTTGGATCTTTGAGGCCGGCTCCGGCGTGTCAACGCTGGGGCCGTTTGTTTACAAGAACCAATATGCAGCGTTTATCGAAGCGGTGTTGCCACTGGCGGTGTTGCGCGCATTAGGCGGGCGTGATTCCGCACCTGGCGGAAGCGTGTGGGTGCAGAATACCTTAATCGTCGCGGTGCTGTTCGGGTCCGTGGTTGCCGGGGCGTCGCGCATGGGAACAATTCTTTGCGTGGCCGAGATCGTGCTGATTCCCGTAATCGCTCGTATGCGTGGACTGATTGCGAATCGTACGGCGTTGAGCGCGACGGCGGGGAGTCTTGCGGCGATGGTGGCATTGGCGGCGATTGTCGGGTGGGAACCGATCTGGCAGAGGTTGCAGGAACCGAATCCATACTCGCTGCGTTGGGACCTTGTGAAGTCGTCGGTCGCGATGGTACAGGAACGTCCGTGGACGGGATTCGGACTGGGCACATGGGCGAGTGCGTATCCGGCATTCGCACGGTTTGACGATGGCACGTTCGTGAATCAGGCGCACAACGATTGGCTGCAATGGGCGGTAGAGGGCGGCGTACCGATGCTGATGTTGATGCTGGCCGTGGCCGGTCTAGTGTTGCGTCCGGCGCTCCGCACGATCTGGGGTTTGGGGATGATAGCGGTGTTTATTCACTGCATCATCGATTACCCAATGCAGCAACGTCCGGCACTAGCCGCATTCTTCTTTGCGATGTTGGGAGCGGTGTGCGCGGCTGGCGAATCGTCACAGCGCAAGGCGACGAACGTCAGTTGATAGGATGAACCAATGGGCTTGAGGACAGCGCAGCAGTTTCTGGATGGAATCAATGACGGCCGCGAGGTGTATTACCGAGGCGAGCGCGTCGCGTCGGTGGCGGATCATCCCGAGTTGGGCGTGGCTGCTCGTCATGCCGCGATTGATTTTGAGATGGCGGAGAATGCGAAGTACACGGATCTCGCTGTCGTGCACGAAAACGGCCAGGAGTATTCGGCGTTCTATCGCGTGCCGCGCAATGTGGAGCATCTCACCCAGCGCAGCAAGTTGATCGAAGCGGGGACAACGGAAGGCGCGACGCTGGTCATTCTGATCAAGGAAATCGGCACGGACGCGTTGTTCGCGCTACGCCGGGTGCTGGCCCGGCACAAGGAAGCAGAGGGACTGGCGCGTCTTGAAGCGTTTCATCAACGCTGCCAGGATGGCGATCTCGCGATGGCGGTGGCTCAGACGGATGTGAAGGGCGACCGCAGCAAGCGGCCCTCTGAGCAAAGCGATCCGGATATGTACGTGCACGTGGTGGAGAAGCGCGCCGATGGCATCGTGGTGCGCGGCGCGAAGTGCCACACCTCGTGTACACCCTATGTGGATGAAGTGATCGTGCTGCCCAGCCGCAGCATGGGTGCGGGCGATGAAGCGTATTCGCTTGCGTTTGCCGTTCCCGCGAATGCCCCCGGCCTGAAGATGTACGCGTCGGATTTTCTGCACGGGACCGATGATCCGTTCAACCGGCCCATCTCCTCAAAACACAAGATGATCGAGACCCTCACCGTTTTCGATAACGTTTTTGTGCCGTGGGACCGTGTGTTCTTCACCGATCGTCCGGATCTAGCTGGCGCGGCGGCGTTGACGTTTGTGGAGTTTCATCGTTTCACGGCGGTCAGTTATAAGTTGCCGTTGCTCGACACGATGCTGGGTGCGGCGATTGCCATTGCCCGCGCCAATGGCATCGATAAGGCTGGTCACGTTCGCGATAAGCTGACGTGGCTCGGTGGATATGCGGAAACTGTGCGTGGGCTGACGGAATTGGCCGCGCTGCGCGGCGGCGTGGAGGAAGGCGTCGCGTATCCGCATGTGTTTACCACGAACATGGCGAAGTGGACCTTTGCGCGCGACTTCCATCATGCGATGGAGTACGTGCAGGATTTGGCTGGCGGGCTGCTCGCGACGGGTCCTGCGAATGCGGATTGGGAATCGCCGGAGATTCGCGCTGTGCTCGAAAAGTATTATCAGGGAGCTTGGCCCGCTGACCGGCGCCTCGCGATGTTGAATTTGATCAGTGAACTGACGGCGCGCAACTACGGCGGCTATCAGGCGGTGCTGGCGGTGCACGCCGAGGGGTCGATTGAGGCCGAGAAGATGGCGATGATCCGGTCGTACGATCCGCGGCGTGCGCTGAATCTGGCGATGCGGTTCGCGGGCATTCCGCCGAAGGCGTAGTTTATCTAAAAGAGTTATTTCCCAAGCATCTGTTTCGCGATGGTGACGCGCTGCATGTTGCTGGTGCCTTCGTAGATGCGGCCGATTTTGGCATCGCGATACAGTTTTTCAACCGGGTAGTCTTTGGTGAAGCCGACGCCGCCCAGGACTTCCACGGCTCGCGACGCGCAGCGCTCGGCGATCTGCGAGGCGAAGTACTTCGCCATTGCGGCTTCGGTCAAGAACGGCTTGCCATCGTCGCGCAGCCGCGCGGCATTGTAGGTGAGCAGGCGCGAGGCTTCCACGTCCACAGCCATCTCCGCCAATTCAAACTGCACCCCCTGAAATTCGGCGATGGGCTTGCCGAATTGTTTTCGCTGCTTGGCGTAGGATAGCGCGTGATCGAGCGCGCCTTGTGCGAGTCCAGTCATCTGTGCGGCGATGCCGATGCGGCCCTCGTTCAGCGTTTCAATCGCAATCTTGTAGCCCTTGCCGATTTCGCCCAGCACGTTGGCCTTGGGCACGGCGCAATCATCAAAGATCAGCTCGCAGGTGGACGACGCGCGGATACCGAGCTTGTCTTCCTTCTTGCCGACGGTGAAGCCCGGCGTGCCGCGTTCGACGATGAACGCCGTGATGCCTTTGTATCCGGCCTCAGGGTTCACAGTGGCGAAGACAACGTAGACGCCCGATTCGGCGCCGTTGGTGATCCACATCTTGCGGCCCGTGAGTTTGTAGTGGTCGCCCGAGTCGGTCGCTCGCGTGGTCAGCGCGAACGCGTCCGAGCCGGAGCCTGCTTCGGAGAGCGCGTAGGCGCCGACGGTATCTGCTGCCAGCTTCGGCAAGTAGCGGCGTTTCTGGTCGTCGTTGCCCCAGCCCTTGAGCGCGGTGATGCAGAGCGTGTTCTGCACATCGACGAGAACGGCCGCGGAGGGATCGACGCGCGAAAGTTCCTCGATGACAAGGATGGATTGAAAAAACGATCCGCCTTGGCCGCCGAATTCCTCAGGGACCTCCACGCCCATGATGCCGAGCTCGAAAAATTCCTTGAGCAGGTCTTTGCGGAAGACGCCGGATTCATCCATCTCCCGGACGTGCGGGGCCAGGCGCTCGCGCGTGAACTTCCGGATGGTGGATTGGAACAGGAGTTCCTCTTCGGAAAGGGTGGTCAGGGCAGCCATCGCCTTGATTGTACTGTGCGCCCGTGGTGGCGCGAGCGCGCTGCCGGGTATCCCAAATGCCCCGCGCCAGCGCCTATCCGCGCGTCGTACCATGGAAGATTCTATGGCTGTTTCGAAACGTAAGGGCATTGCATACAAAGACGCGGGTGTGAGCATTGAAGAGGCTGACCGCGCCGTCGGCTCCATCCGCGAGATGGCGCGCAAGACGTTCACCAAGAACGTGCTCACCGATATCGGCAGCTTCGGCGGCGGCTATTTGCTGAAGGGATATCGCGAGCCGGTGCTCGTTTCCTCGGCCGATGGCGTCGGCACCAAACTGAAGCTCGCGTTCCTCACCGGGCGGCATTCGACGGTGGGTGAGGATCTGGTGAATCACTGCGTGAACGATATCGCCGTGCAGGGCGCGGTGCCGTTGTTCTTCATGGATTATTTTTCCGTGGGCAAGTTGGACGCGCGCGTGGCGGCCGAGGTGGTTTCGGGCATGGCTCGCGGATGCAAGGCGAACGACTGCGCGCTGATCGGCGGCGAAACGGCGGAGATGCCGGGCTTCTATCCGCCGGGCGAATACGATTTGGCCGGCTTCATCGTGGGCGCGGTAGAAAAGAAGAAGATGATCACCGGCGCGAAGATTCGCTCGGGCGACGTGCTGATCGGTCTGCCGTCGACGGGGCTGCACACGAACGGCTATTCGCTGGCTCGTAAGCTTCTTTTTGAAGTGGCGGGGCATGCGCCCGATACGCGGTTGGCCGAAATCGAAAACACGGTTGCCGATGAACTTCTGAAACTGCACCGCAGTTACCTGACGCCGTTGCGCGCTCTGGATGACGTGGGCGTCTTGAAGGGCGCCGCGCACATCACCGGCGGCGGCATCACCGACAACACGCCGCGCATTTTGCCGAAGGGGCTTGGCGTCCGCATCGATCTGGGCACTTGGCCTGTGCTGCCTATCTTTGAAGTACTGAAGAAAATCGGCCGCATTCCGGAAAACGATTGGCGGCGCACATTCAACCTAGGCATCGGCATGATCTTCGTGGTTTCTCCGCGCAAACTGGCCGAGGCGGGCAGGATTCTCGACAAGCTGAAAGAACCCTGGTACGCCATTGGCGCGGTGATTCCCACCACTAAAGAAGCTCGCGTCGTTTACGAGTAACCCGGCATGATGAAGCTGGGGATTCTGCTATCTGGCCGCGGTTCGAACTTCGTGGCCATCGCGAACTCGATCGCGGAAGGCCGACTGAACGCGGAGATTGCCGTCGTCATTTCGAATCGCCCGGACGCGCCGGGGCTTGCGATTGCCCGTGAGCGCGGCCTAAACGCGGTGGCGCTGCCCTCGAAGGGGCTCGATCGCGAAGTCTATGATCGCCAGTTAATTGCCGAACTGCGGCGCAACAATGTGGACCTGGTTTGCCTGGCCGGCTACATGCGCCTTCTAAGCGGCCATTTCATTCGCGAATTCCCGATGAGGATCCTGAACATTCACCCGTCACTGCTGCCTGCGTTCCCCGGTTTGGATGTGCAGCATCAGGCGCTAGAGCACGGCGTGAAGTTTTCCGGATGCACGGTGCACTTTGTGGATGAAGGGCTCGATTCGGGTCCGATCATCAAGCAGGCGGTGGTGCCGGTGGAAGATAACGACACCGCGGACACGCTCGCGGCCCGCATTCTTGTGCAGGAGCACCGGATTTACTCGGAAGCGATTGCGCTGGTGGTTTCCGGCAAGTATCGCGTCGATGGGCGGCGCGTGCTGGCGGTACCCGCCGCCGATCTGGGGTAGACTGAAGCTGTGATCGAAACCGAGATCCAGATCGTTTCCAACGAGGCTGGTGAGCCGACCGCCGTCATTGTTCCCATTGAACTTTGGCGCGAAATCGCCGCCGAACGGGAGACCGCTTACCTGCTCAAATCCGAAACGATGAAGCGCCGGCTTATCGCCGCGATGAATCGCAAGGACGGGATCTCGCTCGATGCCGCTGCCGAGAATCTTGGAATTTGATCCCGCCGCGTTCGAGGATCTTGCGTGGTGGGTGGAGCAGGATCGCGGACAAGCCCTCAAAATCATTCGGCTCGTGCGCGATGTTCAACGCGATCCCTATTCCGGCATCGGCAAGCCCGAACCGTTAAAGCACGAGTTGTCCGGATGTTGGTCCCGGCGAATCAATCACGAACACCGTTTGGTGTATCAAGTGTTATCTGATCGGATTCGGATTCTTGCGTGCCGGTATCATTATTGAAAACTACACCAACACCGTAAACACGTTCTCTTCTTCCTTGCGTTCCACCGGACGATAGAGCGTATCGCGCTCCACGGGTTCGCGGCCCGCTTCGCGGATCAGGCGGAGCAGTTCGCCGCGGTGCATGGCGCCTTCGCTGGTGCGTCCGGCGTCTTTGTAGATCTTCTCTTCCACCACGGTGCCGTCCAGGTCGTCCGCGCCAAAGCGGAGCGCGATCTGCGCGATTCTCGGCGTCATCATCACCCAATAGGCCTTGATGTGCGGAATGTTGTCCAGCATCAGACGGGAGACGGCGATTTCGCGGACATCATTAAAGCCCGTCGTCTTGCTGATGTGATCGAGCGCGGTGTTGTCGGGATGGAACGCCAGCGGGATGAACGCCTGGAAGCCGTGCGTTTCATCCTGCAGCGCGCGCAGTTTCACCAGGTGATCCACGCGGTCCTCTTCGGTTTCAATGTGGCCGTAGAGCATGGTGCAGTTCGAATGAATCCCCATCTTGTGCGCGATGCGCGCCACGTCGATCCATTCATTGCCGGAAATCTTGTGATCGCAGATGATCCGGCGCACGCGCTCCGAGAAAACTTCCGCGCCGCCGCCGGGCATGGAGTCGAGCCCTGCTTCTCTCAGGCGATTCAGCACTTCATAGTGCGAAAGCTTGGAGCGCTGGGCGAAGTAACCGATCTCGACCATCGTGAACGCCTTCAGGTGCACCTGCGGATAGCGTTCCTTCAAGCCGCGCAACATCTGGCAATACCAATCGAGATTCAATTCCGGATGCAGGCCGCCGACGATGTGGAACTCGGTGATGGCTTCACGGTAGCCTTCGCCCGCGCGATGCCAGATCTCTTCGAGCGACATCGTGTAGGCCTTGGGGTCCTTGGCTTTCTTACCGAAAGCGCACAACTTGCAACTGGCCACGCACACATCGGTGGGGTTGATGTGTCGGTTGACGTTGTAGAAAGTCTTGTTCCCGTGCAGGCGCTCGCGAACCTGGTTGGCAAGCCAGCCAACGCCCAGCAGGTCCGGCGTGCGATAGAGCAACAGGCCGTCTTCGACGGTCAGGCGTTCGCCCGCGGCAACTTTGTCGCGGATCGGCAGGAGGCGGGAATCTTGGAAAACAGGTGTCATGACTTGCAACCTCGGGGAGTGCTCGCTTTCACCACCGGAACAGGCTTACCGAAGCAGGTTCGAGTGGGCTAAGAGAATATCTCCGGCCCAAAATAGAAAGAATATCACGCTGACGTAGCCATTCATGGTGAAGAAGGCCGCATCCACGCGGGAAAGATCGTTGGGCCACACAATGCGGTGCTCCCACAACAGCAGGCCCATCACAGCGAACACGCCGATCCACGCCAGCGCTCCCAGGTGGAAGGAAAGGCCCAACATCAGCAGGCACAACAACATACCCACGTGCAGAAAGCGCGAAACCCACAAAGCTTTGGGGATGCCCAAAAGCTTCGGAATGCTGAACAGAGGGGCGCTACTATCGAATTCGTAATCCTGGCAGGAGTAGATGATGTCGAAGCCGGCGGTCCACAGCGTGACTGCGGCGGTCAGCCACAGAATGCGCGGGTCCAGTGCGCCGCGCATGGCGATCCAGGCTCCCGCCGGTGCGATGCCCAGCGCGAACCCCAGCACCAGATGCGAGAGAGACGTGAAGCGCTTAGTGTAGGAGTAAAACATCACCACGCCCAACGCTACGGGAGCCAGCAGGAAGCACAGCGCGTTCAAGCGGCCCGAAGCGAAGGAGAAAATTACGCTCCAGAACAGGATGAAGCCCCACGCGAAGCCGCGCGAAAGTTGGCCGCTTGGCAGGTGGCGCATTTTCGTGCGCGGGTTGAGGGCGTCCACGTCGGCATCCAGCACGCGGTTGAAGGCCATGGCGACGCTACGTGCGGCCACCATGCAAACCACAATCCAGCCGAGCTTTTGCCACAGCCCTTGCCGAAGAAATCCGGCGTCACGCCAAGCTAGCAATGCTCCGGTGAGGGCGAAGGGAAGGGCAAACACGGAGTGCTCGAACTTGATCATTTCGAGCGTCAGCCGCACGCGTTTCAGAAAAGCGTCCAACCTTCTATTCTAAAGGAATGCGATCCCGGCTCGTGCTGTTTGTCAGTTTTTTGGTATTGGCGGTGTTCCTCACAGGTTGTTCCAAGGAGGAAACGGACGGTATTCGATCCACGCACGTGAAATTTCCGAATGGCAAAACCATTACGGTCGAGATCATGCGCCAGTCCATCGAGATCATGAAAGGCATGATGTTCCGCGACTCGCTGGCCCAGGACCGCGGCATGCTGTTCGTGCATCCGACCGAAGACAACTACGCTTATTGGATGTTCCAGACGCGCATTCCGCTCGACATCGTCTGGATGGACCGCGACCACCGCATCGTGGAAATTTCCGCCGATACGCCGCCGTGCACGACGGAGGCCGCCCAGTGCCCGAAATATGGCGGTACCCAAAAATCAGCCTACGTTTTGGAGATCAACGCCGGCCAGGCGGCGAAGAATGGGTTGAAGGTGGGAGACGTGCTGCAGTACTAATTGAGGCATTTTTTGTGACGCGCGCCGGGAGCGTGCGCCACATCCTTACCCGTAGGACGTTGCCTGTTAGGTAGCTTGCCGCGCCCGTGCCATCAGGTACAGGCCGATGGCTTCATCGAGCGTCGGCATGGGAGCGAGGCCAAGTGACTCCATCTTCGCGTTCGAAAGCGCGGAATACCTCGGCCGGCGCGCTGCTGTGCGGAATTCGCGTTCGTTCGTCGGTTTGAGTTGTGGCGAAACTTTCGCGGCGGCGAAAATCTTCACGGCCCAATCAAACCATGAGATGGGTGTGCCGCCGGCGATGTGAAACACTCCTTTGGCTTCACGCTCGGCCAGATCCGCGGTGCGTGAAGCGAGAGCCGGAGCGAAGGTAGGCGATGCGACGTGATCTTCGACGACGCGAATCGGCTGGTTGCTCGCGGCCAGGCGAAGCATCAGCTCCACGAAGTTGCCGCGCGCGGTTTTGTGTCCAGCCGGTCCATACACACCCGACGTGCGGATGACCAAAGCGTTATCGAGATAGGCGCGCGCGTACAGTTCACCTGCAAGCTTTGATACAGCGTAGGCGCCCAGTGGCCGGGGCGTATCCTGCTCGGTGTAGGCGCGGCCGGCGAGACCATCGAAAACGTAGTCGGTGGAAAAATGAATGAAGCGCGCGTCAATCTGGCGGCACGTTAGCGCCAAGTTACGCACGGCCAGTCCGTTCACGGAATAAGCCGCCTGCGGTTCTTTCTCGGCGACGTCTACCTGGTTGTAGGCAGCTGAGTTAATGACGACGGCTGGGTCCAGGGCGGTGAGGTTCCGTTCGATTTGGGCCGCGTCAGTGATGTCGATATCGGTGCGTTCATAGCCCGTGACCTCGTATCCGCGTTTGGTGAACTCCGCGAACAGTTCCTGCCCCAACTGCCCGCCGCTTCCAAAAATGGCAACTCTCCGATTTTCCACGTTCCTATTATGTACGAGCGGGTAGGTAGGAACGCAATGTTTGCCGAAGATGTTTACCAAATACGACGGGTGCCCGGGTCTATGCGTGCACGCGCGGCAAACGTACGCCCAGCGAGTAGCCTTTGCTCTCGTGTTTGCAACGGCAAACCTCTCCGACGATGACGCCGCGCTTCGTCCTGATCTCGATCTGAACACCGCACTGGACCGGGTGATCCGTGTGCAGGCACATACCGTGCCCTGACAAACTCACAACGCGAGCCGGCATGGGATTGGGCTGTCCGGCCCAGCCGGGGACGTGAATAGCAATTTCTTCGGTGGACGTGGTGCGTGGTTCCGAGCGGCGCTCCAGAACCGGGCGCGATTTTTCCGCGACGGCCGCGCGATGACGAAGTTCCATCTGGTTGACACTCCAGCACTTGGTATATCGGTCAAAACCAGAAAAGGATTAACGAAAAATACGTAGGATTTTTCCGAGGGATAATGGCTAGCGATAGTTAAACGCGGCCCAGATGATGAAGCCGACGGCCACGGGCAGCGTGATCTCCAGCCAGTTGCGGCGCATAAAGCCGACGCTCCGGTCGATGACGCCTTCGGGGACCACCAGTTCGGGTTCCTGATTCCGCGTATTGAGCGAGTTAGCCAAGCGGCTCCGCAGGCTGGAGGGAAGGCCGTTTAAAGCGCGGACGATTTCTTCCCGTCCACGGCGATCGGCAATGAGAATCGTCGCCGAATTGAAGCTGTTCGTGGATTGTTCCAACTCACGGCGAAGCGTGGGAGGAATATCTTCGACGGAATGAAATACGTGGGTTTCTTTGCCTTTACCGATGAAAATCGTCGATGTTCGTACTGTAACCCGCTGCATGCTCATTTCCTGGTTCCGCTTACCGCCTGCTCGAATTCCCCACTTCCACGGGTGCTTCCATCCGCAGTTGCGAGGGCGTCTTAACAGCATAAGCCAAGGTGACCTCAATGAATCCGAGGGCAGCCTTGGAGAGCGCCTTATCCTTACGATAAATCAATCCGATCTGCCGGGTCATGGGTTCGGGCGCCAGCGACTTGGCCACCAGCATGCCCGCGGTAATCTCCTCCTGACAGTGCGCCTCGGCGACGAAGCCGACGCCCAAACCGGCCATAACGAATCGCTTGATCATTTCGGTGGAGTCGAGTTCCATCGAAATAGAGATGGATTCCTCCGCCGGATCGAGCCATGCATTCAATCGGCTGCGCGTGACGCCTGCCTTAGGTACCAGCAGCGGACTGCCCGCAAGGTCGGCCGGAGCAACACTGCCGCCATCGGCGAGCTTATGGTCAGGCGGACAAATCACTTTGATCTCATCGGAGTGAATTTTGGCAACCTGCAGACGTTTTTCGGTGACCGGCAACTGCACAATGCCGAAGTCGGCTTGATTGTCCACCACGGCTTCGACGACACGGGCGCCGAAGGAGCGGTCCACTAGAATTTGAATATTGGGGAAGCGCTTCTTGTATTCCGAGAACACCTGCGGCAGGACATAAATGCAGGTGGCTTCATTCGCAGCGATTACCAATTCGCCGCGTGGGACGCGTTCCAGTTCGTTAATGGCGTCTTGTGCGCGGCGCTTCAGGTCCAGGATCTGTTCGGCGTATTCGGCGAAGATCTGGCCTGCGGGTGTAAGCGCGATCTTAGTTCCCAGGCGCTCAAACAGCGGCGCGTTCATCTCCTGCTCCAACTGGCGTACCTGCGCGCTAACCGCAGGCTGCGTGCGGAAACACGACTGCGCCGCTTTCGAAAAGCTCTTCAGCCGGACGATTTCCAAGAAAGTATGGAGCTGATCAAGATCCATGCGAGACCCGCGGCACAAAGCCGCTAACCACTAGTATCCCATCCCGCAAGGCTTTGCAGGTACCCCTACAGCGATAAATCCATTAGGATGAAGAAAATGTCATTTGTTCGCGGTCCAGGAATTCGACGTGTGATCGCCGGGCTGGGGCTCTTGGTTGTGTTCGCGGCGCAGGCGAGCGCGCAAACGCAAAAGGCCGCTCCGGCAGCGAATGAAGGGCTGTCTCCGGCGCGTGTACTCCTGGTAGTCAACCAAAATTCGCCCGATTCGGTGGCGATCGGTGATTACTACATCCTTCGCCGGCGCATTCCCGAAGGAAACGTCTGCAGAATTGCCGTGCTGGTGCAGGAGGAGATACCGAGGCCGGTTTACAACGACGCCATTGCTCCCGCGGTTTCCAAATGCCTGCGGGAAAAGAATTTGGTGGATAGCGTGTATGTCATTGTCACCACGCTGGGCGTTCCGCTGCGGATTCGGGGCAGCAATGGTGAACAAGGGGATCAGTCCTCGGTGGATAGCGAACTGGCGCTGCTTTACTTCGACCTCAAGACCGGAAAGCCGCATCCCATCGCCGGGTCCATCGTGAATCCGTTTTTCGGTCGCCGCTCGCAGGTGTTCTCGCATCCGGAGTTTCCGATGTACATGGTGACGCGATTGGCGGCCTATGATGTTGCGACGGTAAAGGCGATGATTGACCGTTCGCTGGCAGCCAAGAACCGGGGCAGAGTTGTGCTGGATCTCTCCGCGCCGGATGACGCTGCGGGGAACAACTGGCTTCGCGACACGGCCATCTCGCTGCCCGCCGATCGCGTTCTGTTCGACGAGAGCGAAAAGCCGGTGTATGGTGCACAAGACGTCATCGGCTATGCGAGTTGGGGCTCAAACGACGGGCACCGGGACCGGCGTTTCCCCGGCTTTCGCTGGCTCCCTGGGGGCATCGCGACGCAGTATGTTTCGAGCGATGGGCGAACGTTTGCGCGGCCACCCGAGAATTGGAAATCGCGCACCCGCTGGGACGATCCCATGTACATGTTCGGCGGAAGCTCGCAAGGTCTATCCGCCGATCTGTTGCAGGAAGGGGCAACGGGGGCATCCGGACACGTCTACGAACCCTTCCTGATCTACACGCCGCGTCCGGATCATCTGCTCCCCGCTTATTACCAAGGCCGCACACTGGCGGAGAGCTTTTATCTGGCACTGCCGGTGCTCAGCTGGCAGAACGTCATCCTTGGCGATCCGCTATGCTCTTTAGGAAAGCCCTAACAACCCTGCGCTTTGGCGTATTGAGGGCTGGCGTATAATTTTCAGGTCGGCAAGCCGTGCAAGGCGATCTGCCGCAGGACTCAAAGAGAGGATTCATGATTAGTAACAAAAAAGTTTTTGGCCGCGCCTTTGCCGCCGCTGCGTTCGCGGGCATTGGCGTTCTGGTCTATAGCGTTTCGCTTCCGGCGCAGAACCAAGCCGCGCCGAAGTTTAAGGTCGATCCCGATTGGCCGAAAACACTTCCCAATAAGTGGAAGATCGGTGGCGTCACTGGCCTCGCGGTTGCTCCTGACGACACGGTTTGGGCGTACAACCGTCCGAACGATTTGACGGACATCGAACTGGAAGCGGAGTTGGATCCGCCACTCGCCGATTGCTGCGTCCGTCCGCCGTCGATGATTCATTTCGATAAGGCCGGCAACGTGATCGGCTCGTTCGACGCGCTGCAGGGCCACGGCATGGCGATCGACTCAAAGGGCTTTGCGTATCTGGGGCAGGATACGGTTCGCAAGTACGACACGAAAACCGGCAAGTTGGTTGCCGAAGTGCCGCGCACTCCGGAGCGCATCCCGGGAGCCGGTGGTGACAACAACCCGTCTCTGCTCACCGAGAATCACGTGAAGGGCAAAGGAGGCATGGGACCGGTGTCCGGCTTTGTGCCCGGTGGCCGTCAACGTCCCGATCCGGCTGCTGTGGCCAAGCGCGATGCCGATATTAAAGCGTTTCGGCAGAAGTATCCGCCCACCACGCCGATGATTGTTGGTGGACTTGAAGAAATCCGCCTGGATGAGACCGCTCGTGAACTGTACGCCGCGGATAACTACTTGGGTGGCCGCATCATGGTGTTCGACCTGGACACGCTGAAGTTCAAGCGCGGCTGGGGCGCATACGGCCACAAACTGTCTGAGATGACGACGGACGATGCGGATCGCGCCTACAAGCCGGGTGGCCCGATGCCGAAGGAGTTCCGCGGCCACGTGACCATCAACATCTCCAACGACGGCCTGGTGTACGCCGCGGACCGCAACGCTAATCGCATCCAGGTGTTCAAGAAGGACGGCACGTACTTGAACAAGGAGTTCATCCTGGCCCCGATGACCGGCGTTGGCGGCTCTACCGGTGGTGTGATGTTCTCGAGCGATAAGGCGCAGAAGTTGCTGTACATCTCCGATCTCACCAACAATCACGTCTGGTTCCTGAATCGCGAAGACGGCAAAGTGCTTGGCACTCTTGGCAGCATGGGCGAGAATGCCGGCCAGTTCTTCGGCCTGCACATGATTGCGACGGACTCCAAAGGCAACATCTACACTGGCGAGGTTTTCGCCGGCGAGCGTGTCCAACGCTTCCTGCTGCAGAAGTAGACCGGATGCATCGGTAGTTTCATGGCGCGGGAGCTGAAAGGCTTCCGCGCTTTTCTGTTTGCGGTGGGCGGAATGGCGCCGGTGCGGATTTCCCATCCGCGTCATCTGACTGTCTTATGCTCTGGCGATAATAGAGTTTGCGACTCCCGAAGCCTCCGAAGCACCCTCCTTTTGAACCGCTATTTCGTAGCGGACACATTTCCACGCTGGCGGCGAATTTTTGGACACGGCCCGAAAGCGTAGACCGGTGGCCCGTGGAGGACGTGTATTACGAGCCGGAGCCCGGCATCAAAATTCTGGTTCGCGTGCAGTCGCCGGAAAAGCCCGTGGGTGAGCTGATTTTAGTTCACGGGCTGGAGGGCTCCAGTGAATCGGGCTACGCGCGCAGCATGGCGGCAGCGGCACTGGCGGCGGGATTCCGCACGCATCGCTACAACATGCGCGGCTGCGGAGCGTCGCCGTGGAGTCCGCGAGGAAATTATCATTCGGGCCTTACAAGCGATTTGTTGATGGTTGCCAGGGAGCGCAGGAAGGTCAGCGGCTTGCCTATTTTCGCGGTGGGATATTCGCTGGGCGGCAATATGGTGCTCAAGCTTGCCGGTGAATTGGGCGAGCACGCGCACGAAGTATTCGAATCGGTCTGCGCGGTATCAACGCCCATCGATTTGGGCGCAAGCGTGGATGACACAGAGCGTCCTTCCAACATCATTTACCGAAAGCGATTCGTGAACCGGTTGAAGCTGCGCGTGAAGCGCAGAAATTCCATAGCGCCGGATTTGTTCCCGCTGGAGCCTTTGCCCAAGGTGAAAACGATTCGCGATTTCGATGAGCACTACACGTCCCGCATTTTTGGCTTTGGTAGCGCGGAGAACTATTACCGCACGCAATCGTCCAATCAATTTCTACAGCACATCCGCATTCCGACGCTGGTGGTGCAGGCGAAGAACGATCCGATGATCCCGTTCAAAATTTACGATCATCCGGCATTTCGTGAGAATCCACACTTGCACCTGATCGCCGTCGAACACGGCGGACATTTGGGTTTCCTCGCCCGAGGAAAGGCACGATTCTGGCTGGACCACGTGATCGTGGATTGGTTGAAGGCGCATATGCCGGAAATGGCGGCCACGCCGGATGTGCCGTGATGCTTACTGGCTTCGGCGCACCAGGCTGTAGGCCAGCATGGCCCAAGCTGCAATGAAGGCAACGCCGCCGATGGGTGTGATGGCGCCCAGGGTGCGGACGCCGCTGATGGCCAGGGCGTAGAGGCTTCCGCTGAACAGTAGGATGCCCGCGGCAAGCAGCCAGCAGACAGTGTTGGCCCTGGCTTCCGTGACTGCGCCGGTGCGCGGGAGCATGGAAACGATCAGCAATCCCAAGGCGTGAAAGAAATGATAAAGGACACCGGTTTCGTAGATGCCGCGCGAGTAGTCGTCCAGATGTCCCTGTAGTGCGTGCGCTCCAAACGCGCCAATGCAGACGCCGAGTCCCAGAAATACTGCCGCGATTGCACTCCAATTCATGCTGTTACCGTAACACGCTCGGGATGCATTCGCATCGCGGGAGCACGGTCATCCGAATGTTCCCGCACCGGCGATTGCTACCCGGCGAAGCTGCGAACCAGAACCCACATTTTCTCCCAGGTAGGGAGGCGGATACGATCGCCGAAGACTTCAAAATCGGCGGCTTCGATGCGATCCAGCAGGCGCGAGTAGATGCTGATCAAGGCGCGTAGAGACGCGCGGCTGTGGGGGTGCACCATGTTGACCAGCGGGGCGGCCTGCTTATAGTAGTCCCGCGCGCGCTCCGCTTCAAACTTCATCAACTGCTTGAACTTATCGCGAGGCTCAAAGCTGTCGGGATTCACTCCAAAACGTCGCAGATCTTCGGCGGGAAGGTAGACGCGGCCCTTTTCGGAATCTTCTTTCACGTCGCGGAGGATGTTGGTCAACTGAAACGCAACGCCGCATTTTTCGGCGAGTTTCAGTGCGTCGGGGGATTCAAATCCGAAGATATGAGTGATGGTGAGGCCGACAACGCTCGCCACGTGGTAGCAGTAATCATAAAGCTCGTCAAACGTCTCGATGTGGCGGGGTCCAAGGTCGGAGCGGACGCCGTCGATCATGTCGAAGAAATACTCATGCGGAATCTTAAAGCGCGCGACGGCGTCGGTGAAGCCGGGCCAAACGAAGTGTTCCGGAACGTTTTCGCCGCGGAGCGCTTGCGTGAGATCTTCACGCCACCGTTCTATCGCCGCGGCGCGCCCGGCGGGGCTTTGATCTTCGTCTGGATCGTCGCTGACTTCATCGCTCAGGTCGTCGCAGTAGCGCATGAACGCGTAAACGGCGCACATGGCGCGGCGCTGCTCCTTCGACAACAAAAGAAATGAGTAATAAAAATTCTTCGCCTGCAACCGGGCAACGTGCTGGCTCCAGTCGTAAGACGTTTTGACGGTAATGGGAGGATTAGACTGGCTCATGCGGCGCGAGAAAAGGCCCGCCGGGTAAGCGCGCCAAGCAAGAGCGCCACACGTTCGGTTTTGCTGATCGCCGGGCGGGCGCGCAGCACGTCATACTTCTGATCTTCAATTTTAGCCAATATTTTGAGTCCGCCGCGACTGAAAAGTTCGAGATCGATGGCCAGGCGGCGGTCGACACGGTCGATCAAGGGCAAGCCCTTCAGGAACAAATCGCGCGCCACTGCGACGGCGTCTTTCATCACGTTGGCGAAGCGCGCATCGAACTTGCGGGCGAACAAGCCTTCGACGGGGTAGCTGTATTGATCGAGCAGATCGAGCGGCAGGTAGACGCGATCTTTTTCCAGATCGATTATGACGTCCTGCCAAAAATTTGCGAGCTGCAGCGCGGTGCAGGTAGCGTCCGATAGTTCACAGCGTTCCGCGTCCTGATATCCGCAGAGTCCCAGCACGAGGCGGCCAACGGGATTTGCCGAGTAGCGGCAGTATTCCAAGAGTTGCTCGAAGTTGCGGTAACGGGTGACGGTCTGGTCCTGCTCGAAGGCTTTGATGAGGTCGTCGAAGAGAATCCGGGGCAGGGAATGCTTTTTGACCGTGCCCATCAATGCGACGAAAACGGGGTGCTTCGCTTCGCCCACGTACATGGCATTTAATTCATTGCGCCACCAGGAGAGCAGCCGGAGGCTTTCGGCGGTGTCTCCGATTTCGTCGCCCAAGTCGTCCGCCCAACGGCAGAAAGAGTATACGTTGTAGAAATCCTGGTGGAGGCGCTTGGGGAGCAGGAAGCTCACGACATGGAAGTTTTCGTAGTGATGAGTGGCCAGCCAGTGTGTGTAAGCGAGCGACTCCGGCAGCATCCATGCGCGATCCATGTCGGACGCGCTTTTGATGAAGCCTGCCGGAGGAAGGTGCACAAGCCTACGGGATGATCGCCGTCTTCAGGTGACCGTTGTGGCTCATGAGGTGTTGCATCACTTCGAGCAGGTTCGAGAGCGGCTCCACGCCGTTGACGAAATCCTTCGCGGTGACATAGCCCCGGCTGATGACGTCGAGCGCCTTTCGGATGAGGGCCGGCGTATGGTGGAAACTCGCGCGGCAGGTGATTTCGGAGTAATGGAGGAGGTTGGTATCCAGATTTACTTCAGTTCCCGTAGCGCAGCCGCCGAAGAAGTTCACCACGCCGCCACGGCGGAGCAGGTGAACGGCTAGTTGCCAAAGTTCAGGCAGACCGACGGCTTCGATGACGACGTCGGCTCCGCGGCCTTCGGTGAGTGATTTTACTCGGGCGATGACATCGGAGGAACCGTCATTCAAAATGGTTTCATCCGCGCCCATGTTCCTGGCGCGATCCAGCTGCGGCTGGCGGCGGCCGATAGCGATGACGCGCGCGCCATACACGGCTTTGGCCAAACGGACGAACATCATGCCGATGGGACCCAGGCCGATGATGGCGATGGTATCGCCCTGGCGAAGGTTCGTATCTTCCAGTCCACTCAGCACGCAGGCGAGTGGCTCGGCGAGGGCGGCGTCCTGGTAGCCGACATGGTCTTCGAGTGAGTGAAGATTCTTTTCCACGATGCGCGCGGGAATCCGGATGTATTCGGCGTAGGCGCCGTTGTTAAACAGCAGATCGTCGCAGAGGTTTTCCTGATCGTGCTTGCAGTAGTAACAGGTGCCGCACGGAGCCGAATTGGCCGCCATCACGCGTTGGCCGACTTTAAAATTCTTCACGTCGCTGCCCACGGCGACGATATCGCCCGCCAGTTCATGCCCAAACAGGGCCGGGGGCACAATCATCCGGGCGTGGTAACCGCGCCGGAAAACCTTCACATCCGTACCGCATGTAAGCGCCGCGCGAACGCGGACGAGCACATCGCCGGCGCCGATTTGGGGCACATCGACGACCTCGATCTGCAGGCGCTCTTTGCCGTACAGGACGGCCGCCGTCATCTGATCCGTCACTCTTCTCACCTCTGGGGCTGTAATACGATCTTCAACGATTCGGGCCCAGGATGCAACGCCCGCTCGATTCCTTCATGAACGTCAGTTAATGGGAACCGGTGCGTCACAAGCTGCTCCACGGGCAGTTTGCCGGAAAAGACCAGGTCGGCGGACTCCTTTTGCACGTCGACAGACGCGCTATAGGAGCCGCACAGGATCCTTTCGCCCATACAGATGTCCGCGCCCGAAACCTCAATCCGCTCCTGGTGCGAGGTCTGCGCGAACAGCAAAATTTTGGCGCCCGGCCGCGAGCATTCCACGGCTTGCTCCACAATTCCCTTGGCCGATGCCGCAATGATGACGATATCCGCGCCGCGACCGTCCGTCATCTGCTTTACGGTGCGGGAGAACTGCCCATCACGGGGATCAAAAGCCTCATGTGCGCCGAACCTCAGTGCGAGCTTCCGGCGGAAATCCATCGTATCGGTGGCGACGATGCGCGAGCCGATCTGCGAGACGATCATGGTGAAGATAAGGCCGATGGGTCCCTGACCGAGGATCGCGACCACATCGCCGGGACGCGGGTCCACCTGATGGACGCCTTTGACGCAGGTGTTAACCGGTTCGACGAAGCACGCCTGGTCGAACGAGACCCCGGCGGGAATCTTCTCAATGCCGCTTTCGACAATCCAATCCATCACGCGAACGTATTGCGAAAAGCCGCCACCCGCCGGTTCGTAACCGGCCGTCACGCCCACTTTCTTGTATATGGGGCATTGGGCATACAACTTCTTGCTGCAGTAAAAACACTTGCCGCAAGGAATGTGATGAAAAACCACTACGCGGTCCCCCGGCTGATACTTGGTGACGCCTTCGCCAACGGCGGCGATCACTCCCGCGGTTTCATGACCATAGATGCGAGGGGCGGGCAAGAGGTTGTATTCAATTTTCTTGAGATCCGTATGGCAGACACCGCACGATTCCACCTGAATCAAGACTTCGCCGCGTCCGATTTGAGGAACCGGAATGGATTCGACCTCCACCACGCTGTTGCCCTTATAGACTGCGGCCTTCATCGTCGCGTTGACCGGAAGCGGCGCAAAACCAGACGCCACCGGCCTGACGGACGATACGGATTCCTTAGAGTTTGCAGTTGGCAAAAAAGTCTCCTAACGCTGTGGACGCCTTGCGGCAGTTACGATCCAGCTCCATCAACCGCGGCATCACCGTAAACGGCCGCGCTATGGCTGCCAGCGCGATCCGTGTTCGCAAAAAATCTCCCGACGGCGAACGATACCGGTTGAAATCGAGCGGCATGTCCTGGTTCGCCGTATCCGAAACCACCTTGACGCAGCCGAACGGGATGCCCCATTCGCTCGCCTTCTGCTTGACTGCGTCCGCTTCCATCTCCACGGCCACCGCGCCGGTTTGCACGCGCAGCTTTCGTTTCGCTTCCTTGGTGGACGCCACCATATGATGCGTATAAATCCTTCCGTGGGTCACGGGGGAAGCGGTTGGAATCTCCAAATCTCCGGAAACCACAATCTCTCCGATCCGCAATGCCGGATCGAGCCCGCCGCAAAAACCCGTACTCACGATACCGTCCACGTCCTTACCAATCGCCAAAGCCCGGTTGACCAGCTCCGGCCCGGGACCGTTCGCCACCAACCACCAACGGTTCCCATTCCATTCCACTTCCGCCGCGAACCGCACGCCCGGCCACTCGAGCGAATTCACCGCGCTCGAAGCCGCCCGGAAGCGGTTCAACAATCCTTCGAATTCACGCCGTTCGGCGGCCACCAGAAGCCAGGTTTTCACAATAACCGTTCGCAATAAACCAATCCGCAGCGTGGCGCAAGGCCTCGATCGCCGGCCGCGCGGAATAACCTAATTCGCGGACGGCTTTATCGGAGCTCGCCCACATCTTCTTCTTCGCCATACGGACCGCATCGAGCGGCGCGCGCGGTTCTTTTCCCGTCACCGCCGCCCAGCTTGTCGATGCGACTCCAGCGGCGTACGCCACCGCATACGGAATCCGCACCCGCGGCGCTTTCAATCCTGTCACCACGGCCAGCGAATCGAAAATCTGCTGCAACGTTAGATTTTCACCGCCCAGAATATAGCGCTCCCCGGGCACGCCGCGCTCACATGCCGCCAAATGACCCATGGCCACATCGCCTGCGTAGGCCACGTTCAATCCCGTATCCAAAAAGGCCGGCATATTACCGCACAGGAAATCGACGATCATTTTCCCGGTCGGCGTCGGCTTAAAATCGTGATCTCCGATGGGCGCCGTCGGATTGACGATCACCACAGGGAACCCTTCCTTTGCAAACTCCTTCGCAACTACCTCGGCTTGAAACTTCGACCGCTTGTACGGTCCACTCATGTCGTCCAGACTCACCGGCGTTTCTTCGTTGCCGATACCGCCTTCCGGAAACCCGACACAACCGACCGTACTCGTATAGACAACGCGCTCCACACCCGCCTGACGCGCCGCCTCCAGCATATTCTTCGTTCCGCCCACATTCGAGCGGTACATCTCTTCCGGTTTGGGCGCCCACAGCCGGTAATCCGCAGCCACGTGGTAGACGACGCCACAACCTTCCACCGCCCGGGCCAGGGAATCGGCGTCGCGAAGATCGCCGGTTCGGACATCGATGCCGGGCAACTCCCGCAACGCCGGACCATTTGCCGCCGGATTCCGAACCAAGGCCCGCACAGAGCGACCTGACTCCATCAGTTGGCGAGCCACATGCCACCCGAGAAAGCCAGTCGCTCCTGTAACGAGAATCGGTTTCAATACAGCTCCAGGCCACTCGGTTTCAAGCGGCCGTGCCAGCTACCGCAGCAGCCAGCTTAACGACTTGAACGGATCGCTCAATTTCGAATTGACACCATAGGCGGCCGAAGGTTCGTAGCCGCAGTGCACCATGCAATTTTCGCAGCGCGGATCGTTGCCGGTGCCGTAGTTTTCCCAAGGCGTCTTGGTCATCAGATCTTCAAACGTATCGTAGTGCTTATCCGTGATCAGATAGCAGGGCCCCTTCCAGCCGCGGACGTTATAGGTGGGCATGCCCCAAGCCGTGCAAGGCAGGTCACGGTCGCCCTTGAGGAATTCCATATAGACGGGCGAAGAAACCAGCGGGAACTTCTTCGAGAGGGTCTCGATGTCCTTGAATTTTTCGTGGATGTCTTCGCGCGTCATGAAGATCTCGCGGTCATCGACGGCGGAGTAACCGTAGGCCGGCGAAATCGCGTGGCCGTCGACGCCCAGCTTCATCAGGAATTCGTAGAGATCGCGAATTTCCTGCATGCTGGTTTCTTTGTAGACGGTGGTGTTGGAGAACACCTTGAAGCCGCCGGCCTTGGCAGCCTTGATGCCTTCGATGGCTTCCTTGAAGACGCCTTCGCGCTCCACGCACATATCGTGGGTCTTTTCCATGCCGTCCAGGTGGACGTTGAAAACCAGACCTGGGTGTGGCTTGAAGTCCTTCAGGCGCTTGCGCAGGAACATGCCGTTGGTGCAGAGCTGGATATAACGGCCGCGTTCAAGAATGCCCGCAACTATATCGGCGATATCAGGCAGCAGCAGCGGTTCGCCGCCGCAGATGGAGACCATCGGCGCGCCGCACTCATCAACAGCCTTCAGGCACTGTTCGAGCGACAGGCGGTCGCGAATCGTCGACTCGTATTCGCGGATACGTCCGCAGCCCGTGCAGGTCAGGTTGCAGGCGTGCAGCGGCTCCAGCATCATCACCAACGGGAAGCGCTTGTTGATCATGGGGTGCGGCTTCCGCTCGCTCTTCATCGAGGGAACCTGCGTATGCACGATCTTGAACGGATTCGCGGTGTCTTCGGTGGCGCGATTTTCTTGCCACTCCGGACGGGGACGCATCTTGTTCTTGGCGATGTAGGTCGCCATATCGGCGACTTGGGAAAGGGGGACTCGCATGCCGTTAAACTCCGTTCGCCGCCTTCGCCTTCAGATACGTGGACATGGCCAGTATCGGGAACGAATGGCGGTAGTAGTGATACTTCAGGTAGAACACGCCCGGGAAGCCAGTCCCGGTCGAAAGCTCTTCATCCCAGCCGCCTTCGGGCCGTTGGGTGTCAATCAAATACTGAATGCCGTTCTGGATGCTGTCGCTGGTGGTGTCGCCACTGGCAAGCAGGCCGAGAATCGCCCACGCGGTTTGCGACGGGGTGCTTCGGGCTCCCACAAAGGTATGTTGTTCGTAGCTGGCGCAGCTTTCACCCCAGCCGCCATCGCCGTTTTGCACGGAACGGAGCCATTCTCCGGCGCGCAGCATAAAGACTTCGCGATTGCTTTCGCCCGCGGCCTCCAGGCCACGCAGGGCAAGGAAGGTGCCGTAAACGTAATCCACGCCCCAGCGGCCGTACCAACTGCCATCCTGCTCCTGCGATTTCTTCAGGAACTCCACGCCGCGACGGACGGCTGGGTGATCGGAACGCACGCCGCACGCGCACAGACCTTCGAGGACGCGTCCGGTAATGTCCGGGCACGTAGGATCGAGCATGGCGTTGTGATCGGCGAAGGGAACCGAACTCAGGAAGTCCCAGTTATTGTCGACGTCGAATGCGGCCCAGCCACCGTCTTTCGATTGCATGGCGAGCAGCCAGTTCACCGCGCGCTGCATACAGGCACTTTGTTTGGTAGCGTCAGTGCCTTGCGCGCGAGCAAGCGCCAGCAGCACCTGTGCGGTGTCGTCGATATCGGGGTAGTATTCGTTGGCGAACTCGAAGTACCAGCCGGAGGGTTCGACGTTGGGGCGTTTTACGCTCCAATCGCCTTTGCGGCGGACCTCCTTGGTGAGCAACCAGTCCGTGGAGCGCGCCAACGCATGATCGGGCGCGACGCCGGATTCCGCCAGTGCATAACCCGCGATGCCGGTATCCCACACGACCGAGAAGCAAGGCTGGAAGAAGAACTCGTTTTCGCGCTCGATCAGGAGATTGAAGAACTGCTGATCGGCTTCTTGGACGTCCGGATGATCCTTGGGGTAGCCGAGAAGGTCCAGCGCCATAATGACGTACATCATGGGCGGATAGATCGCAGCGAGGCCGTCGGTGTAGCGCGTACGCTCCAGCATCCAGCGCTCGGCACGGCGGATGGCCTGCAGACGAAGCGCCTTCGATCCGTGCTTCTCCCAGAACTTCAGGAACTTGTCCGCCATCAGGAAAAAATTGCGCCAACTGAAGAAACCTTCGTTGTTGGGGAACTCGAGCGAGACGCCGGGAAGAAGAAGTTCTTCAAGAGTGAAACCGGCAGGTACCGGACGCTTCGGGTTCATGGCGTGGACGATCGAAAGCGGGATGACGATCGCGCGCGTCCAGGAAGACATTTCGTAGATGAGACGCCCCAGCAGCATGCCTTCCGGTGGGATCGACGGCGTGTACTCGCGCGGATACAAACCGAACAGGCTGAGGTTGACTTTGACGTAGCTATTCGCGGCCTGCAACCCGCCGAGGGCAATGATGCGGTCGTACAGACGTTTCATGCGCTCGTCGTCGAGCGTCAAACCGGCCAGCTTCAACGCGGTGTAAGCCTTGACGCTGGCGCTGATTTCCGACGGACCCTTTTCGTAGATGTTGAAGCCGCCGTCGGGAAGCTGACGGGCAAGAATCGACCGCACGGCCCGCTCAATCCGTGGTTGCGACGGTGGATTCCATACACCGTTCACCGGCGGGTGGCGCCACAGCTCGAGCAAAATGTAATCCGATTCGAGTGTGGTATCGGCGGTGAGATCCGCCCACCAATACCCGTCACTGTGCTGCTTTTCGAGCAGGAAATGGACCGCCTTGCGCAGGGCTTGTGCGCAAGCGGAAAGTTGCGTATCACTCACTTGCAAACTAGGACTCATACGCGCGCAACAGGCTGCAGTTGTACGGTGCGATTCAGCTCCACGGGCAGGTGGAACCTAACGTCCTCTTCCTTAATTTCCACTTCTTCGAGATCGCCGTAGCCCTTGGACTTCAGCGATTCAATTAACTCCTCCACCAGGTTTTCCGGAGCAGAGGCGCCGGCAGTGATCGCGACCGTATTGGCCTCCAACAGCCACGCGGTGTTGACCTCGCTGCAATCGTCGATCAGGTGCGCCGGGACGCCGGCCTTTTCGCAAACTTCCACAAGACGGCGCGAGTTGGAGCTATTTTGCGAGCCGACCACCAGCAGCAGGTCGCACATGGGCGCGACCGCCTTCACCGCGAGTTGGCGGTTTTCAGTGGCGTAGCAGATGTCCTGCGCGGCTGGACTGTGAATCTTGGGATAGCGGGCCTGCAGCTTTTCCACAATGTCTTTGGTTTCATCCAGGCTCAACGTGGTCTGGGTGATGTAACAGACTTTTTCGGGATCTTTCAGCTCTAGCGAATCGACATCTTCGGGCACCGAAACCAGGGTGGTCACTTCAGGCGCTTCCCCTAAAGTTCCAATCACCTCGTCATGATCCTTATGCCCGATCAAAACAATGGAGTACCCTTGCTGCGCAAACCGTTTCGCTTCCAGATGAACTTTTGTCACCAGTGGACAAGTGGCATCGATCACCTTCAGGTTTCGATCTTTTGCTTCCCCCCGCACTGCAGGGGAGACGCCGTGGGCGCTGAAAATGACGCGACCGCCGATGGGCACCTCGCTCAGTTCCTCCACGAAGATGGCCCCGGCCGACCGGAGCTCCTCCACAACATGCTTGTTATGGACGATTTCCTTGCGGACGTAGATGGGAGCGCCATAGAGATCAAGGGCAATCTTCACGACGTCGATCGCCCGGACCACGCCCGCGCAAAAGCCTCTGGGGCGCAGCAGCAGGATTCGTTTCGTACTTCCACCCGGAGAACTCTGCAGAGGGGTGCTCATAAGCTCTAAGTATAACAGGTTGATCGGCGAACCGGACTTCCCAGGGCGACCTTCCCGCTGTGGTTTACGTGCAACACTTTGCGCTGGCCGATTCTTTGCGGATGCCTTGCTCCGCTTCGTAAGGGGAGGAGATTCCCTTCGGGGATTTTTTCAGCAGGTGTTCTACCACACCCCCATTAGTAGTGCTGTGGTCCGGCACCCAGCAGAGCGCGCGCGACGGCCATGGGACTGGTTCCCTCCAGGCGGAGGGTGTGGCTGCTGTCGCACCCCTCGACGCGAATCTGTCCGTGGAACGATGTGATCCGGTACGCCGCTTGGGCCCCGCGATGAGCGCGCAGGGAATCGAGTGGCCAATCGGAGTCCATCGCAAAATGGAGGGATCCGTTATGGTCTATAAGTACAGTGGTCTCCGAGCAGGGCAAGCCGCTGGCGGAGGCCGCCTCGGCGGCTTCCAGGAGTTGGACGGCCCGTTGACTGAAACCGGTCATGAGATGCTTATCGGACGGAAAAAAATGAGTTCGGGAGGAAACTTTGGCGTCTCAATTCGCGGTAAACTAAAGACTTGACCGAATCCGATCAGCGCTGCCAGGCTGTGTCCGCCCGCCTCCGCGAAAGCAAAGTGGATGCTTTGCTGATTGCTTCTCCAGCCAACGTTCGGTATCTCTCCGGCTTCGATGGGTCCAACGGGCTGATCCTGCTCACGGCCAAGGAAACGCACTTCTTCACTGACCCGCGTTACGCGATTGCAGCGGCGCGGGGAGTAAGCGGGAAGGTGCACGTGGCGAAGGGGCCGCTTTACGTTGGCGCGGCGAAAGTCATCCGGCGCAAGAAATTGAAAAAGATTGGCTTTGAGGCCACGCACACGAACTTCCAGACGTATCAGAAGCTGAAGGACGAATTGCCCTTGGGCGCCTCACTGGTCCCGGTGGGTGGTGTAATCGAAAACCTGCGGATGGTGAAATCGGCGGGCGAAATAGCGAAGATCCGCGCCAGTGTCCGTGTAAATTCGGAAGCGTACGAAAACGTGATCCGGCGTGTTCGCCCGGGCGTTCGTGAATCAGATATTGCGGCGGAACTTGAGTACCAGATGAAGTTGCTGGGTGCTGAAAAACCGGCGTTCGATTCGATCGTCGCCGCGGGCGAGAGAACGTCGCTACCACACGCGCATCCGACGGGCTACCGGCTGGCCGGGAATGAATTATTATTAGTCGATATGGGCGCGTTCCTGGATGGATACGCCAGCGACATGACGCGGGTGGTGCATTTGGGTACGCCGCCGAAACGCGTGAAGCAGATGTACGCGGCTGTGCTTGAAGCGCAACTGGCGGCCATCGACACGGTTCGTCCGGGAGCCACATCGGGAAGCGTGGATCGCGCTGCCCGGCAGGTGCTGAAAAAGCACGGCTTAGACAAGTTCTTTGTACATTCCACCGGCCATGGTTTGGGGCTGGAGATTCACGAGCCACCGCGTCTGGGCCGGAAAGACGAAACAATTTTGCAACCGGGAATGGCCGTAACCATTGAACCTGGCGCGTATATAGAAGGGAAGGGAGGAATCCGGATCGAAGACACGGTGCTGGTAACGGAAACCGGCTGTGAGATCCTGACTCCCACGCCCAAGGATTTTTTGACGGTCTAAACTTTTAGACGAACCAAGCGAATTCAAAACTTACTCAATGACTAACGAAGAAATCAAAGAGTTGATGGCGATATTCAACGAGAGCAACGTCGCCGAAATGGAAGTGCAGCGCGGAGAAAACCGCCTCCGGTTGCGCAGGGCGGGCCTTGCAGAAGACATGGTGGTTGCCGCGGCTGTACCGGCTGTTGCCGCCGCACCGGCGCCGGCGGTTGCCCCCGCAGTGCATGCGGCTTCTGGGAAACCAGCGGCTCCGGATCCGAATGAGACGATTGTGAAGTCGCCCATCGTCGGCACCTTTTATGAATCGCCAGCGCCGGGCTCCGCGTCGTTCGTCAAAGTGGGCGACCGCGTGGAACCGGGTCAGGTTCTGTGCATCATCGAGTCGATGAAGCTGATGAATGAGATTGAGGCTGAAGTCGGCGGCGTGATCACCGGCAAGCTGGTGGAGAATGGCCGCCCGGTGGAATACGGCGAAGCGCTCTTCTCTATCCGCGCGCGTTAGGCGTCAGGACGATCGCGCGACATGTTTGAAAAAGTTCTCATAGCGAATCGCGGCGAGATCGCCCTACGTGTGATCTGCGCCTGTAAGGACCTCGGCATCAAAAGCGTCGCGGTCTATTCGGAAGCCGACCGTCATAGTCTGCATGCTCGCTTTGCCGATGAAGCCGTTTGCATCGGCCCGGCGAAAAGCGCACGCAGCTACCTGGATATTCCGTCCGTCATCAGCGCGGCGGAGATCACCAATGCCGATGCCATTCACCCCGGCTATGGATTCCTTTCCGAAAACGCCGAGTTTGCCGAAGTGTGCGAGATGTCGCACCTGCGCTTTATTGGTCCGAAGCCGGAAGTGATCCGGCGCATGGGCTTGAAGCAGGTTGCGCGCTCGGCGATGGAAGAGGCCGGTGTGCCGATTCTGCCGGGATCGAAAGGCGTGCTCTCGGGGGCAGAGGAAGCTCTGGAGCTTGCCGAAAAGATCGGGTATCCGATCATGCTGAAAGCGTCGGCGGGCGGCGGTGGGCGCGGCATGCGCGTGGTGCGCTCTGCCGAGGAACTGCCGTCGTTGTTCGCGCAAGCGTCGGGCGAAGCGGCCGCTGCGTTTTCAAACGGCGACATGTACATGGAAAAGCTGGTGGAGAACCCCCGGCACATCGAATTCCAAGTCCTGGCCGACGAGCACGGCAATGTCGAGATTCTTGGCGAGCGCGAATGCTCTATTCAGCGCCGGCATCAGAAGTTGATTGAAGAATCGCCGTCTGTGGCGGTGACGCCGGAGTTGCGGAAGCGGATCGCCGATTCGCTCAAAGTCGCATTGAAGGCGATAGGCTACACCAACGCGGGCACCGTGGAATTTTTGATGGACGCGCAAGGCAACCTGTACTTCATCGAAGTGAACGCGCGTATTCAGGTGGAGCACCCAGTCACGGAAATGGTGACGGGGGTGGATTTGGTGAAGAGCCAGATCCGCATCGCCGCTGGCGAAAAGCTGACGGATATTTTGAAGCTGCCAAAGGGCAAACCGATTGAACTTCGCGGCCACGCCGTGGAGTGCCGCGTGAATGCCGAGCACCCCGTGAGCCTTGTGCCTTCACCCGGACGGATCACCGGGTTCAATATTCCCGGTGGAGCCGGTATCCGTGTGGATACGGCCGCGTATCAGGATGGCGTGATACCGCCCTACTACGATTCGCTGGTCGCCAAACTCATCGCCTATGGAGCCGACCGCAACGAAGCGATCGCGCGCATGAAGCGCGCGCTCGAAATGTTCGTGGTGGAAGGCATTTACACGTCGATTCCGCTGCACCAAAAAATTCTCGATCACCCCGACTTTGTGGCGGGAAATATCGATACGGGATTCTTGATTCGTACGGGGATTTTGACCGAGAAGAAGTAGCTACTGTTTGTTCCGATTGGTCGGCGGCTCGCTCTTGCGGTGAGTCGCCTAATGTCGCCACTTCCGTAGGTGGCGCACATCGAGAAGCATTTTTCCATAAGCGCCATCGCGACGGGCGGAATCTCAAATGAATTTCAAAGCTGCCGACCAGTCCTCCGGCAACACCACGTTCTCCGGAGGGTTCCGGAATAGCGGACGGATTTGTTCTTCGCGAAATCCGGCGATGCCGCAGCCAACCTTCGTCAGCAGAAACGTCTTCTCCGGATGCGCTTGTGCCGTCGCGAATAAGCGGTCTCTGCTGGTTTCGAGTGCTTCCATCGTCACCATTTCGAAACTCGCGGTCAACGTTGGAAACGCGTAGCTTTGTCCGGTGAGTCCTTCGCCGACGCCCTCTTGTGCACCGAATCGTTCCGCGGCTAAGTATGCGGCGCCGCCAGCGTGGCGTCCACCGAGGTTGGAGCCGAAAACAAAGACTTCATTCGATTTCAGATGCGTGATCATACACACGAACCGATCGATGACGGTCAAACCACCATGCCCAGATCACGAAGATCCAAATACTGAAGGCAAACTTCGCAAGGAAATCTTCGCTGGGCGGAGGAGGGCCGAAGACGTTCGACAAATAGCTGATAACGGAGAAGGCAACGAAGCCCCAGAATGCATTACGGCCGACGCGGTCCCTTGGAGTCGTAATGTAGTTGTAAAGCCACACACTACTCGCAAACAGCACTGCTTCGAGCGTGATTGTGACCGATATCGAGTTCCATAATCCAAGCCCAAGTTTGGCTGGTCCCGTTACTGTCAGAGGCATGTCCGGCTTATGCGTTATGGCGTCCAATATCCAGTGACTGATGACGGTAAAGCTGAGGACCACGGCCCCACGGGCGTAACGTGTGAAGGTCCAGTAAGCGAATCCGAAGAGAGCGCCCCAAAGCGCAGACATCGTCAAACTGTGCGAGTAGGGATAAGAAATGAAATCGAGCGGCGTGAACGCAGTGTTCCCTGGATCGATTTGGACCTTTTCGAGGCCCGTCACCAGGAATAGGGGCCAAAGTAAATCGAGCGCCATGGGTGCGGCCATGAGCACGCCAAGGCCGGCGTTGGGCGCGGCGCGCTTCGACGCGAAACCAACAGCCATATGGCCGATGAACATCTGATAAGCCTCACACGTTCCGTACGCAATGGCAAGCCGATTCCTAAAAGATCCCAGCCGCTTCTGCTATCGTTTTGGGGTTCGACGCAAGGAAACGCAACAGCCATCCGCCCGTCAGATTTGTTTTCAAAGCTTCAATGAACTGATGGGGCGTCAGCCGCTTCACCACTTCCATGCGCTCATCCCATTTGCGGTCATCCCAGCGGGCCATACGCTCGTTGAGGATGTGGGCCACGCGCAAATCGCGCCCGTAGCGTTTCTCCCATTTTCTTTCGAACTCAACTAATGCATCGCGCGAGACGTCGTTACGATCAAGGGCGTTTGCGACGATTTCACCCGCCATTCTTCCTGCCTGAATGGCCCATCGAATCCCTTCTCCAACAAGCGACGAAGCGTGACCGGCGGCATCGCCCGCGCCCAGGATGCCGTCGCCGGAGTATTTCGCGGCGAAGCATTCAGAGGGAATCAGGCCAAAGTGATGTTCGATCGGCTGCGCGCCCTTCATGTTCACGCCGAAACGATCCAGGTTGTCTACCAAGTAGTCGAGGTATTCCTCCGGCTTCGCTTTGGAATCCGGATGAATGATGCCGACACCTACGCGGACGCGTTTATGCCCCCAAGGGAACACCCACGCATAACCCGCCGGAGCGAGTTCGCTTCCAGCAAACAGGAGCACCTCGGATTCATCGCAGTGCGGCGCATAAAAATCGTATTCGGCTCCTACACCGAATCGCTGAATGCTTGGATCGAGGCCGGCTTGTTTAAGGATCGCGGCGCGGTAGCCCGTGGCATCGATCACTACTTGGCTTCCGATGGTTTCATCCCCAATGCGCACACCCTTCACTGCACCGTTTTCCATTACCGGCGCCGTCACGCGAGTATTGGTCCGGATGCGCGCTCCGGAATCTACCGCTCGCATGGCCAGATGTTGAAACACGCCGCGGACGTCCATCACGCAGAGCTTCGGTTCGGGGTAATCGAATCGTGCCTCGTTGGCCGGGGAGAGAAAACGGACTCGGGTGATCGGGTGATAGAGATGCGGCGGGATACCAAGAGTTTTCAACTCATCAATGAAGCTACCGCCGCTGGTGCGGATGGGCGAACCAATCTCGTGATTCTGCTCAAGGACAAGCGCGGCATGTCCGCGGCGGGCAATAGCTTCGGCTGCGGATAATCCGGCTGGTCCCCCACCGACAATCACGACTTCGGAATCGTTTACGCTGCGCATGGCCTCTGTATCTTCATGATAATCCGTCGCTTGTCGAGAAATCGCGGCGGAAGCGAAGTTTTCGGCTGCAGTCGCCATTCCCCCACAAGCCTTAGGCGTAGTAGAGAATGGTCCTCTGTCCGAGATAGTCCCTAAGGCGACCTTAGTAAGGAATTAAGTGTTTTACCGTCCACAAACTGAAGGGGCCCTTGAATTGTTGGAAGTACTAGAACCGCATATCATCGGTACGGGAGAAAAGACGTGGAGCTCACCGAGACTATGGTATCGCCTATGAACGACGGAGCGGAAACGCGAGAAGCGGGCAAGGAAACGAAGAAAAACACGATCCGGTTGGTGATTGCCGACGATCACCCAATCGTCCGTGACGGCTTGAAGAAACTTTTGACGCTGGAGGACGACCTGCAAGTGGTCGGCGAAGCGTCGGACGGCCGCGAGGTTCTGGACAAGGTGCGCGAACTCGATCCTGATGTGCTCTTGCTGGACCTGCGCATGCCGAACCTGGACGGTTTGGCTGCCCTCCAGGCATTGCCGCAGATTAACAAGCGGACACGCGTCATCGTGCTGACGGCCTCGGAAGATAAGAACGAGTTTGTCCAGGCGATGAAGCTGGGCTGCAGCGGCATCGTTCTGAAGCAGACGGCGCCGGACCTGATCGTCAAGAGCATCCGAAAGGTGAACTCCGGCGAGATTTGGCTGGATTCCCACACGACGGCTGCGGTCATGCGTCAGTTCTCCACCGGCATGGAAAGCAGCGGCGCCTCGAATGGAGCGAAGGGCCGCGAGCGCAGCCCGCTTTCGACGCGCGAACGCGAAATCGTGGCGCTGGTAGCGCAGGGCTATAAGAACAAAGAGATGGCTGAGAAGATGTTCATCAGCGAACAGACGGTGAAAAACCACCTGCACAACATCTTCGACAAACTGGGTGTTTCGGACCGCTTGGAACTGGCCCTCTACGCAATTCACAAGGGTTTGCATCTAACCGGCGAGGCACCAATTCGCTAAATCAGCACGGGATCAGGCTTTTCAGCCGGGACAACTTCTTTCCGTGGATACGGAAGGACGTTGTCCCGGTTGTTTTTTGGGAGTAGGATTGCATCCCTGCGGATAGTTTTGAAGCAGTGTCATGCGGGTTCTAAACCCCGCGCAGGGTGCAATCCTGTCCCCGTGGAGATTTACGCCCGTTTGTCTTTGGAGTAGCAAAGCGAGTGCAGTCCGCACTCGTTGCACCTGGGGCCGCGTGCAGTGCACGGGCCGCGGCCTAAGTGGATGATTTGGTGGGAGAAGAGAATCCATTTCTCTTTCGGGAGGATCTTCATCAGATCCTGCTCGATCTTCTTGGGGTCGCTTTCCTTGGTGAGATCCAGCCGGTTTGAGATGCGCTGGACGTGCGTATCCACCACAACGCCCGATGCAATACCGAATGCAGTCCCCAGTACAACGTTCGCGGTCTTGCGGGCCGCTCCAGGGACGGTCAGGAGTCGATCGATGTCGCGTGGGATCTCGCCGCCGAAATCGCCAAGAACCTTTCGCGCCGCCCCAATCACGGACTTCGCTTTGTTATTGAAAAAGCCTGTGGATCGGATATCCTGGGCCATTTCCTCCTGGCTCGCGTTGGCGAAATCGCGGACAGTCGGATACTTGCGGAACAGGCCCGGTGTCACTTCATTGACGCGTTTGTCCGTGCACTGGGCGGAAAGAATGGTGGCAACCAGCAATTCCCACGGGTTCGAATGATTCAGGGCGCAGGTGACGTTCGGATACATTTCGTCCAATTTCTTGAGAATGGCTGCAATGCGCACCTGGCGCTCGGCGGCGGTTTTCGGCTTCGCGGCAGGTGCGTGCGTGGCGGAAGCCCGGTTGGACGCTTTTTTTGTGCTCATTGCTTGGTGTGTGGATAGACCAGCTGCGGTCGTGCGTTCTCTTCAAAGACTCCAACGACTAATCGAAATCGATGTCCCGCTTCGGCGGCGGGGCGTCCGGATTCTCTTTTGCCAGCCGGAGCATCTCGTCGAACTTCTTGCTGAGTACATCGGCGTGATTCTTGTGGCTTTCCACGGATTTCTGGAACACTTCTTCCCGCCGCGCGGCCTCACCGCGCAGTTTCGCGACACCAACTTCGAGATCGGCGATGGAAGGCGGCTTGACGTGTTCTTCAAAGCGAATCACCGCTTTGGTCACCGGATCGATATGCAATGTCGCCTGACAGCACGGGCAGGGGACCGAGATGAGTTGCGAGGACTTCGCCATAACACGCCCATCGTAGCAGGAGGAGCGACGAGAAATGAATCTCCCGCCGGCGTTTGCACGGGAATTGCCAGCGCAAGAATTGCGGGCTGTAGTACACTTCCAATCACCATGCCCAGTAACCAAGGGTCATGCGAAGATTTGGAGGAATAATGGCCGGATTCAAAGATTTTGTATTGCGGGGTAACGTAGTCGACCTCGCCGTAGGTGTCATCATTGGCGCGGCGTTCGGAGGGATCGTCGATTCGATGACGAAAGACATCATCACGCCGATCATCGGTGCCGCGGGAGGGCAGCCGGATTTCTCGGCGATTAAGGCCGGACCAATTGGTATCGGGGCATTCATTAACGCGGTGATCTCTTTCTTAATCAAAGCAGCTGTTGTCTATTTCGTCATCGTGAAGCCTTTCCAGGCTTTGATGGAAAAGCTCAACAAGCCCGCTCCCGCTGCGGCGCCGGCAGTGCCTCCGCCACCCCCGGCGGACGTGGTCTTGCTCACCGAGATTCGAGACCTGCTGAAATCCCGTTAGTGCCGGGCGCACATCCGCTCTGTATTAAAAACGAAAGCCCACGGACCGAAGTCCGCGGGCTTTTGCGTTAGGGAGAAAGGTTTGTTAGTCCGCGCGCCGCTTGAGCGTTGGGCGGTCGTCTTCATCGGCCTTCTTATCGTCCTTGTCGCCGCTGGTGCCGGAGCCAGGAGCCTTCCGTAGCGTCGGGCGGTTCAGGTCCTGGCTATCGTTCTTGCGCCGTACTTGCAGCGACATCAGGCGTGCCTTGACGTCGTTGAACTCGGAAGTGGTCACAACGTACTCAGGACGTTCCCGCAGCAGTTCCTGAATGTTCTTTTGCGCGGTCTCAATCCGGTCCGCGGTAGGGGGATGCGAAGAAAAGATCTTCGACATCGTTCCCGGCTTCTTCTTTTCGAGAGACTGGATTTTTTCGAAGAAGTCTACGAATGCGCCGGGATCATAGCCGCTCTTGTAGAGGTACTGAAGGCCGAGCAGATCGGCTTCCGATTCAAATCCCCGCGAGAAGGTGAGAAACCCAACCGGGATCGCGACGCTTGCCGCCTGGCGGATACCATAGCCAGTCCAACCGCCCAGGAAGATGAGAGGAATTGTGGAGAGCTGCGCGATGTTACCGCGAGTCGCTTGCCGCGTGCCGTGACGGGCCGCCACATGTGCGATCTCATGGGCCATCACGCCAGCGAGTTCCGCTTCCGAATCGGCCTTCATCATCAATCCGGAGTTGACGAAGAAGAAGCCGCCTGGAAGGGCGAAAGCGTTCACCTCGTCGGTGTCGACAACCTTAATGGTGAACGGAACCTTGGCGTCAGAATTGCGCACCAGATTCTGGCCAACACGATTTACGTATTCCGCGATGATCGGATCGTCCACGATCTTCGCCTGGCGCTCCACCTGTTGAGCCAGTCCCTTGCCCAGGGCGATTTCCTTCTCGATCGAATAGAAGTTGACACCCTTGCCGACGTCACGATTGCCAATTTCGTCGGGGTCCTTTTTCTTGGAGACCTTCTTTTCCTTTTCGGCGGTCTTCTCCTCGGACTTTGTGTCCGCCGGGAAAGCCGGCACCGCCAACAGAAGTATCCCCGCAAGAGCCGCGAGACGACGCAACATAGTTCAGGCTCCCTTCACCTCTGAGTATAGTCCTTTGGCGGCACCCGTGCCGCCTTACGAAAAGTTGGACGCGCAAGGGCCGGAAAAGTTTACGCTGAAGTTCATGGACCACAATCCACTGGCGCATCTTCGCCCCAATTTTCCGGTGACCGAGCGCCTGATCTATCTGAACCATGCCGCCGTATCGCCCATCTCAAGACCGGCCGCCGATGCGATGCAATGGTTTGCCCGGGACGCCCAGGATTGGGGGGCGCTTCACTACGGCAAGTGGTTGGAAACATACGATGGTCTGCGCCAAGGCACGGCCCGTTTGATCAACGGATCGCCTGAGGAAATCGCGCTGGTCAAGAACACTTCTGAAGGAATCGCTGCCATCGCCATGGGCCTCGATTGGCGCGCCGGCGACAAGATTGTCTGTTTTGAAGAAGAGTTCCCCGCCAACCAATACCCGTGGCGCAAGCTGGAATCCAAAGGCGTCCGCATCGAATGGCTACGGGCGACCGACCCACTGGACCGGATCGACGAAGCCGCCAAGGGAGCACGTCTGCTCGCCATCAGCTTCGTGCAGTTTCTCACGGGCTACCGCGCGGACCTCGTGAAGACTGGGGAAATTTGCCGCCGCCGTGGGGTGATCTTTTTCGTGGATGCGATCCAGGGTCTGGGTGCATTTCCACTGGATGTGCAGGCCGCGAACATCGATGCGCTCTCGGCTGATGGCCACAAATGGCTGCTGGGACCAGAAGGTTGCGCGGTGTTGTACATTTCCCGGAGTCTACAGGAACAAGTGGAACCAGCGGAGTTCGGATGGACAAACGCGGCTTCTTCAAACGACTATGCAAGCCGCGATATGACTCCCTGGAACGACGCGCGCAAGTATGAATGCGGAACGTTAAATACCATCGGCTGTTATGGGCTGAGGGCGTCGATCGATTTCCTTCTTGAGATCGGCGTGGAGCGAATTGCTCCGGTGGTGCAGGGTCTTGCGGATCGGATTGCGGACGGTGCCCGAGCGAAGGGATACGAGTTGCTCGGCGCGCGGACGCCCGCAAGCGGCGCCGGTATCGTCAGTTTTCGTAAGCCCGGTGTGGATAGCTCGGGTCTTTGCGCAATGCTCCGTGAAAACGGAGTGACAGCCGCGCCGAGGGCAGGTTGGATCCGGACATCCCCGCATTTCTACCTGCTGCCCGCTGAAATAGATCGGGTGGTGGAGATGCTGCCGTAGGCGATTCACTATTCCGGCAACAACTCGTATGGCGAATGCGCCCAGAAGTCGGGTTCAAACTTCGCCAGGACCGCGGGATCGCCATAGCCCCAAGTGACGGCGCAGGTGCGGATTCCCGCGCGACGTCCGGCTTCCATGTCCGAAGGGGAATCGCCGACGAAGAGACAGTCTTCCGGGCGCACCCCTAGAGCTTCGATCGACTTATATAACACGTTCGGCTCCGGTTTGGCGGGAAAGCCGTCGGTGCCCTGGATGTGATCGAAGTGTCCGATCAACTCAAAGTGTTCGAGCACGGCTTTCGTGGTCGGCGTGCCCTTTGTGGTCGCCGTGGCTTTCTTTCCGCCGAGCCGACCGAGCGCGTCATGCACACCGCCGTAAACCGAGGTGTTGGCGTGTTTGCGCTGCGGGTACACTTGGCGGTATTCGGCGAGCATGTCGTCCAACTCTTCGGGCCGGAAACCGAAGTCCGCAAATTCTTCCAACAAGTGGCGGCCAATGTAGGGCACCAGTTGTTCATGCGTGACATCCGTGCGCCCGCGATTGGCGAACACGGTCAGAATGGCTCCGCAGATATCGAGCTGCGAGTCGAGCAGCGTGCCATCAACATCGAACAGATAAACGGGGAAAGCGGGAATCATATTGTGATTGATAAAGAAAAAGGGGCTGGCCGGAGCCGCCCCTTTGGTTTCTAACTGCTTCGCGGAACTTCTTACGCCGGCTGCGGACCGCCCTCGAGCATGCCCGGGAGGCGAGTGGGAGGCGTGGTCGGTTTGATCACGTGTTGCGTATCGCCGCCGTCCTGTTTCGGTGTGGGCGGGTTCTGCATCGCTGCCAGCTTTTCGCCGGCGATCAACTGACGCACTTCGGCGCCGTCGAGCACTTCGCGTTCGAGCAGCGCAGCGGTGATACGCTCCATCGCTTCTTTGTGATCTTCGATGACCCTGCGGGCGCGGTCGTAGCCTTCCTGCACGAGCTTTTTCACCTGTTCATCAATGCGGATCGCGGTGGATTCGGAATAGTCGCGATGCTGGGCGATTTCGCGGCCCAGGAAAATCTGTTCTTCGCGCTTGCCGAAGCTCAGCGGACCCAGTTCGCTCATGCCCCACTCGCAGACCATCTTGCGAGCCATGTCGGTGGCACGCTCGATGTCATTGCCCGCGCCCGTGGTTACGTGCTTCATGAAGATTTCCTCGGCGATGCGGCCGCCCATCAGGATGGCCAACTGCGCTTCCAGATAATCCTTGTTGTACGTGTGCTTGTCGTCGAGCGGCAACTGCATGGTCAGGCCCATCGCCATACCGCGCGGGATGATGGTGACCTTGTGCAGCGGATCGGCGTGCGGCGTCAGCACGGCAACAATCGCGTGGCCTGCTTCGTGATACGCCGTGTTCTTCTTTTCCTCGTCGCTGACAATCATGCTCTTGCGTTCCACGCCCATCATGACTTTGTCTTTGGCGAGTTCGAAATCGAACTGCGTTACCACCTTGCGATTTTGACGAGCCGCCACAAGGGCCGCTTCATTCACAAGGTTGGCCAAATCCGCGCCGGCAAAACCCGGTGTGCCGCGAGCGATGGTGGTCAGATCCACGTCATCGGAAAGCGGCGTCTTTTTGGTATGCACGCGCAAAATCTGTTCGCGGCCCTTCACGTCGGGGCGGCCCACCACCACACGGCGGTCGAAACGGCCGGGGCGGAGAAGAGCGGGATCCAGCACGTCCGGGCGGTTGGTCGCGGCCACCAGGATCACACCTTCGTTCGATTCAAAGCCGTCCATTTCGACGAGCAATTGGTTCAGGGTCTGTTCGCGTTCATCGTGCCCGCCGCCCAGGCCAGCGCCGCGATGGCGGCCCACGGCGTCGATTTCGTCAATGAAGATGATACACGGCGCGTTCTTCTTGCCCTGTTCGAAAAGATCGCGGACGCGGCTGGCGCCGACACCGACGAACATTTCCACGAAGTCCGAACCCGAGATGGAGAAGAACGGCACGTTCGCTTCACCCGCAATCGCGCGGGCCAGCAGCGTTTTGCCGGTGCCGGGCGAGCCGATCAGCAACACACCTTTCGGAATGCGACCGCCCAATTTCTGGAACTTCTGCGGTTCTTTCAGGAATTCGATAATTTCTTGCAGTTCTTCCTTGGCTTCTTCCACGCCCGCAACGTCTTTAAACGTCACTTTCTTCTGCTGCGAAGAATGCAGGCGGGCACGCGATTTGCCGAAGCTGAGGGCTTTGTTTCCGCCGCTCTGCATTTGGCGCATCATAAAGATCCAGAAGCCTAGGAGCAGAATGAACGGGAACACGTTGACCAGGATGGATGCCCAGTTTCCGTTGCCGTCTTTTTCCACCGTAATCTGCACGCCGCGGTCAATCAGCAGCGTGGTGAAGTCGTCGTAACGCTGCGGAATGGTGGAGCGGAACTCGTCGCCGTTCTTGTACTTTCCGTGAACGTCGCCCGTGGTGGCATTGAGGCTGATCTTATCGACCTTGCCGTCTTTGACGTCCTTCACCAGATCCGAGAAGGTGGGTTGCGGACCCGGCGGCTTGCTGCCGCGGAACACTGCCCAGCCCAGCACCACCAGGCACAGGACAATCAGCCACAACACCGCGTTTCTAACGTTCGAATTCATGAAATCTCCCCATACTGCACAGCGCCGGAAACCAGCATGCTGCAAACACTGCTATTACCAAAGACGAAATCCGCACGGAGAAAGATTCATTTTCCTCCTCCGATCATTTCCACCACCCGAAGAACTTTCCCCCTCCGGGCGCCCGCGGCAAACTCTTTCGCGGCTCCGAACTGCCTGACCCACAGGATCTTACTCCCACTCGTAATCATCGGCCAATCACGCCGTCGCCATGAGGGAACCCGCGCCGATTGAAACAATTCCTGAATGGTCCGTTCGCGGGTATCACTCGCAGGCCAGTAACGGTCGCCGGATCTCCATCCGCGCAAGACCAATGGGTTGTCGAAGACCAACGGCGAAGAAATCTCGCCAACATACAACTCCGCTGCCTTCAGATTAGCACAGGGGTCAGGCATGCTTGGCGCGTCTACTAACTCCAAATGGATCAGTGTGTTATCGCTTGCGATCGGGTAGTTTCCGGGAATTTCCAGCCGCGTTTCCTGGAGTGGAGAGGCAGGTGGCCCGCCTTCCAGCCGGATCCAACCAAACGAGCGCTGCGCCAGCAAACCCGGCAGACGGCACCGACCGCCGCCCGATTTCCGATCCAGCAGTTCCAGGACTGCCGCGATGTGTTCGTACTCAATTCGACGCAGGTCGCCCTTCGCCTCGGAGATTGCGCGCCGGACCAACCGGCGCCGAAGGGCTTTTGGAAAACGGAGAACAGACTCGCAGGTGAACTCGACTCCATCCGTTCGGACTGCGAACGATTCGGCGGCGGCGCGGTTGACGATGTCGGCCCACACGCATTCTTCTTCATACGCGAGGTCCGCGAGATGAGCGAGGGATTCCGAAAGGTTCGGGTTCCAGTCCTTGCTCAACTGCGGGAGCAGGGAATGGCGGATGCGGTTGCGGGCGAAACGCGGCTCCAGGTTCGATGCGTCTTCGCGCCACCGGATGCCTTGTGAGCTCAGATACTCCAGTACTTCGTTTCTCGTAATGCCGATCAGGGGGCGGACGATGCCATCGGCGGTCACCGGCAGGATACCTGCAAGTCCGGTGAGTCCGGAGCCGCGCAACAGGCGGAAGAGCACGGTCTCGGCTTGATCGTCGCGAGTGTGGCCCAGGGCCACTTTATCGGCGAGTCCTTCTTCGATCAGGCGAGTGAAAAAAACGCGGCGGGCGCGGCGGGCGGTTTGCTCCAGGTTGCCCGTGTGTTGCTTGAGATCCGCGGAATCGCGATGGAAGGGGAGGCCGAGTTTTTCCGCGAGTTGCGCGACGAACTGCTCGTCGAGTTCGGAATCCTCTCCTCGTAGTTTGTGATTGAAATGTGCGACGGAGAGCGTGATGCCGAATTCGTTTGCGATGGAGGTGAGCACGTACAGCAGGCACACCGAGTCCGGGCCTCCGGAAACCGCAACAGTGACGCGGGTTCCGGGAGCCAGCATGTTATAACGGGTAATGTTCTTGCGCACCGCGTCCATTGCGTGTATCCCCGATTATTCAGTCTGACATGGCCTCTGACCTCACATCCGACCTTTCTCCCGAATTGATTGAGCGCGCCTCGCGCATCCGCATGCTGTTAATGGATGTGGACGGCGTGCTGACGGACGGTATGCTGCATTACTTCATAGCGCCCGACGGCAGCACATTTGAGACGAAGGGTTTCAATACGCAGGACGGCATCGCGCTCAAGTGGCTTACCTGGTACGGCATTCAAACCGGTGTGATCAGCGGGCGAGTGTCGCCTGCGACCACCGAGCGGTCAAAGCATGTCGGCATGACCTACGTGTATCAGGGACACATTGAGAAGATTCCGATCTTCGATGAAATCGTTGCCAAGAGCGGACTGTCTCCGGAGGAGATCGCATTCGTGGGCGACGACCTCACCGATGTAGTGTTGTTCCGTCGCGTCGGCCTAGCGTTGGCTCCGGCGAATGCGCGTCCTGAGGTGAAGCAGGCAGCGCACCACGTGACCGCGGATCGCGGTGGCCACGGTGCGATTCGTGAAGTGGTGGAACTGCTGCTGAAGTCGCAAGGGCATTGGGCCGATATTCTGAAGAAGTACGAGGTGGCCGGTTAGCGGCGCAAGAAGATGGAGACACCACGAAAAATCGGCATCGAGATCACAGCGGCGTCCGGCCCTGGGATTCTGCACGAAGTGACGGGCGTGATTGCTCGCCACAATGGCAACATTCTGAGTGTTGAAATTATCGAAGAGAAAGCACCCTCGGCGCGAACGTACTTCGAAATTGAGATCCAAAGCGATCCCGCGGAGATGATCGCCGCGCTGATTGCTTTGCCTGTAGTGACACACGCCGCGCAGGTAGAGACGATGGAAAAAATCTACGGCAAGCGCATCATCATCATCGGCGGCGGAGCGCAGGTGGGACAGGTTGCGTTGGGCGCCATTCTTGAAGCCGACCGCCACAACATCCGAGGGGAACACATCTCGGTTGACACCATTCCGCTTGTTGGGGAACAAACACTGGCAGCCGCCGTGCGCGCCACGTCCAGACTGCCGCGCGTCAAAGCCATCGTCATGGCGGGGTCTTTGATGGGCGGAGACATCGAGCAGGCCGTGCGCGAAGTTCGCGCCCAGGGCCTGATGGTGGTGAGCCTCAACATGGCAGGCAGCGTGCCGGAAGCAGCGGACCTTGTGGTTACCGACCCCGTGCAAGCGGGCGTGATGACCGTGATGGCCGTCGCCGAGACGGCGAAGTTCAGCCTCAAACGCCTATCGCGGCGCGTCTTCTAGGAATTCGCGAACTGCTCGAGCGCGCGGATCTCTTCACGCAGACGTTCGAGATCCCTTTTTGCGCTCTCAAAGTCGCCGGATGAGGCGGCCAGTTCCAATCTCTGTGCGCAGGCTCCGAGTTCCGGTGTGGTGAGTTGCTCCGCGGCAGAAGCGATCTTGCGCGCTTCCGCGGCTAATTTACTAGCGTCGGATCCTGAAGCGGCCGCTTCGAGGCGATCCAAACGCTCCGGCGCGAGTTGCAGGAATACATTGAGTAGATCGGTGACCATGCCGGATTCTTCGGTCATCAAGCGGTCGGTGAGAGATCGTTCGATTGGCGTGCCGGTGGACGGTGCTGGTTCGTGCACGGCAGTGTTCAAGTGATACTCGATGGTAGAGAGAAGATGTGTGGGTTGCACCGGCTTTGAGACATAACCGCTCATGCCTGCTTGCAGGCAGCGTTCGCGATCGCCGTTCATGGCGTGCGCGGTCATCGCGATGATCGGCAGCGTTTGCCAGCGCTTATCCCGCCGAATGAGGCGAGTGGTTTCCAAGCCATCGAGCACGGGCATCTGGACGTCCATCAATACAAGATCATATGTGCCCGCCGACTGCTCCAGTTTTTCGATCGCCTCCTGACCGTTGGAGGCGATGTCGATCCTGTACGGATACTTGCGCAAAACCGCCAGGACCACTTTCTGGTTAATGAGGTTGTCTTCCACCAGAAGCAGGTGCGCGGCGCGAACCTTGCCGGAGGCGAAGCCCGACGGAATCAGCGGCTGGGACAAAGTCACTGCCGAAGCTTGCGCGGCCTCGCACGGAATGGTGACGGTGAATTTGCTGCCCTTGCCTACCTTGCTCTCCACGCGTGCTTCGCCGCCCAACATTTCTGAGAGACGGCGAGTGATGGCCAAGCCCAGTCCCGTGCCGCCGTACTTACGCGTGATGCTGCCATCGGCCTGAGTGAACTTGTCAAAGATTGTCGCCAGCTTGTCGGTCTCAATGCCGGTTCCTGTATCAATCACCTCAATCTTCATTTCCAGATGATCCCCGGAAACGGTTTTACCCGACAACCGAACTGTGATCCAGCCGGCATCGGTAAACTTAACCGCGTTGGAAAGTAGATTCGTGACAATCTGGCGGATGCGCAAAGGATCGCTGAATACTTCGCCGGGAGTTCCGTTTTCACATTCAAAACGCAGCGCGATGTGTTTCTGTTGCGCTTTCGCCTGGTGCGCTTTGACGCAATCGGAAACAACCGTTGTGATGTTGAACGGAATCCGTTCCAGCACCATCTTGCCGGCCTCAATTTTAGACAGATCCAGAATGTCGTTGAGCAAAGCCAGTAGTGCGTACGCACTCCGTTGCGCTGTTTCCAGCTGATCCCGTCGTTCGGAATCGAGCGGGCTATCGAGCACGGCGTCCATCATGCCAAGCAAACCGTTCATCGGCGTCCGCAGTTCGTGCGACATGTTCGCGAGGAACTCGCTTTTCGCTTGACTTGCAGAAAGGGCGGCACGGAGGGCTTGTTCTAAATCTTCCGTACGCTGCCGGATACGCTCTTCCAAAAGGTCGCGATGCTGGCGAATCTCCTCGTGGGACTTCGTCAGCTCATCAATCATGTGGTTGAAGCTGTGTCCAAGGTCCTCGATTTCGTCGCCCGTATGGCTCACCTGGATACGCTCGAACTTGCCTTCGCGCACCGAAATGATGCCTTCCTGTAATAGCGACAGGGGGCGCGTCAGCGCGGAAATCGTGAATCGGGAAATCGCCCCCGCCACCAAGCCGACGATGATGCAAAGAGTGATTGCTTTGCCCAACTGAAAGGAATGAGCGCGGACGTCCCAGAAAAGGGCAATGGCGACCACCCATAAAAGGAGAATGGATGTGAAGGTCGTAAACTTCGACGAAAGCATGCGGTGCTTTCTTGTGGGACGGTTATCCACGATTTCATCCTCTGTCGTTTTTCTCTGACATAACATCGGGTGAAGACCTTAATACTTCGTCGGTAGTTCTGTAGGCGGTTGGCCACTTGGCGCACGTGTGATCCATGGATTCATCGCCAACGCGCTGCTATTCTGTGACATAGTGCCTTCCGCGCATTCCAATCGGCTTCAAGCCACACTTTGCGGGATTCCGCTGCGAACACCGGTTCTGGCGGCGTCGGGGACATACGCCTATGGCATTGAGCTTGCCGGAATGGTGGATCTGCGGGACATTGGCGCAGTCATCACGAAGGGCCTTTCCCGCGAACCGATGGACGGCAACCCGGCGCCCCGTTTGTTTGAAACCGAGTCCGGGATGATGAACTCCATCGGACTGCAGAACATCGGTGTCCGGGCATTCATCGCCGAGAAACTACCGGCCTTACGTCAAACGGGAGCAACGGTTATTGCGAACGTCTTCGGCTATGCAGTGGAGGACTACGGCGAAGTTGTTCGCGTGCTGGATGACGCCGAGGGGATCGCCGCGTATGAGCTGAATGTTTCTTGTCCCAACACAAAGCACGGCGGCATGTTCTTTTCAAATGATCCTGTTCTCTTAGCTGAGGTGGTCAGTTCCGTTCGCAAAGTCACGAAGCGGCCGTTGATTGTGAAGCTATCTCCGAACGTCACTAAGATTGAACCGATCGCAAAAGCAGCCGAGGAATCAGGAGCGGATGCGGTCTCACTGGTGAACACGTTTGTCGCACTCGCGATTGACGCGCGCACGCGCCGTCCTCGCCTGGGCAATGGATTCGGCGGCCTATCCGGGCCTGCGATTAAGCCCATCGCGTTGCGCCTGGTTTGGGAAGCGGCCCAGGCCGTGAAGATTCCCGTGGTCGGGCTGGGAGGCATATCCACTGGTGAAGACGCCGCGGAGTTTTTGATCGCCGGCGCGAGCGCCGTGGAAGTGGGCACGTCGAATTTCTGGGACCCGCAGGCTCCCGTGCGCATCGCCCGCGAGCTAGACGCATTCTGCCAGGAAGTGGGCGCGGCCAACGCGCGCGAACTGGTGGGCACGCTGGAATTTCGCAAAAAATAAAAGGAGCAATGATGCCCAAAGTGGTTTCGACGGATGGCGCACCGAAAGCCATTGGACCCTATTCGCAGGCTGTGATTTCGAAAGGCTACGCCTATTTGAGCGGTCAAATTCCCTTGGACCCCGCAAGCGGCCAACTGGTGGAAGGCGATGTGGCGGCGCAGACGGTTCGCGTGCTGGAGAACATGAAAGCGGTGCTCGAAGCCTGCGGCTCGTCGTTCGAACGCGTGGTGAAAACGACGGTTTTCCTCAAGGATATGGGCGAATTCGCCAAGATGAACGAAGTGTATTCGCGCTACTTTGCGTCGAATCCTCCGGCGCGCTCCACCGTGGAAGCGGCGCGGCTCCCGCGCGATGTACGCGTCGAGATCGATTGCATCGCGGAAGTGGATTAGTGGGGGGCGAGGCTTTGCCCTCGCGGGCCGAGCTTCGCCTCGGCCCTTGTTTCTCGTGGACGCAACCCCAGCGTCTAGTGTGACGAATACTGCTGCTGCGGCGGATTCAGTTTCACTTCGATCGTGCGTTCGTCTTGATCGACATCGAACGTCTCGCCGTAGGTTTGATAGTTCTTGGCATTCACCTGAATCAGGATCTTGCCTTTGGGCAGTTCCGGCATTTCGGCGATGCCTTCCTGCGTGGTTCGCATCTCCCAGGAAGTCTTGATCGCCTTGCCTAACTTCACCACCGAGCGGCCGCTCTGGAACGCCACGCGGACACCGGCGCGCTCCACCGGTTTGCCTGCCGCGGTGGTCACCACCACGCGGATCTTCGTCAAATCCCCGGCGAAAACGGGTATCGCCAGCAGTGCGGAAAGCAACGGGGCCAGGAAAAGTTTTCGCATGAACAAATTATCGCACGCGCTACTTCGATAGCTGCTTCATGCCCGCGCCCTGAATCGCCTTCGCGGCTGCGGGGCTGGTGAGGAAGGCGACCAGCGCCTTTGCGCCCTCGGCATCTTTCGCTTTGGCGGAAATCCCCGCCGTCATCACGACCGGCTTCTGATACTCCTTGGGAAAGACGCCAAGAACTTCGACGCCCGGCACCGTGCCGATCTCACTCACGGGGGCGACCATTAACTCGTTCTGCCCGTCCCGCACGGTTACCGCCGGACGGCCCGGTACGGTTTGCAGCACGATCTTCGATTTCAACTGCTCTTCAATGCCCAGGCCCTTGAACATCGCGAGCGCCGCGGGCGATGCCGCGCCGCCGTCGGTCCACGTGATCGTCTTCGCGGCGAGCAAGCGCTTCTTCATGCCGTCCGGAGTGCTCACATCCGCTTTCGGCGAACCGGCTTTGACGCCCAGTGCGAGATCGGCCGACGCAATGTCGGTCTTCGACCCGGCGACCAGCTTGCCGCTCTTGGTCAACGCGTCAATGATGCCCGGAGTCAAAATGGTGAGGTCGAAATCCGCGCCTTGTTCGATGGATTTCTGAAAAATGGTAGACGCCGAGTATTCAATCTTGACCTTGCGGCCGATTTTCTTTTCCGCCGCGGCGAGCGAGTGCTCCACGGCGTCCTTGATGCCGTTGGAGCAGAGCACGTGAAGCTCCTTCGTCTGCGCGGACGCGGTTTGCGCTAAGAAAAAGCTGGAAAGCAAAAGGGTGGCGATCGGTAGCTTCATGGATGATCCTCTATCTGTACTGGGAAACCTTCTGAGTATATCTAGTCCGCGATGTATTCGTCGTCAAAAGGGAACGCCGCTTTTTTCGGGGTTTTTAGCGGCGTGTTCAGCATTTCCATCACCGGGGACATCGACTTAAACCTCTTCACCAGTTCGCCGGGCAGTTGGGGCGAAGTGGCGAGGTCGGCATCCAGGACCTTGTAATACAGCCACTGCTTCATCTTGAGGAGATCGGCGGCGGGGTGTTCGGCGGGAAAGCCTTTGGGCACACGCTGCAGGGAATCGCCGTGCAGATCGCCCATTAGTTTGCGGGGCAACGCGGCGGCCTTGCGGAAGTCTTTGTGATTTTCGGCCAGAAAGTTGCGAACCGCGAGGAGTTCCTGCGGGCCGGGCATGTACAAGCCTCCGGCCACTTCCACGCCTTCGGGCGAGATGCCGATGTAGAAGCCCGCCGATGCGTGTTTCTGGTGGCCGCGCCGGGGGAAGATCGCCGCGATGTGGGTTTTGTAGGGAGTCTTATCGTTACTGAAGCGAGTGTCGCGGTAGATGCGGTAGATCGCTTTGGCCGGATCGTTCATGTGATGCGGCGCGAAGCGGTGGAGGTGCTCGTTGAGGGAGTCCACCAGTTCCATCATTGGCTGGCGCACTTTTTCGTCAAAGATATGTTTGCGCGGCTGGAACCATTCGCGCTTGTTGTGGCGCTTCAGGTTGCGCAGGAATTGGATGCCTTCCGCAGGAAACCCTGGAAACATAGGGGTATTGTCGCAAGTTGGCGGACGGCCAGCTGGCTACTTCAATTTCTTTGCGAAGTTCACCAGAGCTTCCGCCGTTGCTTTGGGATTTTCCACGGGAAGCGCGTGCGATGCGCCGGGGATCACCACTACGGTGACGCGCTCCGGGCCGAATTCTTCGATCAACTGGTCTTTTGTTGCGCGAGGGCGGTAGGGGTCGTACTCGGCCTGAATATCGAGTAGCGGCACGTTGCCGGATTTCCAATACTCGGCTTGCGGTGTGGCATCGCGGGCGATTTCCTGAGCTTTTTGCGCCGCGGGATCAAAACCCTTCAGCCACGGGCGCGGGTCGTGGCCGGGGGCGAAGAAGACCATCTGCAGATATTTGATGCGCTCGGGTTCGGGCTGTTTGGGGTCGGTGGCGATGGCGAGCCAGCCGCGCACTTTCGGATCGATATTTTTCTGCGCGGCGGCGACGAGGGCGACGGCTTTGACTTGTTCGGGGAAATCGGTTGCCACCATCTTGGCGACGAAGTGCCCGTAGGCGTGGCCCGCGATGATGGCGGGTCCGGATTTCTGGCTGCCGATTACGGTGGCGATATCTTTTGCCAGATCATGCAGCGTGAGTTTTTCCATGGGGCCGGTGCTGCGGCCAAAGCCGCGCGGGCGGGGACGGACGACACGGAAGCCGGCGCGGGCGATCTCGGCGGCCAAGGGATTGAACTCCTCGGAATCGCGGCCCAGAGAAGGAAGCAGCACGATCACCGGGCCGCTACCTTCGACGATGGATTCGATCACGACGTCGTCATGGCGGACCAATTGGTGCGTGCGGGCCTGGCCGTAAGCGGAACCCGCGAGGAGCGCGAGAGCCGCGATGGTCAGCAGGATTTGCTTCAACCGAAAGGCATTTACGCAAAACATACGCGTATTGTCGCAGTTTGTGAACAGCGCATGCGCGCACCGGCTTTGTGATGTCAAAGAACGCAAGTATCCCAAGTAAATTTAGGGAGCTCCCGAGCCAGGTTTTGTACTCTCCCGACGAAGAGGCTGTCGTTTGACTCGAACAGCGCGAGACCGTTTCTTTGCCCGCAACGGCGTGGGTCTAGTTTTAACCCGCATAGCTTAGGGGCCAGTTTAAGACCGGCGAAACTCTCATCGCCCGCAGACCCGCCACAGGGCCCGGGCCCCGCGCTTGGTCGATCCGGCTCTCCGATAAGTGAGCGCTCGGACTCCTTGCCTACGTTGTAGGGCATGGTTGCGCCGATGCGTGGGGAGTTTTTTGCGAAGTGGTTGAATTTAGGCATGATTGAGTTGTGCGATTGGGTGTGAATGAGCCGGTCTGAGGGTTTCAAGACTGCCTGAAAACATGGGGAATGCTCTGTCCCGGTTTGCCCCAGGTGAAACACCGCGACGGGAAGGCGGAAATGAAAGGCTTACAAGAAGGGCTGGAGAGGCCCAATTATATTCCTCTTGATAAATTTAAGAATGAATTCAAGCCAGCCTCGGATGGATTCATACGGGACCACGGGGGTATCGTCGAAGCCCACATCGATAGAAAGTTCAACCTCTATCTCGGGCTTGAAATCCGCCTCGATCTCGGTTTCAACGGTGCATATTATTGCGCCATCTACGACCGCGCCCCGGTAGGGAATACTGGCACGTTTAAACCTTCCTTTAACCACCCTGATGTCCTTTACGACCCTAGACATAACGCACGGCGTGATCATGCGGTGCTTGTCGATGTTGTTGAGTTCATGAAGGACCCATAGCGGATGGACGGCAAAGTCCCCACTCAGATACGGCTGCACACTTTTGATGATATTGATGGCGTCTGGGTGAGCGCGACCGATTTTTTTCTCCCACTCTCCGGTGTGAGGCGCCCTATCGCCAAAGATGGGAAACTCAGGTTTTCGAAGTTCCTTGATGTCCGTCCTCGGAATGGGAGTGCTATGGACATCTCCCAGTCTATGGGCGATGTAATCCAAAGTGGAACGCAGATGAAACAGACACTCTGAAACATCGAGGCCTAGGTTAATCGGCGGTCGTCCGACCTTTCCGCACTTTACAAGATGCTTTCCAGTTGCGTGGTCGCTCTCGATAAAGGCGGGATCGACTTGCGTTTTCATGAACCCCTCAATGTGTTCATTGAGGCTTTTAATGCGGTTTTCTGCGTGGCTTAGCCGAAGTAGGTAATCGTGCTGCAGAACGGATGCAGTGGTCACTTTTTCCCGAACGGTCCCTTGCTTCCGTTTCCGAAACAGAGGCCTAGTTTTTGACATTTACGGAGAGTTTCATTGTTACACGTACGGTGCCTTATAGGTGAGTGAAGTTAGTTATTGCCGATTGAATTGCGGGGAGCGGAGTGAATGCCCGGATGGGCGTGCTTGAATCGACTTGATAGAGGTTTGCGGGGTTATCGTAAAAATGGGAGACGTTCTGGCACTTTCGTATATCTAAAACGAACGCATCTTACGCGGCCGTTAGGGGAAGGTGTGGTTGCGTCAGTGGGATTTTCAGGCCAAGCTTCCGTGCGGCATCATCAATGTCGCGAGTACTGCAACGAGACAAGAGCGCCTGGAGGTCTTGCTCCGTGGCGAGAACCTGGAATTCTTTTGCGGGTGCGAAGTAGACCAGTGTGCGCTTCCCGGCACCAACGAGGTTGAGCATGTTTTGGAGCGTGCCTTTACTTCTTGCGTCCCAGAGCATGACGCCGCACCTCGCCTCCTGAAACATCACGAGATCCTTCGCTGCGTAGTACTTCGAGTCTTTCTTCTTAGTCGGCGGCACCACGTGTCGTGCGGGCCAGTGCCCGATATTGTTCCTGCATTCCTCCATGCAGAACACGGTCACGTTCCGGTAGTCCTTGTGCGCGAGATACGTCTGGACGGCCTTATCCGCTCCGTTCGCGTCACCGATGAGGATCGTGTCGCCACGTTGCATGAACTCGTCGAGCCGCTTGCGAATGGTCGCATTGAGCTTCGAGATTCCAATTGATCCACCAATGAAAATGTTCACTACAATGTCCTACTTCTTCGTCGTCAGCGTCAGAAGATGAACTGCCTTCGCCCCCGCCGCCTTTAAGACGTCAACGATGTGCCCAGTCGTCGCTCCCGAACCGTGGAGATCATCGAAGAGCAAGAGGTTCCTGCCCTTACAGTGCTCCGGCTTGGCCTGAAACGCGTCCCTGAGCACCTCCCTTCTTCTATCGTAGTCCTTGATGTCCTTGAGCTGCGGGGTCTGCTTTATCTTCGCAAGGCAATCATTGCATACGGGCACGCCAAGTCGCGCGGAGAGGCCGTTCACGACGAGCGCGACGGGTTGCATGGCACGATTATTCGATGGCGGCACTGGGACTATTGCGTCTGGCTTGAGATTCCACACGCGCTGGACGAAATCGGCCGCGGTGTCGGCGAGGTCGTCGGCCTTGGCTTGTTTGTCAGCACTCTTGATGTACTTGAGTTCGTACAAGAGTTGCCCAATCGGTGGGCGTTTCGTGTCGAATTGCATGTGACCGAACGCATTATTGCCGATCGGCGTGCTACTCGAGGTGTGCCGGTCGAGAGCGAAGCCGCCCGCCCACGGACCGTGCAGTCTTTTCGGGTTGGTCGCCACGATAGCCACGTGTGAATCAAGAATTGTAGCAACATTCTGCGGTTACGTTCAGGAAATTTCGGGATATTCGGATCACGTCCGCCGTGAAAGTGAGACAGTAAAAGCAGTGACAATTGTCTCGTTAATCGGATCGTACATCATCCGATCGAGTTGCGGCGCCATCCCAAAAAAGTGAAAGGGTGACGGCGACTACGCGATATCAGGCAAGAGAAAGCGCTGCTCGGCGCCCAGGCTCTCTGCTGCGGCTTCGGCGGCTTTGTAGCCGCTGCGGACGGCGCCTTCCATTGTGGCGGGCCAGCCGGAGCGGGTCCAATCGCCGGCTAAGAAGAGATTCGAAATCGCGGTGCGATTCACGGGCCTGGCGGCTTCGAGATTTGGTTTCGCGGAGAACGTTGCGCGGACTTCTTTGACTACGTGGGCTTTCTCCAGCTTTGCGCTCGCGACGGCGGGGAAGAATTCGGCGAGTTCTCGCAACGCTAATGCGATCACATCGGCGCGTGGCATTTCGGTGAGGTTGCGCGAGGCGCTGACGACCAACTGCAGATAGCGGCCGGTTTGCTTGTTGAACGTCTCTTTATTGAAAACCCACTGAATATTGCGGTCGAGCAGCGTTGCGTGCGCGAGGTCGGTCACGGGGCGATCGAACCACAGGTGGATGCCGGTGATGGGCGAGTGTTCGAAGGGTGAAAGATCGATGCCGTGTTCGGGGAAGATGCTGGTGAGGCGTTCGAAGGGCACGGCGCAGATGTAGGCGTCGGCGCGGTGGGTTTGATCGCCGGAGATGACGCCGGAGACGGCTCCGTTTTCAACGACGATTCGCGACACGGCGGAGCGCATGTGCAGGCGCACGTTGCCGATCTTCTTCCACGCGTCTTCGCTATAGAGTTCGCCGAGCGGCACGGCGGGGATGCCCATTTCGTAGGAGTCGCTTCGCGCGATGAAGCCGAGGCGGAAGACCTGGAAGCCGTGCGAGGCGGCCATGCGGTGGAGCTCCTCGTTGATCGCGCTCACCAGCACCTGCCGCCAGAATCGTTCGATGGCGCGCGGCGGCTGCTTCTTTTCTTCGAGCCACTGCTGCATGGTGATGCGGTCGAGATCGGTGCGCGTGGACCATTCCTTATCGATGGCTTGAATGGCGCGCGCGACGGCGATTTTTTCGGAGAGGTTGAGGAACTTGAGCTTGAGGAACGATCCGGCGAAGTGCGCGGGCGCGGGAAGCATGCCGCGGCGCAGGATGCTGGTGCGGCCGCCGGGCTCGATGAAATAGAAATCGCGCTGGAACGCCACGCGGTTTTCGACGCCCAGGCGCTTGTAGAAATCGAGCAGGTTGACGCAGCAGCGCAGCAGGATGTGCTGGCAGTTATCGATGAACTCGGCTTCCTCGCCGTTGCCGATTTCGTAGGAAGTGGCACGGCCGCCGAGGAACGGCTTCATCTCAAAGAGCTGGACGCGATGGCCTGCGCCGGCGAGCGCGGCAGCGGAGGCTAGTCCGGCGAGTCCACCGCCAATGACGATGATCTCAGCCATGGGTGGGCCTCAGGGATGAAGATGATTGAGGGACGAAGATCCGGGCATCGAGACGAGTCTCGATGCGGCACGCAGGAGTGCCCGTTACGGACGCAAACATCGCGCGTGCGCCACATCTGCACGCGGATTTACAGAAAATTTTCGAGGGACTGGGGGGCGCTAAGCGCCTGCGGGGGCGCGCAAACGGCGACGGCCGCCGCCACCACCATCGCTGAGGTGGATCGCCAGCCAGATGACGATGGCGAAGAAAATGATGTCGGACGGTTGGAAGTCCATGCGCATCCACAGTATGAACGATGGTACGACGCTTCGGCAAGTCCTGCATGGTCCAGTACTAAGTAGGTTTCCGCGTTAGGCTCGGGGATTCGCATGGCCCAGCTTGCGGACCACGTTCTCCATCAGGCGCAGGCCGCACTGGCCGTCGAAGGTGAGAATCGATTCGGGATGGAACTGCACGGCCTCAATGGGCAGCGTTTTGTGGCGCACGCCCATGATGATGCCGTCTTCGCTTTCCGCGGTGATTTCGAGATCGGCGGGCAATTTTTCGCGGATCGCGTAGAGCGAATGATAGCGGCCCACGCGAATCTCTTCGGGCAATCCTTCGAAAACGCCGATGCCCTTGTGGCGGACCATGGACGGCTTGCCGTGCACCGGGTAGCCGAGAACGCCGAGTTCGCCGCCGAATGCTTCGACGGTGCCTTGCAAGCCGAGGCACACGCCGAACGTGGGGATGCCTTTCTGCGCGGCATGACGGACGAGATCCGGCACTCCGAAATCCGCGGGACGGCCGGGGCCGGGGGAGACCAGGATCATCGACGGCTTTAGTTCGTCGAGCAGATCCATGGGGAAGCCCCAGCGGTACGTCATCACATCCGCGCCGGTTTGGCGCGCGTAATTCGAAAGCGTGTGGATGAAGCAGTCTTCGTTATCCACCAAAAGCATGCGCACGCCTGCACCCAATTCGGTGCGCGGAGCGAACACAGCGGGAGCCTTTTTCTCCGCGTTGAAGGCGCGGAAGAAGCCGGTGGCTTTGGTCCAGCACTCGCGGTCTTCGTTGGCGGGTGTGGAATCGTAGAGCAGCGTTGCGCCCGCGCCGTAGCGGGCTTCGCCGTTCTTGAGGTGCACGGTGCGGATGCAGATGCCGGTGTTGATATCGCCGCCGAGCGCAATCATGCCCACCGCGCCGCCATACCAGCCGCGCGCTTCCTTTTCGAGATTTTCAACCGCCTGCGCGGCCCACTTCTTCGGCGCGCCGATGATGGTGACCGCCCACATGTGCGTGAGGAACGCGTCGAGCGAATCGAAGCCATCGGCGAGCGTACCTTCCACGTGATCGACGGTGTGGAAGAGGCCGGCGTAGGCTTCAATTAAGCGGCGTCCAATGACGCGCACGGAACCGGGAACGCAGACGCGCGATTTATCGTTGCGGTCGACGTCGGTACACATGGTGAGCTCGGACTCCTCTTTGCGGGAATCGAGGAGCTCGCGGATATTTTCGGCGTCCTGCAGGGGGTCGCCCGTGCGGCGCGCGGTTCCGGCGATGGGGCAGGTTTCGACGCGCTTGCCTTCGACGCGGACGAACATTTCGGGCGAAGCGCCGATGAGTTGCTCATCGCCAAGCTGCAGGAAAAATTCGTAGGGGCTTGGATTTGCGTGCTGAATGCGCTGGAACAGTTCCGAGGGGCTGCCCGAATACGGCGTGCGGAAGGTTTGGCGCAGCACCACTTCGTAGTAATCGCCCTGGCGCATGCCTTCGCGAACTTTTTCTACTTTTTCGCAATACTCTTCCGAGGTGTGATCGCTGACGATGGGGCCGGCTTTCACTTTTTTCGGCTTCGCGATGCGCTCGGCTCCGCGAGGGAGGCCGGAAGTGCTGAAGCCGTTCGCCGAAAAATCGAACTGGTAGCGTTCGATGCGCTCCTTCTTGCGATCCATGAAGTAGATTTCGTCGCAAAGGAAGAGGTGCAGATCTTTGACATCGTTGCGAGGGAGCCTGAGTTTGATGGGATCGAACTGCAGGAGCAGATCGTAGCCAAACGCGCCCACTAATGCGAGCCGCGCGGCCAGGGGATCGGCGAACTCCTGCTGCAATGCGCGGACAATCGAAAATGCGGAAGGCTGTTTGCTGCGCTCTTCTTCCAGAAATAACGCGGGTAGAGGCTTCAGCAGGCCGTGCAGAGTGCCGTCGTCATTGGTGAAGGTGTCCCAGTGAGGATGCACGGAAAGCATCGGCTCGAGGATCTTCGTAATGACGCGGCCACGCTCATTCAGCGGACGGACGACGACGTTGCGGCCTTTGGCGATGATCTCAATGGGCGGAGCGGTGGCGGCCACGTCCCAACGCGAGTAGCGGCCCGGGTACTCGTAGCCGGAGGAAAGATAAATTCCGCGCTGCGTGTCGAGCTTTTTCAGCAGACTGGAGAGTCCGCGCTGATAGGAGGCGTTCGAAACGGTTTGTGTAACAACAATACCGCTCGGCGTAGTGTAACTGGCTGAACTCATGACTGGCGGGCTTAAATTGAGGATATCACGCGAGGCCCGTCAGACTCGATCGCGGCGCGTCTCTTAATGTGTCGCGTGCGGTTTTTCCGCGAACAATTCGAGGTCGACTGCATTTCCCATGGCCTGATAACCGAGGCGGTTTGGATGGAGTTTGTCGCCGGGGCCGCCAATGGTGCTATCGGGAACGAACTCGGGGCGTAGTTCGCCGGTACGTGCGTCGAGCGTGGCTTTGTCGAAATCAGCGATGCCGTCGAACAGATCTGTGTGGCGGAGGAATTCGTTGATCGCTTTGCGCTTCGCGTCGCCTTCGAGCGTGCCTCGGCCGCCGTTGCTTTTGCTGCCGAGCGCGGAGGTGAGCGTTCCGGCGATCACTTTCACTCCGGGAAATTTTGCGCGCATGCGGGCCACGCCATCTTTGTAGCCGGCTTGAATGGATTCCGGCGATTCCGTTTGGCCGGAATTATTTGGGTATTCCAAATCATTGATGCCCTCCATCCAGATCACTGCCCAAACGCCGGAGAGCGCAAGAACGTCGCGCTCCAGGCGCATCTTCGACGACGGACCTCCGGCGAAGGCATTTGTGGGCGTGTATTCCGTGGGACCGACCACACGATTGCCGCCGATGCCCGCGTTGACGATGGCGATTTTGTTGCCCCAGCGCGAGTGCAGGCGGCGAGAGAGAACGTCAGGCCAGCGGTCATCGCCATTCAATGTGGAGGCGGTGCCGTCGGTGATGGAATCGCCGAAAGCGACGATCACGCGCGTGTCGTCGGACGCGGTCATGTCCAGGGCATCGAGAAAATACCAGGAGGTGGTTGCGAAGGGGAACGCCGATTCGTTTTCATCCTGGCCCTTTGCACCTGCACCCGGCGCGGTGACGTAGGAACTCGTCAGAGATTTCGCATGCCACGTCATCGGTCCGCTTTCTCCAGCGATGTGAAAACTTACGGCGAGCTTGCGGCCTGCGAGTTCCGTGGCCGCGCCTTTGACGAAGGGAAGAGCGACCGGATCGCTCCATGCGGACTCGCCGGGCGCGACGGTGACCGAAGTTTTGCCGTTAAAGTGAACGGGGCGATTGGTGCCCGGCATCAGAGCGGCACCGCTCATTTGCAGGCCCGCGAAGGCGCCATCGAAGGTAACGGGCTTTGTGCCGAGCGCATTCGAGAAGCGCAGGCGCGTTTGCGCGCCCCAGAGATCGGGCCGCACGATCATTCGGAAGGACTGATCCTTTGCGCCGGCTTCCGGGGAAGGGAACACCGCGCTCAGATTCGGTTGCGCCAAGGGGTTGCCCACCGGGTACGGCCCTTGCACCGAGCCCGTCCAGACCGTCACCCATTTCCCCCAGGCGAGCGGCGCCAGAAAGAGAGCGAGAAACGCGGCGGTTGTGCGCATGGGTTCGAGCGTATCATGTGCGGGGTGTCGAGACGAGTCTCGACACGGCACGCAGGAGTGCGTGCGCCACGTGTTAGGGGATGAACTCGGCGAAGACTTCGTTGGAGAGCATGACGCCGCGCGGGGTCAATCGCACGCGGCCGCCTTCTGATTCCAGCAATCCTTCGCTGGTGAAGCGGTTGACAACAGACTCGTATGGGGCAAGTTCGCCAGCGATCCCTTCGCGCAAGCGAAGGCCCAGGAAGAAACGTTCGCTCACGGCATCGGCGGGCGTGCGTTCGGGAGTAGGGAAGCCTGTGGTATAGTCCGCGACGGATTCCGGGTTCGACCAACGCGCTTCGACATCGAAGGAATGCGCGTCCGCGCCGAAGCCGAAGTAGGGTTCGCGCTTCCAGTACTTCATGTTGTGCAACGATTCAAACCCGGGCCGAGCGAAGTTGGAAATTTCATAACGCGGAATTCCCATCGATGCCAGACGTTCGACGGCGATTTCATAGAAGTCGGCGATGGCATCCTCCGAAGGCACGTCATTCGCTCCATAGCGCGAGCCCAGCGTGATCAACTCATTTCCCAGGCGGCTGTCTTCGTCGACTTCCAGCATGTACACCGACACGTGCGGCACACCGAGCTTTTCCACCCAATCGAGCGAAGCGTTCCAACTCTCTTTCGTTTGTCCCGGGAGGCCGGAGATCAGGTCGATATTGATTGCCTCAATGCAGCACTCGCGCAATATTGCGATCTCTCTTTCGACAATCTCCGCCGTGTGCTTGCGGCCCGTTTTCGCTAATTCTTTTTGCGCGAAGGATTGGACGCCGAGGCTGACACGATTGATTCCGGCTCCCACCCACGCCAAGATCTTTTCGCGAGTGAGATTGCCTGGCGCGGCTTCCATGGTTGCCTCGCGCCATGGTTTGCCGGGGATTTCGGCGAGCAGCGAGGCAAGCGCCGCCGGGTCAATGTTGCTCGGAGTGCCGCCGCCAAGGTAGACGGTTTCCGGGGTCCACGGCCAATCGACGCGGCGGATTTCAGCGGCGAGTGCGGTCAGGTAAGCCGGTTCCATCTCGCGCGGGAAGACGCCCGAGGCGAAGTTGCAGTAGGTGCACTTCTGGGCGCAAAAGGGATACGAGATGTAGACACCTGCCATGAAATAAACGAGAGCATCGTGGGGCGGATGGAAAATCCGCGGCGGAGTGGCACTCCGCCCGATGCTTTTCCAATAATCCAGGAAGGCGGGATTGCCAATCCCGCGCGGGATGCCATCCCGCCCCACAGGACCTTACAGCTTCACTTCTTCATCCAATTGCTTGCTGATCGCCTCGGCGATCAGGTCCACCAAGGTCTGCCCGTTGGCCGCGAAAGCGTTCTTGGCCGGGTCCCAGTCGAGCTTGTGGCTTTTCAGGTGCGCCGATACCCAAATCTGCCGTACCGGCGAGTTCGGACTCACGACGAAGCGCGCTGGAGCATCCTCAAACTCGATGGTCAGGGCGCCGCTGTTGAAGTCGGCGTCAAACGGGTGCTCATCGGAAGCGGCCACCAACCGCTGTTGCAGGTCCTGGAGGGCCCGGTCGGCCAGATCGCGAAATAGTTGGTCGTCCATAGGGTTAACCTTCATATTCTCGCAACTTTCGTAGGGGTTGCTTCATCTGCTACTCTTGGACTCGTCTGCATGACTCAGTTGGCCACGCAACCCGCCTGTATCCGCCACACAGAGCTACCGGGAACTTCCCGGCTTTTTGCTGATTTTACCTATCATTTTCAACACGTTGCGAAGTTCTACCGGCATAATCCGCATGATCCGGCCTCCTATGGCCGCGCGGCTGCGGAAATTCAGTATCCCGGCGACCGCCGTGCTGCCTTAGTGGACGCGCTCCGCGCCCAGAACGGCGATTCCGAGTCTTTGCGCCGATTGGCCGAGCCCGGTACGGTGGCCGTGGTCACCGGCCAGCAGGTGGGCCTGTTTGGTGGACCCGCGTACACGATTTTCAAGGCGGCGACTGCGGCAAGGCTCGCTCGCAAGCTGACTGATGACGGTATTCCCGCGGTTCCGGTATTTTGGCTGGCCACGGAAGATCACGATTTCGCCGAAGTGAATCACGCATGGGTGTACGATGCGCACGGCGAATCGCAGATGGTGAAGGTAGATGCTCCCGCGGCGCTCGCTGGACGGCAGCATCCGGTGGGAGCGATGGCCGTCGCAGCGCCGCCGATTGATGAACTTCGCCGAGTGCTTGCGGGCCTCCCTTTTGCCGACGATGTGGTCGCGCTGGTTGCCGAAACGTATCGCCCGGGCGTCTCCATGGGCGAAGCCTTTCGCGCGCTTTTGCAGAAGCTATGCGGACACCTTGGCCTCTTGTTGTTGGACCCGCTTGATCCGGCCATCCGCAAGATTGGCGCTCCGTTTATTGTGGACGCACTCAAAGCCGCGCCGGAGTTGAAAGCCTCCCTGCTGGAGCGGAACAAGGAACTGACTGCGGCCGGTTACCACGCGCAGGTTCACATTGAACCGAAAACGTCGCTCTTTTTCCTGCTTGAAAATGGTGAACGCGTTGGCCTCCGTCGCAAGGACGCGGATTACGCCGCATTGGCGGATCGCGCCGCCGATATTTCTCCGAACGCCGTGCTCCGCCCTGTGATGCAGGATTATTTGCTGCCCACCGTCGCCTATGTCGGCGGGCCCGGCGAACTGGCGTACTTTGCGCAATCCCACGTGATCTATGAACGCTTACTTGGCCGCATGCCCGTGATGCTGGCCCGCGCCGGGTTCACTTTGATGGATCAGCGTTCCGCCAAAACGCTGGCGCGATTCGGACTGATGACCACGGACACGTTCGTGCGTCCGGAAGTTCTCAAAGATCAGATTTCGTGCAAGTTGGTGCCGGCATCCTTGGTGCAAACCATGGAGCAGACCGCGTCGAACGTAACACGCCAGATCGCCGGTCTCAAAGATGAACTTCTGCGCTTCGATCCGACATTGGCTGCCGCACTCGAAAAGAGCGAGGCAAAAATCGCCTACCAGATGGGGAAAATGCGCGGTAAAACGGAACGTGAAGCAATCCGCCGCGATGAGCGTGCCGCCGCCGATGCCCGGCATCTTTCGTCGATGCTCTTTCCGCATCGCCATCTCCAGGAGCGGTTCTATTCGATCCTCCCGTTTCTCGCCCAACACGGCTTGGAACTGACTGAGCGGCTTACGGACGCCATCGTGCTCGATTGCCCGGATCATCAGGTGTTTGCGATCTAATTCAGCTTCGTAACAGCGCTGATGAAATTCCCGCTGCACCGCGGCTGACCAGCCGGCCTATGAGAGAATTCTTCTAACGGTCATGTATATCGACCAAACGCCTCAACCATGTACATAAATAAAGTTAAGCAAGCTCTCAAAGAAGGCAAGACGCAACTCGGGTGCAGTGTTTCCATGATCCGTTCGCCTGAGGTAACACGTATCCTCGCGGCCGCCGGGCTTGATTGGGTGTATCTCGATTCCGAACACGGCGGATTCGATCTCGAATCCTTGCAGGATCTGGCTCGAGCCGCCACCGACAATGGCCTTTGTCCCATCGTCCGCGTCGGCGACGTGCAATACTCACTGGTTGCCCGAGCTCTCGATTGCGGCGCACAAGGTGTCTTGTTCCCGCGCGTCGAATCGCCGGAGATTCTGGCACGTGCTGTCAGTTGGGCCAAGTTCCCGCCGGTTGGTATCCGCGGCTTCGGCCTGCAAGCGACGCACGTGGGCTACGAAAACCACACGATGCCCGCCGTCATTAACCACATGAATGAGCACACCATGGTGGTGTTCCAGATCGAGACACAGACGGCGCTCGATCGCGTGGACGAACTCGTCTCGGTACCGGGTATCGATGCCGTGATGATTGGACCTGCGGATCTTTCCATCTCGCTTGGTGTTCCCGGCGAATTCGAGCACCCGAAAATGATTGAAGCCATCGGCAAGATCCGGGATGCCTGCGAAAAGCACGGTGTGGCCCCCGGCATACACGTCCGCAATCTGAAACTGGGAACCTATTGGCGGCAAAGCGGTCTGCGGTTTCTCAGTTGCAACACGGAAATTGGCTTCATGCTGGAAAGCGCGAAGCAGCACGTCGCAGCGCTTCGGTAGGATTCGATGGGATTTAGCAGGTGGAGTGAGGGGCGGCGGGAGGTCCAGGTCAAGGGAGAATCTCGCCGCCGGCTCGGGGCCGGTGGGCGCTAGCCCACCCCTCTGCCTGTTAGACGCGCAAACGTCCTTTTGGATTCCGATCCTTATTGCGAAGCGGGATTCGAGAGCCAGTCTGTAACCTGACGCCGATTCTTGAATCCCTAACCGTTAGGAAAGACAGGAAGGATTTCCGGATATGATAATCGCTCCGGACCGAGTGATGAGAATCCAGATCGAAGGCATGCATTGTGATGCTTGCGTGATGCGTGTCCGTAAGTTCCTGATGAAGCTGCCTGAGGTGAAAGTGAACGACGTCAGCATCGGCGCCGCCGAGGTGGAAATACCTCCCGAACGGCGCAACGAAGTCTTGCTGGCGATTGAAAAGGCGGGTTATCTGCCGCACATCCCGGCGTAGGCGATAACTTTCGTTCACCGGCCTGCGATGGCCACCCTTTGCAGGCAAGCCCATCGCTTGCGAAACTCAAAGCAATGACGACGCAAACAGTCACCATCAAGGTCGACGGTATGGTTTGCGCCGCCTGTCAGTCTCACGTTCAAAAGGCACTCTCCGAAACCCCAGGCGTCGAAACCGCCGCCGTAAATTTGCTCACCGGCCAGGCGCGAGTTGCGTTTCATCCCGAAATCGTGGAGCCTGAGCAGCTGCTCGAAGCCGTTCGCGACACCGGATACGACGCGTCCTTTCCTCCCCATGGGCGCACCGCGATTGAAGAACAGGACGAACGCGAGCGAGAGCAGGTTGCGGAAGCAAAAGAACTTACCGCCAAGGCGATTGTCGGCCTCGGCATAGGGTTTGCCGCCATGGCTCTGCCAATGCACTGGATGCATCAGATGGCGGTGCAATATGCCATGGCCGCCGCGTCGCTGTTTGTCATGCTGTGGGCCGGCGGACGCGTCTACTCCGGCGCGTGGAAGGCCGCGCTGCATGGCAGTGCTGACATGAATGCGCTGGTGGCCCTGGGTACAGGTTCCGCTTTCCTGTATTCGCTTGCCGTCACCATGACGCCCGGATTTTTCCAATCGCGCGGAATGGCGACGGATGTCTACTACGAGGCCACGATCCTCATTCTCGCCTTCGTCACCGCTGGCCGCGCCATGGAGGCACGAGCGAAGCGGCAGACGACGAGCGCGCTCCGCAATCTGATTGGCTTGCAGCCGTCAACGGCACGCCTCGCACGCGGCGGGTTGGAACTCGACGTTCCCGTCGCGGAAGTCGTGCGCGGCGATGTTCTTCTCGTCCGCCCTGGAGAACGCATTCCGGTCGATGGCGAAATTGTTGAGGGCTCCAGCTATATCGACGAATCCATGCTGACCGGTGAACCCGTTCCTATAAACCGCGGCGTCGGCCATGCGGTGATCGGCGGAACCGTCAACACAACCGGCAGCTTTCGTTACCAGGCCACCACGCTTGGTGAAACCAGCGTATTGGCGCGCATCGTTTCCCTGATGCGCCAGGCGCAAAGTACGCGCGCCCCCATGGAACGTTTGGCCGACCGCATTAGCCGCATTTTTGTGCGTGTTGTTCTATCGCTCGCGACGCTCACCTTCGTGGGGTGGATGCTGAGCGGGGAGGGAACCGGGCGCGGCGCCGCGGCGGCCGTGGCCGTGCTCATCATTGCGTGCCCCTGCGCCATGGGACTCGCTGTTCCCACGGCCGTCATGGTCGCGACAGGACGCGGCGCGGAAATGGGTCTGCTCATCAAAGGCGGCCGGGCGCTGGAAACATTACATAAACTGGATACGATTGTGCTCGATAAAACTGGCACTCTCACCGAAGGCCGCCCGCGCATCACGGAAGCATCGATCCCCGATGAATCCCTTCGACTTGCCGCCGCTGCCGAGAAGCGATCCGAGCATCCGCTTGCGCAGGCCGTGGTGTCCTATGCGGCGAGCCGCGGTCTCTCGATTCCGGAAGCCACGGAGTTTCGCTCCATCACCGGCCGGGGAGTTGCGGCGAGCGTCGATGGACGCCGGGTGCTCGCCGGAAACATTGCTCTTTTGCGCGAATCGGGTGTCGACGTCCCCGAGACGCCGAGTACTCTGCTCATCGCCATCGATGGCATTTTCGCCGGATCGTTGACGCTTACCGATCCTCTCCGCCCTGGTTCAGCCGACGCCGTGCGCCAGTTTCGTGCCATGAATCTGAAAGTCGTCCTTCTCTCCGGTGATCGCCGCGAGAATGCCGAAGCGATCGCAACCCAAACGGGCATTGCCCATGTCATCGCGGAGGTTCTACCCGAAGGCAAGGCGGCGGAAATTCGCAGGTTGCAGGGCGATGGACATGTGGTCGCCATGGCGGGCGACGGCATCAATGATGCGCCCGCACTTGCCCAAGCCGATATCGGCTTTGCCATGGGCTCCGGTACGTCCATCGCGATGGAGGCAGGTGACGTGACCCTGCTCCGTGCCGATCTCCTGGGCGTTGCGCGCGCCATCGCGCTTTCTCGCGCTACGTGGAAGGTGATGCGGCAGAATCTTGGCTGGGCGTTGGGCTACAACCTAATCGCGATCCCGGCTGCCGCGCTCGGCTATCTCAACCCGATCATCGCAAGCGCAGCCATGGCCTTCAGTTCCGTCAGCGTGGTGACGAACAGTTTGCGGCTCAAGCGATTTCAGAAATAGCGCAGCAGAACGTACACGACGGGTACCGCAAACAAACTGGAGTCGATGCGATCCAGCCATCCGCCGTGGCCGGGCAACAACGTGCCGCTATCCTTCACGCCCGCGCCTCGCTTGAACGCCGATTCCGCCAGATCGCCAATTTGACCGGCGATGTTTCCTGCAACCGCCAGCATCGCCACTTCGAAGATCGAAGCCGAGGGAATCAGGTAATGCGCGTACACCGCGCCCCCAATCACCGCCCCAACCACGGAGCCAATGGAGCCTTCCCACGTCTTCGCGGGGCTGACTCGTGGCGCAAGCTTATGCTTTCCGATCGACTTGCCTACGTAGAGCGCCGCTGTATCGCCCACCCAGCTCAACAACATCGCAAACAGCAGCCAATGCGGATTCATCGCACGGAGTTCGTTCGCGCACCGCCACGCACCAAAAATGTAGAAAATGCCGAGCGCAAAGGCCCCCGCCGCTGGCAGCGACTGCTTGAGATCCCGCGCGCGGAGCGCAACCGTCATGCCCAACAGCGCCGTCAGGATCATTACGGGCGTAGCATCGGGTGCGTACAGCAGAGCGATACCCGCAACCGCGCCCATCCAGGAAGGGATTACCCTTCCCGTGCCTGCAATCTGCGTGAATTCGTGGAACGCCAGCGCGCCCACAATTACCATCGACACACGGAACGCTTCTGCGGGAGCGGAGAGGATCAGCCAGACAAAGAGCGGAGTGAGAACCGCTGCCGTGACAATTCGCTTCATCGGACCGGACTGCCGAGAGCCTCGGCTTCTGTTTCCTTTAGGTCGGTTGCACTCGGCGGTTCTTCCGCGCCCGCGGGCTGCGCCCCAAGGCCGCCGAAGCGCCGGTCCCGTTTCTGAAAATCGAGGACAGCGCGCAAAAGATCCGCGCGGGTGAAATCCGGCCAGAGCGTTTCCGTGACGTATAGCTCGGCGTACGCGATCTGCCACAACAGAAAGTTGCTGACACGCATCTCGCCGGAGGTGCGGATCAAAAGGTCCGGGTCGGCGATACCCGCCGTGTAAAGTCTCGCGGAGATGGCCGCTTCATCGACCACGACATCACCGCGCTTGGCCTCTGCGACCAGTCTCTTCACTGCATCGACAATTTCCGCGCGGCCGCCGTAATTAATCGCCAAATTGAGGAGCAGGCCTGTATTGCCGGACGTCGATTGGGCGGCGTCCCTCAACTCGGATTGCACCTGTTCCGGCAATTCTTCCATGCGCCCGATGACATTTAACCGCACTGCGTTCTGCATCAGACCGGGGAGTTCGGCGCGAAGATAGGTGCGGAGCAGCATCCACAGCATCTCCACTTCCGCACGCGGCCGCTTCCAGTTCTCCACCGAAAAAGCGTAAAGCGTGAGCGCCTTGATTCCCAACTGCGAGCAAGCTTCCACCGCTGTCCGAACCGAACGCATTCCACTCGTATGACCCGCCACGCGCGGCAGCCCGCGGCGCTTTGCCCAACGCCCGTTTCCATCCATGATGATGGCGATGTGCGCAGGCAGGCGGGTGAGGTCCACCGAACGTGCCAGCGACTCGTCTGGATCACCGGGTTGAATTGCCTGGAAGAGCCCTTGCATCGGCAAGTTTTCATGTTAGCAGAGCAGGGAATTTCGGTGCCCACTTTGCAATAAAAAGTACTTGCTTTTCTTGAGCGTGACCCGTAGACTGGGGCCAATGGCATCCATTCGCCCCATCCGGCCGCACTCTTCCGAGCCCATCCCGATGCAGGCGCACGCCATCGACAATCTCAAATACATCCGAGAAACGATGGAGCGCGCGGGCTCCTTCACCGCAGTGCCCGGGTTGGGCGGCGTTTTCATGGGCCTGACCGCGCTGGCCGCAGCCGGAATCGCCACCTGGCAAACTTCGCCGGGCCATTGGCTCGCCACATGGCTGATTGAAGGAGCGCTCGCCATCAGCGTGGGCGTGCTCGCGATGTGGAAGAAGTCTTCGCAGGCGGGAATGGAATTGTGGTCCGCCCCGGCGCGCAAGTTCGCCTATGCGTTCGTTCCGCCCATGGTTGCCGGCGGTGCGCTGACGTTAGCTCTGTGGTCCAGCGGTTTAGTCCAGTTGATTCCCGGCGTTTGGATGCTTTTGTATGGTGTGGGTGTGATCACCGGCGGCGCATTTTCAGTGCGGGTGATTCCGGTGATGGGCGTGTGCTTCCTGGCCGCTGGAGTGGCATCGCTGTTTACGCCATTCGCTTGGGCAAACCTTTGGCTCGGCGCATGTTTCGGCGGCCTGCACATCATTTTTGGAGCGATCATCGCCCGCAGGTTTGGAGGCTAACGACCGATGGCGAAATCGAACGCACTTTCCTCCAATCGCGCGCCGCGTCCCTCGGCTCCTCAACCCGTTGAGATCGCCAGTCCGGAAATCCCGGATTTTGACCGGCTGATCCATGAACGTATCCGCCTGGGGATCATCAGCGCACTGGCCGCGAATGAATCGCTTACATTTAACGATTTGAAAAGGCTGCTCAAGACCACCGACGGAAACTTGAGCGTGCACGCCCGGAAGCTTGAAGAGGCGAAGTATATTGCTTGCACCAAGACGTTTGAAGGGCGCGTTCCCAAGACGGAGTACTCGTTAACTTCCGCGGGGCGCCGGGCGCTAGAGAAATATCTGGATCACATGGAAGCATTGATTCAGGCGATGGGCCGGTAGGCCAGGAACACCAGATTTGGCTGCGATCGGAGGAGCGCTACCAGTGAAACAGGAGCAGGGCTTGCATGTGGCGATCATTATGGACGGGAACGGCCGCTGGGCGAATTCCCGCGGATTGCCCCGCGTCGCCGGTCACCGCGAAGGTGTCAATACCGTACGCCGCGTTGTGGAGGCCGCACCGTCCATGGGGATCTCCATGCTCACTCTCTACGCGTTCTCAGCCGACAACTGGCGGCGCCCGCCACGAGAAGTTTCCGCATTGATGAAACTGCTGGGCCGGTACCTTGCCATGGAAACGGCACGGTGCCTGGCGAACGGAGTGCGCCTGCAGGCCATCGGACGGCGCGACCGTCTACCCAAATCGCTCGTGGCCGTGCTCGAAGACGCGGAACGGCGGACCGCCACGGGAGGCAAGCTGACGCTCCGGCTGGCCCTCGATTATTCCTCGCGCGAAGCCATCGTCGCCGCAGCCGCGAAAACCCAGACCTTTGACGGGTTCGCCGAACTCCTGGGACCCGATGTGGACCTCTTGATCCGCACCAGCGGGGAGCAACGACTCAGCGACTTCCTGCTCTGGGAATGCGCCTACGCCGAGATCGTTTTCACCTCGCGCATGTGGCCCGATTTTGGCGAAACAGATCTTGCCGCCGCAGTCGAAGAGTTCCACCGCAGAGAGCGCCGCTTCGGCGCATTGACTCCAACTCGCCGGACAGCTTAACTTCCCCCGTACTTCACTTCCCCCGTACTTCTGAAGGCAACCCTCAATCCACTCCAGAAGCCTCCCCAAAAACACTTCGGGCGCGGTGGCTGCGTTTCTTGCGTTACGCGGCCCCGCGCCCTGTGAAAGTCGGGGAGAAGAGAGAGTGTGCCTACTTAGGCGGCGTTGACGAGCATGTCGTCAAATGCTTCCGAACCATCGCCGCTCTGATTGCGATCGGCGATTTCCTGGCACTGGATACAGAACGGAGTCCACGGCACAGCGGCCAGGCGCTTCGGGCTGATATCTTCTTCGCAGTGGAGGCACACGCCGAAGGTTCCTTCGTCGAGGCGGCGCAGAGCGCCACGCACGTTGCGGAGCAGGTTCGATTCGCGGTCAAGGTTGCGGATCGCGAGTTCGCGCTCGGCGGCATGCTGCACTTCGTCAAGGGCATCAGGACTCTTTTCGATCGCGATGCCTTCACGGTTGCGCACAAACTGCTCCAATTCAGCCTGCTTTGCCTCCAGCACTTCACGGAATTTTTTCAATTCACTCTTTGTCATTTTTTGTTCTCCAGTCTCTCTCTCCCCGTTTCGTCTCTTCTCTTTGTCCGGTTACTATCTCTGCGTCTTACGGGATTAGACGCAAGGAATGCAAAAAAGGTTCACCTGCCCATGCAATTCTTTGTTTGGAAAATCCACTACACGGGGGTGCCGCTACAGTTGACGAGACGTAGCGGGAAGATCGCGGCTGTTCCGACTTTCGCTGCCGCTTCCCAGAATCCTTATTCGTGTACTGTAGCATATACAAGCTCAAAAATGCAAGCAATCCTCGTGCCAATCCAGTTGAGCGGTTTCGGCTGGCACCGCCTCGCAGCACTTCATCGCCGCCCCAATGATCAATCCATATCGGCGAAACCCGACGAAAGCATTACGCTTAAACCATCTACGCGGATTCTTTCGCCCCGCCGGGTCACTCCTCGACAGGTTGAAAAGAGTCCGTCGATAACTTCGGACGTCCGCGACTTCCGTTCCGTTGCATCGGTCTAACTGACGTATACTGTTCAAGAAACCGGTAAAAATTCTCATCCGAAGATTCCTGAAGTTCTTTTTACGTGAAGGATACTACCACACGGGTCAATATTCTGGCGCTCTGTTGCCTGTTCTTCGCCCTGGGCGCGGTTCTAGTGCCCTTGGCGGGCATTCAGAACGACGAAGCATTGTTTGCGAACCCTATCTATCAGAATTTATTTGAGTTCCGCGTTCGGGCTTTCCATCACTCCATCCCCTTGATGGTGATCTCCTACATCGGAACCCTCAAGACCGGTCTTTACTGGATTCTGTTCCACATTGTACGCCCCAGTGTATGGAGCCTTCGCCTCCCGATGGTCTTGCTTGGTTCTGTAACTATTTTCCTTTTCTATTTGTTAGCGGATAAGGTGTCAAGTAAGCATGTAGCATTTGCGGGTGCCGCCTTGTTAGCGACGGATCAGACGTTCCTGCTGACGAATACGTTCGACTGGGGACCGGTTGCCATAGAGCACTTTTTGCTTGTGACTGCCTGTTTGTTGGCGGTCAGTTTTTCGGCATCCGGCCGGAATGCCCACCTCGTTGGGGCATTCTTCGCACTCGGCCTGGGTTTGTGGAACAAGGCGATTTTCCTTTGGGCGTTGACCGGCCTGTTGGTTGCCTCGGCGACGGTTCTTTGGCCGGAAATTCGGAAGCTTCTGACCCTTCGCGCGGCAACGTTAGCGACCGTCGGGTTCTTGGTTGGGACAAGTCCATTTCTTATCTATAATTTAAAGCGGCCGAACGCAACGCTCTCTCAAAACGCCCGATTGGAGGTCCCGGACTGGAACGCGAAGTTCATTCAGGTACAGAGCGCACTCGATGGGCGTTCGTTATTCGGCTATTTGATGAACGAGGACGACGCACCCAAGCCCAAGATGCTCAATTCAGGGCTCGGGAAAATAGCTGCTGCGATTCATCAGAAGATTGGCGAAAGGCGCGGTGGAATCATGGCTTATGTGGCTGCGGCCTGCCTTTTGCTGCTCCCGCTTTGGTGGCGATCGCGGGTGGCTTGGTTTTCGTTGATCTTCAGCGCCGCAACGTGGCTGATGATGGCCATCACGCGCGACGCTGGAGGCTCGGCGCACCATACGGTCCTGCTTTGGCCGTTTCCTCACTTGTTTGTGGCTACCGTTGTATCAGCCCTGCCATGGCGACCGATTCGCGGTCTGATTCTCAGCGCGGTGGTAGCTTCTAATCTATTGGTTTTCAATGAGTCGCTGTATAAATTCGAACGTAATGGTGCAGCATTGGTTTTCACGGACGCCATCCAGGCTCTTTCGGACAGAGTGGGCGTTCTGCGCCCTCCCATGGTGTACGTGACCGACTGGGGGATCTGGAACACCCTTGCGATGCTTCACGAGGCCAAGCTTTCGATGACCGGCGTAGATGACCTCTTTCCTGAACAGGCCGATCCGAACCGCGAGCGGGACGCAATGCGCGCCCGCGTTTTCGCGAATCGGGAAGCCATTTACATCGGGCACGTCGATGGGCAGGAAGTTTTTCCCGGAATCCGAGGCCGCGTTGAACGGGCCGCGATGGACGCTGGTCGCTCGAAACGGGTGATTGAGGTGATTTCCGACACCAACGGCCGTCCGGTCTTCGAAATTTTTCAACTTGTTCCCAATTCACCCGGCCTGCCCTAGGCTTGGATTCTGTACGGCGAGCGGCCGGGGTGTGACTCCTTGTCTCAATGCTGTGTCCAGGCGTCCCATTCTCGCGGTCATTTTCCTTGGTAAGCCTTTTCCTTTCATCTGCATGAAATGGATTTCGACGTGCAATCCACAGCGTGACTCCAGCTATGCGTGCGCTCTGGCTCATCCCGGCACTTTCCGCAATCTGCGGCTTTGCGTCCGCAACCACGCTGGAGCAGCTTCCGCTTCCAGAGATGGCTCGCCAATCGACGTCGATCCTCCGGGCAAAGGTTTTGGGCGCCTCTGGTGTCCGCAAGGGTTCTGACGTATACACCGTCTACCGCCTGGAAGTCGCCGAGGATTGGAAGCGGCCCTTGGACAGAACGGCCAGTCGCACCCAGGAAGTTGCTGTTCCTGGAGGAATCGCGGGAGGGCTTAGGCAGATGGTGGCCGGAGCGCCGCAGCTTCGCACGGGCGGGGATTATTTGCTATTCCTGTGGACCGGGCGGTCCGGTGTTACCCAGGTGATCGGGCTATCGCAAGGTTTGTTCGGCGTTGGCCTGAATTCGCATGGTGAGTGGATGGCGAACCGCGCCGCGGCGGCGGAAGCAATGCTTGACGCCAAGGGACGTCCCGTGAAGGATGAACCGATTTCGCTGAAGCTCTCGGAATTGAAGGCGCAGGTTGCCCGCGCATTGCAGGAGGCGCGTTAGACCGATGCGAACCTGGAAGCGCCTATTGACTTTGGCTGTTGGACTCGCCGCGATGAGTTCCTTTGCCTCCGCATACTATTACTGGATTTTCCTGGGCACGGGCACCGGAGCCGTTGTTTCCCTGCCGGGCCGGTTCGATTTGAATAGGCTGCCCAACAATACGCTCTCCTATTTCATTTCCAATCAAGCTCCGGTTGGAATCGTTGCCGACGACACGCAGGCGGCTGTTTACAGTCAGATTCGCCGCGCCGCGGAGGCCTGGAACGGCGTGGGCACCTCTGCCCTCCGGTTGCGATTCGGCGGAATCAGTGACACGGCGGTCGCCCAGGCGACCCCGGGCATCGACGTGGTGTTTGATGACGACATGCCCCCGGGCATCCTTGCGCAGAGTAAGCCGACGTTTCCGGCGGACCTATCGCTGCTCTCGGCAAAAGAAACCACGTTTGTGCCAATTCTTCGCTCACGCCTGCAGCTTCGTGCGAATCTGGCCGCGCAAGGATTGGCGCAGCCGAGTTATGGCGATTCCTTCTTCCTGACCCTGGTTCACGAGTTTGGCCACACGTTGGGTCTCCAGCACACGATGACGTCGTCGGTGATGTCCACCTCCATCACGCGCGCGACCAAAAAGGGTTTGCCACTTGCCGCTGACGACATTGCCGCGATCTCAACTCTTTATCCGGGTCCCAAGCGGGGCGTAATGCTTGCCAGCATCACCGGAAGCATCGCTGGTAAGGTGGTGCTCAATGACAACGGTGTGAACCTGGCGAGTGTGGTCGCGCTATCGAAGAACGGCACGGCCATTAGCGCGGTGACGAACCTGGACGGCACGTATCGCATTCAGGCGATTCCGCCCGGCGATTATCTGGTCTATGCGCACCCACTGCCGCCGGCGCAGACGGGGGAAGGTGCACCTGCGAACATCATTCCGCCGGTCGATGAAAAAGGGAATGTGTTCCCGGCAAACACCGGTATCGACACGAGGTTTTATCCGGGAACCAAAGATTGGACCCAGGCGGGCAACGTAGCGGTCGCCGCTGGCAAGACTACCGACAAGATCGACTTCGCGATGGGCGCCAGTGCCGGTCCATCGATTTACAACATGGAGACGTATGGCTATCGCACCGAAGCCATGGCGGCTCCGCCCATCAAGAGCGAAACGACAAACAACGCAATTGTATTCATTGCTTCGGGCACCATTGCCACCGGATTTCTGGATGCGCCGATGTTGGCGCCCGAACTCAACGTCAGGATCATTGGCGATGCCGCCAGCATACGGGAAGGTTCACTGCAGTATTACCGGGACGGCTACCTGTTGATGCGCGTGGACACGGCCAAAGTAACGGCTCCCACGCCGGTGGCACTTGCGGTGACCAAGGGCGACGAGTTGTATGTGCTGCCTTCCGCATTCACGGTGACACCGAATGCCGCTCCGCAGATCAATTCTCTTCTGCAATCGACCACCGAGGATGGCACGGCCCTGGCGACGATCACGGGCGCGGGCCTGACGCCTGGAGTTACGCAAATCCTCTTCGATGGTGCGCCGGCGAACCTTGTTTCCGTGAACGAGGATGGCTCTTGGGTGGTGACGCCTCCGGTGGCTCCCAGCGCACTGACCTCCACGGTGGAGGCTGTGAATCCGGATGGGCAAACCTCGATCCTTGGTTTACCGCTGGCTACGCGGGCTCTCTATAGCTTCGGACAGCGCGACGATGTATCTTTCAAGCTTTCGACCGCATCGCTTGTTGCGGGCACCGACGCCATGGTGGTGATCTCGGGTGAGAATACTCACTTTGTCCCGGGCCGAACGGTTGCGGGATTTGGAAGTGCCGATGTTGTGGTTCGTTCGGCCTGGGTCTTGAGCCCAACGTTGATGGCGCTCAACGTAAGTGTTCGTCCGGAAATCGTCAAAGGACCGCTCACCATTACGGTAGCGACGGACTTGGAAGTGCTCACGAATGCGACGGATTTGCAAAGCGTCGAAGCCGACCTGCAGCAAATCAGCCTGCTTGCTCCGGCGACAAACGCTGTGACGGGATTGGCTGGAATTCCGGCGGGCGGCGTGGCTTTAGTGCGCACCTCTGGCCTGCCGCAAGACGCAGCGACATGGACTGTCACCGTGGGCGACATCGTTGCCGCATTCACGGTGGATAGTGCGGGTGTACTGGCGATTCGGGTTCCAGAACAAATGCCGGTGGGACCTGCAGTTGTGCGGATCACGAGAGCAGATGGAAGCGGTCCGCAGCCGATCCTGCTGCAGGTGGACGAGCCTGCTCCCGTGATCACAGCAGCGTATGACAATACAGTTCTAGAGGGCAAGGGCGCCGCAGTTACCGCGTCTTCTCCTGTCAATGCCGGGGATAGCGTCAGTCTCTCGGTGGCGCGGTTGAATCCCACTGGCGACGTTTGGATTCAACTCGCCGGCACCAGGATTTGGTTGGTGGCTGTCAGCGCGCCAGATAAGGACGGGATTTCGCTGGTCACCTTCACCGTACCTGGATCGCTGCCCTACGATGGAGCGGCGGCACAACAATCGGTTCCCGTGATGGTGGGTAACGGCACGCGCTTGTCCGATGCCTTCACCTTGCTGACCCACGTCGAACCGCCCAAAGCCAACTAAAAACGGGTCCTCCGCTTAGTTTCGTTCCAGTTTCCCGGTACTCCTCCGATAAGCATTCTTGGCCAGCTTTCCCGTTCTCTGAGTGGGTGGCTGCCCAGGGAGGAAGACCCTCGATGTCACTGGACGTCCTGATCGTTGACGATTCCGCAGCCATACGCAAAATCCTCCATCGGGTTCTGATGCAGGCCGAAGTACCGCTCGGCAAGGTTCATGAGGCAAACGATGGAATGGAAGCGCTTGAGAAACTGAAGGTGGAGAAAGTAAGCCTGATTTTGTCGGACATCAACATGCCCAACATGGACGGCATTGAGTTTCTCGGGAAGCTGAAAGCGGATCCCGGATTGAAGTCGGTGCCCATTTTGATGGTGACCACCGAAGGCAGCCAAGCCAAAGTCCTGCAAGCCCTGGAGCTTGGCGCGAATGGCTACGTCCGCAAGCCGTTCACCGCGGAACAGATTAAAGAGAAGTTAACGGGGATCCTATGATCAAACCCGTGGACTCGCAAGAAATTGCCGAAATCATTCGCAGCGCAACCTACGATGTCTTCCGGACGATGCTGGATTTGCCACTGGAACATTTGCCTGCTCACGAAAAGCCCGACCCACCGGATCCATACGACGGGGTTCTCGCCATGGTGGGTATTGGCGGCACATGGGTTGGCACCGGACGGATCTCTTCGCCCCCCGTGCTGGCGTGCAAACTGGCCGAGGCCATGTTGATGACGCCGTGCCCTGCCATATCCGAGGAAGTGTTGGACGCTTCCGCGGAAATCGCGAACATGATTATTGGGAACGTAAAAACGGACCTGGAAGAAAAACTTGGTCCGTTGGCGCTGAGCGTACCGACGGTAATCTTCGGTCGCAATTACCGCGCGTTTTCCGCCGGAATGGATAAGTGGACCGTGGTTCCCTTCCGGACGGGCGATATGCAGATGGATGTCAGTTTCTGTATCAAGCAGGCCCGCGCCATCGTGCATCCTTATGGGATGCACAAGCACGAACCGGCACACGCGCTTTAGGGAGCGCTAACTGGTGCTGATGTCTTTGGGTTCGGCCGATTCGAAGTGATGCCGGACGTCCACGCCTTTCACCAGGAACAGTACATCTTCGGCGATGTTGGTGGAATGATCGGCGATGCGTTCCAGATTTCGTGTCACCGTCAGCAAAGAAAGAGCCTGTTTGATGTTCTTCGGATCTTTCTCCATGAAGCTGGTGAGTTCGTGATAAGACGCGGTGCGCAGGCTATCGACGGCATCATCGGAAGCCAGCACGCTTCGCGCCAGGTCGGCATCGCGCGCAACGAAGGCGTCGAGCGATTTCCGGACCATGGACTGTACCAGTCCGCCGATGTGCGGGATGTCGATCATGGGCGATACGATGGGCCCTTCCATGAGCGAGACCGCGCGTTGCGCGATGTTTGCGGCGAGATCGCCCATACGCTCCAGGTCGGTGTTGATCTTCAGTGCCGCTACGATCAGGCGGAGATCAGTGGCCATTGGCTGGTGCAAGGCAAGCAGGTTGATGGCGAAGTCGTCGATCTCCACTTCAATCTGATTGATGCGTTTCTCGTTGCGGAACACTTCCTCGGCGGCGCCGCGGTCTTTTTGCGTGACGGCGCTGATGCTCCGCTGAATGCCGAGTTCGACAAGCGCACCCATCTCCAGCAGTTTCGATTTGAGTTGTTCCAGTTCTTCGACGAAGTGCCGCACCTATTTCTCCCGTATTCTTCAGGCTGCTCCTGCGCTGCGCTGTACCCGATTTCGATTAACCGAACCGGCCCGTAATGTAATCTTCCGTTTCCTGACACGCTGGATTCTTAAAGATGACGCTGGTGACGTCAAACTCAATTAGCTTACCTAAAAGGAAGAACCCGGTGTAATCGGCGACGCGCGCGGCCTGTTGCATGTTGTGCGTCACGATGACGATGGTGCAGAGATCTTTGAGCTGGAAGATCAGGTCTTCGATCTTCGTCGTGGCGATGGGGTCGAGAGCGGAGCACGGTTCGTCGAGCAAAAGGACTTCTGGGTTCACCGCCAGCGCGCGCGCAATACAAAGGCGCTGCTGCTGTCCACCGGAGAGGCCGTAGGCGGATTGGTTCAGCTTGTCCTTGACTTCATTCCACAAAGCGGCCCGGCGCAGGCTTTGTTCCACCGCATCGCGCAGGTCGCTCCGGCTGAGGGAACTGTTGATGCGTAAACCGTAAGCGACATTCTCAAAGATCGACTTCGGAAACGGATTGGAGCGTTGAAACACCATGCCCACGCGGCGGCGGACCTGGTTGACATCCATGCTGTGAATGTCTTGCCCGTCCAGAAGGATGTCGCCTTCGACGCGTGTGTGGCGCACCGTTTCATTCATCCGGTTTAGCGTGCGAAGAAAGGTGGATTTGCCGCAACCAGATGGGCCGATGAACGCCGTCACACGATTCGTATAAATGGACATCGAAATGCCGTGCAACGCTTGAAACCCGCCATAGAAGAAGTTCAGATTCGTCGCGCTGAGCTTCGATGTATCCTGCGGTGCGGGGCTCGGCGGGATCGGCGCGGGAGTGGTCAGCTCAGACATAAGAGGCTCGGGGACGGACTTTGCTGCGAAGGGCTGCATGGTTTACCTGGCCACATGTTTTTGTTTAGAAAGTATCAATCGGGCGGCGACGTTCACCGCAAGAACCAGCATCAACAGAACGAAGCCCGCGGCCCAGGCCTGTTGGTGCCAATCCTCGTACGGAGCGATCGCGTAAGTGAAAATCATCACGGGCAGAGCCGCGGTCGGTTGATCGAACCCTGGGCTCCAATAACGATTGCTAAAACTGGTGAAGAGAAGGGGAGCGGTCTCGCCCGCCACGCGCGCCAGATTCAGCATGATGCCGGTCATGATGCCATTTTTCGCGGCCGGAATCACTACCGTTAGAATCGCACGGGATTTCGATGCACCCAGCGCCACCGCGCCTTCTCGCAAGGAATTGGGTACGGCGCGAAGAAACTCTTCGGAAGATCGCACCGCGATGGGGATCATCATCACGCCGAGGGCGAGGCCGCCGGCGAGCGTCGAAAAATGCTTCTGCGGCAACACGATGACGGTGTAGGCGAAGATACCGATGACGATGGAGGGCACACCGTTGAGCAGGTCCGTCACATAGCGGACCACGAAGGAGAGCGTGGAGTTTCCGAATTCCGCCAGGTAAACGCCGCCCAGAAAGCCGATGGGCACGCCAACCAGCATCGCGATCATGAGCAGCTTCGCGCTGCCGACAATCGCATTGGCCATGCCGCCGCCGGTCTCGCCGACGGGAGTGGGGAGCTTGGTGAAGAAATCCCACGTGAGGCTCTTCGCTCCATTGACGAATAGATAACCGAGGATGAAGAGCAGCAGTCCGGTCGCGATCAACGTACACAAACCGGTGAGAGAAAGCATGATGACGCTGACGGCTTTGCGCCGCAGAGTACGGAAAGACGTCGCCGAGTCCGGCATAGCCGCTGTCATGCGGACTTCCTTCCACCCGAGACGAGCAATCGCGCCGCAGCGTTGATCACAATGGTGAGTGCAAACAAGACCAGGCCCAGTTCGATGAGAGCGTGTGTATACAATTCCCCCGTCGCTTCGGTAAATTCGTTCGCGATCACCGCGGCAATCGAGTAGCCGGGCGCGAACAAGGACGCACTCACTTTGGGATCATTGCCGATCATCATCGTGACCGCCATGGTTTCGCCTAACGCACGGGCCAATGCGAGGAAGATGGATCCCAGGATGCCTTGTTTCGCATAGGGCAGCACAACGTGCCAAGTGGTTTCCCAACGCGTGGCGCCCAACGCCAGCGCGGCTTCGCGCTGGTCGCCCGGTACGGCGCGAATTACTTCACGCGAGATGGAGATGATGAACGGCACGATCATCACGGAGAGAATCACTCCAGCGGAAAAGAGGCTCACCCCGTAAAAGGGCCCTTGGAAAAGCGGGGTCCACCCCAGCACACCGCGAATCCCGGGTTCGATATCGCGAAGGATGGGGATGAGTACGAAGACGCCAAGCAGCCCGTAGATCACGCTTGGCACCGCGGCGAGAAGCTCGATCAGAAACGTGAGTGCATCAGAAATGGCGGGTGGCGCCAGTTCGGCAAGAAAGATCGCCGCGCCCACACCTAGGGGAACGCCGATGAGTAAGGCGAGCGCCGAGGTCACCAATGTCCCGTACATGAACGGCAGAGCGCCGAAATCGTCGTTGACGGGGTCCCAATTGTCTCCCGTCAGGAAGCCCATTCCGAATTTGGCACGGGACGCCGACGAGTTAATGAACAACTGATACGCAAGCGCCGCCGTAATGAGCAAAACCAGAACGGCGGCAGCAAGAGTGATCGCATGCGCGATGGAATCGCCCGATTTTAGGCGCTGAACAAACGAAGGCGCGGATCCCTTGGGACCCGCGCTCGAACCGCTGCTGGATAGTGCTGTCATGCGCTGGATCCGGCGCCGATTACTGAATTTTCGCGATCGCCTTTTGTTCCGCTGCAATCACCGGTTTTGGTAGCTGCGCATAAGAGAGCCCATCGGCTAACTTCTGCCCGTCGGCGAGCATCCAGGTGAGGAAGTCCTTGATTGCTTTCTTCTTATTCGCGTCGGCGATCTTTTCCGGGATCAGCAGCCAGGTGAAGCTGGAGATTGGGTAAGCATCCTTGCCCGGGGCATTCGTGATCGATACGCGGAAATCGGCCGGCATGTCTTTCACTGAAGCCGCCGCCGCCGTGACTCCCGCCAGATTCGCTTCCACGAAGCTGCCCGCCGAGTTCTTTACTTTCCCGTAAGCGATCTTGTTCTGCACCGCGAAGATCAGTTCGATGTAGCC